>JAJLLC010000037.1:0-120252 GCA_033838285.1 Pseudomonadaceae bacterium
GGAGTTCATCTACAACCTCAACGTGCCGTCGCGCTGGGGCACCCAGACGCCCTTCACCAACCTGACCTTCGACTGGGTCTGCCCGGAAGACCTGCGCGAGCAGGTGCCGGTGATCGGCGGCCAGGAGATGCCGTTCTGCTACGGCGAGCTGCAGGCGGAGATGGAGCTGATCAACCGCGCCTACATCGAGGTGATGATGGCCGGCGATGCCAAGGGCAGGGTGTTCACCTTCCCGATCCCGACCTACAACATCACCCACGACTTCCCCTGGGACAGCGACAACGCCACGCGCCTGTTCGACATGACCGCGCGCTACGGCCTGCCGTACTTCCAGAACTTCCTCAACTCGGACATGCAGCCCAACCAGGTGCGCTCCATGTGCTGCCGCCTGCAGCTGGACGTGCGCGAGCTGCTCAAGCGCGGCAACGGCCTGTTCGGCTCGGCCGAGCAGACCGGCTCGCTCGGCGTGGTGACCCTCAACTGCGCGCGCCTCGGCTACCTGTACCGGGACGATCTGGACGGCCTGATGCAGCGCCTCGACGCGCTGCTGGACATGGCCTTCGAGAGCCTGGAGGTGAAGCGCAAGGTGATCCAGCACCACATGGATGCCGGCCTCTATCCCTACACCCGACGTTACCTGGGCACCCTGCGCAATCACTTCTCCACCATCGGGGTCAACGGCCTGCACGAGATGCTGCGCAACTTCAGCGGCGACCGCGAGGGCATGCACACCGAGGACGGCCGCCAGCTGGCGCTGCAGGTGCTGGATCACGTGCGCGCGCGTCTGGTGCAGTTCCAGGAGCAGAGCGGCCACCTGTACAACCTGGAGGCCACCCCGGCCGAGGGCACCACCTACCGCTTCGCCAAGGAAGACCGCAAGCGCTTCCCCGACATCCTTCAGGCCGGCACGCCCGAGGCGCCGTACTACACCAACTCCTCGCAGCTGCCGGTGGGCTTCACCGACGACCCCTTCGAGGCGCTGGCGCTGCAGGACGAGCTGCAGTGCAAGTACACCGGCGGCACCGTGCTGCACCTGTACATGGCCGAGCGGGTTTCCTCGGCACAGGCCTGCAAGCAGCTGGTGCGCACCGCGCTGTCGCGCTTCCGCCTGCCGTATCTGACCATCACCCCGACCTTCTCCATCTGCCCGGTACACGGCTACCTGGCCGGTGAGCACGAGTTCTGTCCGAAGTGCGACGAGGCGCTGCTGCAGAAACAGCAGTGCTGCGGCGCCTGCGGCGGCTGAACCACGATTCCATCCACAGCAAGGAGCGACACCATGAATGCACCCGTGCAACTTCCCGAAGCCCAGCGCCAGCGCTGCGAGGTCTGGACCCGCGTGATGGGTTACCACCGTCCGGTGGCGGCCTTCAATCTCGGCAAGCAGTCCGAGCATCGCGAGCGCCAGCACTTCGCCGAGCCGCGCTGAGTCAGTCCGAAGCCCGGGCCATCGGTGATGTCCCGGGCTTCGCCATGTCCGCCATTGGAGCCACGAGCATGCCTTCAGTGCCTTCGCGTCATGCCTTTCGCCCGCTGCGCATCGGCGGGCTGCAAGCCATGACCACCCTCGACTACCCCGATCATCTGGCCTGCGTACTGTTCTGCCAGGGCTGCGCCTGGCGCTGCCGCTACTGTCACAACCCCGAGCTGATCCGCTGCGGCGGCCCTACCGAATGGAGCTGGAACAAGGTGCTGGGCTTCCTGCGCCAGCGCCAGGGGCTGTTGCAGGCGGTGGTGTTTTCCGGCGGCGAGGCGACCCTGCAGCCGGCACTGCCGTCCGCCATGCGCCGGGTCCGCGAGCTGGGCTTCAAGGTCGGCCTGCACAGCGCCGGGATCAAGCCGGCCTCCTTCGGCCGCGCGCTGGCGCACTGCGACTGGGTCGGTTTCGACGTCAAGGCGCTGGAGGAGGACGCGGCGCTGATCACCGGCGTCAGCGGCAGCGGCCAGGCCAACTGGAACAGCCTGGAGCTGCTGCTGGACAGTGGCGTGGACTACGAATGCCGCACCACGGTGCACTGGCAGCTGTTCGACTGCCGGCGCCTGCAGCGCCTGGGCGAACGCCTGGCGGCCCTTGGCGTGCGGCGCTTCGCCGTGCAGCTGGCGCGCCCGCAGCAGATGCTCGATGGCGAGCTGGGGGCCGCCGCCACGCCGGCCCAGGCCGCCGAACTCTGGCCTTACTTCGCCCAGCTGTTCGAGCGTTTCGAGCTGCGCGCGGCCTGACTCACCAGCCCCAGAACTGCAGCCACCAGCCATAGCCGATCAGCGCGTTGCCCAGCAGCAGCGCGCCGACCGGTACGGCACGGCGCCAGCCGGGCAGGGTGGCGCTCACGCGCCAGCCCAGCCACAGGCTCCAGGCCATGGCCAGAGCCAGCAGGGCCACCCGCGCCTGGCCGACCCAGAGCAGTTCCAGCCCTTCGTAGCGCAGCAGTTTCACCGTGGTCGCCGATAGGCCGAGAAACAGCCCGGCCGCACCGGTCGGTACCAGGCACAGCGCCAGATGGCGGGTGAACTGCAGCGAGCGTCCGGCCAGGCGTGCGCCGGCGTGCAGCAGCAGGTGCAGGCCGCCGCCCAGCAGCAGGGCGCTGCCCCCCAGGTACAGGCAGATACCCAGGCCGTCGAGCCAGGTGAAGGCGTCGTTGAGCTGTGGGTAATGGGTCAGCAGCCACCAGGGCGCATCGGCCTGCAGCAGCCACAGCTGCCCGTGTTCTACCAGCCATTCGGCCAGCGTCTGCTTGAGGGCGATGAACCAGGGACTGAGCGTCCACTGGAAGGCGCCCATGGCCAGGCCGATCACCCCGTACAGCAGCAGGATGACTTCCCAGCGGTTGTCCGGAGTATTGCCGAAACGCACGATCTCCTCGCTGCCGGAGCGCGCGATCAGGCGCACCGCGTCGCGCTGGCCGCTGCAGCGCCCGCAGGCGTGGCAGGCCGAGGCGCCGCGCATGCGGCGGATGTCCAGCAACGGCGCGCAGTTGGGCGGCGGCAGGTGCGGCGGCGGATTGTCCTGCCAGCGTTGTTCATCCACCCGGAAGTGCATGGGCGCGAGCTTGGCCAGCAGGGCGAACACGCCACTGACCGGGCACAGGTAGCTGCACCACACGCGCTTGCCGCGGCCGTACAGCCAGCCGACCAGCATGGCCGCCAGGGTGGAGCCGCCGAGGATCAGCAGCGCGGCCTGGGCGTAGTCGTACACGCTAATCAGCTGGCCGTAGAGCGTGGTGAGCAGAAAACCCAGGGTCGGCCAGCCGCCCCAGCGCATCCAGCGCGGCACACCGCCGCCGCGGCCATGGCGGCTGGCCCACTCGCTGAGTGCGCCTTCGGGGCACAGCAGGCCGCACCACAGGCGGCCGAACAGCACCACCGAAAGCAGTACGAAGGGCCACCAGAGCCCCCAGAAGACGAACTGCGCCAGCAGGGTCAGGTCGTCCAGCAGGCGCGCCTGGCTATCCGGCAGCGGCAGCCAGGCCGGAATCACCAGCAGCACCGCGTACAGCAGCACCACGGCCCATTGCAGGCGGCGGATCAGGCCGGCATGGCGCCGCAGCGCCGCACCAAAGGCGCCCAGCCGACGATCCAGCGCGGCTTTCATGCCACGCGCTGCCGCGGCGCGCGCCGCCAGTACCAGGCCAGCAGCCAGAAGCCGGCCAGCAGCAGCGCGGCGGCGGCCGACGGCATGGCCCGGTAGCCGGTCAGGCCGGCGATCAGCCCGCCCAGGCGCGAGCTATCGTCGAGCCAGGGCGAGCTGTCCCACAGCGGGTCGCCCAGCCAGGCATACAGCTGCTCGGGCAGGTCCATGCCCATCAGCTGGCCGCTGGCGCGGTCCAGGGCGTTCATCAGCATGGCGCCGCCGAGTAGGAGCAACAGGGTCTCGCTGATGGCGAAGAAGCGCCGCCAGTCGAGCAGGCGGCTGCCGGCCTGCAGCAGGGCGAAGCTGGCCGCGCCGAGCAGCCCACCGAGCAGGGCGCCGCCAAGCATCTGCGAGGCACTGGCGGAGCCGCTCGCACCATAGAGGAAGAGGGCGATCTCGCTGCCTTCGCGGGCCACGGCCAGTGCCGCCAGCAGCGCCAGGCCGGCATGCCGGCCCTGGCTCACGGCCTGCTCGGCACGGCTTTCCAGGTCGTGGCGCAGCTGGCGGCCGTTGCGCGCCATCCACACCACCATCTGCAGCACCAGCAGGCTGGCCAGCGCGCTCATGGCCGCCTGGAACCACTCGCCGGCCGGGCCGCTCATCCAACTGCCGGCCAGCAGCATCAGGGTCGCCAGCAGGCCGGCCAGCGCCGCGCCCCCGGCCACGCCGGCCCAGAGCAGGCGCAGGTGCCTGAGTCGCTGCGGCTGGCGACTCAGCCAGGCATACAGCAGGCCGATGACCAGCAGGGCCTCGACGCTCTCGCGCCAGACGATCAGAAGAGCCTGTTCCATACCTGTTCCTTACCGCGCCTCGATGAAGCCGCCGGGCAGATCGAGGTGGAATTCGTCGAAGAAGTCATAGCGCCCCGGCCTGAGCGGGTGGATCACCACGAAGGAGCTGACGCCGGGGCCGAGCACTTTTTCCACCCGCAGGGGCAGGCTCTCGAACTCCACCGGTCCCTGGCCACGGTTGTGCACGATGACCTTGAAGCGCTGGCCGGCGGGCACCAGCAGGCTGGGCGGGGTGAAGTGGCCGTCGCGAATCTCCAGCTGGTAGCTGGGCAGCGGCGCTCCCGCCGCCGGCAGGGCCAGCGCGAGGAGGAGGGCGGGGAGGGTTCTCATGGTCGGTCTCCTGCGAGGACGTGCCGGCGCGTCAGTAGCCGCCTTTCTTGCCGATGCCGGCGTAGGTGAAGCTGTAAGTCAGTTCGCAGGGCTCGAACCAGGCTGCCACGCCGGTCTCCTTGTCGGTGTGGCGGCCGAAGGCGTGCTGGTGATGGCCGCCGGGTGGTGCCACGCGGTAGGTCAGTCGGTACTGACCGGGACCGTCCAGCTTGACGTTGTCGCCGTAGTGCGGGCCGTCGCTGGCGACCATGGCGTGGAAATCGCCCTGGATCGCCTTGTCGCTGCCCACCCGCTGCAGGCGGTAGGAGATCGACAGGTAGGGCACGAAGCTGCCTTCCTGGAAGCCGTGGCGGTTGTTCTCCAGGGCGCTGATGTCCGCCTCCATGTGCACGTCGGACTCGGTGGCCGGGCGCATCATGCCGGGCGGGTCCATCTCGATCGGCTGCAGGTACACCGCGCCGACCTCCATGCCGGCGCATTGCTGGGGTTCGCCGATGGGGTATTCGCGGGCCGAGGCGAGGGGGATGGCGCACAGGGCGGCGAGGGGGAGCAGGGACAGGGGCTTCATGCTGCGTTGTTCCTTAGCGGGGAATGTTGGCGGCAGCTTAGGAAGTTCGAAACTAATCAATAATGATTCTCGTCAATTTTCTCGGTGCATGAGTGATACCCAGATGGAGGTATGGCCCTGCACGGCGCTATGAGCGATTTTGCCGAACCACTCTTTAGCACCGGAGCCCGCCCCATGACGGATCAGGACGCACTGCTGACGGCCGTACTGCTGACCCATCGCAACCAGGTTGCCCTGGCCGAGTCGGTGCAGCTGATCTCCCGCTGGTTCCAGCAGAACGGTCTGGCGACCGTGACCCAAGCGTTGCAGGCACACATGGAGCAGGTGGTGAGCAATGCCCTGCACATCAATAGGCTGCTGGAGGAACTGGAAGGCTCGGCGCAACGCTGAGACGGGCTGGTCCGAGTCGGGCCCATGGCGGCCCGGCCGGCGATTTGACGGTATTTGATTCTGCCGCCGAGGCGATTGCGGTTAACTTAGGCTGTCATCATTGCGGCCGTCGATGCGGCCGAGCGTTTCATGGGAGCCCCGATGCGAAACCAACGTCGCCTGAGCCTGCGTCCCGCCAATCGCCTGCGTGTGCTGGACCCCGCAACCGGGGAGAGCCTGGGTGTGGTGGCCGACGTGTCCGCCACCGGCCTGCGCCTGCTCACCACCGAGCCCATCGAGGCCGGAGTCTGCCTTAACCTGTGCCTGGAACTGCAGCTTGTGCCGGGGCGCGTGCGGCTGCTGGAGCTGGAGGTCGCCTGCCGTTGGTCGCGGCGCAACTTTTCCGCGCGCCGTTACGAGCAGGGGGTGAAGCTGCTGGCGCCATCCGCCGAGTTCACCCGCTTTGTCGCGAACCTGAGCGGGACGCGCGCGGCGGCGCGGGGCGAGCCGGTCTAGGGCCGCCTGGCGCGCACGAGCGGCCTCAGCCCAGGCTGCCGAGGATGTTGACCGCCACCCGGTCCGGGATCTCGTTCTGCGACAGCACGTGCAGCCCCGGGCTGAACACCCGGGCGTAGCGTGCCAGCAGCGGGCGCAGTTGCGGCATCACGGTGAGGATCGGCGGGTGGCCTTCCTTGCGCAGCTTCTCCTTGACCACCGGCATGGTGTTCTGCAGCTGGTTGAGCAGGCTCGGTTCGACCGGGATGTTGTCCAGGCTCACCGGGCCGGCCTGCTGGGCGATGGCCAGGGCGCTGAGCAGGGTGTTCTCCAGGGCATTGTCGAGGATGAACACCGACAGCTCGCGGCGCTCGCCGGCGATCCCCGCGACAATGCTGCGGCGCAGCGCGTAGCGCACGTCGGAGGCCAGCAGCACCGGGTCCTTGGTGGTCTCGCTGCCTTCCAGCAGGGTGGTGGCGATGGTCACTATGTCCTTCAGCGGCACCTCCTCCTGCAGCAGCTGGCGGAACACCCTGTGCTGCTGGGTGTGGCTCAGCGCCCCCTTGAGGTGTTCGGCCAGCTTGGGCGCCTGCAGGGCCAGGCGCTGCATCAGGTGTTCGACGTCGTCGTGCTTGAAGATCTCCGGCAGGTGCTCGCGGATCGTCTTGTTCAGGTGGGTGGCGATCACGCTGGCGCAGTCGATCACCTGGTAGCCGAGGTTGAGCGCGCGCGGCTTGTCGCTCGGCAGAATCCACACCACCTGCATGCGGTAGGCCGGGTCGACGCCGAGGATGCCGTCGATCTCGCCGTACAGCTCGGGCGAGGGGATGGCCATCAGGCGGTCGGCGTGCAGTTCGGCGCCGTCGATCTTCTCGCCGTTGATGTGGATGCTGTACTGCGAGGCCTTGTGCCGCAGGCTGTCGCGGATCTGCACCTCGGGCAGGAGGAAGCCGAGGCTTTCCGAGAGGGTCTGGCGCACCCCGCGCACGCGCTGCGGCAGCGGCGAGCCGGAGGCCTCGTTGACCAGGCCGACCAGCTTGTAGCCGAGCGAGATGGAGATGCGCTCGACCATCGGGATATCTTCCCAGGCCAGGTTCTGCGCGCGCTCCTGGTCCATCGCCTGGCTCAGCGCCTCGACCTGCTGCAGCGCGGCATCGGCCGGCGGCTCGGCCCTGGACACCTTCCAGGCGATGAAGGCGATCAGGGCGGCGAAGCCGATGAAGGCCAGGTGCGGCATACCCGGGATCAGGCCGAGGATCAGCACGATGCCGGCCACCGTGTAGAGCAGCGCGGGCGAGGCCAGCATCTGCTTCTGCACCAGGCCGGTGATCTCCGCCGACTCGTTGACCCGGGTGACGATGATGGCCGCCGCGGTGGCCAACGGCGTGCTGGTCGACGAGAACACCACGGCACTGGAGGTGTTCGGCCCGGGCATGGACCTGCTCAACCAGCTGCATGCCACGATCACCACCCTGCAGGACCCGGCCCTGGACATCACCGACCCGACGGTGCGCCAGCAGATCGTCGATACCCTGGACCAGCTCTACCTGACCCATGGCGAGCTGCTGGGCCGCGTCACCGAACTGGGCGGTCGGCAGAACACCCTGAGCCTGCTGGGCGACAGCAACTCGGAGGTTTCGCTGGTCAACCAGAAGCTCGACGGCGAGCTGTCGCAGCTCGACTATGCCGGCGCCAGCATCGACCTGAACAACTACTAGATGGCCCTGCAGGCCAGCCAGAAGACCTACCTCAAGCTGAACGAGCTGTCGCTGTTCAAGCTGTTGTAAGGCTGGGAGAGAGCCGATGAAGGTCGACAAGCAGCTGCCCGTGCTGAGCGGGATCGATACCCAGAGCCAGCGTCCGCCCGTGCTGCGCGAGAGCGCGCCGACCAAGAACCGGCGCAGCGAACCGCAACGCGGCGAGGCCGAGAAGCCGGCTCGCCAGCAGGGCAAGGGCGCCGGGTTCAACCTGCAGCTCAACCAGCAGCTGTCTTCCATGCAGTCGGCCAAAAGCTACCTGGACGAGCTGGCCAGCCGCCTGCGCCAGCTCAAGCTCAGCCTCGGCCGCGAGCTGAGCGGCAACCGGCCGGCCGAACGCGAGCAGCTCCAGCAGTCCATGCGTGAGATCGAGCGGCTGCTGGAGGAGCGCAACCAGCGTTCGGCCGGTACCCTCGATGCCAGCCTGCGCCTGCGTCTGACCGAGCCGGTGCGCAGTCGCTTCACCATCGAGGGCCTGGAGTCGCTGGAGCAGGTGCAGCGTGCCGGCAGGGAGACCCTGCTGTTCGGTGCCGGTCGCCAGCTCAACGAGCCGCTGGCGGTGGTGCTGGACGAGGGGCTGAACGCCGAACAGGTGCTGCGTCGTTTCAATGCCGGCCTGGGTCGCATCGGCATCCGCGCCGAACTGGAGCAGGGCGGCGGGCTGCGCTTCACCGCCCGCGAGAGCGACTGGCAGGGCCTGCGCGAGCAGCTGACGGTGCAGGGCGAGGGCAAGCTGGCCGGCAAGGCGCAGAGCCGGGTGCGCACCCAGGAAGAGGAGTTGCTGAGCTTTCCCGCGGAAGTCAGCGCTGGCAGCTACCGCGAGATGCGTCGGGTGCTGGACAGCGTGGTGGTCGCGCTGGAGCGGGTCGCGGCGCTGCGCGACCAGATCCATCACCGCCAGCAGGAAATCCGCGAGTTTCTCGCCCGCCAGGCCAGCCAGGACGAGAGCGAGTGGGCCCGCGACTACGCAGGTCAGGTGTTCAACCTGATGCAGCGCAGCCCTTCCAGCTACGCGGCGGTGACCCAGACCGTGGTGGCCCAGGCCAATATCAGCCGTTTCTCGGTGGTCAGCCTGCTGTCCTGAGGGCGACCCGGTTCCGATCGAGTGCTCTTGTTATGGTGTACGTACAACGTGATCGCAACGGCAAGCTGCTGCGCGTGGAGGGCGAGCCCTTCGTCGGCATGAGCGGCGCCCTCGCCTTCGAGAGCGAGGAGCTGCAGGGCTGGCTGCGCGCGAAGCTGGACGTGGAGGCCAAGCTGAGCGTGCTCAAGCGCTCGGACACCGAGCTGGTGCGGGTGCTCGAAGACCTCATCCACATCCTGGTTGGGCGCGGGGTGATCCGCTACACCGACCTGCCGGCCGCCGCACGGCAGAAGCTCGACGAGCGTGCATTGCTGCGCGCCGACCTCGAAGCCATAGCCGACCACGGGGTCGACTGAGCGGCGCTGCCCAGCGGGCTGTCCTTGCTGCGCTCAGGCGGCATGCATGGGCGCGCCGGCTCTCCTCGGCGAGAAAGCGGTCGATCAGCGGGTCGTCGTCGGTCAGGACCAGAGGTGGCCGTTTGATCGCCGTCCTGGCTTAGGCTGGAGAAGTGCGGCTTGGCTTGCGCCTAAGCCACAACAGCCCCTAAGGTGCCGGCGCAGCAAGCGGAGGTATCGATGAGCGCGCGTTGGGACATCTTCTGCAGCGTGGTGGACAACTACGGTGACATTGGCGTGACCTGGCGCCTGGCGCGCCAGCTGGCGGCCGAGCACGGCCTGCAGATACGCCTGTGGGTGGATGAGCTGGAGGCTTTCCGGCGGATCTGTCCCGGCAGCGATCCGGCGGCCGCCACGCAGTTGCTGCAGGGCGTGGAGATTCGCCACTGGCCGGCCCGCCTGCCCGAGGTGGGGGTCGGCGATGTGGTGATCGAGGCCTTCGCCTGTACCCTGCCGGCGTCTTTCGTGGCGGCGATGGCGGCGCGCGCCGTGCGTCCGCTGTGGCTGAACCTGGAATATCTCAGCGCCGAGGACTGGGTCGCCGGTTGTCACGGCCTGCCGTCGCCGCAGCCGAATGGCCTGCAGAAGTTCTTCTTCTTCCCGGGTTTCGTCGAGGGCAGCGGCGGGTTGCTGCGCGAGGCGGGCCTGCTGGAGCGGCGTTCGCGGTTCCAGCGAGACGATGCGGCGCGCCGCGGCCTGCTTGCCCGCCTGGGTGTCGAGCCCCTGGCCGGAGCCCGGCTGATCTCGCTGTTCGCCTACGAGAACCCGGCACTGCCGGCCTGGCTGGATGCCCTGGCGCAGTCGCCAGGGCTTACCCAGCTGCTGGTGCCGCGCGGGCGAATCGAGGTCGATCTGCTGCCCTGGCTGGGCGTGAGCCTGGCCGAGGAGGGCAACTGCTGGCGCCGCGGCAACCTGCAGGTGCATCTGCTGCCGTTCGTCAGCCAGGACGACTACGACCATCTGCTGTGGTGCTGCGACTTCAATGCGGTGCGCGGCGAGGATTCCTTCGTGCGCGCACAGTGGGCCGGGCGGCCGCTGCTCTGGCATATCTACCGGCAGCAGGAGGAGGCGCACTGGGACAAGCTCGACGCCTTCCTGGCACTTTACGCGGCAGGGCTGCCAGACGAGGCGCGAGCCGCCCTGGTCGGCTGCTGGCATGCCTGGAACGGCCGAGGCGACATGGCTGCGGCCTGGAAGGCGCTGTGCGGGCATGCCGAGATCCTTGCCGCGCACGCGGAAAACTGGTGCCGGCAGCAGGCCTCTCGTCCCGATCTCGCCGCAGCGCTGGTGCAGTTTCATCGAAATTGGCTATCATGCGCGGCTTAGAAATCTGTACCTCCATCCAAATCCGGATATTCGTATGAAAACCGCACAAGAAATGAAGGCCAACAGTGTGGCCCTGATCGACGGCCATCCGTGGCTGATTCAGAAAGCCGAATTCACCAAGTCCGGCCGCAACAGCGCCATCGTCAAGATGAAGCTGAAGAACCTGATCAACGGCTCCAAGACCGAGACCGTGTACAAGGCCGACGACAAGATGGAACCGGTCATCCTTGAGCGCAAGGAAGTGACCCTGTCCTACATCAGCGGCGAAGACTACGTATTCATGGATCCGGAGTACAACTCCTACGAGCTGCGCGCCGAGGATCTGGAAAGCGTCCTGCCGTTCATCGAGGAAGGCATGACCGACGTCTGCGAAGCCGTGTTCTTCGAAGGCAAGGTGATCTCCGTCGACCTGCCGACCACCATCGTGCGTCAGGTGGTCTACACCGAGAACGCCGCTCGCGGCGACACCTCCGGCAAGGTGATGAAGCCGGCCAAGCTGCGCAACGGCACCGAGATCAAGGTCGCCGAGTTCGTCGAGATCGACGACTGGATCGAGATCGATACCCGCGACGGTTCCTACAAGAGCCGTACCCAGGCGCCTCAGGCCTAGGCCTCCGCCTGAAACGAAAAAGCCCGGCAGCGCCGGGCTTTTTCATGCCTGCGCGTCAGGCGTGCAGGTGTTCTGCGGCGTAGAGGGTGTTCTCCAGCAGGCAGGCGCGGGTCATCGGGCCGACGCCACCCGGTACCGGGGTGATCCAGCCGGCGCGCTGGAGCGCGACATCGTATTCCACGTCGCCGACCAGCTTGCCGTCGGCCTGGCGGTTGATGCCGACGTCGATGACGATGGCGCCTTCCTTGATCCATTCGCCCTTGACCAGGCCCGGCTTGCCGGCGGCCACCACCACGATGTCGGCCTGGGCCAGATGGCCCGGCAGGTCCTTGGTGAAGCGGTGGGTCACGGTGACGGTGCAGCCGGCCAGCAGCAGCTCCAGCGCCATCGGTCGGCCGACGATGTTGGACGCGCCCACCACCACGGCGTGCTGGCCGTGCAGGTCGACGCCGGTGCTTTCCAGCAGGGTCATGATGCCCTTCGGCGTGCACGGGCGCAGCAGCGGCATGCGCTGGGACAGGCGGCCGACGTTGAACGGGTGGAAGCCGTCGACGTCCTTGTCCGGGTGGATGCGCTCGAGCAGTTGCGAGGCGTCCAGGTGGGCGGGCAGCGGCAGCTGCACCAGGATGCCGTCGATGGCGCTGTCACCGTTGAGGCGGTCGATCAGGCTCAGTAGTTCGCCCTGGGTGGTGCTGGCGGGCAGGTCATGGGCCACGGAAACGAAGCCGACTTCCTCGCAGTCCTTGCGCTTGTGCGAGACATAGACCTGGGAGGCCGGGTCGCTGCCGACCAGGATCACGGCCAGGCCGGGGGCGCGCAAGCCCTGCTGGCGGCGCTCGGCGACGCGTTTGGCGATATCCAGGCGGAGGTTGGCGGCAATGGCTTTGCCGTCGATCAGTTGTGCGGTCATGACGCTTGCTTAACCATGGCGAAGAGTGAAAAAAGATCGCGCATTCTCGCACGGCAGCCCGGTCGGGCAAAGGCGCATGCGCTCCCTGTTCCCGTAACTCCTTTTCCCTGCAGGATTTTTTTCATTCTCGTGTTGACGCTACGAGGCGGCCTCTATAAGATTCGCCCCGCTTGTCGAGCACAGCCAGCCGCTGGGTAAGATGGCAACAGCCGGAAGCGGCTGGAGCTGTAGCTTTAGAGTCTGTTCCGCAGATGACTAAGCGCCCGTAGCTCAGCTGGATAGAGCATCCGCCTTCTAAGCGGATGGTCGCAGGTTCGAGTCCTGCCGGGCGCGCCATTTGGCGAGTCGGGCACAAGCACTGCAATATGGTGGGCGTAGCTCAGTTGGTAGAGCACAGGATTGTGGCTCCTGGTGTCGTGGGTTCGATTCCCATCGTCCACCCCATATTCGAGAAAACGCCAGGCCCAAAGCCTGGCGTTTTCGTTTCAAGCGTTGCCACGCGGACGTGGTGAAATTGGTAGACACACCAGATTTAGGTTCTGGCGCCGCAAGGTGTGAGAGTTCGAGTCTCTCCGTCCGCACCATCTCCCTTGTAATCCCTCCTTATATATCCCGCCGTTTCTTGCTCGTTTTGTGCAGGTGACTTCTGTAATTCGAGCCACTAGAATGCTTGCCTTTCGATTCTGGGGCCGGAACGCCGGCTTATGTCTGTGCAACGAGGAATATCCATGCAAGTTTCTGTTGAAAGCACCTCCGCTCTCGAGCGCCGCATGACCATCGGCGTGCCGGCCGAGCGCATCGAGACCGAAGTGACCAAGCGCCTGCAGCAGACTGCCCGCCGCGCCAAGGTGCCTGGCTTCCGTCCCGGCAAGGTGCCGATGAACGTGATCCGTCAGCGCTACGAGGACTCCGCGCGCCAGGAAGCCCTGGGCGACCTGATCCAGGCCACCTTCTACGAGGCCATCGTCGAGCAGAAGCTGAACCCGGCCGGTGCTCCGGCAGTCGAGCCGAAAGTGTTCGAGAAGGGCAAGGATCTCGAGTACGTCGCCACCTTCGAAGTCTTCCCGGAGATCAAGCTGGCCGGTTTCGACGGTATCGCCGTCGAGCGCCTGCAGGCCGAAGTGACTGACGCCGACGTCGACAACATGCTGGAAATCCTGCGCAAGCAGAACACCCGTTTCGAGGCCGTCGAGCGTGCCGCCGAGAACGGCGATCAGCTGAACATCGACTTCGTCGGCAAGATCGACGGCGAGGCCTTCGCCGGCGGCAGCGCCAAGGGCACTCCGCTGGTTCTGGGCTCCGGCCGCATGATCCCGGGCTTCGAAGAGGCCCTGGTTGGCGTCAAGGCCGGCGAAGAGCGCGTGATCAACCCGACCTTCCCGGCCGACTACCAGAACCTCGACCTGGCCGGTAAGACCGCCGAGTTCACCGTGACCGTCAACAGCGTCTCCGCGCCGCAGCTGCCGGAGCTGAATGACGACTTTTTCGCCCTGTTCGGCGTGAAGGACGGCGGTCTGGAAGGCTTCCGCGCCGAAGTGCGCAAGAACATGGAGCGCGAGCTGCGCCAGGCCATCAAGTCCAAGGTGAAGAACCAGGTGATGGAAGGTCTGCTGGCCGCCAACCCGGTGGAAGTGCCGAAGGCCCTGATCGGCAACGAAGTGAACCGTCTGCGCGTGCAGGCCGTCCAGCAGTTCGGTGGCAACATCAAGCCGGACCAGCTGCCGGCCGAGCTGTTCGAAGAGCAGGCCAAGCGTCGCGTGGTGCTGGGTCTGATCGTCGCCGAAGTGGTCAAGCAGGGCGAGCTGAAGGCCGACGAAGCCCGCGTGCGCGAGCTGATCGAGGAAATGGCGTCCGCCTACCAGGAGCCGCAGCAGGTCGTGGCCTGGTACTACAAGAACGACCAGCAGCTGAACGAAGTGCGTTCGGTTGTACTGGAAGAACAAGTTGTAGATACTGTTCTGCAGAAGGCCAAAGTGACCGATAAAGCGGTCTCCTACGAAGAAGCGGTCAAGCCGGCGGAAGCCCCGCAAGCTGCCTGATCCCTCGCCTCGTTAGAGCACACCATAAGCCAGCCTTCGTGCTGGCTTATGCGTCTTTAGAGACATGACTATTAGGGAGAGATCGCTAGACATGTCGCACAACTCTTTCATCAACACCATGCCTGACATCCAAGCCGCCGGTGGCCTCGTGCCGATGGTCATCGAGCAGTCCGCCCGTGGCGAGCGTGCCTACGACATCTACTCGCGCCTGCTGAAGGAGCGCGTGATCTTCCTGGTCGGCCCGGTCGAGGACTACATGGCCAACCTGGTGGTGGCCCAGCTGCTGTTCCTCGAGGCCGAGAACCCGGACAAGGACATCCACCTGTATATCAACTCGCCGGGCGGTTCGGTGACCGCCGGCATGTCGATCTACGACACCATGCAGTTCATCAAGCCCGACGTGTCCACCATCTGCATCGGTCAGGCCTGCAGCATGGGTGCGCTGCTGCTGGCTGGCGGCGCCGCCGGCAAGCGCTACTGCCTGCCGCACTCGCGCATGATGATCCACCAGCCGCTGGGCGGCTTCCAGGGGCAGGCCTCGGACATCGAGATCCATGCCCGCGAGATACTCACCATTCGTGAGCGCCTGAACAAGATTCTCGCCGAGCACTGCAAGCAGCCGATCGAGGTGATCGCCAAGGACACCGACCGCGACAACTTCATGAGCGGCGAGGAGGCGGTCAAGTACGGCCTCATCGACAAGGTTCTGGACAAGCGCCCCGTCTGATCCCGCACCAATGCAGCGGCCGGGCTCGCCCGGCCGTCCCGCAGGGTTGAAAATGCCCGCAATTGCCTTCATCTTGTGTTTCATGCCTACCGTATTGGATCGATCTAATGACTGACACCCGCAATGGCGAGGACAACGGCAAGCTTCTTTATTGCTCCTTCTGCGGCAAGAGCCAGCACGAAGTGCGCAAGCTGATCGCCGGTCCCTCGGTCTTTATCTGCGACGAGTGCGTCGACCTGTGCAACGACATCATCCGCGAGGAGGTGCAGGAGGCCCAGGCCGAGAGCAGCGCCCACAAGCTGCCTGCGCCCAAGGAAATCAGCAGCATCCTGGATCAGTATGTGATCGGTCAGGAGCGCGCCAAGAAGGTGCTCTCCGTTGCCGTGTACAACCACTACAAGCGTCTGAACCAGCGCGACAAGAAGGATGACGTCGAGCTGGGCAAGAGCAATATCCTGCTGATCGGCCCGACCGGTTCGGGCAAGACCCTGCTGGCCGAGACCCTGGCCCGCCTGCTCAATGTGCCTTTCACCATCGCCGACGCCACCACCCTGACCGAAGCCGGTTACGTGGGTGAGGACGTCGAGAACATCATCCAGAAGCTGCTGCAGAAGTGCGACTACGATGTCGAGAAGGCCCAGATGGGCATCGTCTACATCGACGAGATCGACAAGATCTCGCGCAAGTCGGACAACCCCTCCATCACCCGCGACGTTTCGGGCGAGGGCGTGCAGCAGGCGCTGCTGAAGCTGATCGAGGGCACCGTCGCCTCGGTGCCGCCGCAGGGTGGCCGCAAGCATCCGCAGCAGGAGTTCCTTCAGGTCGATACGCGCAACATCTTGTTCATCTGCGGTGGTGCCTTCGCCGGTCTGGAAAAGGTCATCCAGGCCCGTTCCACCAAGGGCGGCATCGGCTTCAACGCCGAAGTGCGCAGCCCGGACCTGGGCAAGAAGGTCGGCGAGGCCCTGCGTGAAGTCGAGCCGGACGATCTGGTCAAGTTCGGCCTGATTCCCGAGTTCGTCGGGCGTCTGCCGGTCATCGCCACCCTCGACGAGCTGGACGAGGCGGCGCTGATGCAGATCCTCACCGAGCCGAAGAACGCTCTGACCAAGCAGTACGCCAAGCTGTTCGAGATGGAAGGCGTGGATCTGGAGTTCCGTGCCGATGCGCTCAAGGCAGTGGCGCACAAGGCCCTGGAGCGCAAGACCGGTGCCCGTGGCCTGCGTTCGATTCTCGAAGGCGTGCTGCTCGACACCATGTACGAGATCCCCTCGCAGAGCGATGTGAGCAAGGTGGTGATCGACGAGAGCGTGATCGAGGGCTCCTCCAAGCCGCTGCTGATCTACGAGAACAGCGAGCCGCCGGCCAAGGCCGCGCCGGACGCCTGACGTCGGCAAAGCGTTGAAACAAGGGGCCCTGCGGGGCCCTTTGCTTTTGCGCCTTTCTTGCTTGTTTTTTCCCGGGGGTGGCCCCATCTTAGGATCAAGGGTATCCCGTCCGTTTACGGCCGAATGGCCGCCGTAGAGCTGAAATCATGAAGACAACCATCGAATTGCCTCTCCTGCCGCTGCGTGATGTCGTGGTCTATCCGCACATGGTCATTCCGCTTTTCGTGGGCCGCGAGAAGTCCATCGAGGCACTCGAGGCCGCGATGACCGGCGACAAGCAGATTCTCCTGCTGGCGCAGCGCAACCCGGCAGACGATGACCCGGGTGAAGACGCGCTGTACCGCATGGGTACCGTGGCCACCGTGCTGCAGCTGCTCAAGTTGCCGGACGGCACCGTCAAGGTGCTGGTCGAGGGCGAGCAGCGCGGTGCCATCCAGAAGTTCATCGAGGTCGACGGCCATTGCCGCGCCGAGGTGCAGCTGCTCGAAGAGAGCGAAGTGGCCGAGCGTGAGTCGGAAGTCTTCACCCGCAGCCTGCTCAGCCAGTTCGAGCAGTACGTGCAGCTGGGCAAGAAGGTGCCGGCCGAGGTGCTGTCCTCGCTGAACGGCATCGACGAGCCTTCGCGCCTGGTGGATACCATGGCCGCGCACATGGTGCTGAAGATCGAGCAGAAGCAGGAAATCCTCGAGATCACCAGCCTGGCCGAGCGGGTCGAGCATGTGCTGGCGCTGCTGGATGCCGAGATCGATCTGTTGCAGGTCGAGAAGCGTATCCGTGGCCGGGTCAAGAAGCAGATGGAGCGCAGCCAGCGCGAGTACTATCTGAACGAACAGATGAAGGCCATCCAGAAGGAGCTGGGCGACATCGACGAAGGGCACAACGAGATCGATGACCTGAAGAAGCGCATCGAGAACGCCGGCCTGACCAAGGAGGCCCATGCCAAGGCCAATGCCGAGCTGAACAAGCTCAAGCAGATGTCGCCGATGTCCGCCGAGGCCACCGTGGTGCGCTCCTACATCGACTGGCTGACCAACGTGCCGTGGAAGGCCGAGAGCAAGGTGCGCCTGGACCTGGCCAAGGCCGAGGACATCCTGGAAGCCGACCATTTCGGCCTGGAGGAGGTCAAGGAGCGCATCCTCGAGTACCTCGCCGTGCAGAAACGGGTGAAGAAGCTCAAGGGGCCGGTGCTCTGCCTGGTCGGTCCGCCCGGCGTCGGCAAGACCTCGCTGGCCGAGTCCATTGCCCGTGCCACCAACCGCAAGTTCGTGCGCATGGCCCTGGGGGGCGTGCGCGACGAGGCCGAGATCCGCGGCCATCGTCGCACCTATATCGGCTCCATGCCCGGTCGCCTGATCCAGAAGCTGACCAAGGTCGGCGTGCGCAATCCGCTGTTCCTCCTCGACGAGATCGACAAGATGGGCAGCGACATGCGCGGCGATCCCGCCTCGGCGCTGCTCGAGGTGCTGGACCCGGAGCAGAACCACAACTTCAACGACCATTATCTGGAAGTCGATTACGACCTCTCGGACGTGATGTTCATCTGCACCGCCAACTCCATGAACATCCCCGGTCCGCTGCTGGACCGCATGGAGTTCATTCGTCTGCCCGGCTACACCGAGGACGAGAAGGTCAACATCGCCATCAAGTACCTGACGCCCAAGCAGGTGCAGGCCAACGGCCTGAAGAAGGGCGAGCTGGAGTTCGAGGATGCGGCGATCCGCGACATCATCCGCTACTACACTCGCGAGGCCGGTGTGCGCAGCCTGGAGCGGCAGATTTCCAAGGTCTGCCGCAAGGTGGTCAAGGAGCATGCCAGGGACAAGCGTATCAAGGTACTGGTCAGCGCCGAGTCGCTGGAGCATTACCTGGGCGTGCGTCGCTACCGCTTCGGCCTGGCCGAGCAGCAGGACCAGATCGGCCAGGTCACCGGCCTGGCCTGGACCCAGGTCGGCGGCGAGCTGCTGACCATCGAGACCGCCGTGGTGCCGGGCAAGGGCCAGCTGATCAAGACCGGCTCGCTCGGCGACGTGATGGCCGAGTCGATGACCGCGGCGCTGACCGTGGTGCGCAGCCGGGCCAAGAGCCTGGGTATCGCGCCGGATTTCCACGAGAAGCGCGACGTGCACATCCACATGCCGGAGGGCGCCACGCCGAAGGATGGCCCGAGTGCTGGTATCGGTCTGTGCACCGCGCTGGTTTCGGCCCTGACGCAGATCCCGGTGCGGGCCGACGTGGCGATGACCGGCGAGATCACCCTGCGCGGTCAGGTGCTGGCCATCGGCGGGCTGAAGGAAAAATTGCTGGCGGCCCACCGCGGTGGAATTAAGACCGTGATCATTCCGGAAGAAAATGTTCGCGACCTCAAGGAAATTCCCGAGAATATTAAGCAAGACCTGACCATTAAGCCGGTTAAATGGATTGACGAGGTCCTGCAAATTGCGCTGCAATACGCCCCGGAGCCCTTGCCCGATGCGGCTCCCGAGATGGTTGCAAAGGATGATCCGCGCGAGACTGATTCCAAGGAGCGAATCAGCACGCATTAGGTCGAAGGCTTCCTTGACACTTTTTTCGAGCCCTTGTTATAAAGCGGCTCCTATGTGTCGGCAGGCCCTTCGGCACCCGCTTTGCTTACACCAAAACTAAGAAACAAACTCAACAGAAATAAGGGGACTTAAGAGTGAACAAGTCGGAACTGATTGATGCCATCGCCGCATCCGCTGATATCCCGAAAGCTGTTGCCGGCCGCGCGCTGGACGCAGTGATCGAATCCGTCACTGGCGCTCTGAAGGCTGGTGATTCCGTGGTGCTGGTCGGCTTCGGTACCTTCGCTGTCAAAGAGCGTGCTGCCCGTACCGGCCGCAACCCGCAGACTGGCAAGCCGATCAAGATCGCCGCTGCCAAGATCCCTGGCTTCAAGGCTGGCAAGGCTCTGAAAGACGCCGTCAACTAAGCGTCTCTCCGGGCTTGGTCCTCGCCGGGTTGAGGAGACCCGACCCGGTAGGAGTAGCGAAAGCGCTCCAACAGTTATGAGAAGGCGCATCTTCGGATGCGCCTTTCTTTTATCCGGATTCAACACCCACGCTGCATGGCTGCTTGTTCAGTGCAGCCGTTTCGGGGGAAGCATGCTGCAGAACATCAGGGATAACTCCCAGGGCTGGATCGCCAAGACCATCATCGGCCTGATCGTCGTGCTGATGGCCTTTACCGGCTTCGATGCCATAGTCCAGTCCACCAGCAACAGCCGCAATGCGGCCGAGGTCAATGGCGAAGACATCAGCCTGGACAGTGTCAGTGCTGCGGTAGAGGTACAGCGTCGCCAGCTGATTCAGCAGTTCGGTCGGGACTTCGATGCCTCGCTGCTGGATGACAAGCTGCTGCGTACGGCTGCGCTGGACGCGCTGATCGAGCGTACTCTGCTGCTGCAGGGCGCCAAGGACAGCGGGATGGCGATCTCCGATGCCGCGCTGGACCAGTTGATCCTGCAGATGCCGGTGTTCCAGGTCGAGGGCAAGTTCGATGCTGCCCGTTACGACCAGATCCTGCAGCAGCAGGGCTTCTCCCGCATGCAGTTCCGCGATCGCCTCAAGCAGGACGTGCTGATCAGCCAGCTGCAGGCCGCTCTGGCGGGCAGCAACTTCGTCACCGATGCCGAACTGGAAGCCTTCGTGCGCCTGGACAAGCAGACCCGCGACTTCGCCAGCCTGACCCTGCCGGCCAAGCGCGATGCGGTCGAGCTGACGGATGAGGAGATCAAGGCCTATTACGAGCAGCATGGCGAGCGCTTCATGAGCCCCGAGCAGGTCGTGATCGAATACCTGGAGCTGAAGAAGGAAGCCTTCTTCGATCAGGCCGAGGCCAGCGACGAAGAGCTGCAGGAGCTGTATCGCAAGGAAATCGCCAATCTGGCCGAGCAGCGGCATGCCGCGCATATACTGCTCGAGGTCAACGACCAGCAGTCCGATGAGCAGGTTCAGGCCAAGCTGGAAGAGGTCAAGCAGCGCCTGGCCAAGGGCGAGGACTTTGCCGCCCTGGCCAAGGAGCTGTCCCAGGACCCCGGCTCGGCCGGCAATGGCGGCGATCTCGGCTTCGCCGGCCCGGGCGTCTACGATCCCGAGTTCGAGAAGGCCCTGTATGCGCTCAAGCAGGGCGAGGTCTCCGCTCCCGTGCGTAGCGAGTTCGGCTGGCACCTGATCAAGCTGCTGGGCGTGCAGGCGCCCGAGGTGCCGAGCTTCGACAGCCTCAAGGCCAAGCTGGAGCGTGAGGTCAAGGCGCAGCAGGTCGAACAGCGCTTCGTCGAGGCGGCCAAGCAGCTGGAAGAGTTCAGCTTCGAGGCTTCCGACCTGGCCCAGCCGGCCCAGGAGCTGGGTCTGGAGGTACAGACCAGCGCTGCCTTCGGCCGCGAAGGTGGCGAAGGCGTGGCCGCCAATCGCCAGGTGGTGCAGGCCGCATTCAGTCCGGAAGTACTGGAAGACGGTGCCAACAGCAGTGCCATCGAACTGGATCCGGACACCACTCTGGTGCTGCGTGTGAAGGAGCACAAGAAGCCGACTCTGCTGCCGCTGGAGCAGGTCTCGGCGAGCATTCGCGACACCCTGGCACGCAAGAAGGCCGGCGAGGCGGCCAAGGCCGAGGGTGAGGCCCTGCTGGCTCAGCTGCGTGAAGGTGGCGCCAGTGGCCAGGAGTGGAAGGTGGTGGAAGCCGCCACCCGTAGCCAGGAGGGCGTCGAGCCCGTGGTGCTGCAGGCCCTGTTCCGCATGGCCAAGCCGGAAGACGGCAAGCCCAGCTACGCCGGCGTGACGCTGAGCAATGGCGACTACGTGGTGCTGCGTCTGGATGGCGTCGGCCAGGCCAAGGCCGAGCTGAATGCCGAGGAGAAGACCAGCTACCGCCGCTTCCTCGCCTCGCGTGCCGGCCAGCAGGATTTCGCCGCCTACCGCGAGCAGCTCAAGGAACAGGCCGACATCGAGCGTTTCTGAGTGCCGAGTCTGCTCTGACCGCAAAGGCCGCTGAGTGATCAGCGGCCTTTTCGTTTGCGCTTAATAAAAAGCCCGGCAGCGAGCCGGGCTTTTTCATGGGCAGGAGGATCAGTCCTCGATGGCGCCCATGGCGGTGGTGTTGAAGCCGCCGTCGACGTAGAGGATCTCGCCGCTGATGCCCGAGGCCAGGTCGGAGCAGAGGAAGGCGCCGGCGTTGCCGACTTCCTCGATGGTCACGTTGCGGCGCAGCGGGGTCTGCTTCTCGTTGGCGGCGAGCATCTTGCGGAAGCTCTTGATGCCGGAAGCGGCCAGGGTGCGGATCGGGCCGGCGGAGATGGCGTTGACGCGGGTGCCTTCCGGGCCGAGGCTGCCGGCCAGGTAGCGCACGCCGGCCTCCAGGCTGGCCTTGGCCATGCCCATCACGTTGTAGTTGGGCATGGTGCGCTCGGCGCCCAGGTAGGAGAGGGTGAGGATGCTGCCGTTGCGGCCCTGCATCAGCGGGCGACCGGCCTTGGCCAGGGCCACCAGGCTATAGGCGCTGATGTCGTGGGCGATACGGAAGCCCTCGCGGGTGGTGACTTCGGTGAAGTCGCCGTCCAGCTGGTCGCCCGGGGCGAAGCCGACGGAGTGGACGATGCAGTCCAGGCCGTCCCACTTCTGGCTCAGGGCCTCGAAGACCTTGGCGATTTCTTCGTCGCTGGCCACGTCGCAGGGGAAGCACAGCTCGGGGCTGGAGCCCCAGCCGGCGGCAAATTCCTCGACGCGGCCCTTGAGCTTGTCGTTCTGGTAGGTGAAGGCGAGCTCGGCGCCTTCGCGGTGCATGGCGGCGGCGATGCCCGAGGCGATCGACAGTTTGCTGGCCACGCCAACGATCAGTACGCGCTTACCGGCGAGAAAACCCATGTGCGTCATTCCTCTTTCAGTTAGTCGGCGGCTGCCGGAGCCATGAATGCGGCTTCCAGCAACTGCCGGGTATAGGGGTGCTGTGGCGCGGCGAACACCTGCTCGGCCGGCCCCTGTTCAACCACCTTGCCCTGCTTGACCACCATCAGCTGGTGGCTCAGGGCCCTGACCACCGCCAGGTCATGGCTGATGAACAGGTACGTCAGGTTGTACTTGGCCTGCAACGAGCGCAGGAGTTCCACCACCTGGCGCTGCACCGTGCGGTCGAGCGCCGAAGTGGGCTCGTCCAGTAGTATCAGCGCCGGTTTCAGCACCAGTGCCCGGGCAATGGCAATCCGCTGCCGTTGCCCGCCGGAAAACTCATGGGGGTAGCGATGTCGGGTCTCCGGATCCAGTCCCACCTCCTTGAGCGCGTCGATGACGGCCTGCTCCTGCTCCTCCTCGCTGCCCATGCCGTGGATGCGCAGGCCCTCGCCGACGATCTGGCCCACGCACATGCGCGGGCTGAGACTGCCGAAGGGGTCCTGGAAGACCACCTGCATCTGCCGCCGCAGCGGCCTGACGGCCGTTTGCGACAGGCCGTCCAGCGTCTGGCCCTGGAAGCGGATGGCGCCGCGGCTGGCGAGCAGCCGCAGGATCGCCATGCCGAGGGTGGACTTGCCGGAACCGCTCTCGCCGACGATGCCCAGGGTCTGGCCCTGGGGCAGGCTGAAGTCGATACCGTCCACTGCCTTCACATGGTCCACCGTGCGCCGCAGCAGCCCTTTCTTGATCGGGAACCACACGCGCAGGTCATCCACTTCCAGCAGCGGTGGACCGGCGGGGTTGGCCGCCGGTTCACCGCTGGGCTCGGCGCCGAGCAGCTCCTGGGTATAGGGATGCTGCGGAGCGCGGAACAATTCGTCACACGACGCCTGTTCGACGATGCGACCGCGCTGCATGACACATACGCGATGGGCGATTCGTCGCACCAGGTTGAGATCGTGGGTGATCAGCAGCATGGCCATGCCTAAGCGTGCCTGCAGCTCCTTGAGCAGTTCGAGTATCTTCAACTGCACGGTGACGTCCAGCGCGGTGGTCGGCTCGTCGGCGATCAGCAGCTCCGGTTCGTTGGCCAGGGCCATGGCGATCATCACCCGCTGGCGCTGGCCGCCAGACAGCTCGTGGGGGTAGGCCTTGAGGCGCTTGGCCGGCTCGGGAATGCCGACCAGTTCGAGCAGTTCGATGATCCGCGCGGTAGCCGCCTCGCCGCTCAGGCCCTTGTGCCAGGCCAGCACTTCGCCGATCTGTTTGCCGATGCTGTGCAGCGGGTTGAGCGAGGTCATCGGCTCCTGAAACACCATGGCGATGCGGTTGCCGCGGATGCCACGCAGCTTGTCCTGGGGTAGCTGCAGCAGGTCCTGACCGCCATAGTGGATGCTGCCGGCCGGGTGGCGGGCCAGCGGGTAGGGCAGCAGGCGCAGGATGGAGTGGGCGGTGACCGATTTGCCGGAACCGCTCTCGCCGACCAGGGCGACGGTCTCGCCGCGGCGGATGTCGAAGCTGACGCCTTCGATCACGCGCTGCACCTGGCTGCCGACGACGAACTCGACGGCCAGGTCGCGCACTTCGATCAGGTTGTTGGAGTCGGTCATCTCATTTCCTCGGATCGAAGGCATCGCGGGCGGCTTCGCCGATGAACACCAGCAGGCTGAGCATCAGTGCCAGTACGGCGAAGGCGCTGATGCCGAGCCAGGGCGCCTGCAGGTTGGCCTTGCCCTGGGCTACCAGCTCGCCCAGCGAGGGCTCACCGGCCGGCAGGCCGAAGCCGAGGAAGTCCAGTGAGGTCAGGGTGCCGATCGCCCCGGTCAAGATGAAGGGCATGAAGGTCATGGTCGAGACCATGGCGTTGGGCAGGATGTGGTGGAACATGATGCCGCCGTTGCCCATGCCCAGCGCCCGGGCCGCGCGCACGTATTCCAGGTTGCGACCGCGGAGGAACTCGGCGCGCACCACGTCGACCAGGCTCATCCAGGAGAACAGCAGCATGATCCCCAGCAGCCACCAGAAGTTCGGCTGCACGAAGCTGGCCAGGATGATCAGCAGGTAGAGCACCGGCAGGCCCGACCAGACCTCGAGGAAGCGCTGCCCGGCCAGGTCGACCCAGCCGCCGTAGTAGCCCTGCAGGGCGCCGGCCAGCACGCCGATCAGCGAGCTGAACAGGGTCAGCGCCAGGGCGAACAGCACCGACACGCGGAAGCCGTAGATCACCCGTGCCAGCACGTCGCGGCCCTGGTCGTCGGTGCCCAGCCAGTTCTGCGCCGAGGGCGGCGCGGGGGCCGGTACCTGCAGCTCGTAGTTGATGCTGGAGTAGTCGAAGGGGATCGGTGGCCAGAGCATCCAGCCGTCCTTGGCCGCGATCAGCTCCTGGATGTAGGGGCTCTTGTAGTTGGCCTGCAGGGGGAACTCGCCGCCGAAGGTGGTCTCCGGGTAGCGCTTGAATACCGGGAAGTAGAACTCGTCGTCGTAATGCACCAGCAGCGGCTTGTCGTTGGCGATCAGTTCGGCGCCCAGGCTCAGCACGAACAGGCCGAGGAACAGCCACAGCGACCACCAGCCGCGCTTGTGCGCCTTGAACAGGGCGAAGCGGCGCTGATTGAGGGGAGAGAGCTTCATCGATCAGTGCTCCCGGGTTTCGAAGTCGATGCGCGGATCGATCAGGGTGTACATCAGGTCGCTCAACAGCTTGGCCAGCAGGCCGAACAGGGAAAAGATGAACAGGGTGCCGAACACCACCGGGTAGTCGCGGTTGACGATCGACTCGAAGCCCAGCAGGCCGAGGCCGTCGAGGGAGAAGATCACCTCGATGAGCATGGAGCCGGCGAAGAAGATGCCGAGGAAGGCCGCGGGGAAGCCGGCCACCACGATCAGCATGGCGTTGCGGAACACATGGCCGTAGAGCACGCGGCGGTCGGTCAGGCCCTTGGCGCGGGCAGTGACCACATACTGCTTGCCGATCTCGTCGAGGAAGCTGTTCTTGGTCAGCAGGGTCAGGGTGGCGAAGTTGCCGATCACCAGGGCCGTCACCGGCAGGGCCAGGTGCCAGAAATAATCGAGGATCTTGCCGCCCAGGCTGAGCTGGTCGAAGTTGCTGGAGGTCAGCCCGCGCAGGGGGAACCAGTCCCAGTAGCTGCCGCCGGCGAACAGCACGATCAGCAGGATGGCGAAGAGGAAGGCGGGGATGGCGTAGCCGACGATGATCGCCGAGCTGGTCCAGACGTCGAAGGCGCTGCCGTGGCGGGTGGCCTTGGCGATGCCCAGCGGGATGGACACCAGGTAGGTGATCAGGGTGCTCCATAGCCCGAGGGAGATGGACACCGGCATCTTCTCCAGGATCAGGTCGATCACGCTGGCATCGCGGAAGAAGCTCTCGCCGAAGTCGAGCTGGGCGTAACTCTTGATCATCAGCCAGAAACGCTCGGGGGCCGACTTGTCGAAGCCGTACATCTTCTCGATCTCGGCGATCAGGTCCGGGTCCAGGCCCTGGGCGCCGCGATAGTTGGAACCGGCCACCGAGACTTCCCCGCCACCACCGGAAACCCTGGCGGTGGCACCGCCGGCGGCGGCGTCGAAGCCTTCCAGCTTGGCGATCATCTGCTCCACCGGGCCGCCGGGCGCGGCCTGGACGATGATGAAGTTGATCAGCAGGATGCCGAGAATGGTCGGGATGATCAGCAGCAGGCGACGGACGATATAGGCCAGCATCAATCGGCTTCCTGCGCGGGTTCTGCCGCGGGCGTCGGCTGGGCGTGGAGCGGTTGTTCTTCCCACCAGGTCATCAGGCCGACGTCGTACAGCGGAGTCACGGCCGGGCGGCCGAGGCGCTTCCAGTAGGCGACGCGCCAGGTGTCCACGTAGTAGTTGGGGACCACGTAGTGGCCCCAGAGCAGGGCGCGATCCAGGGCGCGGGCGTGGGTGATCAGCTCCTCGCGCGAGCCCGAGCGGATCAGGCCTTCCACCAGCTGGTCGATGGCCGGATCGCGCAGACCCATGAGGTTGCGGCTGCCGGGATTGTCGGCGCTGCTGGAGTGCCAGAACTCGCGCTGCTCGTTGCCCGGCGAGCTGGATTGCGGCCAGATCGCCGAGGTCATGTCGAAATCACGCGAGCGCAGGCGATTGATGTACTGGGAGACGTCGACGCGGCGGATCTGCATGTCGATGCCCAGTTCGGCCAGGTTGCGCTTGAACGGCAGGATGACCCGCTCCAGGTTGGGCTGGAAATTGAGGAACTCGAAGGCCAGCTGCTTGCCGTCCGGGCCGATCATCCTGTCGTCCTCGATGCGGTAGCCTGCCTCGGTGAGCAGCTGGAAGGCACGGCGGCTCTGCTCGCGGATGATGCCGCTGGCGTCGCTGACCGGCGGCTGGAATTCCTGGCTGAAGACCTCCGGCGGCAGCTTCTCGCGCAGCGGCTCCAGCAGCTTCAGCTCGGCCGCGTCCGGCAGGCCGCGGGCCGCCATCTCG
This sequence comes from Pseudomonadaceae bacterium, assembly GCA_033838285.1. Taxonomy (GTDB): domain Bacteria; phylum Pseudomonadota; class Gammaproteobacteria; order Pseudomonadales; family Pseudomonadaceae; genus Aquipseudomonas. Next base: position 26,797 of record JAJLLC010000037.1, read on the forward strand.
GAGTTCTCGAAGTAACTGTGGGTGCGCTTGTAGGAACCGTAGAACAGCTGCTTGTTGGCCCATTCGAAGTCGAACAGCTGGGCGATGGCCTCGCGCACGCGGCGATCCTGGAAGATCGGGCGGCGCAGGTTGAACACATAGCCCTGCATGCCGGCGGGGTTGTGGTTGGTGATGGACTCCTGGACGAAGCGGCCCTCGCGCAGGGCGGGGCTGTCATAACCGGTGGCCCAGTCCTTGGCCGAATATTCCAGGTTGAAGTCGAACTGGCCGGCCTTGAAGGCTTCCAGGGCGACCTGGGTGTCGCGGTAGTAGTCGACCTGGATGCGGTCGAAGTTGTACATGCCGCGCGCCACCGGCAGGTCCTTGGCCCACCAGTCCTTGACCCGCTCGAAGTGCACGCTGCTGCCCGGCGAGACCTTGCCGATGCGGTAGGGGCCGCTGCCCAGCGGCGGCTCCAGGTCGCCCTTGGCGAAGTCGCGGCTGGCCCACCAGTGCTTGGGCAGCACCTGGATCTGGCCGAGGATCAGCGGCAGCTCGCGGTTGTCCTTGTGCTTGAAGTCGAAGCGCACCCGCTGCGGGTCTTCGGCCACCACCTGAGCCACGTCGGCGTAGTAGTGGCGATACATGGGGTCGCCTTTTTCCAGCAGGATGTTGAAGGTGAAGACCACGTCCTCGGCGGTCACCGGTGTGCCGTCATGGAAGCGTGCCTTGGGGTTGAGGATGAAGCGCACATAGCTGTTGTCGGCGGCGCGGTCGATCTTCTCGGCCAGCAGGCCATATTCGGTGAAGGGCTCGTCTGGTGAGTGGTAGGTCAGGCTGTCGTAGATCAGCCCGACGCTCACCGCGTTGCCCTTGGGGATGAAGGGATTGAAGCTGTCGAAGCCGCCGATGTCGCGCTGGCGCAGGAGGCCGCCCTTGGGCGCGTCCGGATTGACGTAGGCGAAGTGCTGGAAGTCGGCGGGATACTTCGGCGGCTCGCCATACAGGGTGATGGCGTGTTGCGGTTCGGCCTGGCTGGCGCCGGCCAGCATCAGCAGGGCCGCGCCCAGGGTACGCAGGGCATGGGTCATCGAGCGGTCTCCGTGGACTTCAGCCACCAGGCGCGCAGCCCCAGGGTGTAGGGCGGGGTGGTGACGAAGTCGAAGCGGTTGCGGTACGCCAGGCGATGATGGCTGATGTACCAGTTGGGAATGCTGTAGTGCTGCCAGAGCAGGACCCGGTCTAGGGCGCGGGTGGCGGCGACCTGCTGTTCGCGAGTCTGCGCCGCCAGTAGCTGTTCCAGCAGGCTGTCGACTACCGGGTGGCGCACGCCGGCGTAGTTCTTGCTGCCTTTCACGCCGGCCTGGCTGGAGTGGAAGTACAGCCACTGTTCCAGGCCGGGGCTGAGGCTTTGCGGCAGGGTCATGAGGATCATGTCGTAGTCGAACTGGTCGAGGCGCTGCTTGTACTGGGCGCGGTCCACCGTGCGCAGCTCGGCCTGGATGCCGATGCTGGCCAGATTCTCGGTGTAGGGCTGGAGGATGCGCTCCAGGTTGGGGTTGACCAGCAGAATCTCGAAGCGCAGCGGTTCGCCCTTGGCATTGACCAGGCGCTGGCCCGAGGGTTTCCAGCCGGCCTCGCCGAGCAGGCCCAGCGCCTTGCGCAGGGTCTCGCGCGGGATGCCGCGGCCATCGGTGGTGGGCAGGGCGAAGGGCTGGGTGAACAGCCTGGCCGGCAGTTGCTTGCGGTGGGGCGACAGCAGCAGCCATTCCTGCCCCTCGGGGATACCGGTGGCGGCGAACTCGCTGTTCGGGTAGTAGCTGCCGCTGCGCTTGTAGGCGCTGTTGAACAGGGCGCGGTTGGTCCATTCGAAGTCGAACATCAGGCCCAGGGCCTCGCGCACCTTGCGCTCGGCGAAGGTGGCGCGGCGGCTGTTCATGAACAGCGCCTGGGTCTGGGTGGGGATCTGGTGCGGGATCTCGGCGCGGATCACCTCGCCGCGGGCGATGGCGGGGAAGCGGTAGCCGTTGGCCCAGTTCTTCGCCTGGTGCTCGATGTAGAAATCGAACTCGCCGGCCTTGAACGCCTCGAAGGCCACGCTGCTGTCGCGGTAGAACTCGAACTCGACGCGGTCGAAGTTGTACTTGCCGCGGTTGACCGGCAGCTGCGCTCCCCACCAGTCCTTGACCCGCTCGAACACCAGGCGCCGGCCGGGCTCGACCTGGGTGATGCGGTAGGGGCCGCTGCCCAGCGGCACCTCGAAGCTGGTGGCCTTGAAGTCGCGGTTCTTCCAGTAGTGCTGGGCCAGCACCGGCAGTTCACCCAGGCGCAATATCAGCAGCGGGTTGCCGGCACGCTTGAAGATGAAGCGGATGCGGTGGCGATTGAGGATGTCGACCCGCTGCACTTCCTGCAGGGTGGTGCGGTATTGCGGATGACCGTCCTTGATCAGGGTGCGGTAGGAGAAGGCCACATCGTAGGCGGTGATCGGCTGGCCGTCGTGGAAGCGCGCCTCCGGGCGCAGGTTGAACACCACCCAGCTGCGGTCCTCGCTGTATTCCACGCTCCTGGCGATCAGCCCGTAGGCCGAGGCGGGCTCGTCGCCGGAAGGGTCGTAGGCACCGGTGCCGACCATCAGTGGCTCGTTGAACTCGCTGACCCCGTACTGCAGGAAGTTGGGCGCTGCCGAGGGGCTGCTGCCCTTGAAACTGTAGGGATTGAGGGTGTCGAAGGTGCCGTAGGCCATCACCCGCAGCGTGCCGCCCTTGGGCGCGTCGGGGTTGACCCAGTCGAAGTGGGTGAAGCTGGCCGGGTACTTGAGAGTCCCGAACTGGGCGTAGCCATGGCTTTCGACCAGGTTCGCGAAAGCGGGAAAGCTCATGGCCAGGCCGAAAATCAGCGAGAGCAGAGGACGCATCGAGCGGGGATCCAGTCCATGGGGCTTTCTGACCACCGGTTCAGGATCGTGCCGCAGCTCGTGCCCGTCCATCGCCGGTTTGTTTGGCCGGTACAGTAACAGCTTGTATCCGCAGGAAAAAGAGTGCCTTTTTCACAGCGCATGCCATCAATTTGATTACACTGAAACAAAATGAAACGAGGTTGCCGAGTTGGTGGAACGCAGTATCGGGTTACAGGCATGGATAGATCGTTTGAATCAGGCCGAGCTGCCTGCCCTCGCCTCCGTGGTGCAGGATCTGCATCGCCTGTCCCAGGCGGATCACGCCTCGGTGCAGCAACTGGCCGATGTACTGCTGCGTGACGCCTCCCTCACCTCCAAGGTGCTGCGGGTCGGCAACAGCGTCTACTACAACCCCTCCCAGGAAAGCATCCGCACCATCTCGCGGGCCATCGTGCTGATCGGCTTCGACAACGTGCGACTGATCGGCATGTCGGTCAGCCTGATCGACAGCCTGCTGACCCGGGTGCCGCGCGAGCAGCTGCAGATGCTCCTGGCACGCTCCTTCCACGCCGCGGTGCAGGCGCGCAACATCGCCGGCTACGTGCTGACCAAGCATCAGGAGGAGGTGTTCATCGCCGCCTTGCTGCATACCGTGGGCGAGCTGGCCTTCTGGGCCTGCGGCGGCGAGCAGGCCGACGAGCTGGCCGATGCCCTGGAGCAGCCCGACGTGGACGTGGAGGAGGCGGTGCGCCAGGTGCTCGGCACCAGCTTCCGCCAGCTCACCCTAGGCCTGGTGAAGAGCTGGAACCTCGGCGAGCTGGCCAGCTTCGCCCATGGCAGCGGCAACCAGCACGATCCGGCGGTGCGCGCCGTGACCCTGGGGGTGAAGATCAGCGAGGCGGCCCTGGACGGCTGGGATTCGCCGGAAATGGACAAGCTGGTGCAGCAGCTGGCCGATTTCACCGGCGTCAGCCCCGAGGATGCCCTCAAGCAGGTGCTGGAAAGCGCCGAAGAGACCGTCGAAGTGGCCGCCACCTTCGGCGCCAGCCAGCTGTGCAAGCTGATCCCCAACACCGACCCGGAGCAGATCAAGCTGCAGCAGCAGGAACGCAAGGCCCGCCTGCTGCAGCCGGACCTGCTGGTGCTGCAGCAGGCGCTGCAGGACCTCGGCATGATGGTCAACCAGAAGGGCGACGTCGGCCTGATCCTCGAAACCCTGCTCAAGGGCCTGCACCAGGGCGCAGGGCTGGAGCGGGTGATGCTGGCGGTGCTGGCCGACGGGCAGACCTGCTTTCGCGCCAAGCGTGCGGTGGGCGAGGGCACCGAGCGCTGGCTGGCGGACTTCCAGCTGCCGGCCAAGCAGGCCGAGCAGCCACACATCTTCAGCTACGCATTGCGCAATCGCGAGGCGATCTGGATGGGGGTGCCGGCCAGCTACAATCTGGCCGAACTGGTGACCCTGCCGATGCGCCAGCTGCTCGGTCAGGGCATGTTCTTCATCGCCCCGCTGATCGCCGGCAGCCGCGAGATCGGCGTGCTCTACGCCGACAGCCGGGTGTCCGGGCGCGCGCTCAAGCACGAGCAGTTCGTCGCCTTCCAGCGCTTCACCCAGCTCACCGAGCGTTGCCTGGAGGCGCTCAGTAAGCGCTGAGCCGAGGCCAGCCCCGGCGCTCGTAGCCCTGCCGGCCTGCTGTCAGTTGAGGTAGAGCGTGAGGGTCTGCCCGGGCTTGAGCGAGCGAGCATCGCTGCTCGGGTTCCAGCTCTGCAGGCGTTTCACGTCGACCTTGAAGCGCTGAGCGATCAGGTACAGCGAGTCGCCACGCTTGACCCGGTAGTAGGTGGCCTTCTGGCGCGTGCCGCTCTCGCGTGCCGCCAGTGAGTTGCCCGTGCCGCCAGCGCCGCCGCGGATTTCCAGAACCTGGCCCAGGCTCAGCTTGCTGCGTGCGTTCAGGCCGTTCCAGCGCTGCAGATCCTTGAGCGAGACGCCATGGGTATTGGCGATCTGCCACAGGGTGTCGCCACTCTTGACCTTGTAGCGCTGCGGCTGGCTGGCCTTGGCCACCTGCTGGTGCAGGGCCGGGGCCCGCTCGCTGCCGCCGGCCGCCGGGATGCTCAGCACCTGGCCGACGCGCAGGTGACTGCTGCGCAGGCGGTTGACCTCCTTCAGGGTGTTGACCGTCAGGTGGTAGCGGTTGGCGATGTTGTGCAGGTTGTCGCCGGACTTGACCCGGTACTCCTGCCACTGCACCGGCGCCTGGGTCTTGATCAGGGCCAGGTTGGCGTTGAACAGCTCGGCCTTGTCGATGGGCACCAGCAGGTGTTGCGGGCCGTCTAGGGTGACGCCGCGCTTGAAGGCCGGGTTGAGGACCTCCAGCTCTTCCTCTTCCATGTCGACCAGCTCGGCGACTCGCGCCAGGTCGAGGCCAGGCTTGCTCGCCACCTGTTCGAAATAGGGCTCGTTGGCGATAGGGTTGAGCTGCACGCCATAGGCTTCCGGCGATTGCACTATCTGCGACAGGGCCAGCAGCTTGGGCACGTAGTTCTGGGTTTCCTGCGGCAGCGGCAGGTTCCAGTAGTCGGTCGGCAGGCCGAGCTTCTGGTTGCGCTCGATGGCGCGGCTGACCGTGCCTTCGCCGGCGTTGTAGGCGGCCATGGCCAGCAGCCAGTCGCCGTTGAACATGTCGTGCAGGCGACTCAGGTAGTTCAGCGCGGCGTTGGTCGAGGCGGTGATGTCGCGCCGGCCGTCGTACCAGTTGGTCTGGCGCAGGTTGAAGTGGCGGCCGGTGGACGGAATGAACTGCCAGATGCCCACCGCATGGGCGCGTGAGTAGGCGTAGGGGTTGTAGGCGCTCTCGATCACCGGCAGCAGGGCCAGTTCCATCGGCATGTCGCGTTCTTCCAGACGCTCGACCACGTAGTGGATGTAGCGGCTGCCGCGCACGCTGGCCTTCTCCAGGAAGGATGGATTGGCCACGAACCACAGGCGCTGGTTCTCGATACGCGGGTTGACGCCGATCTCGTCCTGCAGCTTGAAGCCATCGCGCATGCGCTCCCAGATGTCTCTGGGCTCTTGCTCGGCGTCTTCGTCGCTGAGCCACTCCGGCTCCTGCTGCAGGCCGACGGCGCGGTCGGTGTCGCGGCCTTCGTCGAGATCGCGGCCGGTGCTCTGGCAGCCGGCCAGGCCGATGCACGACACCACCGCCAGAGCCCTTGCTCGCCGTGCCCATGTCGCAGAATCAAGGGTTCCGAAAGGTAATAAGAACATCGGCAGGTATGTTTTCCGGAGCTAAAAATTCCGCGGATTCTAGAAACGCCCTTTGCCGCTGGTCAAGTTTTAATCAGGCTGTCAGGGCGCGCGAAAGCCGTCCTTCCAGCGCCTGAGGCTGGCAAAAACCTGCTCCTCGCTGCTGTGCGGCGAGCCTTCCCGTTCGTCGATTATTTGTTTAACGGATGTTTCGCCGCAGCGCAGGAAGGGGTTGGTGGCCTTCTCCAGAGCGATGCTCGAAGGCAGGCTGATGCGCCCGGCGGAGCGCCAGGCGGCCACCTCGGCGAAACGGCTGGCGATGGCCGGGTTGTGCGGCTCGACGACCCGGGCGAAGTGCAGGTTGCTCAGGGTGTATTCGTGGGTGCAGTAGACGCGGGTAGCGTCCGGCAGGGCGGCCAGGCGCTGCAGCGAGTCGTGCATCTGCGCCGGCGTGCCCTCGAACAGCCGGCCGCAGCCGGCGGCGAACAGGGTGTCGCCGCAGAACAGCCAGCCTTCCTCGGCCTGGTAGTAGGCGATATGGCCGAGGGTGTGACCGGGCACGGCATATATAAGGAAACGCTGGCCGAGCGCCTCGACGTGCATGCCCTCGTCGAGGGCCAGGTCGCATGCCGGGATGTTTTCCCGTGCCGGGCCGCACACCCGCGCGCCGCTGGCCTGCTTGAGACGGGCCACGCCGCCGACGTGATCGGGGTGGTGGTGGGTGATCAGGATGTCGCTCAGCTGCCAGCCCGGGTGGGCATCCATCCAGTCCAGCACCGGTTGGGCATCGCCCGGGTCGACCACCGCGCAGCGGCGTGTGGCGTGGTCCTGCAGCAGCCAGATGTAGTTGTCGCTGAAGGCGGGAAGGGCGTCGATCTGAAACATTTTGCGGGTCGCCATTAGAAGAGCAATGGCGCATCTTAAGCGCTAACGCGCGCTTTGTTGATGGAGGTGGCAAATGAGCGAACAACCCTTTGCCCAGGCCGACGCCGACTGGTTGAGCCTGACCCAGGCCGCCCGCCAGTGGCTGGCCTCGCCGCTCGGCGAGCAACTGCTGGGCGAGGAGCGCAAGGCCCTGGACGAGGAGCTGGCGCGCTACTTCGGCGGCTACCTGGTGCACTACGGCCCGGCCCAGGCCGAGCCGCCGAAGGCGCCGCAGATCCGCTGCAACGTGCGCCTGGGTGCGCCGCTGGCCGGCGTGCACATCGCCTGCGAGGAGCAGGCCTGGCCGCTGGGTGAGCACGCCGCCGACGTGGTGGTGTTGCAGCACGGCCTGGATTTCTGCCTGTCGCCCCACGGCCTGCTGCGCGAGGCGGCGCGCAGCGTGCGTCCGGGCGGTTATCTGCTGATCATAGGGGTCAACCCCTGGAGCGCCTGGGGGCTGCGCCACTACTTCGCCCGCGACGGCTTCCGCCAGGCCCGCTGCATCGCCTCCAGCCGCCTAGCGGACTGGCTCAGCCTGCTCGGATTCGCGCTGGAGAAACGCCGCTTCGGGTGCTATCGTCCGCCGCTTTCCGCGCCGGCCTGGCAGGCGCGCCTGGCCGGGCTGGAGCGCTGGGGCGCCAGCCTGCATGCGCCGGGCGCCGGTTTCTACCTGCTGGTGGCGCGCAAGCTGGTGGTCGGGCTGCGCCCGCTGCGGCCGGTGCAGCGCGCCAGCATGGGCAAGCTGCTGCCGCTGCCGGTGGCCAAGGTCAGCCGGCGAGACTCCGAGAAATAGAGCATTCAATGAGCGAAGAAGTAGTCGAGATCTATACCGACGGCGCCTGCAAGGGCAATCCCGGCCCGGGCGGCTGGGGCGCGCTGCTGGTCTACAAGGGCGCGGAGAAGGAACTGTGGGGCGGCGAGCCCAACACCACCAACAACCGCATGGAGCTGATGGCGGCAATTTGCGCGCTGATCGCCCTGACCCGTTCCTGCCGGGTACGCCTGACCACCGACTCGCAGTATGTGATGAAGGGCATCCAGGAATGGTTGCCGAACTGGAAGAAGCGCGGCTGGAAGACCGCCAGCAAGGAGCCGGTGAAGAACGCCGACCTGTGGCAGGCGTTGGACGAGCAGGTCAGCCGCCACCAGGTGGAGTGGCAGTGGGTGCGCGGCCATACCGGCCACCCGGGCAACGAGAAGGCCGACCAGCTGGCCAACCGCGGCGTCGAAGAAGCAAGGGGGATGAAGCGTGCGTAGTGTCGTACTGGATACCGAAACCACCGGCATGCCGGTGACCGATGGCCACCGCATCATCGAGATCGGCTGCGTCGAGCTGGAAGGACGGCGCCTGACCGGGCGCCACTTCCACGTCTACCTCAACCCGGATCGCGAGATCGACGAGGGCGCCATCGCGGTGCACGGCATCACCAACGAGTTCGTCGCCGACAAGCCGCGCTTCAAGGACGTGGCCGATGAGTTCTTTGCCTTCATCGAAGGCGCCCAGCTGATCATCCACAACGCGGCGTTCGACGTCGGCTTCATCAACAACGAATTCGCCCTGCTCGGGCAGAGCGAGCGCAGCGACGTCAGCGACTACTGCTCGATCCTCGACACCCTGCTGATGGCCCGCGAGCGCCATCCGGGGCAGCGCAACAACCTCGACGCCCTGTGCAAGCGCTACGGCGTCGACAACTCCGGCCGCGACCTGCACGGCGCATTGCTCGACGCCGAGATCCTCGCCGACGTCTACCTGACCATGACCGGTGGCCAGACCCACCTGTCGCTGGCCGGCGAGGGCGGCGACGGCTCCGGCCGGGTGCTGCCCAGCCCGATCCGCCGCCTGGATGCCAACCGCCCGCTGACCCGGGTGATCCGCGCCAGCGAGGAGGAGCTGGCGGCTCATGCCGCGCGCCTGGCGGTGATCGAGAAGGCCGCCGGCGGCCCGTCGCTGTGGACCAAGATGGAGGCGCCGGCCGAGGAAACGGCCGGCTGACGGGAAGCGCTGGTAGGGTCAATGCGACCTTTTCTTACAGCCTTCCGCACTGGGGGTTCCGCCGCCACCGGCGAACTTCTACCCTGAGGTGATCAGGCGCCGCAGAGCGCCTCGCCTCGGGAACCTCCAATGTATAAAGACCTGAATTTCCCCATCCTCATCGTTCACCGCGACATCAAGGCCGACACTGTGGCCGGCGAGCGCGTCCGTGCCATCGCCGAAGAACTGGGCAAGGACGGCTTCACCATCCTCTCCACCGCCAGCTCCGCCGAGGGGCGCATCGTCGCCTCCACCCACCACGGCCTGGCCTGCATCCTGGTGGCCGCCGAGGGGGCGGGGGAGAACCAGCGCCTGCTGCAGGACATGGTCGAGCTGATCCGCATCGCCCGCGTGCGCGCGCCGCAGCTGCCGATCTTCGCCCTCGGCGAGCAGGTGACCATCGAGAACGCGCCGGCCGATGCCATGGCCGACCTCAACCACCTGCGCGGCATCCTCTACCTGTACGAGGACACCGTGTCCTTCCTCGCCCGCCAGGTGGCGCGCGCCGCGCACAACTATCTGGACGGGCTGCTGCCGCCCTTCTTCAAGGCGCTGGTGCAGCACACCGCACAGTCCAACTATTCCTGGCACACGCCCGGCCACGGCGGTGGCGTGGCCTACCGCAAGAGCCCGGTGGGGCAGGCCTTCCACCAGTTCTTCGGCGAGAACACCCTGCGCTCCGACCTCTCGGTGTCGGTGCCCGAACTGGGCTCGCTGCTCGACCACACCGGCCCGCTGGCCGAGGCCGAGGCACGCGCCGCACGCAACTTCGGCGCCGACCACACCTTCTTCGTGATCAACGGCACCTCGACGGCGAACAAGATCGTCTGGCACTCCATGGTCGGCCGCGATGACCTGGTGCTGGTCGATCGCAACTGCCACAAGTCGATCCTGCATTCGATCATCATGACCGGCGCCATTCCGCTGTACCTGTGCCCGGAGCGCAACGAGCTGGGCATCATCGGGCCGATTCCGATCAGCGAGTTCAGCAAGGAATCGATCCAGGCTAAGATCGATGCCAGCCCGCTGGCGCGCGGCCGCGCACCCAAGGTCAAGCTGGCGGTGGTGACCAACTCGACCTACGACGGCCTGTGCTACAACGCCGAGATGGTCAAGCAGGCCCTGGGCGACTCGGTGGAAGTGCTGCACTTCGACGAGGCCTGGTACGCCTACGCCGCCTTCCACGAGTTCTACGCCGGGCGCTACGGCATGGGCACCCGGTGCGATGAGCACTCGCCACTGGTGTTTTCCACCCATTCCACGCACAAGCTGCTGGCGGCCTTCAGCCAGGCGTCGATGATCCATGTGCAGGATGGCGGGCAGCGTCAGCTGGACCGCGACCGCTTCAACGAAGCCTTCATGATGCACATCTCCACCTCGCCGCAGTACGGCATCATCGCCTCGCTGGACGTGGCCTCGGCAATGATGGAGGGCCCGGCCGGGCGCTCGCTGATCCAGGAGACCTTCGACGAGGCGCTGAGCTTCCGCCGCGCCCTGGCCAACCTGCGCCAGAACCTGGCGGCGGACGACTGGTGGTTCAGCATCTGGCAGCCGGAGCAGGCGGGCGGCGAGGGCGTGCACACCGGCGACTGGCTGCTGCAGCCCAACGCCGACTGGCACGGCTTCGGCGATATCGCCGAGGACTATGTGCTGCTCGACCCGATCAAGGTCACCCTGGTGATGCCGGGGCTGTCCGCCGACGGCAAGCTGGCCGAAGCCGGCATTCCCGCCGCGGTGGTCAGCAAGTTCCTCTGGGAGCGCGGCCTGGTGGTGGAGAAGACCGGCCTGTACTCCTTCCTGGTGCTGTTCTCCATGGGTATCACCAAGGGCAAGTGGAGCACCCTGCTCACCGAGCTGCTGGAGTTCAAGCGCCTGTACGATGCCAACGTACCGCTGGCCGAGGCGCTGCCCTCGATCGCCCGCGAGGGCGGGGCGCGCTACGCCGGCATGGGCCTGCGTGACCTGTGCGACGAGTTGCATGGCTGCTACCGCGAGAACGCCACGGCCAAGGCGCTCAAGCGCATGTACACGGTGCTGCCGCAGGTGGCGATCAAACCGGCCGATGCCTATGACAAGCTGGTGCGCGGCGAGGTCGAGGCGGTGCCCATCGAGCAGCTCGAAGGGCGCCTGGCGGCGGTGATGCTGGTGCCCTATCCGCCGGGCATTCCGCTGATCATGCCGGGCGAGCGCTTCACCGCCGAGACCCGCTCGATCATCGACTACCTGCAGTTCGCCCGCACCTTCGACAGCCAGTTCCCCGGCTTCGATGCCGACGTGCACGGCCTGCAGCGCGAGGGAGCGTGCTATACCGTGGATTGCATCAGGGAATAAAAGCGGCCTGTGACGAGCCCGGGCCGGACAGGCCAACGGGGGCGACATGGCAGAGGGCAGCGGCAAGCGCGGCGAGATGGGGTTCTGGACCTGCAGCGCCCTGGTGATCGGCAACATGGTGGGCTCGGGGGTGTTCCTGCTGCCCGCCAGCCTGAGCCCCTACGGCGGCCTGAGCCTGGTCGGCTGGCTGGTGTCGAGCGCCGGCGCATTGTTGCTGGCGCTGTGCTTCGCCCGTCTGGCGCGCTTCGCCCCGGCCGCCGGCGGGCCCTATGCCTATACCCGCGATGCCTTCGGCAGCTTCGCCGGCTACCTGTGCGCCTGGATCTACTGGATGGCCGCCTGGATCGGCAACGCGGCCATCTCGGTGACCCTGGTCGGCTACCTGCAGGTGTTCCTGCCGGTGCTGCGCGAGCCGGCTCTGATGGTCGCCAGCGCCATCGGGGCGGTCTGGCTCTGCACCCTGATCAACCTGCGCGGCATCCGCTCCTTCGCCTTCGCGCAGAACCTCCTCACCCTGCTCAAGCTGGTGCCGCTGCTGCTGGTCGGCCTGCTCGGCTGGTTCTACTTCAACCCGAACTATCTGCGCATTCCCGAGCCGTCCGCGCTGCCGGGCGGCGGCTACGTGCAGGCCATCGCCACCACGGCGGCGCTGACCCTGTGGTCGTTCATCGGCCTGGAATCGGCCACGGTGCCGGCCGAGCACGTGCGCGAGCCGCGCCGCACCATTCCGCGCGCCACGCTGTTCGGCACCCTGGTGGCGGCCGTGGTGTACATCCTGTCCAACACGGCGGTGCAGGGCATACTGCCTCCCGATGTCCTGGCCCACTCCAGCGCGCCCTTCGCCGATGCCGCGCGGGTGATGCTGGGCGACTGGGGCTACTACTTCACCGCCGGCGGCGCGGTGATCGCCTGCCTCGGCGCGCTCAACGGCTGGGTCCTGCTGCAGGGGCAGATCCCCCTGGCGCCGGCGCGCGACGGCCTGTTCCCGGCGGTGCTAGCCAAGACCAGCAAGCGTGGCGTGCCGGCCCTGGGCATGCTGATCTCGGGCGTGCTGGTGACCCTGCTGGTGCTGGTCAACGGCCAGGGCGAACTGGTCGAGGTGTTCAACGTGATCATCCTGCTTGGCACCATGGCCGGGGTGGTGCCCTATGTGCTGTGCGCGGCGGCGCTGCTGCACCTGCTGGCGACCAGGCCCGACGGCTTCGGCGAGCGGGAGCGCGGGCGCCAGCTGCTGGTCGGCAGCTGCGCCTTCGTCTACTCGGTGTGGGCGCTCTATGGCACCGGCGAGCAGGCGGTGTTCTGGGGCCTGCTGGTGCTGCTGGTGGGTATCCCGCTCTACACCTGGCGGCAGTGGTGCAACCGGGTGGAGGCGCTTGCCGTCACAACCAGTGACTGACCGCCCACCAGCCGAGGCTGCCCAGCACCAGGGTGTAGGGCAGGGCCATCCACACCATGCGCCCGTAGGACAGGCGCACCAGCGGGGCGATGGCCGAGGTGAGCAGGAACAGGAAGGCCGCCTGGCCGTTGGGCGTGGCCACGCTGGGCAGGTTGGTGCCGGTGTTGATGGCCACGGCGAGGGTATCGAAATGCTCGCGGCTCATCTCGCCGGCGAGGAAGGCCTGCTTGACCTCGCTGATGTAGATGGTGGCGACGAACACGTTGTCGCTGATGGCCGAGAGCAGGCCGTTGGCGATGAACAGCATGCCCGGCTGCTGTTCGGTCGGCAGGGCCAGCACCCACTGGATGATCGGGCTGAACAGGTGCTGCTCGTGGATGACCGCCACCACGGCGAAGAACACCACCAGCAGGGCGGTGAACGGCAGGGCGTCCTGGAAGGCACGGCCGATCTGGTGCTCGTCGGTGATGCCGGTGAAGGCGGTGATCAGCACGATGACCAGCAGGCCGATCAGGCCTACCTCGGCCACGTGGAAGGCCAGGCCGAGAATCAGCACCAGGGCCGCCAGAGCCTGCACCACCAGCGCCGCGCGTTGTGCCTGGGTGCGATGAGCGTCGTCCTCGCGCGCATGCTCGGCCAGCACCTGGCGCACCGCAGCCGGCAGCAGGGCGCCGTAGCCGAACCAGCGCAGCTTCTCCAGCAGCACGCAGGTGGTAAGGCCGGCGGCCAGCACGGGCAACGAGACCGGCGCCACTTCGAGGAAGAACTGGCCGAAGTTCCAGCCCACTTCATGGCCGATCAGCAGGTTCTGCGGTTCGCCCACCAGGGTGCACACGCCGCCCAGGGCGGTGCCCACGGCGCCATGCATCAGCAGGCTGCGCAGGAAGGCGCGAAACTGCTCCAGGTCCTCGCGGTGCAGCTCCACCACCTCGTGGTCGCTGTGCACGCCCACCTCGTCGCGCGGGTTCTTGCCCGAGGCGACCCGGTGGTAGACGGAGAAGAAACCGACGCCGACGCTGATGATCACCGCGGTCACCGTCAGGGCATCGAGAAAGGCCGAGAGGAAGGCCGAGAACAGACAGAACAGCAACGACAGCAGGGCCTTGGAGCGCACGCCGAGGAGCAGGCGGGAGAACAGGAACAGCAGCAGGCCCTTCATGAAATAGATGCCGGCCACCATGAACATCAGCAGCAGGATCACCGGGAAGTTGTGTACCAGCTCCTTGTACAGGGCCTGCGGGCTGGTCAGCTCCAGCAGCAGTGCCTGCAGCACCAGCAGGCCGCCGGGCTGCAGTGGGTAGCACTTGAGTGCCATGGCCAGGGTGAAGATGAACTCGCCGACCAGCAGCCAGCCGGTCAGTTCCGGCCCCAGGCTCCACAGCACCATGGGGTTGACGATCAGGAAGAGGATGATCGACAGCTTGTACCAGCTGGGCGAGTTGCCCAGAAAGCCGTCGACGAAGGCATGGGTCAGCGAGCGTTGCATGGGTGAGTCCCCCTGGAATCAAAGGCCGAGCGTTCCAGCCCGGTTCAGTAAGATCAAGTGCTTACTGGATATAGTCAGAAATCTTCTTAGATTTATCAGCGTGTCCTAGGTCACAGCGTCCGGCATCGACATTTATTGCGCGCTTGTTATAGTTGGCCGATTGATTCCAAAGCAATACATCTATGCGCATTCGTTGCGCTTTGCCTCGAGGAACACCGCGTGTCCGATTACAAAGCCTTTCGCGTCGAGCTGCAGGACAAGATCGCCCATGTGCAGATCAATCGTCCGGAGAAGGTCAACGCGATGAACGCGGATTTCTGGACCGAGATAGTCGACATCTTCCGCTGGGCCGACGACACCGACGAGGTCCGCGTGGTGGTGCTGTCCGGTGCCGGCAAGCACTTCTCCTCGGGCATCGACCTGATGCTGCTGGCTCAGGCCGGCAGCGCGCTGGGCAAGGATGTCGGGCGCAACGCCGAGGCCCTGCGGCGCAAGATCCTCCAGCTGCAGAGCAGCTTCAATGCCGTCGACAACTGCCGCAAGCCGGTGCTCGCCGCCATCCAGGGCTACTGTCTGGGCGGCGCCATCGACCTGATCTCGGCCTGCGACATGCGCTATGCCACGCTGGACGCGCAGTTCTCCATCAAGGAGATCGACATGGGCATGGCCGCCGATGTCGGCACCCTGCAGCGCCTGCCGCGCATCATCGGCGACGGCATGATGCGCGAGCTGGCCTATACCGGCCGCAGCATCGACGGCGCCGAGGCACTGCGCATCAACCTGGTCAACCGCACCTACGAGACTCAGGAAGAGCTGCTGGAAGGCGTGTTCGCCATCGCCCGCGAGATCGCCAGCAAGTCGCCCATCGCCATCCGCGGCACCAAACACATGATCCGCTACATGCGCGATCACCGCGTCGACGACGGCCTCGAGTACGTGGCCAACTGGAACGGTGCGATGCTGCAGTCCGCCGACCTGCGCGTGGCCATGGCCGCGCACATGAGCAAGCAGAAGCCCGAATTCGCCGACTGATCCAGACAAGAAGAGGTTCAGCAGACCCATGGTCACTGGAGCGACATCCCTGAGCCTGGTGCGTGACGAACTGTTCACCACCATGGAGGAGACCGAGCAGAGCCTCGAGCAGTTCATCGCCGAGCGGAACAACGGCAGCCTGTTGCAACAGGCCGTCGAGAACCTGCAGCAGGTGCGCGGCACCCTCAACCTGATCGAACTGGCCGGCGCCGAGCTGCTGGCCCAGGAAGTGCTGCAGCAGGCCACCGACATTCCCGCCGGTGCCGGCGAGGAGCGCGACGGCCAGCTGGCTGCTCTGAGCAACGCGCTCTATGTGCTGCGTCGCTATCTGGAAAACGTCGACGCCAATCGCCAGGAGATGCCCGAGCTGCTGCTACCGGCGATCAATGACCTGCGCCAGGCCGGCGGCCAGCCACCGCTGCCGGAAAGCTTCTTCTTCAGCGTGCGTCTGGATCAGCAGCGACCTGCCGGGGTGCCTGCCCCGGCCAGCGCCGAGGACACCCGGCGCCTGCGCCAGATGTATCAGGTCGGCCTGCTCGGCTTCATTCGCGAGGACAACCCGCAAGCCGGCCTCAAGCTGATGCTGCGCGCCCTGGCGCGCCTCGATGGTGTCTTCGTCGACAAGCCGGCCGGTCGCCTGTACTGGGTCGGGGCCGCCGCCGTGGAGTCGCAGCTGGACGGCCAGCTGCTGCCGCGCAAGTCGCGCAAGCAGCTGTTTTCCCGCCTGGATCGTGAAATCAGGCAGGCCCTGGGTGCCAACGGCAGCTACGAGGCCCCGCGCAGCCTGCTCAAGGAGCTGCTCTACCTGGTCGCGCTGGCCGACAGCCACGGGCCACAGGCCAGCGCGGTGCGCGAGGTATTCGGCCTGACCGCGCTGCCGTTCACCGACCATTTGCTCGACGAGGAATACCAGCGGCTGTCCGGCCCGGGGCAGGGCGTGATGCGCTCGCTGTCCACCGCCATTCGCGAGGAGCTGGCCGCGGTCAAGGACCTGCTCGATCTGATCGAGCGCGGCAGCGTTCAGCCGGAGAGCTTCGGCAGCCTGCATGCCCAGCTCGGCAAGCTGGCCAAGACCCTCGGCATGGTAGGGCTCAGCTCCGCCGCCAATGCCCTGCAGGTGCAGCTGGCCGTGGTCGGCGCCTGGGGCGACAACCGCCCGCCGCAGCACGACGAGCTGCACCGGCTGGCGGAAGCCGTGCTCTATGTGGAGAGCATGGTGGCCAGCCTGGAGCGCGGCGAGCAGCGCAGCCAGCGCCCGACCCAGGCGCAGCCGGGCGACGAGGGCGAGGCCTTTGCCGCGCACCAGCTGACCGAGGCGCGCATCGTGGTGATCGACGAGGCCCAGGGCGGTCTGGCCCTGGCCAAGCGCGCCATCACCTCCTACCTGGAGTCCAGTGGCGACCGCATGCACCTGGCCAACGTGCCGATCAGCCTGCAGGCGGTGCGCGGTGGCCTGTGGTTCCTCGGCCAGGAGCGTGCGGCCAAGCTCATCGGCCTGTGCGCCGACTATATCCAGCAGCAGATGATCGATGCCCGGCAGATGCCCTCCGAGCAGATGCTGGAAACCCTGGCCGACGCCCTCAGCAGCCTGGAGTACTACCTCGAAGGCGGCGCCGTGCTGCGCCCCGAGACCACCCCGAGCGTGCTCGACCTGGCCGAGGAAAGCGTGCGCGCCCTGGGCCTGTCGGTAGCCGCCTGATGGCTTCCGGCTGGCACACCACGCCACCGCTGGACAATGCGCAGGCCGGCGGCTGGGCCCTGGTGCACGGCCCGCAGGGTTTCCTGGCCGATGCCAACGGCGTGCTGTTCCCGCGCGACTGGCTCAAGCGCCAGGACCTGCCCGTGGTGGGCGAGCAGGGACTGGGGCGTTTCGACGATCAGCCGGTCTGGCTGCTGCAGGTCGAGCAGCCGGTCGAGCTGCCGGGCTGTTTCTGGCAGGGCATGCGGCAGTTCATGCTGCAGGCCGACTATCCGACCTTCCGCATGCTGTCCTTCGCCGAGCAGGTCGCCACCTGGAGCCGCAACCACCGCTTCTGCGGGCGCTGCGGCAGCGCCACCAGTCAGGTGCCGGGCGAGCGTTGCATGCGTTGCCCCGCGTGTGGCCTGGACAGCTATGCGCGCATCTCGCCGAGCATGATAGTGTTGGTCAGCCGCGGTGACGAAGTGCTGCTGGCCCGTTCCCCGCGCTTCGTGCCGGGTATCTACAGCACCCTGGCCGGCTTCGTCGAACCGGGCGAGTCGGCCGAGGAGTGCGTGATTCGCGAGGTGCGCGAGGAAGTTGGCGTCGAGGTCGGCAACCTGCAGTACCTGGGCAGCCAGGGCTGGCCCTTCCCGCATTCGCTGATGCTCGGCTTCCATGCCGAGTATGTCGGCGGTGAGATAGTGCCGCAGGCCGACGAGATCGAGGACGCGCGCTGGTTCCCCATCGACCGGCTGCCGCCGCTGCCGATGCAGCGCTCCATCGCCCGCTACCTGATCGACCTCCATGTGGCTCGCCGCCTGGGCCAGCCGGAGCCGTTGCTGGCCCGCTAGGGCAGGAAGCGGAGCCCTACGCCTGGCCGAACCAGTGCTGCCAGGCCAGGCGCGCGGTCAGCGCCAGTACCACCAGAATGAATACCGGGCGGATGAACTTCGAGCCGCCGCTGATCGCCGTGCGTGCGCCGAGGAAGGCCCCGGCCATCAGCGCCAGCCCCATGGCGATGCCGAGCAGCCAGGCCACCTGGCCGGCGATGACGAACACGACCAGGGCCATGCCGTTGCTTACGAAGTTCATGCTGCGCGCCACGCCGCTGGCGCGGACCAGGTCCATGGGATAGAGCAGCAGGGTGCTGACCGTCCAGAAGGCGCCGGTGCCGGGGCCGGCCACGCCGTCGTAGAAGCCCAGGCCGAGGCCCTGCGGCCACTGGCGGCCCTGGGCCACGGGGGCGTCCTGCTGGCCGTGGGTCTCAGGCGTCTTGCCGAACAGCAGGTACAGGCCACAACCGAACACCACGGCCGGCAGCATCTGGTTGAGCCAGGCCGCCGGCAGCCAGTGGGCGATCAGCGCACCGAGGGCGGCGCCTATTGCCGTGGCGAGCAGCGCATTGCGCCATTGCCCGGGATGGAACAGCTTGCGCCGGTAGAAGGTGTAGCTGGCGGTAGCCGAGCCGAAGGTAGCGCACAGTTTGTTGGTGCCCAGCACCAGGTGCGGCGGCAGGCCGGCGGTGAGCAGGGCGGGGATGGTCAGCAGGCCGCCGCCGCCGGCGATGGCGTCGATGAAGCCGGCGGTGAATGCCACCAGGGCGAGAATCAGCAGGGTGCTCGGCTCGACGGCCAGTTCGAAGGGGAAGGGCATAGGGAACTCGAAGCGGATGCAAGGGCGCGGGAGCGTCACGGCCACGGTTACCGCTGCGGCGCGGTTGCGCCGAAACGGGAACCAGACCCTGGTTCGCCGCGTGACTGCTGAGCATAATGCCGGCAAAAAATCGCACAAGGAATCGCATTCATGCAGTACGACGGCCTGGCCTGGTTCGTGGGCCTGCTGGCTCTGCTGGCGCTGTTTGTCGCCGCCCGCATCCTGTTCGCCCCGGGCTGGCTGCTGGCCTGGTTGCGCGGCACCCTGGGCCTGGCCTTCCTGGCGCTGGCCGGCCTGGTCGGGGTAGTCGCCTATGACCTGCGCAGCTACGACGCCCAGGTGCAGGACAAGCCCTTGGTGACCCTCAGTTTCAGCGCCGACGGCGAGCAGCGCTACCGGGTCCATCTGCTGGAGGGCGGAGAGGAGCGCGAGGTCCTGCTGGAGGGGGATCTCTGGCAGCTGGACGCTCGCCTGCTGGGCTGGAAAGGCCTGGCCGAGCTGATCGGACTGCAACCGGGCTATCGCCTGGAGCGCCTGTCCGGTCGCTTCCTCGCCATCGAGCAGCAGCAGAATGCCCGCCATGCCCGGGTGCAGCTGGCGCAGAGCCCCTATGGTATCGACCTGTGGCGCTGGCTGCGTCTGGCGCAGCGCGACCTGTTCCTGTTCGATCCGCAGGCGGCGCGGGTCACCTATCTGCCGATCGCCGATGGCGCGGTGTTTTCCGTCAGCCTCACGCCCGCAGGCCTGCTGGCCAAGCCGATGAACCAGGTCGCCGAGCAGGCGCTCAAGGATTGGTGAGTCCGCCCTCAGCCTACTAGGCTTGCCGACAAGGCGCGCCCACCGCGCCGCATTCGTTGGGGGCCGCATGAAGCATCTCACCGCGCTGCAGCGTCTGGCGCCCGGGCTGGCCAGCCTGCTGGGCTACCGTCGCGCCGACCTCAAGGACGATCTGCGCGCCGGCCTGTCGGTGGCGGCCGTCGCCCTGCCAGTAGCGGTGGCCTATGCCGAGCTGGCCGGCTTCCACCCGGTCACCGGGCTCTATGCCTGTATCCTGCCGATGCTGGTCTACGCCCTGTTCGGCACCTCGCGGCAACTGGTGGTGGGGCCGGACGCGGCCACCTGCGCCCTGCTTGCTGCCGCCGTGGCGCCGCTGGCGGCGGGCGATGCCGGGCTCTACCTGTCGTTGTCGCTGACCCTGACGTTCATCACCGGCCTGTTCTGCATCGGCGCCGGTCTGCTGAGGCTGGGCGCACTGGCCGAGTTCCTCTCGCGGCCGATTCTGGTCGGCTTTCTCAACGGCGTGGCGCTGAGCATCCTGCTCGGTCAGCTGGGCAAGATCGCCGGTTTCAGCCAGCAGGCCGGCGGCATAGTGCCGCGTCTGATCGAGTTCTTCTCCCGCCATGCCGACTGGCACTGGCCGACCCTGGCGCTCAGTGCCGCCACCGTGCTGGCGATGCTCTTGTCGCAGCGTTTCCTGAAGAGGCTGCCGGCGGCGCTGATCGCCATGGCCCTGGCCGCCGTGGCGATGGCGGCGCTCGACCTGGAGGCCCTCGGTGTAGCCAGCATCGGTCTGATTCCCGCGGGCCTGCCGGAGCTGCATATCCCGCAGTTTCCCCTGGAGCTGCTGCCGGGCCTGCTGGCCGATGCCGCCGGCCTGGCCCTGGTCAGTTTCTCCAGCATGATGCTCACCGCGCAGAGCTTCGCCGAGAAGAACCGCTATAGCATCGACACCGACCGCGAGTTCGTCGCCCTGGGCCTGGCCAACATGGCCTCGTCCTTCTCCCAGGGTTTTGCCATCAGCGGTGCCGATTCGCGTACCGCGGTGGCCGACAGCAGCGGCGGCCGCAGCCAGCTGACCAGCATCATCGCGGCGCTGACCATCGCCTTGGTGCTGCTGTTCTTCACCGCGCCGCTGGCCTATGTGCCGCTGGCGGCGCTTGGCGTGGTGCTGGTGTTCGGTGCGCTGTCGCTGGTCAACCTGCAGTTCCTCGGCCAGCTGTACCGCATCTCCCGGAGCGAACTGGCGCTGTGCCTGCTGGCCACGGTCGGCGTGGTGGTGGTCGGCGCCATCCAGGCGATTCTGCTGGTGGTGGTGCTCGCGCTGCTGCGCTTCGTCCGCTCGATGTCGCGGCCGCTGGTGGAGGAGCTGGGACGGGTGGAAGGCATGCGCGGCTTCCATGCCCTGCAGCGGCATGCCGCCGGTGAGCGTCAGCCGGGCATGTTGCTGTTCCGCTTCAATGCGCCGCTGGTGTTCTTCAACGCCCAGTTCTTCCGCCGCGAGGTGCACAAGGTGTTGGACCAGGCCGGGCCCGAGCTGCGCTGGTTCGTGCTGGACATGCTGCCGGTGACCAGCATCGACGCCTCCGGGCTGATGACCCTGCGCGACCTGGTGGACGAGCTGCTGGCCCGCGGCGTGACCCCGGTGATGGCAGGGCGCCGCGCCGAGTGGCAGCGCTGGCGCGAGGCGCGCGGCATCGAGGAGCTACCGCAGGTGTTGCACTTCACCACCCTGCGCGAGGCGCAGCGGGCGTTCGAGGCGCAAAACAAAAGGCCGGGCGAAGAGCCCGGCCCGTTGTGACGGTCACGGCCTTAGGAGAGGAAGCCGCCGTCGACGTTCAGCGCCACACCGGTGGTGTAGCTGGAGGCGTCGCTTGCCAGGTACAGCACGGCACCGGCCATCTCGCTCGGGTCGGCCACGCGCTTGAGCGGGATGCGCTGCAGGGCGACGTTGAGGATGGCGTCGTTCTTGGTCAGCGCCGAGGCGAACTTGGTGTCGGTCAGGCCCGGCAGCAGGGCGTTGCAACGGATGCCGAACTGCGCGCACTCCTTGGCGAACACCTTGGTCATGCTGATCACGGCGGCCTTGGTCACCGAGTAGATGCCCTGGAACTCGCCCGGCGAGACGCCGTTGATCGAGGCGACGTTGATGATGCTGCCACCGCCATTGGCCTTCATCAGCTTGCCGCCTTCGATGGACATGAAGTAGTAGCCGCGGATGTTGACGTCGACGGTCTTCTGGAAGGCCGAGAGGTCGGTGTCCAGCACGTTGCAGAACTGCGGGTTGGTGGCGGCGTTGTTGACCAGGATGTCGAGGCGGCCGAACTGCTCGCGGATGAAGGCGAAGACGCTCTGGATCTGCACCATCTCGCCGATGTGGCAGGCGATCGCAGTGGCCTTGCCACCCTCGGCGACGATGGCGTCGGCCACGGCCTGGCAGCCTTCGATCTTGCGGCTCGAGACGATCACATGGGCGCCCTGCTGGGCCAGCAGCTTGGCAATGGCCTCGCCGATGCCGCGGCTGGCGCCGGAGACGAAAGCGATCTTGCCGTCGAGGTCGAACAGGTGGGTCTTGGACATTGTGGTTACCTAGCTCGGGTTAGAGGGTGGATTTGCCGATGACCTGCAGGGCCATCTGTTCCAGCAGCTTGTTCATCATGATGAACTGGGCGAAGCGCTTGTCCTTGGTCTGGCCATGGAAGAAGCGGTAGTAGATCTGCTGGACGATGCCGGCCAGGCGGAACAGGCCGTACACGTAGTAGAAGTCGAAGTTGTCGATTTGGATGCCGGCACGCTCGGCGTAGTAGTCGACGAACTCCTGGCGGGTCAGCATGCCTGGGGCGTTGCTCGGCTGGCGGCGCATCAGCTGAACGGGCGCCGGGTCGGCGGCCTCGATCCAGTAGGCGAGGGTGTTGCCCAGGTCCATCAGCGGGTCGCCGATGGTGGTCAGCTCCCAGTCCAGCACGCCGATGATCTGCATCGGGTTGGCCGGGTCGAGGATCACGTTGTCGAAGCGGTAGTCGTTGTGCACGATGCCCGGCTTGTGGTGGTCGGCCGGCATCTTCTCGCGCAGCCAGGCCTTGACCGGCTCCCAGGTCGGGGCGTCGGGCGTCAGGGCCTTCTCGTAGCGGTCGCTCCAGCCCTCGATCTGGCGCTTCACGTAGCCCTCGGGCTTGCCCAGGTCGGCCAGGCCGCAGGCCTGGTAGTCGACGTTGTGCAGGTCGACCAGCTTGTCGATGAAGCTCTTGCACAGGGTGCGGGTCTGCTCGGCGCTGAAATTCAGCTCGGCCGGCATGTCGCTGCGCAGGATGATGCCCTTGACCCGCTGCATCACGTAGAACTCGGCGCCGATCACCGACTCGTCGGTGCAGTGCACGTAGGCCTTGGGGCAGTAGGGGAAGCCGGCGTTGAGCTGGTTGAGGATGCGGTACTCGCGGCCCATGTCGTGCGCCGACTTGGCCTTGTGGCCGAAGGGCGGACGACGCAGGACGAATTCCTGCTCCGGGTACTCCAGCAGGTAGGTCAGGTTGGAGGCGCCGCCGGGGAACTGGCTGATCCGCGGCGTGCCGGTGAGACCGGGGATGTGCGCCTTCAGGTACGGGTCGATCTGCGCGGCATCGAGTTCTTCGCCTTCGCGGATGCCGGTGGACTGGTCTGTCAGCGTCATGCTTATCCCTTCTGCTGATGATGGGGGCCACTAATCATTGGTTAATCTAATGGCGCTATCGAGTGAAGCACAGCTTTATAGATGTGGCTGTTGGCGCCCGATCAAGGGCTCTGATTGCTTGCTGCAGGCGAAAAAAAACCGGAGTCCGAGGACTCCGGTTTCCTGCGTTCTGCGGCTTTGGCCCTAGGGCTTATACCGGGAACAGCTCGGCCAGTTTCATGGCCAGCATCATGTCGCCTTCGGCGCGCAGCTTGCCGCCCATGAAGGCCTGCATGCCGTCGGTTTCGCCGCTGGCGATGCCGGCCAGGGTGGCGCTGTCCATGATCAGGGTGACGTTGGCGTTCGGGTTGTCGCCCTGTTGCACGTCGCAGGTGCCGTCCTTGACGATCAGCGCGTAGTTGTCACCGTCTTCGATGTTGAACTGGAACACCAGGTCCAGGCCGGCGGCGGCGCTGGCGTTGAACTTGGACTTCATGCTGTTGATGGTATCGGCAACGGAGCTCATGGTTTCATCCTTTGTTATCAAGGGTTGCTGGCGGCCTTGCGGGCCGCTGTGGGCCGGTACTCAGCGATAGGTGATGAGTTCCGGGGTCTTCAACAGCTCCAGATGCACACGGCTGTTGAAGGAAGCCAGGGTGGCCTCGTTGCCGCGGAACTGCAGGCGCGACAGCGAGGTGTTGACGATCTGCCAGTTGAGCTCGAAGGCTCTTTCCGCCGGGACACCGGTGAGCAGGTGAAGCAGGGCGGTGATGGTGCCGCCGGAGGTGAACACGGCGATGTTGTGGCCACGCTCGGCGCGCGCCAGCAGGCGCTGCAGGCCGTCGTTGACCGTGGCGACGAAGCCCTGCCAGGTCTCGTGGCCGGGCTGGTCGTGCTCGCCGCTGACCCAGCGGCGGATGATGCGGGCGAACAGATGCTGGAAGGCGGCGCGGTTGTCCCTGGGGTTGCGCAGGATCTCCAGCGCATCCGGTTCGTCCGGCAGCATGGCCGGCAGCAGGCCGCGGATCACCGCTTCGGCGTCGAATTCGTTGAAGGCGGGGTCGATTTCCACTTCGGGGGCATTCATGCCGGCGGACACGCAACGCTGCAGGGCGGTGCTGGCGGTATGCTGCTGGCGGCGCAGGCTGCCGCTCAGGCAGCGATCCAGGCCGATGCCGAGCTCGGCCAGGTGGTCGCCGAGCACTTCGGCCTGGCGCACGCCGAGCGGCGACAGCACGTCGTAGTCGGCGGCGCCGAAGGAGGCCTGGCCATGTCGAATCAGGTAGATGCTGCCCACGTCCGCAGAAATCCCGGCGGCTTGAAGTCAGGCGAGGTTAGGGGCTCGGCCGGCACCCTGTCAACGAAAAAACATACGCTTGTTTGAAATCTTGGAGGAACATCGATGCCGGGTTCTCGCGGTTGGCCGGCAGGCTCTGGCGCCGGTATGCTGGGTGGCAAGCGAGTACCTGGATCGGGCTCGCCGCAGAATAGACGAGGGGGAGCTGTGGAGTTTCTGATGGATTACGCGGAGTTCCTGCTCCGCACCCTGACTGTGATGGTGGCCATCATAGTGGTGTTGCTGACCATCGCGGCACTGCGTGGCAAGGGCCGCGGCAAGGGGCACGGCCAGTTGCAGGTGCAACGTCTCAACGACTTCTACAAGGGCCTGCGCCAGCGCCTGGAGCACGAGATCCTGGACAAGGCGGAGCTCAAGGCCCTGCACAAGGCCGAGGCGAAGCAGGCCAAGCAGGAGAAGAAGGAAGGCCTGCGCAAGCCGCGGGTGTTCGTGCTGGACTTCGATGGCGACATCAAGGCCACGGCCACCGACAACCTGCGCCACGAGGTCACCGCGCTGCTGTCCCTGGCCAGTGCCCAGGACGAGGTGGTGCTGCGCCTGGAGAGCGGCGGCGGCATGGTGCATGGCTACGGCCTGGCCGCCTCGCAGCTGGCGCGCATCCGTCAGGCCGGCGTGCCGCTGACCGTGTGCGTGGACAAGGTGGCGGCCAGCGGCGGCTACATGATGGCCTGCATCGGCGACAAGGTGCTCTCGGCGCCTTTCGCCATCCTCGGCTCCATCGGCGTGGTGGCGCAGCTGCCCAACGTGCACCGTCTGCTGAAGAAGCACGACATCGATTTCGAGGTGCTCACCGCCGGCGAGTACAAGCGCACCCTGACCGTGTTCGGCGAGAACACCGAGAAGGGCCGCGAGAAGTTCCAGGAGGACCTGGAGACCACCCACGAGCTGTTCAAGAACTTCGTTGGCCGCTACCGGCCGCAGCTGAGCATCGACGAGATCGCCACCGGCGAGGTCTGGCTGGGCGTCTCGGCGCTGAACAAGCACCTGGTCGACGAGCTCAAGACCAGCGACGAATACCTGGCCGAGCGCGCCCGCGAGGCCGAGCTGTTCCACCTGCACTATGCCGAGAAGAAGAGCCTGCCGGAGCGTTTCGGCCTGGCCGCCAGCGTCACCCTGGACCGCCTGCTGCTGAACTGGTGGAGCCGTCTCAATCAACAACGTTTCTGGTAGGAGTAAGCCATGACTGTCTTCAAGGCGCTGCTGGTCAGCGAGGAGAACGGCATCTTCGTGCCCCGCGTGGTCGAGCGCGCCGTGGCCGATCTGCCGGTCGGCGAGGTGCTGATTCGCGTGCAGTATTCCTCGCTCAACTACAAGGATGCGCTGTCCGCCAGCGGCAACCGCGGCGTGACCAAGGCCTACCCGCATACGCCGGGCATCGATGCCGCCGGCGTGGTGGCCGATTCCTCGGTCAGCGAATTCGCTGCCGGCGACGAGGTGATCGTCACCGGCTACGACCTGGGCATGAATACCGCCGGCGGCTTCGGCCAGTACATCCGCGTGCCGGCCGCCTGGGTGATCAAGCGCCCCAAGGGCCTGTCGCTGCGCGAGGCCATGCTACTCGGCACCGCCGGCCTGACCGCCGCGCTGTGCGTGGACAAGCTGGAGCAGGCCGGGCTGACCCCGGCCGCCGGCCCGGTGCTGGTGACCGGCGCCACCGGCGGCGTCGGCTCGATCGCCGTGGCCCTGCTGGCGCGGCTCGGCTACAACGTTGCGGCGTCCACCGGCAAGGCCGGGCAGGGCGAGTTCCTGCGCCAGCTCGGCGCCCAGCAGATAGTGCCGCGCGAGGAGCTGCAGGAAGGCAGCGACAAGGCCATGCTCAAGGAGCGCTGGGCCGGTGCGGTGGATACCGTCGGCGGCGAGATCCTGTTCAACGTGCTCAAGTCGCTGCGCTACGGCGCCAGTGCCGCCTGCTGCGGCCTGACCGCCGGCATGGGCTTCAAGGGCAACGTGGCACCCTTCATCCTGCGCGGGGTCAACCTGCTGGGGGTGGATTCGGTGGAGCTGCCGCTGGTGGTGAAGGCTTCCATGTGGGACAGGCTGTCCCTGCAGTGGAAGCTGACCAACCTGGAGAGCCTGGCCGAGGAAGTCGGCCTGGAGCAGTTGCCCCAGGCCATCGAGCAGATCCTCGCCGGCAAGATGGTGGGGCGGGTGCTCGTTAGTCTCGGCTGAGCACCGCCGGGCCTGGGTGTCAGCCCAGCTCCGGCAGCAGGTAGGGCGCCCACAGCGATTCGGCGAACTGGCGACGGAAGAAGCCGAAGTGGCCGATACGCTGCACGCCGATCTCTTCCGGAGCGATGCGCCTGGCCGTCTGCGGCGCGCCGCGGTAGAAGCCGTGCAGCGATTCGGTGTTGCGCCCGGACATCATCTCGTCGTCGGTGAAGGAGATCGCGGTGATGGGCGTGCGCACCGCCGAATAGGCGTCGCGGACTTCCGCGCCTTCGACACCCACCGCGTACTCCGGATTCAGGCACCAGCGGCGCCACTGCTCGATCACCCCGCGCGGCAGGTCGCCGACCATGCCCAGGCGTTGTCCGGGGAAGTAGCCGGCGAGCGGCGTGACCAGCGGCGCGACCAGGTACCACAGCAGCCAGGCCTTGTTGCGCAGGCTCCTGGTGTTTTCCCGCCAGTAGCCGCTGCCGGTGGCGATGGTGAAGGCGCGCCGGATGCGCTGGTTGCCGCGCACGAAGGGCAGGATCTGCCCGCCCAGGCTGTGGCCGATCCAGAACACCGGAAGGCTGCCCGCGGCCTCCACGGCGGCGTCGAGCATGGCGCTGCAGTCGTGGCGACCCCAGTCGATCACATCCACCTCCAGGCCGCGCAGAGAGCCGCTACGCGACAGGCCCATGCCGACATAGTCGAAGGTCACGGCGCTGTAGCCGCGTTCGGCCAGCCAGTGGGCAAAGGCGGCGTAGAAGCGCTGCTCCACGCCCATGGCCGGCACTATCAGCACGACGCCGCGGGCTTCGCCTGCGGGGTGGAACCAGTGGCTGGACAGGCTATGCCCGTTGCCGTTGTCCAGTGTACGGGGAAGTGGGGCGATCATGACGGGCTCCGAGTGCTTATGCCTGGCTGACGTGCATGGTGATCTCGGCGCGGAACACCGGGGTGTCCTCGACATAGGCCACCACCGGCACCTTGACGTCGCCGGTCTGGCTCCAGTCGATGGCGCTGCCGTCGGCCACGGCGCGCACGTCGCCCTTGGCCTTGACCAGGTATTCCACCGTCATACCGCGCGGAATCCAGCGATGGCCTGCCGGGATGGAGGCGTCGGTCATGGTGCCGGCAGCCAGTTCGGCGGCATTGCACAGGGCGATGGCATGCACGGTGCCGATGTGATTGAGCACCTCGCGGCGCTTGGGGAAGGTCACTTCGGCGTAGCCCGGGCGCAGCTCGACGAACTGCGGGGCGATACTGGCGAAGTAGGGGGCGACCTGGCCGATCATGGCGCTGAACTGGGCCGGTCCGACCTGCTGGTACATCTGCATCATCTGACTCATGGGGTGCTCCCGAACAATGGCTTGCATTTGAATAGAAGCGCGCGCCCAGGCAGTATACGAATATCAGAATTTAATTCTAGAAAAATATTCTATTTCACTAAGGACACCCCATGGCCCGTCGTTCGCGCAAGGACGAGATCCTCCAGGCCGCCCTGGCCTGCTTCACCGAATTCGGCGTGGATGCCACCACCATCGAGATGATTCGCGACCGCTCCGGCGCCAGCATCGGCAGCCTCTACCATCACTTCGGCAACAAGGAGCGCATCATCGGTGCCCTCTACCTGGCCGGCACCGCCGAGTACGCGGCGCTGCTGGCCGAGGGGTTCGCCAAGGCGGACAGCGCCGAGGCCTGCGTCAAACTGCTGGTCACCAGCTACATCGACTGGGTGGTGGCCAACCCGGACTGGGCGCGCTTCATCCTGCACAGCCGTGGCCGGGTCGAGGCCAGCGAGATGGGCGCGGAGCTGCGCGAAGCCAACCGCGGGCACTACCAGCGCATCCTTGCTGCCCTGGCCGACTACCGCAGGGAGGGGGCGTTCAAGGCGATGCCGGCGGACTGCTTCTCCTCGGTGATCATCGGGCCGAGCCACGATTTCGCGCGCAACTGGCTGGCCGGGCGCACCCAGACCCAGCTGGCCGACTGCCGCGAGCTGCTGGCGCAGGTGGCCTGGGAGTCGGTGCGGGCGCCGCAGTAGCCGCATATGTAGCCCGAAACGAAAAAGCCCCGCTGTGCGGGGCTTTTTCATACGGCCGAACGATCAGGCGCGGCGGCGGAACAGCGGCAGCGGCTGGTCGGTGGAGGCCTGGTAGACCTCGGAGAACTCCTCGAAGGCCTTCAGCGCGTCGACCGGGTCCTTGTCCGCGCGCAGGGCGAAAGCGTCGAAGCCTACGCGCTGGTAGGAGAACAGCTGGTCGCGCAATACATCGCCGATGGCGCGCAGCTCGCCCTTGTAGCCGTAGCGGTTACGCAGCAGGTAGGCGCTGGAGCAGTGGCGGCCATCGGTGAAGGCGGGGAAGTTGAGGGCGATGACCTGGAAGCTGTCCAGATCGGCGACGATTTCCTCGATTTCCTCGCCGGCTTCCAGCCACACGCCTAGACCGCCGTCGCGGGCCTTCAGCGCATGCGCGTGCTCGCGCCACAAGGCCAGCGGCACGATCAGGTCGTCGCTGTTGCTGACGCTGTCGAGGGTGGCGTCGGCCGGCAGCAGGTGCCAGGTTTCGTCCAGGATCTGGCCGTTCTTAATGATTCGCTGCATAGACGCGCTCCTTGAACGGGTCGATCCCGATACGGCGGAAGGTGTCGAGGAAGGTTTCTTCTTCGGTGCGCTGCTCGACGTAGACCTTGATCAGCTTGTCGATCACGTCGGCCATTTCCTCCTGGGCGAAGGACGGGCCGAGGATCTGCGCCAGGCTGGCCTCGCGGCCGGCGCTGCCGCCAAGGGACACCTGGTAGAACTCCTGGCCCTTCTTGTCCACGCCGAGGATGCCGATGTGGCCGACGTGGTGGTGGCCGCAGGCGTTCATGCAGCCGGAGATGTTGAGGTCGAGGTCGCCGATGTCGAACAGGTAGTCCAGGTCGTCGAAACGGCGCTGGATAGCCTCGGCCACCGGGATCGACTTGGCGTTGGCCAGCGAGCAGAAGTCGCCGCCAGGGCAGCAGATGATGTCGGTCAGCAGGCCCACGTTGGGCGTGGCGAAGCCCAGCTCGCGCAGCTCGCCCCACAGGGTGAACAGCTGCTGCTGCTCGACGTCGGCGAGGATGATGTTCTGGTTGTGGCTGTTGCGCACCTCGCCGAAGCTGTAGCGGTCGGCCAGGTCGGCGATGGCGTCCAGCTGCTTGTCGGTGACGTCGCCCGGGGCGGTACCGGTGGGCTTGAGCGACAGGGTCACGGCGACGTAGCCCGGCTGCTTGTGGGCGAAGGTGTTGCGCTGGCGCCAGCGGGCGAAGCCCGGATGCTGGGCGTCGAGGGCGGCCAGTTTGGCGTCCTGGTCACTCAGGGCCTTGTACGCCGGGTCGACGAAGTGGGCGGAGACGCGGGCCACTTCGGCTTCGGTCAGGGTGGTCGGGCCATCCTTGAGATGGGCGAACTCGGCCTCGACCTTCTCGGCGAAGACTTCCGGGGTCAGCGCCTTGACCAGGATCTTGATGCGCGCCTTGTACTTGTTGTCACGACGGCCATAGCGGTTGTACACGCGCAGGATGGCGTCGAGGTAGCCCAGCAGGTGCTGCCAGGGCAGGAATTCCTTGATGAAGCTGCCGACGATCGGGGTACGGCCCAGGCCGCCGCCCACGGAAACACGGAAGCCCAGCTCGCCGGCCTCGTTCTTCACCGCTTCCAGGCCGATGTCGTGCACCTCGATGGCGGCGCGGTCGCTCACGGCGCCGTTGACGGCGATCTTGAACTTGCGCGGCAGGTGGGTGAACTCGGGGTGGAAGGTCGACCACTGGCGGATGATCTCGCACCAGGGGCGCGGATCGACGATCTCGTCGCGGGCCACGCCGGCGAACTGGTCGGTGGTGGTGTTGCGGATGCAGTTGCCGCTGGTCTGGATCGCGTGCATCTGCACGGTGGCCAGCTCGGCGAGGATCTCCGGCACGTCTTCCAGTTCCGGCCAGTTGAACTGCACGTTCTGCCGGGTGCTGATGTGGGCGTAGCCCTTGTCGTAGTCGCGAGCGATCTTGGCCATCATGCGCACCTGGGCCGAGGACATCAGTCCGTAGGGCACGGCGACGCGCAGCATGGGCGCATAGCGCTGGATATAGAGGCCGTTCTGCAGGCGCAGGGGGCGGAATTCCTCGCCGGACAGCTCGCCGGCCAGGTAGCGGCGGGTCTGGTCGCGGAACTGCTTGACGCGGTCCTCGACGATCCGCTGATCGTACTCGTCGTATACGTACATATTCGTCCTGTGGTTCAGGCTACTGCTCAATCAGGCTGGGAAGGCTTTTGCGCACGGCAACGCGCTCTCTGTGGAGCGGGGCGAAGATAGCAGTTCGCCGATATGTACAAAAGTGATGTTTATATATATGCACTTCACTAAAAGTGATAAGCAGCGGCGTCGCTTGTGGTCGTCCGGTCGCTGGTCTTAACTTTCCTGGCGAACCACCCATAACCACAACTAGAGGGGGCTGCATGAGCGAGCATTCCAGTTCGGACGACAGGGACAGCGTGGTCGATGCCTGGGCTATCTTCGCCCTGATCCTGATCGCCGTGAGCACGGCGGTGTTCTGGGTCAGTCAGCAGTAGTAGGTGCGTCGAGACGGCAAGAGCCAGCGACGGGTGACCGGCGCTGGCTTTTTTCATGGCGTCGCCATTGCGAGTGGTGAGCGGAGGCCGCGGCCGTCTCTGTATAATGCGCCGCGCCTTTACTGAGCCCGGACTCATGCCCCTGTTCCCGCGTGTCTTCTCCATCCTCGCCCTGGCGCTCGTCTCCAGCCTGGCGCAGGCCACATCCGTGCTGTTCCTCAACCCCGGGTTCTCCAACGAACGCTTCTGGGTGGCCTATTCCGACTATATGGAGGATGCCGCAGGCGATCTGGGCATGCGGCTGGAGGTGCTGTATGGCGAACGCGATATCGCCAACATCCTGCGGCACGCCCATGAGGTCCTGCAGCGGCCGCACAAACCGGACTACCTGATCTTCGTCAACGAGCAGTATGCCGGCCCCGAGCTGCTGCGCCTGTTCGCCGACAGCGGAGTGCGCCTGTTCGCCCTGCACAGCACCCTGACCGCCGAGCAGCAGGCGCTGGCCGGGGGACCCCGTGGCCGGTATGGCAACTGGCTCGGCAGCCTGGTGCCCAACGACGAGGAAGCCGGCTACCTGATGGCCAAGGCGCTGATCGCTCAGGCGGCTCCCGGTGATGAGCTGGTGGCCTTTTCCGGCGTCAAGAACACGCCCTCGGCGACCCTGCGCGAGCAGGGGCTGCACCGGGCCCTGGCCGAGCATCCGCAGATACGCCTGCGCCAGTTGCTCTACGGCGAGTGGAAACGACAGCGTGCCTACGAGCAGGCCAGGGTCCTGCTGCCGCGCTACCCGCAGGTGGGGCTGGTCTGGTCGACCAACGACGAGATGGCTTTCGGAGTGATGCAGGCCGCCAAGGAGCAGGGGCGACAGCTGCGCTACACGGCACTGAACAATTCCTCGCAGGCATTGCAGGCGCGCAGCGACGGCCGTTTCGCCGTGCTGGCCACCGGGCACTTCATTCTCGGCGGCTGTGCCCTGGTCATGTTGCACGACCATGCCGCCGGCCTGGACTTCGCCGAGCGCGGCGGGGTGGAGCAGATGGCGCACCTGCTGCGCCTGGTCGATGCACGCGAGGCGAGCCGGCTCAAGACGCGTCTGCAGCGCGCCGATATCGGTCTGGACTTCCGCGCCTTCAGCGCCACCCGCAATCCCGCTCTCAAACGCTACGCCTGTTCCATAGACGGCCTGCTGCGCTGAGCTCCGGAGTTTTTCGCAAAAGATCCGGAGCTTTTCGCAAGAACAGGTCATGGCCCTGTCACTAGAGTCCTGCATCCCATTGCAGGGGCGTGCCTGAGCCAGGCACGCCGGCCAGCCGTTCCGGGAGGGGGCGGCGTGATGCGACGCCGGCAGTGGGCGTCAGTTTTCATAGCCCGGGCCTCATGGTTGCGGGTGTTTCAGTGCTCGCCATGAGCGGGCGCGTCTGCCAACCCGTCGCGGTCACCCCGCGGCCATAACAACAAGCGAGAGGGCATCCTCCCATGACAGCTAGCACCCCCATGCTGATCACCTTCGTGGTGTACATCGCCGCGATGGTCCTGATCGGCCTCGTTGCCTACCTGCGTACCAAGAACCTGTCCGACTACATCCTGGGCGGCCGTAGTATCGGCAGCTTCGTCACCGCGCTGTCCGCCGGTGCCTCCGACATGAGCGGCTGGCTGCTGATGGGCCTGCCGGGCGCCATCTTCGTCGCCGGCATCTCCGAGAGCTGGATCGCCATCGGCCTGGTCGTCGGTGCCTACCTCAACTGGCTGTTCGTCGCCGGCCGCCTGCGCGTGCAGACCGAACACAACGGCAATGCCCTGACCCTGCCGGACTACTTCACCAACCGTTTCGAGGACAACAGCCGCATCCTGCGCATCTTCTCGGCGCTGGTGATCCTGGTGTTCTTCACCATCTACTGCGCCTCCGGCGTGGTCGCCGGTGCCCGCCTGTTCGAGAGCACCTTCGGCCTGTCCTACGAGACCGCGCTGTGGGCCGGCGCTGCCGCCACCATCGCCTACACCTTCATCGGTGGCTTCCTGGCGGTGAGCTGGACCGACACCGTGCAGGCCACCCTGATGATCTTCGCCCTGATCCTGACTCCGATCGTGGTGATGATCGCCACCGGTGGCTTCGACCCGGCCATGACTGCCATCCAGGCCGTCGACGCCAGCCACTTCGACATGCTCAAGGGTGCCACCTTCATCGGCGTGATCTCGCTGATGGCCTGGGGCCTGGGCTACTTCGGCCAGCCGCACATCCTGGCGCGCTTCATGGCCGCCGAGTCGGTCAAGGCAATCCCGGCCGCCCGTCGCATCTCCATGACCTGGATGATCCTGACCCTGGCCGGTGCCGTGGCCGTGGGCTTCTTCGGCATCGCCTACTTCGCCGCGCATCCGGAAGTGGCCGGCCCGGTCGGCGAGAACCCCGAGCGCGTGTTCATCGAGCTGTCCAAGCTGCTGTTCAACCCCTGGATCGCCGGCATCCTGCTGTCCGCCATCCTGGCCGCGGTGATGTCCACCCTGAGCTGTCAGCTGCTGGTGTGCTCCAGCGCCCTGACCGAGGACTTCTACAAGGCCTTCCTGCGCAAGAACGCCAGCCAGACCGAGCTGGTCTGGGTCGGCCGCGCCATGGTGCTGCTGGTCGCGGTGATCGCCATCGCCCTGGCGTCGAATCCGGAAAACCGCGTGCTGGGCCTGGTGTCCTACGCCTGGGCCGGCTTCGGTGCCGCCTTCGGTCCGGTGGTGATCCTCTCCGTGCTGTGGAAGGGCATGACCCGCAACGGCGCGCTGGCCGGCATGATCGTCGGTGCGGTGACCGTGGTGGTGTGGAAGAACTGGATCGGTCTGGGCCTGTACGAAATCATCCCGGGCTTCATCCTCGCCACCCTGGCCATCCTCATCTTCAGCCGCATCGGCAATGGTCCGTCCAGCGCCATGCACAAGCGCTTCGACGAAGCCGAGAAGGAATACCAAGACGCCCATATCTAAGCGCCCATACCCCGCGCGGCTGGCCGGTCGTCCAGTCGCGCGTTCCGCCCAGGCACGCGATCACTCCCTCATCGATCGTCGCCTGGGCACCACGCACGACCCGTTAGTGCTTTACGGCCCACGCCTCGCGGCGATGGGCCGTTTTTTTGCCCGCGACCTTCACGCGCCTGGCATAGAATGCGCCGCCCAGCCGTCAGCCACGCATGCCATGAATCCTTCCGCCATCGCCACCCTGCAGCAGCACCTGCATGCCGCCTTCGTCGACCTGCCGCCCGAGGCGCGCCGCCTGTTTCACGGCCGTGGCCGGCAGTGGCCGGGGCTGGAGCAGGTCACGGTCGACTGGCTGCAGGGCGTGCTGCTGGTGTCGCTGTTCCGCGAGCCGGAGGCGTGGCAGCTGGCCGAGTTGAAGCGGATGCTGCTGGCGTTCGCCGCCTCGCCGATCTGGCCTGCTGCCGGGCATCTGCTGCTGCAGCACCGCTACCGCGCCGACAGCGCCACCGAGTACCTGGTCGGCGAAGTCATCGAGCGCGGCGAGATCGAGGAGGACGGCCTGCGCTATCTGCTGGATTTCGGCCGCAAGCAGAACTGCGGGCTGTTCCTCGACATGCGCCTGGGGCGCCGCTGGCTGCACGAGCGGGCCGCCGGCCTGCGCGTGCTCAATCTGTTCGCCTATACCTGCGGCTTCTCGGTGGCGGCCATCGCCGGCGGTGCCGCGCGGGTGGTCAACCTGGACATGTCGCGCCCGGCCCTGAGCCGGGGGCGCGACAATCACCGGCTGAACGGCCACGACCTGGCACGGGTGAGCTTCCTCGGCCACGACCTGTTCAACTCCTGGGGCAAGCTGCGCCGGGAGGGGCCTTTCGACCTGATCGTGGTCGACCCACCGAGCTTCCAGAAGGGCAGCTTCATCCTCAGCCGCGACTACGCCCGGATCATGCGCCGCCTGCCGGAGCTGCTGGCCGAGGGCGGGCGGGTGCTGGTCTGCTGCAACGATCCGGCGATCACGCCGGACTTCCTCGTCGCCGAGATGGCTCGCGAGGCTCCGTCACTGCGGTTTGTCGAGCGCCTGGACAATCCACCGGAGTTCGCCGACATCGACCCGGATGCGGCGCTCAAGGTGCTGTTGTTCCAGCATCGGGGGCTTTAGGGACGCCGCGACAGACACATCGGCGGCGTGGGGCGTTCCAGTCAGGCGCGCCCAGGGGCTAGGCGAGCGGGAAGGGTGCCTGGTGCAAACCCTGCTCGTCGACCTGCAGGGCCCAGCCCTGGCGGTCCCAGTCGCCGAGGACGATGCGCCGGGCGCTCTGGCCGTTCACCTCGAGCTGGTGCTCGGCGGGGCGGTGGGTATGGCCGTGGATCAGGGTACGCACACCATGCCTGGCCATGACCCGCGGTACCTCGTCGGGGGTCACGTCGATGATTTCGCGGGCCTTCATGCGGGTCTGCGCGCGGCTCTCGCTACGCAGCTTGCGCGCCAGCTTGCGGCGAGTGGTCAGCGGCAGATGGCGCAGGATGAACAGGCTGAGCGGGTTGCGCAGCAGGCGGCGCAGCTTCATATAGCCCTTATCCAGCGTACAGAGGCTGTCGCCGTGCATCAGCAGCACCGGCTCGCCATTGAAATGCGCGATGCAGGGGTCTTTCAGCAGGGTGCAGCCGGCCAGACGACAGAAGCTTCTGCCGATAAGGAAATCGCGGTTGCCGTGCATCAGGTAGATGCGCGTGCCGGCGTCGCTCAGTGCGCGCAGGGCGCGGGCGATGTCGTGCTGGAAGGGCGACATGCCGTCGTCGCCGACCCACACCTCGAAGAAGTCGCCGAGGATGTACAGCGCCTCGGCCTGGCGGGCGCGGGTCTCGAGGAAATGCACAAACGCCCGGGTGATGTCCGGGCGTTGCTCTTCCAGGTGCAGATCGGAGATCAGCAGGATCATCGAATCACTCGACGATTTCGGCCTTCTCGATCACCACGTCTTCCACCGGCACGTCCTGGTGGCCGGACTTCATGGTGGTGGCCACGCCCTTGATCTTGTTGACCACGTCCATGCCCTCGGTCACCTGGCCGAACACGGCGTAGCCCCAGCCCTGCATGGTCGGCGCGGTGTGGTCGAGGAAACCGTTGTCAGCGACGTTGATGAAGAACTGCGCGGAGGCCGAGTGCGGGTCCATGGTGCGGGCCATGGCGATGGTGCCGACCTTGTTGGAGACGCCGTTGTTGGCCTCGTTCTTGATCGGCGCGCGGGTCGGCTTCTGCTTCATGCCCGGCTCGAAACCGCCGCCCTGGATCATGAAGTTGCTGATCACGCGGTGGAACACGGTGCCGTCGTAGTGGCCGCTCTTCACGTATTCCTTGAAGTTGGCCGCGGTTTCCGGGGCCTTGTCTTCGAACAGTTCCAGTGTGATGACGCCGTGGTTGGTATGCAGCTTGATCATGGAGTAGCACTCTCGAATTCGGGCAAGGCGGCGGGGGCAGGGTGGCGCGTTCGCGCCAAAAGGCCACGCCCGGTCGCTTTGCGGCTGTCAGGGGGTTGACGGGTTGGGTATCATACGGGCTTTGTCTTGACCGGCCTACTGTCTCGGCCGTCGCCGCCCTTCAGCTTAAGGACATCATGAGCAAGCCCACCGTCGAAAAAGCCGCGAATTTCCTGCGCCCCATCGTCCAGGCCGACCTGGACAGCGGCAAGCACAGCAAGATCATCACCCGCTTCCCGCCGGAGCCCAACGGCTACCTGCACATCGGCCACGCCAAGAGCATCTGCCTGAACTTCGGCCTGGCCCAGGAATTCGGTGGCGAGTGCAACCTGCGTTTCGACGACACCAACCCGGCCAAGGAAGACCAGGAGTACATCGACGCGATCAAGGCCGATGTCGAGTGGCTGGGCTTCAAGTGGGCCGGCGAGGAGCGCTACGCCTCCGACTACTTCGACCAGCTGCATGCCTGGGCCATCGAGCTGATCAAGGCCGGCAAGGCCTTCGTCTGCGACCTCAACGCGGAAGAAATGCGTGCCTATCGCGGCAGCCTGACCGAGCCGGGCAAGAACAGCCCGTTCCGCGATCGCAGCGTGGAAGAGAACCTCGACCTGTTCGCCCGCATGAAGGCCGGCGAGTTCCCGGACGGCGCCCGTTCGCTGCGCGCCAAGATCGACATGGCCTCGCCGAACATCAACCTGCGAGATCCCATTCTGTACCGCATCCGCCACGCCCGTCACCACCAGACCGGCGACAAGTGGTGCATCTACCCGAGCTACGACTTCACCCACGGCCAGTCGGACGCCATCGAGGGCATCACCCACTCCATCTGCACCCTGGAGTTCGAGGATCACCGCCCGCTCTACGAGTGGTTCCTGGCCAACCTGCCGGTGCCGGCGCAGCCGCGCCAGTACGAATTTGCCCGCCTGAACCTGAACTACACCGTCACCAGCAAGCGCAAGCTCAAGCAGCTGGTCGACGAGGGCCATGTGCAGGGCTGGGACGACCCGCGCATGTCGACTCTGTCCGGCTACCGTCGCCGCGGCTACACCCCGGCCTCGATCCGCACCTTCTGCGACATGATCGGCGTCAATCGCGCCGGCGGCGTGGTCGACATCGGCATGCTGGAATTCGCCATCCGCGAGGACCTGGATGCCAACGCCGCCCGTGCCATGTGCGTGCTCAAACCCCTCAAGGTCGTCATCACCAACTACCCGGAAGGGAAGAAAGAGAACCTCGAACTGCCGCGCCACCCGAAGCAGGACATGGGCGTGCGTGTGCTACCGTTCAGCCGCGAGATCTACATCGACGCCAGCGACTTCGAAGAAACCCCGCCGGACGGCTTCAAGCGCCTGATCCCGGGCGGCGAAGTGCGCCTGCGCGGCAGCTATGTGATCCGCGCGGATGAAGCCGTGAAGGACGCCGCTGGCAATATCGTCGAGCTGCGCTGCTCCTACGACGAGAACACCCTGGGCAAGAACCCGGAAGGCCGCAAGGTCAAGGGCGTGATCCACTGGGTGCCGGCCGCCGAGAGCGTCGAGTGCGAAGTGCGCCTGTACGACCGCCTGTTCCGCTCCGCCAACCCGGAGAAGAGCGAGGAGGGCGGCAGCTTCCTCGACAACATCAATCCGGACTCGCTGGTCGTCCTCACCGGCTGCCGCGCCGAGCCGTCGCTGGCCAACGCCGCGCCGGAAGAGCGCTTCCAGTTCGAGCGCGAAGGCTACTTCGTCGCCGACCTGAAGGATACCCAGCCGGGCAAGCCGGTGTTCAACCGTACCGTCACCCTGCGCGATTCCTGGGGTCAGTAAATGGCACTTTCCATCTACAACACCCTCTCCAAGACCAAGGACGTCTTCCAGCCGCTGGAAGGCAACAGCGTGCGCATGTACGTGTGCGGCATGACCGTGTACGACTTCTGCCACATCGGCCATGCCCGCGTGATGGTGGCCTTCGACGTGGTTACCCGCTGGCTGCGCGCGCGCGGCTATGACGTGACCTACGTGCGCAACATCACCGACATCGACGACAAGATCATCAAGCGCGCCAACGAGAACGGCGAGCCGTTCGAGGCGCTGGTCGAGCGCATGATCGCCGCCATGCACGAGGACGAGGCGCGCCTGAACGTGCTGCGCCCGGACATCGAGCCGCGCGCCACCGGCCATATCGCCGGCATGCACCAGATGATCCAGACCCTGATCGACAAGGGCTTTGCCTACGCCCCGGGCAATGGTGACGTGTACTACCGCGTCACCAAGTTCGAGACCTACGGCAAGCTGTCCCGGCGTAAGATCGACGAGCTGAAGATCGGCGCGCGCATCGAGGTCGACGAGATCAAGGAAGATCCGCTGGACTTCGTGCTGTGGAAGGGCGCCAAGCCGGGCGAGCCGAGCTGGGATTCGCCCTGGGGCAAGGGCCGTCCGGGCTGGCACATCGAGTGCTCGGTGATGTCCACCTGCTGCCTGGGCGAGACCTTCGACATCCACGGCGGCGGCCCGGACCTGGTGTTCCCGCATCACGAGAACGAGATCGCACAGAGCGAGGCGGCCACCGGCAAGCTTTACGCCAAGGCCTGGATGCACGCCGGCGCGGTGCGCGTGGACGGCGAGAAGATGTCCAAGAGCCTGGGCAACTTCTTCACCATCCGCGAGGTGCTGGAGAAGTACCACCCGGAAGTGGTGCGCTACCTGCTGGTGTCCAGCCACTACCGCAGCCCGATCAACTACTCCGAAGACAGCCTCAAGGAAGCCAAGGGCGCCCTGGAGCGCTTCTACAACGGCCTCAAGGGCCTGCCGGAAGCGGCGCCCGCCGGTGGAGAGGAATTCGTCGAGCGCTTCGGCGCGGCGATGGACGACGACTTCAACTCGCCGGAAGCCTGCGCCGTGCTGTTCGAGATGATCCGCGAGGTCAACCGCCTGCGTGAGTCGGACGTACAGGCCGCCGCCGCCCTGGCCGCCCAGCTCAAGCAGCTGGCCGGCGTGCTCGGCGTGCTGCAGCTGGAGCCGGATGCCTTCCTGCAGGCCGGCGCCGCCGGCAAGGTCGACGCCGCGGAAGTGGAAGCCCTGATTGCCGCGCGTCTGCAGGCTCGCGCCGACAAGAACTGGGCCGAATCCGACCGCATCCGCGACCAGCTCACCGCCATGGGTGTGGTGCTGGAAGATGGCAAGGGCGGCACCACCTGGCGTCTGGCCGAGTAGGCCGGCGCCGCGCGCCATGAAAAAAGCCGCTCATTCGAGCGGCTTTTTTATGCCTGTGCATCGGGGCCTATTCGCCCTTGAAACCCTTGGCCACCAGGTAGACCTCCCGCGAGCGCGGTCGCGAGGCTTCCGGCTTGCGCACCATCACCTTCTCGAACGAGGAGCGCACATCCTTCAGGAAGGCCTCGGAGCCCTCGCCCTGGAACACCTTGACCGCGTAGTTGCCGCCGGGCTTGAGCACCTGGCGCACCATGTCGAGGGTGAGTTCGACCAGGTACATCGACGAGGCCTGGTCGGCAGCGGCGACGCCACTGATGTTGGGAGCGATGTCGGAAATGATCAGGTCGGGCTGGCGGCCGTCGAGCTTGGCCAGTATCTGCTGGAACACGCCGTCGTCGGTGAAGTCGCCCTGGATGAAGTCGACGTTGTCCAGCGGGTCCATCGGCAGGATGTCGCTGGCGATGACTCGGCCCTTTTCGCCGACGATCTTGCCGGCCACCTGCGACCAGCCGCCGGGCGCGGAACCCAGGTCCATGACCAGCATGCCGGGACGGATCAGCTTGTCCTTCTCGTTCAGCTCGATCAGCTTGTAACTGGCACGCGAGCGGTAGCCGTCCTTCTGTGCGCGTTTGACGTAAGGATCGTTGACGTGTTCGTTCAGCCAGCGGCTGCTGCTTTTGGAGCGTTTCATGAGGGGGCCAGGCACGGGAAATTGGGTGAGATGCGCACCGCCGCAAAGCGGGCAGGGGCGCAAAGTGGCGGCGATTATAAGCCGATAGTGCCGCGCAGGTTAAATCCACGGGCCCTGCGGCCCTGACAGCGGTGGCTGGTGGCGGCTACAATTGCCGGCTACCCCTCTCTATTGCCTCCTTTGCCGGAGTCACCGGCCAGGATACCGCCATGATTCGCATCACCGAACTGTCCCTGCCCCTCGACCATGCCGCCGATGAGCTGCGCGCGGCCATAGTCCGCCGCCTGGGCATCGCCGACGCCGACCTGCTGAACTTCAGCGTGTTCAAGCGCAGCTACGATGCGCGCAAGAAGAACAGCGTGATCCTGTTCATCTACATCATCGACCTGGAAGCGCGCGACGAGGCCGCCATCCTGGCGCGCCTGGCCGACGATCCGCACATCCGCCCGGCGCCGGACACGAACTACTACCCGGTCGGTCAGGCGCCGGCCGGCCTCGCCGAGCGTCCGATCGTGGTCGGCTTCGGTCCCTGCGGCCTGTTCGCCGCGCTGCTGCTGGCGCAGATGGGCTTCAAGCCGATCGTGCTGGAGCGCGGCAAGGATGTGCGCCGGCGCACCAAGGACACCTGGGCGCTGTGGCGCAAGAAGACCCTGACCCCCGAGTCCAACGTGCAGTTCGGCGAGGGCGGGGCGGGGCTGTTCTCCGACGGTAAGCTGTACAGCCAGATCAAGGACCCCAAGTTCTACGGGCGCAAGGTGATGAGCGAGTTCGTCCGCGCCGGCGCGCCGGAAGAGATCATGTACGTCAGCAAGCCGCACATCGGCACCTTCCGCCTCACCGGCGTGGTGGCGGCCATGCGCGAGGAGATCATCGCCCTCGGCGGCGAAGTGCGCTTCGAGAGCAAGGTGACCGACCTTGTGATCGACGACGGCCAGCTCGAGGGCGTGGTGCTGGCCAATGGCGAGACCCTGCGCAGCCGCCACGTGGTGCTGGCGCTGGGGCACAGCTCGCGCGATACCTTCCGCATGCTGCACCGCCAGGGCGTGTTCATCGAGGCCAAGCCCTTCGCCATCGGCTTCCGCATCGAGCATCCGCAATCGCTGATCGACCAGGCGCGCCTGGGCAAGTACGCCGGCCACCCGGAGCTGGGCGCCGCCGACTACAAGCTGGTGCACCACGCCAAGAACGGCCGCGCCGTCTACAGCTTCTGCATGTGCCCGGGCGGCACCGTGGTGGCGGCCACCTCCGAACCGGAACGGGTGGTCACCAACGGCATGAGCCAGTACTCGCGCAACGAGCGCAATGCCAACGCCGGCATAGTCGTCGGCATCAACCCGGAGCAGGACTTCCCCGGCGGCCCGCTGGCCGGCGTGGAGCTGCAGGAACGCCTGGAGTCGCGCGCCTATGAGCTGGGCGGGCGCGACTACTGCGCCCCGGGCCAGCTGGTTGGCGACTTCATCCGCGGCGTGCCGTCCAGCGAGTTCGGCGAGGTGGAACCCTCCTACAAGCCCGGCGTGCGCCTGGGCGACCTGGCCCCCTCGCTGCCGGACTACGCCATCGAGGCCATCCGCGAGGCGCTGCCGGCCTTCGGCAAGCAGATCCGCGGCTTCGATCGGGACGATGCGGTGCTGACCGGCATCGAGACCCGCACCAGCTCGCCGGTGCGCATCACCCGCGACAACGAGAGCCTGCAGAGCCTCAATCTCAAGGGCCTGTACCCGGCCGGCGAAGGCGCCGGCTACGCCGGCGGCATCCTCTCGGCGGGAGTGGACGGCATCAAGGTAGCCGAGGCGGTGGCCAAGTCGATCCTGGCGGGCCACTGATGAAGCTCGACGACATCAAGAAGCTGCAGCAGAAGAAGTACCGCGCCGAGTTCGGCCATTTCCTGGTGGAAGGCGAGCACCTGCTGCTGGAGCTGCAGAAGGCCGCCGTGCACAACCCCGCGCTGCGCGCCAGCCAGCTGTACGTGACGGCCGCCTACGAGCACTGGCAGAGTCCGTTCAGGACGCAGCTGATCGGCGAGCGACAGATGTCGCAGATCGCCGACACCCAGACGCCGCAGGGCATCCTCGCCGTGGTGCCGCTCGCGGCGCTGGTGCCGCCGCCGCCGGCCCCAGGCGAGCGCGCCATCTACCTGCACGAGATCCAGGACCCGGGCAACCTCGGCACCATACTGCGCACCCTGGCCTGGTTCGGCGGCCTGCGCTGCCTGCTCAGCCCCGGCAGCGTCGACCCCTACAACCCCAAGGTGGTGCGCGCCAGCATGGGCGCCATCTTCCACACGCCGCTGGAACTGGACGTTGAGCTGGACGCCCTGGGCGCGCGTTTCCCCCGCATCGCCTGCCTCGACATGCAGGGCGAGCCGGTGCAGTCGGCCGCCTTCAGGGCCTTCGACTGCTACCTGTTCGGCAACGAGGCGCGCGGCGTGCCGCGCGAGCAGCTGGCCGCGCTCGCGGCCCGGCCCTTCACCATCCCCGGCTGCGGCGCCATCGAGTCGCTGAACCTGGCCGCGACGGTCAACATGTGCGCCTTCGCCCTGAGCTCGTGAGCCGCCCGACGCGGGGCCTTGGCCCCGCGTCGCCCACTTAGGCGCGTGCCAGCGGCGGAGTGCGCGGCGGTACCCGGCGCCGCTGGCCGGTGGACTCGAAGGCCGAGGCCAGGCGCAGCAGGCTGTTGTCGTCGTAGGCGCGGCCGGCGAAGGTCAGGCCCACCGGCATGCCGATATCGGCCATTACCCCCATCGGCACCGTGACGGTCGGCACGCCCAGGTGGCGGATGGCCAGGTTGCCGTTGGCTACCCAGACGCCGTTGCTCCAGGCGATATCGGCCGATTGCGGATTGATATCGGCATCCGCCGGGCCGACGTCGGCCACGGTGGGGAACAGCACGGAATCCAGCCCGAGGCCGTCCATCCAGTCTTCCAGGTCGAGCCGGCGGGTCTTCTCCAGGCCGCGCAGGCCGTCCGGCAGGGTGGCGATCTGGTCCCAGCTCTTCAGGCCGCGCTTGGCCATGTTGACGTACTCGTCCATGCCGGCGGCCAGGTCACCCTCGCGGTTGGGCAGGGTGCCCGGGTCGTGCGGGAAGATCTGCGGGCCATCGACGTCCGCCAGCTTGTTCAGCCTGGGGTCGCCATTGGCGCGCAGGAAGTCGTCGAAGGCCCAGCCGGACAGTTCCCACAGCTCGTCATGCAGGAACTCGGGGGAAACGATGCCGCGGTTGAACACGGTCGGCGCGCCGGGGCGGTCGCCCTCGCAGTTGGACACCAGCGGGAAGTCCACTTCGATCACCTCGGCACCGGCGGCCTCCAGGGCCTGGCGCGCCGCCTCCCACAGGGCGATCACCGAGGCGCGGGTGTGGATGCGCTGGCCGGTCGGGCCTCCGATACCGGGGTTCTCGCTGGTGCCGGCGGCTTCGTCCTGGTTGATGAACATGCGCGGCACGCCCAGGCGCTTGCCCCTGAGCGCGGAGGCACCGGCGGCCAGTTCCAGGTAGGACGCCGGGCGTAGCTCGGAAGGCTTGGGAATTGGCACCCAGGGCTGCAGGCGCCACAGGTCGCCACGCGTGTCCGGATCATCGGCCACCACCACGTCGAGCACTTCCAGCAGGTCGGCCATGGTCCGCGCGTAGGGCACCACCACGTCCATGGTCGGCGTCAGCGGCCAGTTGCCGCGCACCGAGATCACCCCGCGCGACGGCGTGTAGGCGCACAGGCCGTTGTTCGAGGCCGGGCCGCGGCCGCTGGACCAGGTTTCCTCGGCCAGGCCGAAGGCGCAGAAGCTGGCGGCGGTGGCGGTGCCAGCGCCATTGGACGAGCCGGAAGCGAAGGGCGCGGTCAGGTAGGCGGCGTTGTACGGGCTCTCGGCGCGGCCATAGACGCCGCGCTGCATGCCGCCGTTGGCCATGGGCGGCATGTTGGTCTTGCCCAGGCAGATGGCACCGGCGGCGCGCAGGCGCTCGATGGTGAAGGCGTCGCGCTGGGCCACCAGGTCCTTGAACGCCGGGCTGCCGGAGGCGGCGGTGAGGCCTTTGACCAGGTAGCTGTCCTTGGCGGTGTAGGGGATGCCATCCAGCGGGCCGAGGGTCTCGCCTCGTGCGCGGCGGGCATCGGAGGCCTCGGCTTCCTCGAGCGCATCGGGGTTGCGCACCACCACGGCATTCAGGCGGGTCGGCGTGGCAGGACCGTCGTAGGCATCG
The DNA here is from genome assembly GCA_033838285.1 of Pseudomonadaceae bacterium. Lineage (GTDB taxonomy): Bacteria > Pseudomonadota > Gammaproteobacteria > Pseudomonadales > Pseudomonadaceae > Aquipseudomonas. The sequence goes on from JAJLLC010000037.1 coordinate 71,485, forward strand.
ATGCGGGCGAAGTAGGCCTGGACCAGTTCGACGGCGGTGGTGCGGCCCGACTCCAGCGCGGCGCGCAGTTCGGCGATGGGCACTTCGGTGACTTCGATCATGTTGCCAACTCCTGCTACAGGTGGGGCGAGTTCCGCATCTCAGGCGCAGCTCGATTTAAATTCGATATTTATCGATAAAATACACTGCAAACCTTGCACAAATAAAGTCCTGTCGGCGCTTCGGCAGATTTCTGTCAAGGTTAGACCCGCGAGTCCAGGTTCAGGACGCGCCACTCATCGGTGGCAACCGGCGCGCCACCGAGGTCTTCTTGACGATGGCGGTGTTGCTCTCGGCATAGGCGTTGATGCGGTCCAGCAGCTCGTCCAGTTGCTCCATGGAGCGCACGTGCAGGCGGGCGATGAAGCAGTCCTCGCCGGTGACCTTGTCGCACTCGGTGAACTCGGGGATGGACTGGATCAGCCGTTCCACCTCGTGCAGCCTGCCGGGCAGCGGGCGCACCCGGACGATGGCCTGCAGCTGGTAGCCGAAGTGGCGCGGATCGACTTCCACCGTGTAGCCGCGGATCACCCCGCGTTCCTCCAGGCGGCGCAGGCGCTCGGCGACGCTGGGCGAGGACAGCCCGCTGATCTGCGCCAGGGCCTTGAGCGAGCGGCGCGAGTCGGCCATCAGGGCGCTGATCAGGATCTGGTCGATTTCATCGGTCATTGCATGGCCCGTTAGGTGAAATGGAAGGAACGCCTTCGCAATAAAGGCGAAGGCATGTTTACGCCTTAGATTAGCTCTGGAGCGAGCAGGGGGTGCATCCGAATAATGGACCCACTCACTACGGAGGCTCGATCATGAACAACACCCTCAGGCGCGGCTCGCTGGAAATGCTCGCCGCCATGCTGATTTCCGGCACCATCGGCTGGTTCGTGCTGGTGTCCGGCCAGGCCGTGGTGGACGTGGTGTTCTGGCGCTGCGTGGTCGGCGGCGCCATGTTGCTGCTGGTGTGCGCGGCGCTCGGCCTGCTGCGCCGCGAGCTGCTGAACCGTCGCGTGCTGGTCCTGGGCGTGCTCAGCGGGGTGGCCATAGTCGGCAACTGGCTGCTGCTGTTCGCCGCCTATTCCCAGGCGTCCATCGCCATCAGCACGGCGGTGTACAACGTCCAGCCGTTCATGCTGGTGGGCCTGGCGGCGCTGTTTCTCGGCGAGCGCATCACCCTGGTCAAGCTGGCCTGGCTGGGCCTGGCCTTCCTCGGCATGCTGGCCATCGTCAGCGCCCACGGCAGCGTGGCGGTGGCGGGGCAGAACTACCTGCTGGGCATCGCCCTGGCCCTGGGTGCCGCGCTGCTCTATGCCCTGGCCGCGCTGATCGTCAAGCGCCTCTCCGGCACGCCGCCGCACCTGATTGCGCTGCTCCAGCTGCTCACCGGCACCCTGATGCTGGCGCCGCTGGCCAGCTACCAGCTGCCGGAGCAGGCGCAGGCCTGGGCCAGCCTGCTGACCCTGGGCATCGTCCACACCGGGGTGATGTACATGCTGCTGTACAGCGCCATCCAGAAGCTGCCGACGGCGCTGACCGGGGCACTGTCATTCGTCTACCCGATCGCGGCGATCTTCGTCGACTGGCTGGCCTTCGGCCACCGCCTCAGCCCGCTGCAGTGGCTGGGCGTGGCGGCCATCCTGCTGGCCGCGGCCGGCATGCAGCAGGGCTGGAGCCTGCGCCGGCGGCGCGTGGCGACCGCGTAGCGGATCAATCGTCGCGGGTCAGCACTTCCAGCAGCTCGATCTCGAACACCAGGTTGGAATTCGGTGGGATCGAGCCGACCTGGCGCTCGCCGTAGCCCAGATGGGCCGGCACCCAGAGCTTGCGCTTGCCACCGACGCGCATGCCCATCAGGCCCTGGTCCCAGCCCTGGATCACGCGGCGCGTGCCGATCACGCACTGGAACGGCTTGCCGCGCGAGTAGGAGGAGTCGAACTCGCTGCCGTCTTCCAGCCAGCCGCGGTACTGGGTGGTGATCAGGGCGCCCTTGACCGCTTCCTTGCCGCTGCCGAGGTGCAGGTCCTCGATTTTCAGTTCATTGCTCATGCTGTGCTCACGTCGTTCGGGTTGCCGGCAGGCGGCGTTCTGCCGGGGATTGCTGCGCTTGGCGAGGCATCGACGATGCCAGGGCGGCGCGGGTCACGGGTGCGACACGGCGCCTCGGGAGCCTTGCCGAGGCAGGCGGGTTTTCGTTAGCGTGCGGACTCGAGGTTGCCACCGCAGGGAAGTGAAGTCGCATGACGGGCACGCCGCTATCGCAAGTCCAGGATATTCAGAACGATCCGCTGGAGCGCAAGCTACAGGCCCGCCGCCTGGTGCAGATCATCAACGCCTCCTGCGTGGCCCTGCTGTGCATCGGCCTGCAGACGGTCCTGGCCGCGAACTGGCTGAACACCGGCCTGGTGGTGCTGGCGCTGCTGGCGGTGCTGAGCGGGCGCATGCTGATCCGCTACGGGCGGGTGGACGCGGCCATTGCACTGGTGCTGTTCAGTCACATGGCGGTGGTGACGGTGTCGCTCTGGTTCAACCAGGGCCTGTATAGCGGCGCGATTCTGGGCTATCCGGTGCTGCTGATCGTGGCCGGCATGGTGGCGCCGCTGCGCCTGTTCATCGCCCTGCTGTTGACCATTCTGGCGGCGGTGGCCTTCCTCACCTTCGCCGCATTGAGCGGCCTGCAGACCTTCACGCCGTTCCCCCTGGGCATCGGCCGGATGGTCAATATCAGTTCCCTGCTGTTGCTGGGCTCCGTGGCCGTCTGGCTATTGGCAAACGACCTGCGACGCACTTTGCTGCGCCTGCAGGAGGAAATCCTGCGGGTGAAGGACTCGGAGGCGAATTTCACCCATCTGGCCCAGCATGACGCCCTGACCAACCTGCCCAACCGCCTGCTGGTACGCGACCGCATGGAGCAGGCCATCGGCCACGCACGGCGCGACGGTAAGCAGGTGGCCTTGCTGTTCCTCGACCTGGACAACTTCAAGACCATCAACGATTCGCTCGGTCATGCCGCCGGCGACGAGCTGCTGCAGGGCGTGGCGCAGCGCCTGCGCGAAGTCGTGCGTGATATCGATACGGTGAGCCGCCAGGGTGGCGACGAGTTTCTTGTGGTGCTGGCCGATGTCGAGGACCTGGGTGCGGTCTCCGCGCTGGCGGCGCGCCTGCAGCAGCATCTGGTCGAGCCGTTCTGCCTCAAGGGCATGCAGATCGTCAGCTCCAGTTCCATCGGCATCTCGCTGTATCCCGGCGACGGCGAGGATTTCGACACCCTGCTCAAACACGCCGACACCGCGATGTATCAGGCCAAGTCGGCCGGGCGAAACACCTATTGCTTCTTCGACGCGCAGATGAATGCCGACATCCGCGAGCGCCTAGGCCTGGAGCAGGATCTGCGCCAGGCGCTGGTGCGCGGCGAATTCGTTCTGCACTACCAACCCATCGTCGATCTGCAAGGTGGCCGGCTGCAGGGCGCCGAGGCTCTGCTGCGCTGGAACCATCCGCAGCGCGGCCTGCTTGCGCCGGACCTGTTCATCCGGGTCGCCGAGCAATCGGGGCTGATCGCCGAGATCGGCGAGTGGGTGCTCGACGAAGCCTGTCGCCAGGCCATGCTCTGGCTGGCCGCCGGCCTGCCGCGCCTGGTGGTATCGGTCAACCTGTCGGCGGTGCAGTTCCGCCGTGGCGACCTGCAGCCCCTGGTGGGTGCTGCGCTGGATCGCTATGGCCTGCCGCCGAATTGTCTGGAACTGGAACTGACCGAGTCCATCCTGCTGCAGGACTCGCCGGCCTTTATCGAGCAATTGCAGCGGCTGAAGGCGCTAGGGGTGCGGCTGGCCATCGACGACTTCGGCACCGGCTATTCCAACCTGTCCTACCTGCAGCGTTTCCAGGTGGACAAGCTGAAGATCGACCAGTCCTTCGTGCGCAGGCTCAACGATAGCCCGCAGGACCAGGCCATAGTCACCGCCATCGTGCAGATGGCGCGCAGCCTGGGCCTGTACACCACCGCCGAGGGCATCGAGGAGGAGCGGACCAGCCAGCGCCTGGCCGATCTGGGCTGCTACCAGGGGCAGGGTTATCTGTTCGCCCGGCCCATGTCGGCGGCCGACTTCACCCTGTTTGCCCGCGGCCAGGCCGTGCCGGCCTAGTTGCCGGCCTGCAGGCCGCGCTGCAGGGCCAGGTCCCAGGGCGGAACGGGGCCGAAGCGTTGCCCGAGGAAGTCCAGCAGCAGGCGCGTACGCGTGCTGGCATCGCCGGCCAGGCGCAGGGCATAGATGCCGCTGGGTTCGGGAGGCGGCAGGCCGCTTTCGCACAGCAGAGGCAGCAGCTCGCCGCGCAGCAGGTAGTCGCTGATCAGCCAGGTCGGCAGGTGGGCGATGCCCAGACCCTCCAGGGCGCCGTACAGCAGGGTCTCGGCATTGTTGGCGGTCATGCGCAGGCGCCCGGGACGCAGCAGCTGCGCGCGCCCGTCGACCTCGAAGCGCCAGGCGTGCGGCGGCGCCAGCGCGTCCCAGTCCAGGCCGTCGTGCTGCGGTAGTTCGCGGGCGTCGCGCAGCAGGCCGCGACGCTGGATGTACTCGGGGCTGGCGCACAGCACCCGGACCATGGGCGCCAGCGGCGTGGCGACCAGGCGGGTGTCGGCCAGCGGACCGATGCGCAGCACCAGGTCGACTTCGCCCAGGTGCTCGCCGTGCAGGTCGATGAAGCTGTCGATCAGCCGCAGCTGCACGTCCAATCCTGGGTAGAGGGTGAGGAATTCGGCGATGGCCGGGGCCAGGTGGCGCCGGCCGAAGGGCGTCGGCGCGTCGATGCGGATCAGCCCCTCGGGCGCGCTGCTCAGCGATACCGCCTCGGCGCGCGCTTGCTGCAGTTCGCCGAGGATGCGCCGGGCCCGCTCGGCGAAGGCCAGGCCGGCCGGCGTGGCCCGCACCGCGTGGGTGCTGCGCTCCAGCAGCGTGCAGCCCATGGCCCGCTCCAGGCCGTCCATGCGCCGGGCCACGGCGGACGGGGTGAGCTGCTGGCGGCGTGCGGCGGCGGAGAAGCTGCCGGCGTCCAGCACGTCCAGGTAGAGGCCGAGCTGCTGGGTGAGGGCATCGGGGTTCATCGGACTGCCTTTGCGAAAAATGCAAAGCCATTGTGCGCTGCTGTGCGTTTCCCTGCCAGGCTGCGCTGGATAGCATGCACGCCATTGCCCCGGAGGCCCGCATGAATCCCGTCGATATCCTGTTGAACCTGCTGCTCGGCCTGGCCATGGGCACCCTTGGCGGGCTGTTCGGCATCGGCGGCGGTCTGGTGGCGATCCCCGCCCTCGGCGTGCTGTTCGGCCTCGATCAGCAGCTGGCCCAGGGCACGGCGCTGGTGATGGTGGTGCCCAACGTGCTGCTGGCGCTGTGGCGCTACCACCAGCGCAACCGCATCGTGTTCAGGCACGCGCTGCTGCTCAGCGCTTCCGGTTTCGTCTGTGCCTGGTTGGCCTCGCTCTATGCGGTGGAACTGCAGGCCGAGCGCATGCGCCTGGCCTTCGTCGGTTTCCTGGTCGCCCTGGCGCTCTACAACCTGGCGCGGCTGTTCATGCACACGCCTCCTGCCTCCAAGGAACTGCGCCAGCCCTGGCCCTGGCTGGGCGTGCTGGGCGGCGCGGCCGGCGCTCTGGGCGGGCTGTTCGGCGTGGGCGGTGCGGTGCTGGCGGTGCCGGTGCTGACCAACCTATTCGGTGCCAGCCAGCTGGTGGCCCAGGGCCTGTCGCTGGCCCTGGCGCTGCCCAGTACCGCGGTAACCTTGCTGACCTACGCCCTGCACGGGCATGTCGACTGGGCCATGGGCATCCCCCTGGCGCTCGGCGGGCTGCTCAGCATCAGCTGGGGCGTAAAGCTGGCCCATGTGCTGCCGGAGCGCCTGCTCAAGGGGCTGTTCTGCGCCTTCCTGCTGCTCTGCGCGGTGCTGCTGGCGCTGGAGTAGGGCTACAGACGGAAGCCTTCGATGATGTGCTCGGCCAGGGTGTCGATCACCTGCGACTGGCGCTGCGGGTGGCGCAGCAGGACGATGCTGGTCAGCGGCAGGGTCGGCAGCCCCTCGGCCTCGCCGAGGATGCGCATGTCCGGGGTGATCAGGCTCTGCAGCTGGGCGGTGACCGCCAGGCCGGCGCCGACCACGGCGAAGATCGCCGACAGGCTGGGGCTGGTGTAGGCGATGCGGTAGGGCCGCTCCATGGCGTCCAGCGCGTTGCAGGCCCAGGCGCGGCAGAAGCAGCCGGCATTGAACATGGCCAGCGGCATGGGGTTCTGCTCGTGCGGGCTGAAGCCCTGGGCCTCGGCCCAGACGAAGCGCTCCTGGCGCAGCAGCTGGCCGATTTCCTTGCCCGGCTCGCGGGTGACTATGGTCAGGTCCAGGTCCTGGCGCTGCAGCAGCTGGCCGGAGGTCTCGCAGTGCACCTCCACCTGCACCAGCGGGTAGGCCTGGGCGAAGCGCGAGAGGATGTCCGGCAGGAAGCGCATCACGTAGTCGTCCGGCGTGCCGATGCGCACGGCGCCGACCATGTGCGGCTCGCGCAGGGTATTGAGCACCTCGCCGTGCAGCTTGAGGATGCGCCGTGCGTAGCCCAGCAGCACCTGGCCCTCGGGGGTGAGGCGGACCTGGCGGCCGTCGCGCTCGAACAGCGCGCGCTGCACCACGTCTTCCTCCAGGCGTTTCATCTGCATGCTCACCGCCGACTGGGTGCGGTTGACCGCTTCGGCGGCGCGGGTGAAGCCGCCGGTGTCGGCGATGGCGACGAAGCTGCGCAGCAGCTCGGTGTCGATGCTGGGGTAGTGGGCCATCCATCAATCTCCAAGATGCCTGGCATAAGAAACATTCGTTGGATTGATCTTAAGCGCGAAGTGAAACTGGCGCCAACCCCACAGGGAGGGCGTGAAGATGAAAGGTCAGAAAGGTTATGCGCTGGTGCGCTCGGTATCCTTCGAACGGGCCTGGCCGGCCCTCGGCCTGCAGGCGCTGTGGCTGCGTCTGCAGCGCTGGCATGAGCTGGCCCGGCAGCGCCGGCAGCTGGCCATGCTCGACGATGTGGCGCTCAAGGACATCGGCCTGAGCCGTGGCGATATCCTGCAGGAGAGCGAACGGCCGTTCTGGGACGATCCGCTCAAGCGCTGAAGCCCCCCGCGCAGGCGCGCGCAAATTCATTCGACAAGGAGTTCCGATGTCCCGTTACCACCTGGCCCAGCTCAATATCGCCAGCATGAAGGAGCCGCTGGAGTCGCCCGGCATGGCCGACTTCGTCAACAACCTGGAGCGCATCAACGCCCTGGCCGAGGCCTCGCCCGGCTACGTCTGGCGCCTGCAGGACGAGGCCGGTGACGCCACCGCGATCCGCCCCTTCGGCGAGGAAGTGTTGGTCAACCTGTCCGTGTGGGTCGATGTGCAATCGCTCAGCGACTACGTCTACAAGTCAGCCCACACCGAGATGTTCAAGCGCCGCCGCGAATGGTTCGCCAAGGTCGAGCAGGCGCACATGGTGCTGTGGTGGGTGCCGGCCGGTCATCGGCCGGGCGTGGAGGAGGCGGTCGAGCGCCTGGCGCACCTGCGTGAGCATGGCGCCAGTGCCCATGCCTTCAGCTTCCGCCAGGCCTTCGCTGCACCGCTCTAGCCCAGCATCAGCCCGCCCAGCAGGGCGCAGCCCAGCACCACCAGCCAGGGCGGCAGCTTCCAGAACATCAGCGCCACCAGTGCCAGCAGGGCCAGGATGAAGTCGCGCGCACCGTGGATGGCGCTGGTCCACACCGGGTCGTAGAGCGCCGCGAGCAGCAGGCCGACTACCGCGGCGTTGACTCCGCGCAGCGCGGCCTGGGCGCGCGGGCTGCGCCGCAGCGGCTCCCAGAACGGCAGGGCGCCCGCCACCAGCAGGAAGGCCGGCAGGAAGATCGCCAGCAGGGCGATCAGGCCTCCCAGCCAGCCGCTCGGTGCCGTCTGCTGGGAGGCGCCGAGGAAGGCGGCGAAGGTGAACAACGGCCCCGGCACGGCCTGGGCGGCGCCATAGCCGGCGAGGAAGGCCTGGCCATCGACCCAGCCGTTGGGCACCACCTCGGCCTGCAGCAGCGGCAGCACCACATGGCCGCCGCCGAACACCAGCGAGCCGGCGCGGTAGAAGGCGTCGACCAGGGCCAGGGCCAGGGTCTGGCTGGCGAACAGCGCCGCCAGGACCGGCAGGCCGAACAGCAAGGCGAAGAACAGCGCCAGCCAGAGCAGCCCCGCACGGCGCCCCAGCTTGATCGGCAGCGGCTCGTGCGCCGCGTCTGGCTCAACCTTGAACAGCCACAGGCCAATCAGCCCGGCCAGCAGAATGACGCCGACCTGGCTCCAGGCCGAGGGGATCAGCAGCACGCCGGCACAGGCGGCCAGCATCAGGGTGATGCGCGGGGTGTCCGGGCAGAGGCTGCGCGCCATGCCCCAGACCGCCTGCGCGACGACCGCCACGGCGACCACCTTGAGGCCGTGCAGCACGCCACTCGGCAGCATCTCGGCAGAGTAGGCGAGGCCGAGGGCGAAGAGGATCAGGGCGATGGCCGAGGGCAGGGTGAAGCCGGCCCAGGCGGCGAAGGCTCCGGAGTAGCCGGCCCGGGTCAGGCCGAGTGCCATGCCCACCTGGCTGCTGGCCGGGCCCGGCAGGAACTGGCAGAGCGCGACCAGATCGGCGTAGCTGCGCTCGCTCAGCCAGCGCCGGCGCGCGACGAACTCCTCGCGGAAGTAGCCCAGGTGGGCGATGGGGCCGCCGAAGGAGGTCAGCCCCAGGCGCAGGAAAATCAGGAATACCTGCCAGGGGGTGCGATCTTCGTGCATGTCGGCTCCTCAAATGGCCAGAGCTTGGCGGCTGTTCATGACAGTTGGTCGCGCGGCGCGGGGTGGCGGGGCAGCGCGATCGAGATCAACGCGGCGGCCAGCACGAAGGCGCTGGAGACCCACAGGCAGGCCGCCAGCCCGTGGGCCTGGAAGACCCAGCCCGAGAGCAGGGTGCCGATCAGCCGGCCCAGGGCGTTGGACATGTAGTAGAAGCCCACGTCCAGCGACACCCCGTCCTCCTTGGCGTAGCTGACGATCAGGTAGCTGTGCAGCGAGGAATTCACCGCGAACAGCACCCCGAACAGCAGCAGCCCGCCCAGCAGCACGGTCTGCGCCGGCCAGCCGCTATTCAGCCCCAGGGCGATCAGCGCCGGCAGGCCGGCCAGGGCCAGGGCCCAGGCGCAGGCCGCGCGGCCATCCGGCACCTGCCCGCGCCGCTTGCCGGTGATAGCCGGGGCGAAGGACTGCACCATGCCGTAGCCGATGACCCAGGTGGCGAGGAAACCGCCGACCAGCCAGAAGTCCCAGCCGAACACCGTGCTCAGGTACACCGGCAGCGCCACCACGAACCACACGTCGCGCGCGCCGAACAAAAACAAGCGGGCGGCCGACAGGATATTGATCGCCCGGCTCTTGGACAGCAGGTCGCGGAACTTTGGCTTGGCCTTGGCCTTGCCCAGGTCCTTCTTCAGCAGCACCAGGCTGCCCAGCCAGATCAGCGCCAGCACGGCGGCCATGGCCAGCACGGCGCCGGTGAAGCCGAGCAGGGCCAGCAGCGCGCCGCCGAGGAAGAAGCCGACGCCCTTGAGTGCATTCTTCGAGCCGGTGAGGATGGCCACCCACTTGTAGAGCGTGCCCTGCTGGCTGTCCGGCACCAGGAGCTTGATCGAGCTCTTGGCGCTCATCTTGTTGAGGTCCTTGGCGATGCCGGACAGCGCCTGCGCGCCCATCACCCAGGGCACCGTCAGCCAGACGGCCGGCACCGTGAGCATCAGCAGGGCCAGCACCTGCAGGCCCAGGCCAAGGTTCATGGTGCGGTTCAGGCCCAGGCGCGCGCCGAGGTAGCCGCCGACCAGGTTGGTGACCACGCCGAAGATCTCGTAGAACAGGAACAGCGCGGCGATTTGCAGCGGCGTGTAGCCCAGGCTGTGGAAGTGCAGCACCACCAGCATGCGCAGGGCGCCGTCGGTGAGGGTGAAGGCCCAGTAGTTGCCGGTGACCAGCAGGTACTGGCGGACTTCCGCAGACAGGGCTGACAACGCCTTCATGATCGCCGATTACCCCGCCGCGCCGACCAGCCGCGCCAGCTCCGCCGCGCGGTTGGCATAGCCCCACTCGTTGTCGTACCAGGCATAGACCTTCACCTGGGTGCCATTGACCACCAGGGTCGACAGCGCATCGATGATCGAGGAGCGCGGGTCGGTGCGGTAGTCGATGGACACCAGAGGGCGTTCCTCGTAGCCGAGAATGCCCTGGAGCGGGCCTTCGGCGGCCGCCTTGAGCAGGGCGTTGACCTCCTCGGCGGTGGTCGCCCGTTCGACCTCGAACACGCAGTCGGTCAGCGAGGCATTGGCCAGCGGCACGCGCACGGCGTGGCCGTTCAGCTTGCCGCGCAGCTCGGGGAAGATCTCGGCAATGGCCGTGGCCGAGCCGGTGGTGGTCGGGATCAGGCTGAGCCCTGAGGCGCGGGCGCGACGCAGGTCCTTGTGCGGCGTATCGAGGATGCTCTGGGTGTTGGTCAGGTCGTGGATGGTGGTGATCGAGCCGTGGCGGATGCCCAGCGCTTCATGGATCACCTTGACCACCGGCGCCAGGCAGTTGGTGGTGCAGGAGGCGGCCGTGACGATACGGTGCTGCGTCGGGTCGAACAGCTGCTGGTTGACGCCCATCACGACGTTCAGCGCGCCTTTTTCCTTGACCGGCGCGCAGACCACCACGCGCTTCACGCCCTGCTCCAGATACCCCTGCAGCACCTCGACCGTCTTCATCTTGCCGCTGGCTTCGAGCACCAGGTCGCAGCCGCTCCAGTCGGTGTCGGTGATGGCCTTGTTGGCCGTCACGCGGATGCGCTTGCCGTCGATCACCACGGCGTCGCCGTCGCTGCCCGCCTCGTGCTGCCAGCGGCCGTGCACCGAGTCGAAATTGAGCAGATGCGCATGGGTGGCGGCGTCGCCGGCCGGGTCGTTGATCTGCACGAACTCCAGTTCCGGCCAGTTCCAGGCGGCGCGCAGGGCCAGGCGGCCGATGCGGCCGAAGCCGTTGATGCCTACTTTGATGGTCATGTCGGTGACTCCGTCAGTGGGTCGCGTCGAACTGGCTGATCCAGTTGATGTGTGCGGGATGTTGAATGGCTTTGGGGCGCAGGGTCTGTATCAGGGCAATGGCCTCACTGCGCGGTATGCCGGCCTCGATCAGGATGCGTGCGGCGATCAGCCCGGTACGCCCGGAACCGCCCTTGCAGTGAATGGCCAGCGACTGACCGGCGCGCAACTGCTCGAGAATCGCCTGGCGGGAAGCCTTCCAGCCCTGGGCGAAATCTTCCTGCGGCACCTGCTCATCGGCCACCGGCAGGTGATGCCAGCCAAGTCCCTGGGCTTCACAATGACGGGCGATGTGCTCGGCGCCATTGGCAGCCAGCTCGGCCTGCGGCATCAGCGTGATCACGCCCGCTGCTCCGGCCTGCTTGAGTGTGCTCAAGGCCTCGTCGAGCGGGGTGCTCTTGGTGCCGGGGCAGGGGGTGAAAATCAGCTTGCCGGGCAGGCCGGGGATGTCGAGCAGGTCGTAAGGATGGCTCATTGCGTTGATTCCTTGGATCAGATGGCTTGCTGATTGACACGCTTGGACAGCGCCTCCGCCGACTCCTTGCGCTCGGAGTAGCGGTCGACCAGGTAGTCGGAGCGGTCGCGTAGCAGCAGGGTGAACTTGACCAGCTCCTCCATCACGTCCACCAGGCGGTCGTAGAAAGGGGACGGTTTCATCCTGCCGTCCGCGTCGAATTCCATGAAGGCCTTGGGCACCGAGGACTGGTTGGGGATGGTGAACATGCGCATCCAGCGCCCCAGCACGCGCAGCTGGTTGACCACGTTGAACGACTGCGAGCCTCCGCAGACCTGCATCACCGCCAGGGTCTTGCCCTGGGTCGGGCGGATCGCGCCGATGGCCAGCGGCACCCAGTCGATCTGCGCCTTGAACACGGCGGTCATCGAGCCGTGGCGCTCGGGCGAGCACCACACCTGGCCTTCCGACCACTGCATCAGCTCGCGCAGCTCCTGCACCTTGGGATGGCTGTCCGGCGCATCGTCCGGCAGCGGCAGGCCTCGGGGGTCGAAGATGCGCGTTTCGGCGCCGAAATGCTGCAGCAGGCGGGCCGCTTCCTCGGTCAGCAGGCGGCTGAAGGAGCGCTCGCGGGTGGAACCGTAGAGCAGCAGTATGCGCGGCGGGTGAGTCGTAGCGGATTCGACGGCGAGTTTTTCCGGGGCCGGCAGGTCGAGCAGCTCGGCATCGATATTCGGCAGGTCGGTGTGCATGGCATTCATTCCTGGGGCTCGAGGGTGAGCGATTCGGCTTTGCTCATTCACAGGCGGGCTTGCGCCCCGGCCTGTCGCGCATCTGCCAGAGGCGCTGTACGTCCTGACGCAGCCATTCGGCGTTGTTGTCCAGGGTCTGCTTGAGCACGTTGGTGACCCACTCCGGCAGTTGCGGGTGCAGGCGGTAGTAGACCCACTGGCCGTTGCGCCGGTCCTCCAGCAGGCCACAGCTGCGCAGCAGGGCCAGATGACGGGAAATCTTCGGCTGAGCCTGTTCGAGGGCCGCGGTCAGCTCGCAGACACAGAGCTCCTGTTCCAGGGTGACCAGCAGTGCGATACGTGCACGGGTCTCGTCGGATAGGCACTTGAAGACTTCCAGGGGAGACATCTGGCTCCCGCTCGTGACTTCCTGGGCCGGCTTGCTCTTGATCAGCACGAACATCTTTATCCGCTCGTGAATCTCGTGCAGCGTCTTGCGATAGGCGTTCTTCTGCGTGCTGGTCGCCGGGTCCGCGAAGTTCCAGGCGATGTACTCGCCCGCGCCCGGCAGCGCCAGGCATTCCAGGGCGGACTTGTCGCACAGGGTGATTACATAGTCGAAGGGCTCGCCCACGACCTGTTCGACGGACTTGCTGAACAATCCCTCGGTGGAGATGCCAAGCTGTTCCAGGGCATGGCGGGCGCGGTCATCCACCTGCGTAGGCGCGCTGCCGGCGCTGAAGGCTTCGAAGTGCTCCGAGTCGGTGTGGCGCAGCAGGGCCTCGGCCATCTGCGAACGCGACGAGTTGGCCACGCAGAGAAAAAGAACGCGCTTTTTCTGGCTCATGTTGATACCCATCAAAGATGCTTGTGGGCGAATATATTATTTTATGAATATTCGGTAAATCGAATATTGTTGAGGTTCAGGAAATCGAGGATAGGTAGTCAAGATGACGAACGCATGTGAAGTTGCCGCGAAACAGGCCGCCGGTGCCCCCCTAGGGTTTTTCGAGCGCTACCTGACCCTGTGGGTGTTCCTGTGCATCGTGGCCGGCACCGTGCTGGGCCTGGTGGTGCCCGAGGCCGCCCAGGCGGTCGGCGCGCTGGAGGTGGCACAGGTCAATATCCCGGTCGGCCTGCTGATCTGGGTGATGATCATCCCCATGCTGATGAAGATCGATTTCGCGGCGCTGCACGAGGTGCGCCAGCAGAAGGCTGGCATGGGCGTCACCCTGCTGGTCAACTGGGCGATCAAGCCTTTCTCCATGGCCCTGATCGGCTGGCTGTTCGTCAAGGGGCTGTTCGCCGACTGGCTGCCGGCCGATCAGCTCGACAGCTACATGGCAGGGCTGATCCTGCTCGGCGCCGCGCCCTGCACGGCGATGGTGTTCGTGTGGAGCAACCTGTGCAACGGCAACGCCAATTTCACTCTCACCCAGGTGGCGCTCAACGACCTGGTGATGGTGTTCGCCTTCGCCCCCATCGTCGCCCTGCTGCTGGGCGTGTCATCGATACCGGTGCCCTGGGATACCTTGCTGCTTTCGGTAGTGATGTACATCGTCATCCCGCTGGCCATCGCCCAGTGCCTGCGCGCGCAACTGCTGAAGCGCGGCGAGGCCTTCTTCCAGAAGGCGCTGGCGAAGGTTGCGCCGTTCTCCATCCTCGCTCTGCTGGCCACCCTGGTGCTGCTGTTCTCCTTCCAGGGCGAGGCCATCGTCGAGCAGCCGCTGGTGATCGCTATGCTCGCCGTGCCGATTCTGCTGCAGACGCTGTTCATCGCCGCTCTCGGTTACTGGCTGTGCCGTTCTCTCAAGGTGCGCCATGACGTAGCCGGCCCGGCGACCATGATCGGCGCGTCCAACTTCTTCGAACTGGCCGTGGCGGTGGCCATCGTGCTCTACGGTTTCGATTCCGGCGCCGCGCTGGCGACCGTGGTCGGCGTGCTGATCGAGGTGCCGCTGATGCTCTGGCTGGTAAGCAGGGTCAACCGCAGTCGCGCCTGGTACGAGCGCGGGCTTTTGGCTCGGTAAAAGCTCTGCAAAACGGGCTGGCCGTAATGGCCAGCCCGCTTGCTTGTTGCGGGCGTCGCTTAGCGCCGCACCTGCTTGAGCGTGTCGGCGATCATGAACGCCAGCTCCAGCGACTGGTCGGCGTTCATCCGTGGGTCGCAGTGGGTGTGGTAGCGGTCGGACAGGCCGGCCTCGGTGATCGGCCGCGAGCCGCCGATGCACTCGGTGACGTTCTGCCCGGTCATCTCGATATGGATGCCGCCGGCGATGGTGCCTTCGGCATGGTGCACGGCGAAGAACTGCTTCACCTCGGCGAGGATCTGCGCGAAGTCGCGGGTCTTGTAGCCGCTGGAGGCCTTGATGGTGTTGCCGTGCATGGGGTCGGAACTCCACAGCACCTGGCGGCCTTCTTCCTTGACCTTGCGCAGCAGGCGCGGGAAGTGCGCCTCGACCTTGTCGGCACCCATGCGCACGATCAGGTTGAGGCGGCCCGGGTCGTTGTCCGGGTTGAGGATGTCGATCAGACGGATCAGCTCGTCCGGGTCCATGCTCGGGCCGACCTTGACCCCGATGGGGTTCTCGATGCCGCGCATGAACTCGACGTGGGCGCCGTCCAGCTGACGTGTACGGTCGCCGATCCATAGCATGTGTGCGGAGCAGTCGTACCAGCGCCCGGTCAGGCTGTCCTGGCGCACGAAGGCCTGCTCGTAACCCAGCAGCAGCGCCTCGTGGGCGGTGAAGAAGCTGACTTCACGCAGCTGCGGCGCGCTGTCCATGCCGACCGCGCGCATGAAGGCCAGGGTCTCGTCGATGCGGTTGGCCAGCTGGTGGTACTTCTCGCTCAGGGCTGAATTGGCGATGAAGTCGAGGTTCCACTGGTGCACCTGGTGCACGTCGGCGAAACCGCCCTGGGCGAAGGCACGCAGCAGGTTGAGGCTGGCGGTGGCCTGGTGGTAGGCCTGCAGCAGGCGCTCCGGGTCCGGCACGCGGCTGGCGGCGTCGAACTCGATGCCGTTGACGATATCGCCGCGATAAGCCGGCAGGGTGACGCCGCCGATGGTCTCGTCGCCCGCCGAGCGCGGCTTGGCGAACTGGCCGGCCATGCGCCCGACCTTGACCACCGGGCAGCCGGCGGCGAAGGTCATGACGATGGCCATCTGCAGTAGCACCTTGAAGGTGTCGCGGATCTTCGCCGCGCTGAACTCGGCGAAGCTCTCGGCGCAGTCGCCGCCCTGCAGCAGGAAGGCGCGACCCTGGGTCACTTCGGCGAACTGGCGGCGCAACTCGCGGGCCTCGCCGGCGAACACCAGCGGCGGGTAGCCGGCCAGGGTCTGCTCCACGCGGGCCAGGTGGGCGGCATCGGGGTATTGCGGCTGCTGCTGGATGGGCTTGCCTCTCCAGCTCTCGGGACTCCAGGCGGACATCAGATTTCTCACGGTCGATTCATCGGGCTGGCGGCATGTTAACTCCGCACAGCGGGGCTGGTCAGCCGATAAGCGTGATAGAGGGGCTGAATCGACAGGAAGGGGCATCCGCCGCGGCCGACTTGCCGACGAATACTTGGCTGCCGGCGGGGCGGCCGCGAGCGGGTGCCGAGTCGGTGTGGCGCCCCGAAAGCCTGGCTGGGGCGGCGCACCGGGAGACGGTGCTCTTGGCGGCACCTGGTGAATGGCGAGGGCTTGGCCCTCTCCCTAGCCCTCTCCCGCGAGCGGGAGAGGGGATGGTTCGTGGTTGGCGGTCGACTCCTCGGCCCGGATCAACGCGTTATAGCCCGGATGCAATCCGGGACGCAGGCCGCTCCATTCCCGGATTGCATCCGGGCTACCTCAGGCGCTGGCGGGCTGCAGCGCGCCTGCGGGTTCCGAGCGCGGCAGCACGTCGCGTGCCGGCAGGAAGCGGCCGTAGCGCTTCGCCTTGCCGAGGTCGTCCGGGTATTCCTGGCCGCGCTGGTAGGCGATGTGGCCATTGATCAGGGTCAGCTCGACCGCCGCGTCGTTGCGCTTGACCACCCGTACCAGGCCGAGCACTTCCATCGGCGCCTCGGCGATGGCGTCCAGCTGCGCGGTCAGGCCCTCGGGGTTGACGATCACCAGGTCGGCGCGGTCGCCGACGCGGATATAGCCGGCGTCCACGCCGATGAAGTCGGCCAGCTCGCCGCTGCAGCGGCGCACCGCCTGGCCCAGCTCCATGAAGGGCTCGCCGGCCAGCTGCGCATCGCGCACGTACTTGAGGAAGCGCAGCGGGAAGTTGTACTGGGCGATCGAGCGCAGGTGCGCGCCGGAATCGGCGAAGCCGGGGTGGGTCCAGGGACTGGCCAGCAGCTGGCGCATGATCGGTTCGCGATCGTTGCCGTAGCAGGTGGTCCACTTCAGCGCCTCGCGGTACTGGCAGGCCAGCTCGAAGTAGGCGTCCACCGCGTCCAGGCCTCGATCCTGGCCCAGTTGCTTGAAGTTCTTGCCGACCAGGCTGGCATCCGGGCACTCGGTCACCCAGCAGTCGGAGAAGTCGCGGTGCCACAGGCCCTTGGTGAGAATGGCCTTGACCTGTTTCTTGAACAGGGCGCGGAACTCCGGTTCCTTGACCTTGGCGTAGAGTTCGTCCGGGTCCTTGATGTTGCGCAGGATCTCGCCGGCGCCGAACTCCTCGAAGGCGTTCACGTTGAGCCCTTCCAGGCGCAGGGTGAAGGGCGCCGGCAGGGTCTGCCAGCGGAAGTGGCCGCGCAGCACCTTGTTCGCCAGCCAGCCGGAGAGGCGGGTGAAGCGGTGCAGCAGCGGTTGCGACTTGAGGTCCAGCGCGGTGAGCATGGTGCACTTGAGCGGCTTCCTGAACCAGCCGTGGGCCTGCCAGAGGAAGGCGAACACGTTGACCTTGGTCACCGCGTTCGGCGCACCCTGCAGCACCGCGCCACGGCGACGGAGGATGGCGAACAGACGAGAGAACTCCTTCCAGCTGGCGAAGGTCGAGGGCAGCGGGCTGGACCAGGCGCGCTCGCCGTCCATCTTGTCCAGGCGCGTGGTCATCACCGACAGGCCGATGCAGCCGGCGTCCAGCGCCTCTTCCAGCAGCTGCTCCATGCGCTGCAGTTCCGCTTCGGTCGGTTTGATCTTGCTGGTGGCGCGCTCCAGGCCCATCACCGCCACGCGCAGCTCGGAGTGGCCGAGGAAGGAATTGACGTTCGGCCCCAGTGGCAGTTGCTCGTAGAAGGCGCGGTAGCCGGCGGCGTCGCGCCAGCTCTTCTTCTCCTGGAGGATCGGCAGCACGTACTCGCGCGGCACCGCCTCGACGCGGGTGAACAGGTCCGAGCAGTCCTCCGGCTCGGCCAGCACCATGCTGATCGAGCAGGAGCCGATGGTCACGCTGGTGACGCCGTGGCGCACCGACTCCTTGAGCGCCGGCGCGGCGATCACCTCGGCGTCGTAATGCGAGTGGATTTCCAGGAAGCCCGGGGTGACCCACTTGCCGGCGGCGTCGATCACCTGCGCGCAGTCGCTCTCATCCAGCGGGCTGAGGCTGAGCACGTCGATGCGGCCGTCGCGGATGCCGACATGGCGAACCGCGCCGGGGGCGCCGGTGCCGTCGAAGTACAGTCCGTTCTTGATGATGATGTCGTAGCTCATGCGAGTCTCCAGGGGGCCAGCAGCAGGGTGCCGGTGAGCAGCAGCAGGCAGTAGATGGCGATGCGGAAATGGCGCTCGTCGAAGCGCCGGTGCAGGCGTTCGCCCAGCCACACGCCGAGCAGCAGCAGCGGGGCGTAGCTCGCCACCTGGGGCAGGGCCGGCAACAGGCGGCCATCGAGCAGGAAGGCGAGGGTCAGCAGGCTGTTGAGGGTGAACCACACCGTCACCAGGGTGGCGCGCAGGCGCGCCTTGTCCAGCGCGGTGCCGGCCAGGCCGTAGACCAGCAGCGGTCCGCCGGAGGCGAACAGACCGTGGCTGATGCCGGCGCCCAGGGTGATGATGCGGGTCAGCCAGGCCGGCCGTACCGGCAGCGCGCTGGCATGGCGCAGGCGCCACAGCTCGCGGCCGGCGAACCACAGCACCAGTGCGCCGAAGCCGACCTTGAGCGCCTGGGTGTCCAGCCAGGGCAACAGCCAGTAGCCGAGCAGGGTGCCGGCGAGCATGCCGGGCAGGATGGTGCCCAGCAGCAGGCGGCGGTCGATCATGCGCCAGTGGCGGCTGACCAGGTAGCCGGTCATGCAGATGTTCAGCGGCACCAGCACCGGCAGCAGCTGGTCGATCGGCAGCAGCAGGGCGCCGAGAGACAGGGCGATGACGATGCTGCCGAAGCCGGTGATGGCCTCCAGGGTGTAGGCCAGCAGGATGAAACCGCCCAGGGCATAGGGAGCGAAGGCCATCAACCCATCTCCCCGGCGAAGCGCTGACTCATCTGGCGGTAGTACAGGCCCGGTGCCAGGCGCCAGAGCAGGCTGGCCAGCCAGCTGCCGCGGTCGGGGAACAGGCGCTCGCGGCGCTGCTCCAGGGCCCTGAGGGTTTCCCCGGCCATCCAGTCGGCGCCGCGAATCTTGCCGATGGTCGAGCGCGCGTGGCCGGCGGGCTGGCCGTCGGCGCCCAGGGCGTTGCGGTCGATCGGGGTGTCGAGGAAGCTCGGGTAGACCATCAGCAGGCCGATGCCGTCGCGCGCGAGCTCCGCGCGCAGCACTTCGAAGGCCTGGCCCAGCGCGCTCTTCGCCGCGCAGTAGCCGGCGCGGCCGAGCACCGGCATCCAGCCGGCCATCGAGCCGATGGCGGCGACCTGGCCACGGCTCTCGCGCAGCAGGCCGGCGGCGGCCAGGGTCAGCTCCAGCGGCGCGTGGTAGTCCACCGCCATGACCTTGCGGAACACGCCGGGGTCGGTGTGCAGGGTCGGCGAGCGGTGGGTGATGCCGGCGTTGTTGATCAGCAGATCGAGGCGACCGAAGGCGGTGCGGCAGGCCTCGACCAGCTGGCCGTGCAGGGCCGGGGCGGTGATGTCGCCGGCCAGCGCCTGCACCCGCGCGCTGCCCAGTTCGGCCACCCGCGCGGCCAGGCCGGCGGCGTCGATGTCGGTGAGCAGCAGTTGGTCGCCGCGGGCGTGGCAGGCCTGGGCCAGCGCCCAGCCGAGGCCGCTGGCGGCGCCGGTGATCAGTACGGTGCGCATGTGCATGGGTTCTTCGTGGGAGCGGCCGTGGCCGCGATGCGGGTTCATGCCGGGTTATCGCGGCCAAGGCCGCTCCCACAGGATGTTGGCGCTGCCGCAGGGGCGCGGCGCGACCACAGCAGCGCCAGGGACAGGCCGGAGACCAAGTGCCAGCAGC
The DNA here is from genome assembly GCA_033838285.1 of Pseudomonadaceae bacterium. Classification (GTDB taxonomy): domain Bacteria; phylum Pseudomonadota; class Gammaproteobacteria; order Pseudomonadales; family Pseudomonadaceae; genus Aquipseudomonas. The sequence goes on from JAJLLC010000037.1 coordinate 91,146, forward strand.
CCCAGAAGGCGGCGATCAGCAGCATGCCGCTGGCCTGTGGGAAGAAGGTGAAGATGATCACCAGGCCCAGCGCCGAGTTCTGGATGCCGACCTCCAGGGTCACGGCGCGGCGGTCGGCCACCGGCAGGCCGGCCAGGCGTGCGCTGAAGTAGCCGCAGCTCAGGGCCAGGGCGTTGTGTGCCACCACCAGCCAGAAGAACAGGTGGAAGTACTCCAGGAACTGCTGCCAGTTGCGGCCGAAGGCCAGGCCGACGAAGGCCAGCATCACCAGCAGGGCGAAGATGCGCAGCGGCTTCTCCACCCTGAGCGTCAGCAGCGGGAAGCGCCGGCCGATGATCATGCCCAGCAGCAGCGGCACGCCGAGCACCAGCAGCACCATCAGCAGCAGGCCCAGCGGGTCCACCGCGATTTCGCTGAGCAGCGGCCGGGTATTGGGGTTGAGCCAGGCGTAGAGGGCGAAGTTGAGCGGCGTCAGCACGCCGGCGGCGAGGCTGGAGACGGCGGTCATGCTCACCGACACGGCGACGTTGCCGCGCGCCATCCAGGTCATGATGTTGGAGAAGCTGCCGCCCGGGCAGGCGGCCACCAGCAGCATGCCCAGGGCCAGCTGCGGGTCGATGGCCAGCGCCCAGGTGGCCAGGCAGGTCAGCGCCGGCAGCAGCAGGAACTGGGCGAACAGGCCGATGGCCGGCGCCTTGGGCTCGCGCAGCACGCGGCGGAAGTCCTCGGCGCGCAGGTCGAGGGACACGCCGAACATCATCAGCGCCAGGATCAGGTTGATCAGCACCAGGCTGGACGGGTCGAACTGGATGGCGATGTCGGTCATCTCAGGCGCTCCGTGCGGCGTCGTGCCGGCCTGCCGCGGTCGGCGCCTGGGCGAGGTCGCGCTGCAACTCGGCGATGTGTCGCCTGAGCGCCGCGCGGTAGCTGTTCTTGTGTACGTAGTAGGCCATGCGCTCCAGCTTCAGGTAGCGGTAGCCGCCATCCAGGCGCTGGCCGCAGCGGGCCAGTACGGTGTCGCGGAAGTCCTTGGCCGAAGGGCGCCCGTCCAGCTGCTGGCGGATCGCCAGGGCGACCAGCTCGGCCTGTTCGGCGCGGCCCTGCCAGCCGAGACCCGAGGCCTCGACCATGCCGAGCATGAACAGGTCGTCGTGCAGCGGGTGGAACACGTTCAGGTACAGCTGCGGCGCGCCGGCGTCCTGCGGCCAGTTCAGCTCGGCGCGGTCGATGAAGGGGTAGTCCAGTTTGTATCCGGTGGCCTGCAGGATCAGGTCGTAGTCGGCCTGGCTGCCGTCGGCGAAGGTCAGGGTATGGCCGTCGACCGCCTGGATGTCGCCGCGCGGGCGGATATCGCCGTGGCCCAGGTGGTGCAGGACCAGGGAGTTGAGCACCGGGTGCGACTCGTACAGGCGGTAGTCCGGGTCGGGCAGGCCGTATTGCGAGGGCTTGCCGACCAGCACACGCACCAGCAGGCCATCGATCAGCTGCTTGAGCCGGCGCGGCAGCTTCACGGCGCCGCCGAAGGTGTCGGTGGGCCTGCCGAGGATGAACTTGGGCAGGAAGTGGTAGCCGCGGCGCACCGACAGGTCGACCGACCTGGCGCGGTGCACGGCGTCCACGGCGATGTCGCAGGCCGAGTTGCCACAGCCGACCACCAGCACGCGCTTGCCGGCGAAGATCTCGGCGCTCTTGTAGGCCGAAGAGTGCAGCAGCTCGCCGGCGAAGCGGCCGGGCAGGGCGGGCTGGTTGGGCCTGTGCAGGGTGCCGTTGGCGATCAGCACGCCGTCGAACTGCCATTCGCGCCGCTCTCCCTGGCACTCGCTGACCAGTCGCCAGCCCTTGGCCTGGCGCTCGATGCGTACTACCCGGGTATTGAACTGATAGTGGCGGCGCAGGCCGAAACGCTCGGCATAGTCGCGGAAGTACTGGCCGATCTGGCTATGGTGCGGGTAGGCCGGCACTGTTGCGGCCATGGGGAACTCGGCGAATTCGGTGGTGCCCTTGGACGAGATCAGGTGCGCCGATTCGTACATGGTGCTGTGCGGGTTGGCGATGTCCCACAGGCCGCCGACATCCGCGTGCAGCTCGAAGCCGACGAAGGGGATACCATAGCGCTGTAACTGACGGGCAGCGGCCAGCCCCATGGGGCCGGCTCCGATGATGGCATGCATGCAAGGCTCTCTTTCTCTATGGGCTGCGCTGCGCGGGCGTGGTACAACGCGGGCCTGTCGCGCACGGCCTCGTTATCAGCGCCCAGCATAGGCAGTCGCCCCTACGCCGTAACGGCTCAATCAGGACCTTTTCCGGTTAATTCGGGACCCCATGAGCAGCACGCCCTCCGTCACCGTCCACTACACCCAGGCCATCCTCCAGGCCGCCGAGCGCCTGGCCCTGCCGCTGCCGGCCGAGTTGCGCGCGCTGGGCGGCGAGGGGCGCATCGCCCTGGCCCGTCAGGACGCCCTGTGGGAGGCCTTCTGCGCCGCCGCCGGCGATGCGCTGATCGGCCTGCGCCTGGGCAGTGCCCTGCAGGTCGGCCACCTGGACATGGTCGGCGCCCTGCTGATGAGCTGCGAGAGCGTCGGCGAGGCCCTGGAGGCACTGCTGGACTACTACCCGATCGTCGGCGAGGGCGGCGAGTTCTCCCTGCAGCCGGCGGCTGGCGGTGTCTGCCTGATCTATCAGCCGCACTATCAGGTGCGTCGCGAGGAGCGCGCCGAGGCGGTGCTGGCCAGCCTGGTGCACATGACCCGCTGGATCACCGGCGAGCGCGTCGGCCCGCGTGAGCTGCACTTCGCCCATGCCGCGCGCGAGGCCGAGGCGCGCTACGCCGAGCTGCTCGCCTGCCCGCTGCGTTTCGCCGCCGCCGAGTACGCCCTGCGCTTCGCCGCCGAGGACCTGCAGGTGCCGCTGATCCAGGCCAATGCGCCGATGCGCGAGCACCTGCGCGCCCTGGCCGACGCCCAGCTCGAGCGCCTCGGCAGCCACAGCCTGGCGGTGCGCGTGCAGCAGCTGCTGCGGACCCAGCCACGCTGGGGCAAGGAGCGCATCGCCGAGCAGCTGGAGCTGAGCGGCCGCCACCTGAACCGCAAGCTGGCCGAGGAGGGCACCAGCTTCAAGCTGCTGCGCGAACAGGTGCTGCACCGCATGGCCGAGCAGCTGCTGCGCGAGGAGGCGCGCCTGGCCGAGGTGGCCGAGCGGCTCGGCTTCTCCGACGAGAGCGCCTTCGCCAAGGCCTTCCGCCGCTGGAGCGGGCTGACGCCGGGGCAGTACCGCCAGGGGCTGGAAGGATGAATCTGGAGCACGAAGAAATCCTCCTAGAGGAGGTGCGCGACGCCTGGGGCGTGATCCGCGTGCTGGAGGTCGGCGACTATCGCTTCCTCGAATTCGGCGAGGCCATCGAGCAGAGCTGCACCTACACCCGCGACCCGGCCTGGCTGGAGTACGACTACACCCGCGCCATGCTGCTCGGCGCGCTGTGCCACGAGGCGCCGGAGAACGCCCTGTTCCTCGGCCTCGGCGGCGGCACCCTGACCCAGGCCTGCCTGAAGTTCCTCGACCTGGAGGACGTCGAGGCCATCGAGCTGCGCCCGGACGTGCCGCGCCTGGCCATGCAGCATCTGGGGCTGGCCGATGACCCGCGCCTGTTCGTGCGCATCGGTGACGCCCTGGAGCTGCTCGACAGTGCCGAACCCACCGACCTGCTGTTCGTCGACCTCTACACCGACACCGGCCCCGCGCCCGGGCACCTGGCCTGGAAATTCCTGGAGAACTGCCAGAAGCGCCTGAGCCCCGGCGGCTGGCTGGTGATCAACCAGTGGGGCAACGACGAGGGCAAGCCGCTCGGTGCCGCCCTGCTGCGCGGCCTGTTCCACCGCCACTACTGGGAGATTCCGGTGAAGGAGGGCAACGTCATCCTGCTGGTGCCGGCCGACCTCGACCAGCAGCTCGACCTGGCCGCCGTGACCGCGCGCGCCGAGGCCCTGGTGCCGCGCCTGGGCTACTCGCTGCAGCCGCTGCTGGACGTGCTGCGCCCGGCCAGCTGAACGGCGAATCCTGACGGCTGCCGCGGATTCCATCCGGGCTACTCTGCGTGCGACTTCATGCAGCCTTGGCTCTACCGTTCGGCTGGCACATGCAAAAACCTGCCCAACGGGAAGAGATTTCCTGTATGATTCGCGCCCGGCCAAAACTGGCCTCGTCAATTTCCACGAAGCTGTGCTTCGCTGCTGGTTCGCCCTGGCGAACTACCCTTGACGTTTCATCCATCGCGTTTTCGCAAACACCCGTCGATCGGCTGCCAGGGTGACCCAAAAGGTCCTTCACGGCGCGCGCAGCCTTTGTTCCTGGGTCTTTGCGGATGCACATAGAGGCAGACCCATGACTCAGGAAGTAACCGGCACCTTTGCCGATCTCGGCCTTCATTCCTCCATTCTCGCTGCGCTGACCGCAGTGGGTTACGAAGAGCCGTCCCCCATCCAGGCCCAGGCGATCCCGATGATCCTGGCCGGCCACGACATGATCGGCCAGGCCCAGACCGGCACCGGCAAGACCGCCGCCTTCGCCCTGCCGATCCTGTCCAAGATCGACCCGGCCAAGCGCGAGCCGCAGGCGCTGATCCTGGCGCCGACCCGCGAACTGGCCCTGCAGGTGGCCACCGCCTTCGAGACCTACTCCAAGCAGATGCCGGGCGTGAACGTGGTCGCCGTGTACGGCGGCGCGCCCATGGGCCCGCAGCTGAAGTCGCTGCGCATGGGCGCGCCGATCATCGGCGCCCCCCCGGGCCGCCTGGGCGACCATCTGAGCCGCAACGACCAGCTGCTGTCGACCATCCGCCACCTGGTGCTGGACGAGGCCGACGAGATGCTCAAGCTCGGCTTCATGGACGACCTGGAAGTAATCTTCCAGGCCATGCCGGAAAGCCGCCAGAGCGTGCTGTTCTCCGCCACCCTGCCGCACTCGATCCGCGAGATCGCCGAGAAGCACCTGCGCGAGCCCAAGCACGTCAAGATCGCGGCCAAGACCCAGACCGTCTCGCGCATCGAGCAGGCCCATCTGATGATCCACGCCGATCAGAAGATCAACGCCGTGACCCGCCTGCTGGAAGTCGAGGACTTCGACGCCCTGATCGCCTTCGTGCGTACCAAGCAGGCCACCCTGGACCTGGCCGCCGCGCTGGAGGCCAAGGGCTACAAGGCCGCCGCGCTGAACGGCGACATTGCCCAGAACCAGCGCGAGCGGGTGATCGATTCGCTCAAGGACGGCCGCCTGGACATCGTCGTCGCCACCGACGTGGCCGCCCGCGGCATCGACGTACCGCGCATCACCCACGTGCTCAACGTCGACATGCCCTATGACCCGGAGTCCTACGTGCACCGTATCGGCCGTACCGGTCGTGCCGGTCGCGAAGGCCGTGCCCTGCTGCTGGTGACCCCGCGCGAGCGGCGCATGCTGCAGGTGATCGAGCGCGTCACCGGGCAGAAGGTCGGCGAGGTCAAGCTGCCGAGCCCGCAACAGGTGCTCGACGCCCGCATCAAGAAACTCACCGCCAGCCTGGCGCCGCTGACCGCCGCGGCCGAAGCCAGCCATGGCGAGCTGCTCGACCGCCTGGTCGGCGACATCGGCTGCAGCCCGCGCGCCCTGGCCGCGGCCCTGCTCAAGCTGGCCACCAAGGGCCAGGCCCTGGACCTGGCCAGCGTCGAGCGCGAGCAGCCGCTGGTGCCGGGCGTCGGTGCCCCGCGTGAGCGTCGCGAGCGGGATGGCGAGCGTGCAGAGCGCGGCGAGCGCAGTGATCGTGGCGAGCGCCGCCCGATGGCCGCGCCGAGCGAAGGCAAGGTGCGTTGCCGTACCGCCCTGGGCCTGCGCGACGGCATCGCCGCGAAGAACCTGCTGGGCGCCATCCTCAACGAGGGCGGCCTGCAGCGCGACGCCATCGGCCGCATCCAGATCCGCGAGACCTTCAGTCTGGTCGAGCTGCCGGAAGACGGCCTGGAGCGCCTGCTCGGCAAGCTCAAGGACACCCGCGTCGCCGGCAAGGCCCTGAAGCTGCGCCGCTACCGCGAGGATTGATCCTCGGCATGACCCAAAGCCCCGCATCTGCGGGGCTTTTTTCTGGGCGCGCGGTGGGGCTGCGTCCGAGTACCCGGATTCAGGCGAAGCTGTAGATATCCATGCCTAGCGCGCCGTAGGTGAAGCCGCTGTGCTCGACGCGGAAGGCGTCGCCGGCACCTCGGGCGAAGTACAGCGGCAGCAGGTGTTCGTCGCTCGGGTGGTTGCGCCGAGCATGGGGCGCCTGGACGCGGTAATCGAGCAGGGCGGCATCGTCGCCGGCCTGTAGTTTCTCCACCATCCAGTCGCGGAATTCGCCGGCCCACGGCGCGATGACCTCTGGGCCGGCGCGCCAGTCCAGTTCGCCGAGATTGTGGGTGATGCTGCCGGAGCCGATCAGCAGCACACCCTGCTCGCGCAGGCAGCGCAGGGCCTGACCCACGCGTTCCTGCAGGGCGGGCCCCTGGCGGCTGGGGAGCGAGAGCTGGATAACGGGAATATCGGCTGCGGGATACATCAGTGACAGCGGCACCCAGGCGCCATGGTCCAGAGGACGTTGTGAGTCAAGGTGCGCCTTGAGTCCGGCGTCAACGAGCAGCTGGCGGGTCCGTTCGGCCAGGGCAGGGTTTCCGCTTGCCGGGTACTGCACGGCATAGAGCTCGGCGGGAAAACCGCCGAAATCGTGCCAGGTGGCGGGGCGCTCGCCACTCGTGATCCGCAGCTCTTCACTTTCCCAGTGCGCGGATACCACCAGCACAGCCTGGGGGCGTGGCAGCTCGCGGGCCAGTCTGGCCAGTACCGGGCCGCTGGCGCCGGGCTGCAGGGCGAGCATGGGTGAGCCGTGGGAAATGAAGAGGCTGGGTAGCATGGCGTTCTCCTGTGGATGGCGCCATTTTCTCGCTTTAAATCTTCAGTGAATAACGCATGTTTTGCGCTGTTTTGATCGATAAATTCAATGTGGGTAGTCAGGGCAAATAATCGCCAAAGGCGCTTTCAATATTGATCCCCAGGCTGATGACGCCCAGCAGGCGCCCGTCCTCGGGGTCGTAGAGGGGGGCGGATGCCTTGCTCTGAAAGCTCTGCGTCGAGCCGTCGTACTCGATGTCGCTGATATACACCTGCTCAGGGGGAAGACGCAGGGCCTGCTGGAAATCCTCTTCATCTCCCTGCCAGTAGTCACTGGTGACTTCGCTGATAGCGACCAGCTGACCACTGGTATCACTGACGAATATTTCGTTGAACAGTGGGTGGTACTGGGAGGCGATGCTGTTCAGCAGCCGGGAGGGTTGAGCCTTGATCAGGCGTCTGATCAGGGGCTTTTCCTCCAGCAGGCGTTCGCGCATCCATTGACGATCCAGTTCGCGGATGCGCTCTTCACTGTTGCCGGCGCGCTCATCGCTGCGCAGGGCGGTCAGCAGGTCCGGGTGCTTGCCCCAGCGTGCCAGGTGGCGGTTGATCAGTTTGCGCAGGTAGCTTTGCTCGGCCGCGCTCAGTGGCGTGCCCTGTGGCGCGCAGCTCTCGACGTGGCGGTTGAAGGCTTTCAGGAAGTCCGGGTGCTGACTGAGAAACTCGTGGGAAAAATACACGCCTAGCGGGGAGTAGCGCACAAAGCGTTGCAGCAAAGGCTTCTCGCGCGAGCTGACCTCGCTGAGGTTGCTCATCACGTTGCTGTCGGCCAGCAGCAGGTCGATGCGGCCACGTTCCAGCAAGGCCAGGAGCTGCTCCAGGCGAGGCACTTTCTGGGTGACCGGCAGCCCGCGGGATTCCAGCCAGGTCAGGCTATTGCTGCCGAGGACGCCGCCGATACGCAGCTCACTGTCCCAGATGGGGCGGTTGAGCACGTGTGGATCCAGCGCATACCAGTACCATTTCTCGATCAGTAGTGGGGCGGAAAGCTGGGCATAGTCATCGACCTGGCTATCCGGGGCAGAGCTGAAGAAGCCATCTGCAACCTGTTTGCTGACATTCTGCCGGGCGCGGCTAAAAGAGGTGAGGCGGATGCTGTAGGGCTGCTGCAACTGCTCGAAGATACAGCCCAGTACCGTTACTGAAAGGCCGCTCAGCTCGCCGTCGACCACGACCTGATAGGGCTCTTCGGCGCTGGTGTCGAGGCGGATGGTCGTCGCTTGGCTGGTGACTGGCAAAAGGCAGAGGAGCAGTAGGCAGAAACGCGAAAGTTTGGGCATGCCGGCCTCTTGTGGATGAGGTTCTTCAGCCAGTCTAGGCAATCGGTAGAGTCTCGTGCTGCAGAAACGACAAGGGCGGCCCGGAGGCCGCCCTTGCGTGGTTTGCTGGCGATCAGCGCTGCTGGCGCAGTGCCGCGATGCGGTCTTCCAGCGGCGGGTGGCTCATCAGCAGGCCGGCCAGGCCGTTTTTCAGGCCGCCGTTGATGCCGAAGGCGGTCAGGCTGTCAGGCATTTGCACCGGCACGCCCTGTTCGGCGCGCAGTCGCTCCAGTGCGGCGATCATGGCGCCGGCGCCAGCCAGGCGTGCGCCGGCTTCGTCGGCCTTGAATTCGCGTTTACGCGAGAACCACATGACGATGATGCTGGCCAGGATGCCCAGTATCAGTTCGGCGAAGATGGTGGCGACGAAATAGCCAATGCCGTGGCCTTCTTCGTTCTTCAGGATCACCTTGTCGACGAAGTTGCCGAAGATGCGCGCGAAGAACATGACGAAGGTGTTCACCACGCCCTGGATCATTGCCAGGGTGACCATGTCGCCGTTGGCTACGTGGCCGATTTCGTGGGCCAGAACGGCTTTCACTTCATCCGGCGAGAATCGCTCCAGCAGGCCCTGGCTGACAGCGACCAGCGCGTCGTTCTTGTTCCAGCCGGTGGCGAAGGCATTGGACTCGTAGGCGGGGAAGATACCGACTTCCGGCATCTTGATGCCGGCATCGCGCGACAGCTCTTCGACGGTCTGCAGCAGCCACTGCTCATGGCGGGTGCGCGGCTGGGTGATGATCTCGGTGCCGGTGCTCATCTTCGCCATCCACTTGGAGAGGAACAGCGAGATGAAGGAGCCGACGAAGCCGAACACGGCACAGAACGCCAGCAGGCTGCCGTAGTTCTGGCCGGTGAAGCGATCGACCCCGAGCAGTTTCAGGGTGACGCTGGCGATCAGCAGCACCGCCAGGTTGGTGGCCACGAACAACACTATGCGCATCATGGTGTGAAGCTTCTCCTCAGGCGAGAGACGGTCTAAGTATGCGAGCTATATAGGGTTGGGCCGCGCCGCCTTCAACCGAGGCACTATTTCAAACTATGTCGCCCGGCGGATTCAGGCTGCTTTCGAACAACAGGCGGGTGAGGCGCGCGACCTTCTCGCTGTTGTGCTGGGCGAGGGCCTCGCGCAGCTGCCAGGCCAGGGTGGCCTGCACCCGGCGCACGCTGGGCGGAGCCGCTTCGCCCTGGGGCAGGGCATGGGGCACTGCGCGTGACAGGCGCATGAAGCCTTTCTCGGTGAGTACCGCCTGGTCCAGGGCGTCGTAGGCGATGGTCGAGTCGAAACGCAGGTAGCCTTCCTCGGCCAGCCACAGCAGGGCGCCCAGGCAGGCCTGGTGACGCTTGCTGGGCAGGCCGAATTCGTCGGGTTCCTCGCGGCCGATCAGGTCTTCCACATAGAGCGCCAGCTTGCGCGGGAAGGCCTGGTAGAGCAGCAGCATGCCGGCGGCGGCATCCTTGTAGAACTCGTCGATCTGCAGATCCATGCCGGCCCTTACTGCTGGTAGGTCTTGAGGAAGTTGCCGATGCGCCCGATGGCCTGCTCCAGGTCGTCGACGCGGGGCAGGGTGACCACCCGGAAGTGGTCCGGCCAGGGCCAGTTGAAGGCGGTGCCCTGGACGATCAGCAGCTTCTCGGAGAGCAGCAGGTCGAGGACGAACTTCTCGTCGTTGTGGATCGGGCAGACCTTGGGGTCGATCTTCGGGAAGGCGTACAGCGCGCCCATCGGCTTGACGCAGCTGACCCCGGGAATGTCGTTGAGCAGCTCCCAGGCGCGGTTGCGCTGCTCCAGCAGGCGGCCGTTGGGCAGCACCAGGTCGTTGATGCTCTGGTAGCCACCCAGCGCGGTCTGGATCGCATGCTGGCTGGGTACGTTGGCGCACAGGCGCATGTTGGCCAGGATATCCAGGCCCTCGATGTAGCTCTGCGCGCGGTGCTTGGGCCCGGAGATGGCCACCCAGCCGGAGCGGAAGCCGGCCACCCGGTAGCTCTTGGACAGGCCGTTGAAGGTCAGGCACAGCACGTCCGGCGCCAGGGAGGCGGTGGAGATGTGCTGGGCCTCGTCGTAGAGGATCTTGTCGTAGATCTCGTCGGAGAAGATCACCAGGTTGTGTTGGCGCGCCACTTCCACCAGCTGTTCCAGCACTTCCCGGGAGTACACGGCGCCGGTCGGGTTGTTCGGGTTGATCAGTACCAGGGCCTTGGTGTTGCTGCTGATCTTGGCCTTGATGTCGGCGATGTCGGGGAACCAGCCGGCCTGCTCGTCGCACAGGTAGTGCACCGGCTTGCCGCCGGAGAGGGCCACGGCGGCGGTCCACAGCGGGTAGTCGGGGGCCGGGATCAGCACCTCGTCGCCGTTGTTGAGCAGCGCCTGCATGGACATCACGATCAGTTCGGAAACGCCGTTGCCGAGGTAGATGTCCTCGATGCCGACGCCTTCCACCTGCTTCTGCTGGTAGTACTGCATCACCGCCTTGCGCGCGCTGAACAGACCCTTGGAGTCGCTGTAGCCCTGGGCGGTGGGCAGGTTGCGGATGACGTCCTGGAGGATTTCCTCCGGCGCCTCGAAACCGAACGGTGCCGGGTTGCCGATATTCAGCTTGAGGATGCGATGGCCTTCCTCTTCCAGGCGTTTGGCGTGCTTGAGCACCGGCCCGCGAATGTCGTAGCAGACGTTGGCGAGCTTGTTCGATTTGCTGACCTGCATGATGCTTATGTCCCGATGCGAATCGCCGCGCTGTAATGCGGCAACCAGACTGGCGTCCAAAGAGGGACGCATGATACGTGCGGCCAGAAGCCCGGAAAAGGGACCGGTCGGGCTTTTTTCTGCCCCTGAGGTGTGCTCCATGGAAAAGATCGATAAACCCCTGGAAGCCTGGCGCGACGAGCTTTCCGACGCCCAGTTCCACGTCTGCCGGCTGGGTGGCACCGAGCGCGCCTTCACCGGCGAATACCACGACAGCAAGGTGCCTGGCGTGTACCACTGCGCCTGTTGTGGCGAGGCGCTGTTCGACTCGGATGCCAAGTACGATTCCGGCAGCGGCTGGCCCAGCTATTTCCAGCCGGTGAGCGGCAAGGTGATCGCCGAGAAGGAGGACTTCAGCCACGGCATGCACCGTATCGAGGTCAAATGCGCCAAGTGCGATGCCCACCTGGGCCATGTGTTCCCCGACGGCCCGCGGCCGACCGGGCTGCGCTACTGCATCAACTCGGTGGCGCTGAAGCTGGTGCCCAGGTAGCGACGGATTCGCGGAACTGAGGCCCGCCGACAAGCGGGCCTTATTTTGCGGCTAATAAATTGTACGCAATTGAATTGCTCGCTATATTCGCCGCACCTTCACCGCCAACGGAGCCACAAGCCATGAGCGACAAGCTTTTCGACATCCCGGTCACCACCATCAAGGGTGAGCAGAAGACCCTCAAGGACTTCGGCGGCAAGGCCGTGCTGGTGGTCAACACCGCCAGCAAGTGCGGCTTCACCCCGCAGTACAAGGGCCTGGAGAACATCTGGCAGCAGTACAAGGACAAGGGCCTGGTGGTGCTGGGCTTCCCCTGCAACCAGTTCGGCAAGCAGGAGCCGGGCGACGAGGGCGCCATCAGCGAGTTCTGCGAGCTGAACTTCGGCGTCAGCTTCCCGCTGTTCAAGAAGATCGACGTCAACGGTGCGGACGCCCACCCGCTCTACGTGCAGCTGAAGAAGCGTGCCCCGGGGCTGCTCGGTAGCCAGGGCATCAAGTGGAACTTCACCAAGTTCCTGATCAGCGCCGACGGCAGCCAGGTCAAGCGCTTCGCTCCGACCACCAAGCCCGAGGAGCTCGCCGGCGAGATCGAAGCCCTGCTGAAATGAATGCAGCACCGCAAGCCGAGGCGCAGCTGCTGCTGGACAACCAGCTGTGCTTCAAGCTCTACGCCGCCTCGCGGGCGGTGATCCGCGGCTACAAGCCGATGCTCGACGAGCTGGGCCTGACCTACCCGCAGTACCTGGCCATGCTGGTGCTGTGGGAGTGGCAGGCGGCGCCGCCCGAGCAGGCCACGGTCAAGGCGCTGGGCGAGCGCCTGATGCTCGATTCCGGCACCCTGACGCCCTTGCTCAAGCGCCTGGAACAGCTCGGCCTGGTGCAGCGTCGGCGCTCCAGCAGCGACGAGCGCGAGCTGTGCCTGGCGCTCTCGGCGGCGGGCGTGGCGCTGCGCGACAGGGTGCTGCCGCTGAAGCAGCGCCTGCTGTGCGAGAGCGGAGTCGACCCGGATGAACTGCAGGGCCTGCGCCAGGGCCTGGATCAGCTGCTGGCCCTGCTCAGGACGCGCTCTTGAGCGGCAGCCAGCTGTCCAGCAGGCTGGCCAGGTCCTCGCGGCGGAAGGGCTTGGCCAGGTAGTCGTTCATGCCCGCTGCCTGGCAGCGTTCGCGCTCGTCGGGCAGGGCGTTGGCGGTCAGGGCGATGACCGGCAGGCTGGGCCAGCGCCCGCTCTGGCGAATGCGTCGGGTCGCCTCGTAGCCGTCCATCACCGGCATGTTGCAGTCCATCAGCACCAGGTCCACCGGGTGGCGCTCCAGGTAGCTGATGGCTTCGCCGCCGTGGGCGGCCACCGCGACCTCGCAACCCAGCTTGGCCAGCATGCCCTTGGCCACCATCTGGTTCACCGGGTTGTCCTCCACCAGCAGCACCCTGGCCTGCCGTGCCGGCTGGCGCGCCTGCGCCGGCGGCGTCTCGGCTGCCACCGGCAGCTGCAGCAGCAGGCGTTGCAGCGCCTGGTACAGCGCGCTCCGCGCCAGCGGCCGGGCCAGCTGCTCGAATGGCGCCAGCTCGCTGGCCAGGGCCACGGGCAGGAAGGCGCCATAGGCGGAAACCAGCAGCAGCGGGACCTGCACCTGTTGGCGCAGGGCGCGCAGACGCTCCGGGTCGTCGCAGATCAGCAGCTCGGCCTGCAGTTCGCTCGGCGCGCCGTCACCCTCCAGCCGGCGATAGTCCAGGCCCCAGTTCGGCAGCCAGCACTGCAGCTGTTCGGCGAGGCCGCTGCCGGCCGCGCAGAGCGCCACCACGCGCCCCTGCAGCGGCGACCAGGCGGGCGCCGGGGCGTGCTGCGGCAGGGGCAGCTCGGCGCTGAAGCGGCTGCCGAAGCCTTCGCGCGAGTCGAGTTGCAGCTGGCCCTGCATGGCCTCGCACAGGCGCCGGGTCAGCGCCAGGCCGAGGCCGGTGCCGCCGAACTGGCGGGTGATGCCGGCGCCGGCCTGGATGAAGGGCTGGAAGATGCGCTTCTGCGCGTCCTCGGCGATACCTATGCCGGTGTCGCTGACCAGGATGCGCACGCCCTCCGCGGTGGGGCTCAGGCGCAGGTCGACGCGGCCGAAACGGGTGAACTTAAGGGCGTTGGACAGCAGGTTGCTGATCACCTGGCGCACCCGCGTCGGGTCGCCGAGTACCTGTGCCGGCAGGCGCGGGTCGATCAGGCAGGTCAGCTCGACGTTGGGGCCGGCGTTCTGCGACAGCAGGTTGGCAGTGTCTTCCGCCAGGGCGCCGAGGTCGAAGGGGATGCTCTCCAGCTCCAGCTGGCCGGCCTCGAACTTGGACAGGTCGAGGATATCGTTGAGCAGGTCGACCAGGACCTTGCCCGAGTCGTGGGCGATGCCGAGCTGCTGGCGCTGCTCGGCGCTCAGCGGGCCGTCCAGCGCCAGCGCCAGCATGCCCAGCAGGCCATTGAGCGGGGTGCGGATCTCGTGGCTCATGTTGGCCAGGAAGGCCGCCCGCGCCTGGGCCATCTCCAGCGCCGTGCTGCGTGCCTGCTCCAGCTCGCGGTTGGACTGGGTCAGGCGGGCGTTGGTGGCCTTCAGTTCGGCGGTGCGTGCCGAGACGATGTTCTCCAGCTCGCCGAGGTACTGGGTCAGGCGGTCCTCGGCCTCGCGCCGCTGGCTGATCTCGCGGTGGGTATTGGTCATCTGCTGGTTGGTCACCGCCACCAGGGTGCCGATTTCGTCTCGCTCGTGGCCACTGGGGCAGGGCAGCGGGGAGAAGTCGCGGCGCGGGTCGCGCTCGCTCAGGGCGCGGATCAGCCCCACCAGCGGCTTGGTCAGCATGGCGTAGAACAGCACCAGCAGGATCAGCGACAGCAGCAGGCTGCGCGCGAAGCCGGTGAGCAGGGTGAGCAGGGCGCGGCGCAGGAAGTCGTTGCCGAAGGCGAAGGTGTCCACTTCCAGACGCAGCACGCCGAGTGACTCGTTGGGCGCGTGGCTGACGAACAGCGGGTCTTCGAACTGGCGCCGCTCGCCGAACAGGAAGTCGCTGAAGATGCGGTAGCGGCTCTGCTCCGCCGGGCGCGACACCGAGGCCAGGACCAGGCCGCTGTTGTCGATGATCTCGGCGCGCATCACCGCAGGCGAGCGCAGCAGGCCGAGCACCAGTTCCTGGGCCAGCTCGGCGTCGATGTTGTAGGAGATGCGCGCCGCCGGGTTGTGGCTGATTTCCAGCAGGGAGTGGATTTCCCGGTCGATGGAGGCGTCTTCGCTGGCATAATCCAGGCCGACCTGGATGAGGCTGAGCAGGGTTCCCAGGATAAAGGCCACCAGCACCGTGATACTGGCCTGTTTGAACGACAGGCGGTGGGTGAGTGATATATCCATGGTGGTCCTGCTTGCCGAGCGCCAGCCAAGCATAGCCCAGGGGCCCGGGCGGCGGCAGGGCGGATATGAGGAGTGAGTCGTGGATTCCCGTTTGTACAGTTTTCTGCAGCGCGCCGAGGCGGCGCTTGCGCGTATCGAACCCTGGCTGCCCGCCGAGCGTGTCGAGCCGGACTGGCAGCGGACGGTCGCCGCCCGCTGGCAGCGCGAGGGGCGTGGCGGCTACCTGCAGCCGCTCAAGGTCAGCCTCGACCTGAGCCTGGACGACCTGGTCGGAGTGGATGCCCAGCGCGAGCAGCTGGCGCGCAACACCCGTCAGTTCGTCGCGGGTCTGCCGGCCAACCACACGCTGCTGTGGGGCGCCCGCGGTACCGGCAAGTCGTCGCTGGTGCGCGCGCTGCTGGCCGCGCACGCCGAGGCCGGGCTGCGCCTGATCGAGATCGAACGCGACCACCTGGCCGACCTGCCGCGCGTGGTCGAACAGCTGCTCGGCCTGCCGCAGCGCTTCGTGCTGTTCTGCGACGACCTGTCGTTCGAGTCGGGCGAGGGCGACTACCGGGTGCTCAAGAGCGTGCTGGACGGTTCGCTGGAGCGCGCGCCGGACAACGTGCTGCTGTACGCCACCTCCAACCGCCGCCACCTGCTGCCGGAGAAGGAGAGCGACAACCTGGACAGCCGCATGGTCGATGGCGAGCTGCACCCCAGCGAGGCGATCGAGGACAAGATCGCCCTGTCCGACCGCTTCGGCCTGTGGCTGTCCTTCTACCCCTTCACCCAGGAACACTACCTCGCCGTGGTGCGCCACTGGATCGAGGCGCTGTCGTACCAGGCCGGCCTGCGCTGGCAGTGGAGCCCCGAGCTGGAGGTCCTGGCCATCCGCTGGGCGCTGGGGCGCGGCAATCGCAATGGCCGCTGTGCCTACCAGTTCGCCCGCAGCTGGGTCGGCCAGCAACTGCTGGAGGCGGCGCCATGATCGACCTGCAGCAGGCCGGAGCCGGGCGCCAAGGCTATGCGCTGCTGGCCGCCCAGCTGGAGGCGCTGCTCGCCGGCGAGCGCGACTTCATCGCCAACGCCGCACAGTTCTGCGCCCTGCTGTTCCACGAACTGGAGGGGCTGAACTGGGCCGGCTTCTACCTGGCCAGGGGCGAGGAGCTGGTGCTCGGCCCCTTCCAGGGCAAGGTGGCCTGCGTGCGCATCCCCTTCGGCCGTGGCGTGTGCGGCGCCGCGGCGCGCAGCCGGCAGACCCAGCGCGTGGCCGACGTGCACGCCTTCCCCGGGCACATCGCCTGCGACAGCGCCTCCAACAGCGAGCTGGTGGTGCCGCTGGTCAAGGACGGCCGGCTGATCGGCGTGCTGGATCTGGACAGCCCGCGGCCGGGGCGTTTCGACGCCGAGGATCAGGTCGGCATCGAACGCCTGGCGCAGCTGTTGCTCGCCGCGAGCGACTGCTGAGCGGCGGGTCTGGCGCGGCTAGAGCATTTGCTCTATTTTCGTCGCCATAGCAGTTCGGAGGAGCGCTCGCCGTGGTCGATGCCCTGCAGTTCGCCGATGGTCGGTTCCATTGCCCGGTCACCTTCTATGCCGCCCCGCAGGCTGCGCGCACCCTGATCGTGCTGCCGGCGCTGGGGGTAACCGCGCGCAAGTACGAGGGCCTGGCCCGGCGCCTGGTGGCGGTCGGGCACAACGTGCTGGTGGCCGACTGGCCGGGGCAGGGCGAGAGCCGGCCGCGGCCCGGCTGGCGGCATGACTACGGCTACCGCCAGCTGGTCGAGGAGTTCCTGCCCAAGCTGCTGGAGCTGGCGCGCCGGCACTTTCCGGAGGCGGCGCCGGTGCTGCTGGGGCACAGTCTCGGCGGGCACATCGCCACCCTGTATGCGGCGGCGCATCCCGATAGCCCGGTGCCGGTGATCGGCGTGGCCTGCGGCAATATCCACTACCGCCACTGGTCCGGTCTCGGCCGCCTGCTCACCCCCAGCGCGGCGTTGCTGTTCGGCCTGTTCGTCAGCGTGCTCGGCTACCTGCCGGGGCGCCGGCTCGGCTTCGGTGGCCAGGAGGCACGCTCGCTGATGCGCGACTGGGGGCGCGTGGCCTTCACCGGCCGCTATCGCCACCTGGGCCTGGCACTGGCGCCGGCAACACGCAGCCGGGTGGCCTCGCTGTATGTCCAGATAGAAGGCGACAGGTTCGCCCCGCCGGCCTCCACCCGCGGCCTGGCCGAGCTGATCCAGGTCGAGCCGCGTCTCGAGCACCTGCCTTCGCCGCGCCCGCCGCAGGAGAATCCGCACAGCGCCTGGCTGCGGGCGCCGCAGGGCGTGGTCGAGTGCGTCGACGCCTGGCTGCTCAGTGCGGGGGCAGAAGCAGCAGGGTGACGGCCAGCAGCACCAGCATGCTCAGGCCATGGCTGACCTGGCGCAGCAGGAGCAGGCGGGCGAACAGGCCGGCGCAGTAGAGCAGGCGCAGCATGATGAAGGCGAAGCCGAGGGCGGCGACCAGCGGCCCACCGATCTGCCCGCTGCTTTCGCCGAGATAGAGCAGGACGATGAACAGCAGTGACTGCTCCAGGCTGTTGCCGTGGGCGCGCACCGCCTTGAGCAGATCGGTCTTGCCGCCGTCGCCGAAGGCCACCTGGTGGCGCATGCGCAGACGGGTGACGTTGAGCGACAGGGCGATCAGCAGCAGCGAGAGAATGGCGGCGATATAGAGGCTGTAGAGCATGGTTTCCCTTCCTTGCGTGGTTGTGACGGCGCCAGCCTAGAGCGTGGCGCCACGCCAGAGAAGGGGCAGATCGGCCAAAGCCCGGCATGCCGCCGGGCCCGTCCGGGTTCAGGCGGCCGGACGCTGCTGGCGTTGGTAGAGGAACTCCAGCACCGCGGCGCGGCACTGGTGGTAGCGCGCGTCGTTGGCCAGGGCTAGGCGGTCGCGCGGGCGCGGCAGGTCGACGCTGAGGATGTCGCCGACGGTGGCGGCCGGGCCGTTGCTCATCATCACGATGCGGTCCGACAGCAGCACCGCCTCGTCGACGTCGTGGGTGATCATGATCACCGTGTTGCCGAGGTCGCGGTGGATCTCCATCAGCGAGTCCTGCAGGTGGGCGCGGGTCAGCGCATCCAGCGCGCCGAAGGGCTCGTCCATCAGCAGCACCTTGGGTTGCATGGCCAGCGCGCGGGCGATGCCGATGCGCTGCTTCATGCCGCCGGAGATCTCGCCGGGGCGTTTGTCCTTGGCATGCAGCATGTGCACCAGCTCCAGGTTGTGCAGGGTCCACTCGCGTACCTCCTTGCGCGACTTGCCCCTGAACACCTGGTGTACCGCCAGTTCGACGTTCTGGTAGCAGGTCAGCCAGGGCAGCAGGCTGTGGTTCTGGAACACCACGGCGCGCTCCGGACCGGGTTGGTCGACCTCGCGGCCGTCGAGAATGACCCCGCCGGTGGTGGCCTGGTAGAGGCCGGCGACAATGTTCAGCACGGTGGACTTGCCGCAGCCGGAGTGGCCGATCAGCGAGACGAACTCGCCCTTGTCGATCTTCAGGTTGACGTTCTGCAGGGCGCGGAACAGGCCCTTGTCGGTGGGGAAGTCGATGCCGACGTCGCTCAGTTCGAGATGGCTTGAAGTCATGGTCGTTCTCCTTAGCGCAGTACGGCGTTTTTGTCCCAGCTCACGGTCTTTTGCAGCAGGAGCATGAGGCGGTCGAGGAGGAAGCCGATCAGGCCGATGACGATCACCGCCACCATGATGCGGCCGAGGGAGTTGGAGCTGCCGTTCTGGAACTCGTCCCAGATGAACTTACCCAGCCCCGGGTTCTGCGCCAGCATTTCAGCGGCGATCAGCACCATCCAGCCGGTGCCCAGCGACAGGCGCAGGCCGGTGAAGATCGCCGGCACCGCCGCCGGCAGCACGATGCGCCGCACATGCTCCAGCGGCGACAGGCGCAGTACGCGGCTGACGTTGGTCAGGTCCTTGTCCAGGCTGGCGACGCCGACCGTGGTGTTGAGCACGGTCGGCCACAGGCAGCACAGCGCCACGGTGAAGGCCGAGTTGAGGAAGGACTTGGCCAGCAGCGGGTCGCTGCTGGTGTACAGGGCGCTGACCAGCATGGTCACCAGCGGCAGCCAGGCCAGCGGCGAGACCGGCTTGAACACCTGGATCAGCGGGTTGACCGCGGCATAGATGCTCTTCGACAGGCCGCACAGGATGCCCAGCGGCACCGCCACCAGGCTGGCCAGGGCGAAGCCGCTGAGCACGGTGTAGAGGCTGGTGACGATCTGGTCGAAGAAGGTCGGCTTGCCGGTGTAGGGGCGGATCTTCACTTCGGCGTCCGGATTCTTCGCCAGCTTGGCGGCGTTGCGTTGCTCCTGGCGCTGGTAGAAGGCCTCGGCCTTGTCGCGCTCGGCCAGGTGCGCCTGGACCAGGGAGGCGAACTGCTGGGAAACCTGGATGGGCCCGGGAAACTGGCCGAGGCTGGTCTGGATGCTGCCGGCCACCAGTTGCCAGAACAGCAGGAAGAACAGGATGCCGGCCAGCGGCAGGATCACCGCCGGCGCCCAGCGCTTGACCAGGGCCTGGCTGCGCGCCGTTTCGACGGTCTGTTGAATGGGGGTGGCGACGCTCGGATTGCTCATCGTCCTATCCTCTCGTGGAGCGGGACGGGGCCGCCAAGCCCCGTCCACGGTCGGTTACTCGGTGCCTTTCAGACCGATCTGGAAGGAATTCAGGTAGGCGTTGGGCTGGCGGCCGTCGTAGGTCAGGCCGTCGATGAAGTCGCTGCTCGGCGCGCGGTAGCCGTCCTCGTCGGCGGCCGGGAAGTCGCTGGCCTTGGCCTTGCCTTCGCTGACCAGCTCATCGGCGGCCGCGCGGTACAGGTCGGGGCGATAGACCTGTTTGGCCACGTCGGCGTACCAGCTGTCCGGCTTGGCCTCGGCGATCTGCCCCCAGCGGCGCATCTGGGTCAGGTACCAGATGGCGTCCGAGTAGAAGGGGTAGGTGGCGTGGTAGCGGAAGAACACGTTGAAGTCCGGCACCTCGCGCTTGTCGCCTTTCTCGTACTCGAAGGTACCGGTCATGGAGTTGGCGATCACCTTGGCGTCGGCGCCGACGTATTCCGGGCGGGAAAGGATTTCCACCGCCTCGGCGCGGTTGGCGTTGTCGTTCTCGTCCAGCCACATGGCCGCGCGGATCAGCGCCTTGACCAGGCGCTTGTGGGTTTCCGGGTTGGCTTCGGCCCAGGCCTTGGACACGCCGAAGACCTTCTCCGGGTTGTTCTTCCAGATCTCGTAGTCGGTGATCACCGGCACGCCGATGCCCTTGAACACGGCCTGCTGGTTCCACGGCTCGCCCACGCAGTAGCCGTTGATGGTGCCGGCCTCCATGGTCGCCGGCATCTGCGGCGGCGGGGTCACCGAGAGCAGCGCGTCGGCGCCGATCTGGCCGCTGATGTCGCCTTTTTCCGGTGCATACAGCCCCGGGTTGATGCCGCCGGCGGCCAGCCAGTAGCGCAGCTCGTAGTTGTGGGTGGAGACGGGGAAGACCATGCCCAGGTTGAACGGCTTGCCCTTGGCCTTGAACTGCTCGATCACCGGCTTGAGTGCGTCGGCCTTGATCGGGTGCACCGGCTTGCCGTTCTCCATCGGCACATGCTTCTTCATCTCCTCCCAGACCTCGTTGGACACGGTGATGCCGTTGCCGTTGAGGTCCATGGAGAAGGCGGTGACCACTTCGGCCTTGGTGCCGAAGCCGATGGTCGCGCCCAGAGGCTGTCCGGCCAGCATGTGCGCGCCGTCCAGCTCGCCGTCGATCACCCGGTCCAGCAGCACCTTCCAGTTGGCCTGGGCCTCCAGGGTGACGAACAGGCCCTCGTCCTCGAAGTAGCCCTTCTCGTAGGCGATGGCCAGCGGGGCCATGTCGGTGAGCTTGATGAAGCCCAGCTTGAGCTCTTCCTTCTCCGGCTCGGCGGCCAGAGCCAGCTGTACGGACAGCGGGGAGAGCGCCAGCAGGGCGGCGCCGAGCAGGGTTTTCAGCGGAGTACGGCGGGTCTTGCGCATTGAAGATTCCTCGTGGTCAGAAACGAAAAAAGACGTCGCAGCGAACCGCCCCGGAGGGCAGTTGGCCTTGACGTCTTTGTCTAT
Source organism: Pseudomonadaceae bacterium (assembly GCA_033838285.1). Lineage (GTDB taxonomy): Bacteria > Pseudomonadota > Gammaproteobacteria > Pseudomonadales > Pseudomonadaceae > Aquipseudomonas. The sequence goes on from JAJLLC010000037.1 coordinate 112,148, forward strand.
TCGTCCCGATCACCGCCGTTGGCGATCCGAAGACGGGTGTGGCTGAAAGGTCTTTAGCAAAGGCCTTGCCAGTTATCGTTTACTGAGGAAATCTTCTTTTAAAACAGTCTGATAGCCAACTTTGAGAGGTGCTCGAGAACGATCGCCGAGCACCTGGTCGGAGAGGGGGCGAGTCCTTCGCGGTGCAGTGCGGCGCTTCAGCGCACCGCTGCGGCCCGGTTGCGCGCGGACTCCTCGGCGAAGTCGCGCAGCCAGCGCAGTACCTGCACGGCCTCCCAGCGCGCCGGGTCGAACAGGGCATAGACCTGGCCCTGATAGCCGACCACATCGACCTGGCGGTGGTAGCCGGCGCGCTGCAACAGCGCCTCGATTTCGGCGAAGCAGGTATTGAAGTGTTCGCGGCCGAAAGGCGTCCGGCTGCCAGTGACCAGGCCTTCCAGCAGCAGTTCATCCACCATGACACGGACGCTTTCCAGGGGCATCCGGTTCACCTTGTTCTTCAGCTGCGCTACGTCCAGCATGCTCGTGCTCCTTGGGTCTGTGGCCACGCAAGACTAACCGAAAAATACTGTACAAATAAACACTACTGGATAATAGTACAGCTCATGTGCCGTCGGGATTCCGCAACAGGAGCTACTCATATGCACCACATGCTGATGACAATTCTGCTGTCGGCCCTGCTGGCCGGCTGTGCCCAGCCGCAACTGGAGCAGCCCAGGCCCAATGGCGCCTATCTGGTGATCGAGGGCAACGAGGCCTGGGCCGTGCTGGTGCGCGACGGCAGGCGGGTGGAGGAGGCCGGCAGGGTGCTCGATGTGACCCGCCTGCCTGGGCAGCACTCGCTGATTGCTGCCAGCTACGTGATCGACACACCCAACTGCGGGCGCCTGCAGTGGCTCACCGAGCGCGCCGGCGAAGGCGAGATCACCCGCCTGGCGCCGAACAGCGACGCGGCGCTGCAGCGGCCGGGCTGCATGATCGTCGGTGGCCAGGGGCGAGCCTGGACGGCGCTGGATTATTCGGGCTGATACGACAAGGCCCCGGTGGGTGCCGGGGCCTTGTCGTGTTCATGCCGATTCCGGCTTGCGTCTCGGCTTGCTGGCGGGCGGCTCGATCAGGCCGTCGGCGCGGAACATCGCCTTGATGCCGCGGATGGCCTGGCGGGTGCGGTCCTGGTTCTCGATCAGGGCGAAGCGCACATGGTCGTCGCCGTAGTCGCCGAAGCCCAGGCCCGGCGAGACGCAGACTTTGGCCTCCAGCAGCAGCTTCTTGGCGAACTCCAGTGAGCCCAGGTGGGCATAAGGCTCGGGGATCTTGGCCCAGATGTACATGGAGGCCTTGGGCTTCTCCACCATCCAGCCGGCCTCGTGCAGGCCCTTGACCAGCAGGTTGCGGCGCTGGCGGTACTGCTCGGCGATGTCGCGCACGCACTGCTGGTCGCCTTCCAGGGCGGCGATGGCCGCCACCTGCAGCGGGGTGAAGGTGCCGTAGTCGTGGTAGCTCTTGATCCGCGCCAGGGCACCGACCAGCTCCTTGTTGCCGACCATGAAGCCGATGCGCCAGCCGGCCATGTTGTAGCTCTTGGACAGGGTGAAGAACTCCACTGCGATGTCCTTGGCGCCCGGCACCTGCATGATCGACGGGGCCTTCCAGCCGTCGTAGACGATGTCGGCGTAGGCCAGGTCGTGCACCACCAGCACGTCGTACTGCTTGGCCAGGGCCACCACCCGCTCGAAGAAGTCCAGCTCCACGCACTGCGCGGTGGGGTTGGAGGGAAAGCCGAGGATCATCATCTTGGGCTTCGGAATGGCTTCGCGGATGGCCCGCTCCAGTTCGGCGAAGAAGTCCACGCCCGGCACCAGCGGCACCGAGCGCACCTGGGCGCCGGCGATCACCGCGCCGTAGATGTGGATGGGGTAGCTGGGGTTGGGCACCAGCACGGTGTCGCCATGATCCAGGGTGGCCAGCATCAGGTGCGCCAGGCCTTCCTTGGAGCCGATGGTGACTATGGCCTCGCTTTCCGGGTCGATCTCCACCTCATAGCGGTCCTTGTACCAGCGCGAGATGGCGCGGCGCAGGCGCGGGATGCCGCGGGAAGTGGAGTAGCCGTGTGTGTCTTCGCGCTGGGCGACCTGCACCAGTTTCTCGACGATGTGCGGCGGAGTGGCGCCGTCCGGATTGCCCATGCTGAAGTCGATGATGTCCTCGCCACGGCGGCGGGCGGCCATCTTCAGTTCGGCGGTGATATTGAAAACGTAGGGGGGGAGACGATCGATGCGCGCAAAGCGGCGCTTGGCATTGTCAGCCATGCTTTCCTCGGAGTACGTAAGCGCCCGGAACCGTCCGAGCGACGCTGGCCACCTGCGTGTGGCCTGGCGCGAAGATAAGGGCGCGAGCCTGCCGTTGTCCAGAGCAGTTCTGTGGCAAAGGGGCGGAGCAGTTGTCAGAACCTGTTTTCGATCTTTTACCGACTCCTACACAGTGCGCAGTGTAGGTGCGGCTCGCTTTCGCTCCCTCTCCCACAAGTGGGAGAGGGGAGTTTGGCGCTCAGAGCTGTCGTTTCAGCCGTAGCAGCAGGTCGGCCAGGGCCTGCACGTCCTCGTCCCGGGTGCGCCAGGACGACAGACTGAGGCGGAAGGCCGGTCGACCCTGCCAGACGGTCGGGCCGAACCAGACCTCGCCGGAGGCCTGCGCCGCCTCGCGGATGGCATGGGTCTGCTCATCCGAGTCGCCGCGTACCAGTACCTGGTTGAGCACCACCCGGTTGAGCACCTGATAGCCACCGGCGCGCAGCGCCTCGGCCAGCTCGCCGGCCTGGCGGATGTGACGGTCGATCAGCTCGCGCAGGCCGTCGCGACCGAGGCTGGCCAGCGCCGCCCAGATCGCCACGCCGCGGGCGCGGCGGGAGAATTCCAAGGTCAGGTTCTTCTGCGCATCCTTGCTCGCCGTGGCGTAGGCGGCATCGCTGTTCATCGCCGCGGCCAGGGCGTCGGCGTCGCGGCAGATGGCCATGGCGCTGTCGTAGGGAGTGTTCAGCCACTTGTGGCCGTCGCTGGTCCAGCTGTCGGCCAGCTCCACGCCCTCGGCCAGGTGGGCGGAGGACGAGGCACGCGCCCACAGGCCGAAGGCGCCATCGACATGCACCCAGGCACCGGCCTCGCGGGCCTTGGGGATCAGCTCGGCGAAGCGGTCGAACTCGCCGGTGTTGACCTCGCCGGCCTGCAGGATCAGCAGGGTGCGTTCGTCCAGCGCCGGCAGGCGCGCCGGGTCGATGCGCCCGTGCGCGTCCACCGCGGCGTAGTGCAGGCGGTTCATGCCGAAGCCGAGGATGCGCAGGGCCTTCTTCACCGTGATGTGCGCGGTTTCCGAGAGCACCACGCGGATCTCCGGCGCACCCATCAGGCCGTCGGCATCGAAGTCCCAGCCCAGGCGGGCCAGCAGCGTGCGGCGGGCGGCCGAGAGGCAGGCCAGGGTACAGGCGGTGGCGCTGGTGCCGAAGCCGACGGCACTTTCGCGGGGCAGGCCGAGGGCTTCGCAGACCCAGCGCCCGGCGACTTTCTCCAGGCGGTCGGCGGCCGGCGAGTTGTCGAAGGACGAGGCGCATTGGTCCCAGGCCAGCACCAGGCGCTCGACCGCGGCGGCGGCCGTCAGGGTGGCGCCGATGACGAAGCCGAAATAGCGAGGGCCGTTGCTCGCCACGGTGGCCGGCGAGCCGACTTCGTCGAGCTGCCGCAGCACCCGTTCGGGCGCCTGGCCGCGCTGTGGCAGGGGCTGGTCGAAGGCGCTGAGGGCCGCGATGGCGCTGGCGTCGGGAAACACCCGGCGGCCGGGTGTGGCGTCGAAGTAGGCGAGGGCGCGGCGGTCGGCTGCGGCAAGCAGCTGGCGTTCATCAAGGCTCATGGCGGGTCCGTGACAGGCTGGGAGATGCCTGCACGATAGCCAGTGGCCGGCCGCTGCAGCAGATACACAGTTGCGCGCAGATGGTCATACAGTGGCGATCTGCTGCGTTCCAGTGTGAGGAGCAGTTGTCAAGCGGGCGGTACAGTTGCACCGCCCGTTTGCTTCAGCCGCCGAGCATGTCGTGCATGGCGATGATCTGCTCGGCCACCTGGATCAGCTTCTGCTGGCGGCTCATGGCCTGACGCCGCATCAGGGTGTAGGCGTCCTCTTCGTTGCAGCTCTTCATCTTCATCAGCAGACCCTTGGCCAGCTCGATGCGCTTGCGCTCGGCCAGCTGGGCGTCGCGCGCCTGCAACTGGGCGCGCAGGGCCTGGTCGCTCTCGAAGCGGGCCATGGCCACGTCGAGGATCGGTTGCAGGCGCTCGGCCTGGATACCTTCGACTATGTAGGCGCTGACCCCGGACTGGATGGCCTGGCGCATCACCTGCGGGTCGTGCTCGTCGGTGAACATGACGATCGGCCGCGGCTGGTCGCGGCTCACCAGTACCACCTGTTCCATCACGTCGCGGCCGGGTGACTCGGTGTCGATCAGCACCACGTCCGGGCGTATGGCCTCGACCCGTTCGGGCAGGTCGATGGTCAGCCCGGATTCGTCGATCACCTCGAAACCGGCCTCGATCAGCGCGCTCTTCAGGCGGCCGACCTTCTTCGGGGTATCGTTGATCAGGAGTATGCGTAGCATCTGCTTTCTATCTCGATCCGTTACAGGGCGATGGCGGCGGTGCCGTCGGCGCGGGCGTGAATGGCGAAGGAGCGGGCGTAGCCGGCCGGGTCACTGCTGTCCCAGGTGCTGCCGTCGAGCAGGGTGGAGCGCCGCATAGCGTGTTCCGGAACCTGGACGCCCAGGGCCTCGGCGGCGCTGCGGTAGATGTCCAGGCGATGGATGCGGCGGGCGATGCCGAGATAGTCGGGGTCGTCCCTGAGCAGGCCCCAGCGCCGGAACTGGGTGAGGAACCAGATGCCGTCGGACAGCCAGGGCATGTTCACCTCGCCGCCGGCGAAGAAGCGCAGCGGGTGGGCGTCCAGCCAGGCGTGGCCGAGGCCGTCCTGGTACTGGCCGAGAAAGCGCGGGGCGATGGCCGAGAGCGGTGCGTCGACGTACTCGCTGCCGCTGATCAGCTGTGCGGTGCCACGCTTGTTCTCCTCACTCTCGTCGATGAAGCGGCTGGCTTCCAGCACGGCCATGCTCAGGGCGCGGGCGGTGTTGGGGTACTGTTCGGCGAACTCGCGGGTCACGCCCAGCACCTTTTCCGGGTGATCGGCCCAGATGTCCTGGCTGGTGGCCAGAGTGAAGCCCTGGTCTTCCTCGACCGCCAGTGCGCCCCAGGGGCCGCCGGCGCAGAAACCGTCGATGCGTCCGGCACGCAGGTGGGCGACCATCTGCGAGGGCGGTACCACCACGGTGTTGACGTCCTCCAGCGGGTGGATGCCCTGGGCCGCCAGCCAGTAGTACAGCCACATGGCATGGGTACCGGTGGGGAAGGTCTGGGCGAAGGTGAGCTTTGCACCACCTTGGCGCACGCGCGCGGCCAGTGCCTCGGCGCTGGTCACGCCGGCCTGTTTGAGCGGTTGCGACAGGTTGATGGCCTGGCCGTTCTGGCACAGGCCCATGAGGATGGCCATCTCGGTGGCCGGCCCGCCGAGGCCCAGATGCACGCCGTAGACCTGACCGTAGAGCATCTGCGCGGCGTCCAGTTCGCCGCTCAGCAGGCGGTCGCGCAGGCCGGCCCAGGAGGCCTGGCGCTGCAGGTTGAGGGTCAGGCCGTAGGGCTGGGCGAAGCCCTGGGTGGCCGCGACTATCAGCGAGGCGGAATCGGTGAGGGCCATGAAGCCCAGGTTCAGTGCACTCTTTTCCGGGGCATCGCTGCCCGTGACCCAGGCCAGTGCATCGCTACGGGTGTTGTTGCTGTCGTTCATGTCTTGTTCCGCCATTGAACAAAAAGGCGCCGCACCGGACCGCCGTGGGGCAGCGGCCGGAAGCGACGCCAGTGTCTATGAACCGACTCCGCCGTTGGAGAGAGTTCCGCTGGCACTGCTCAAGCAAGCGGTATGCCAGCGCTCCGGGGCGGTGCTTTGGCGAGTGTCAGCGCTCCAGTATCTGCTTCACCTCGCTCTGCGGGATCTGCTGCTTGCGCCCCTCGAGATCCTCGAATTCGAACATGCCGGTGTCCTTGTCCAGGTCCGGCTCGCCGTCGCTGTTGTAGACCTGTCCGTCGCTGGTGATGACCAGGTACTCGCTGGCGCAGCCTGCCAGCGCCAAGAGACAGAGCAGGGGGATGAGGCGGGTGTGCATGGCGGCTCTCCCGATGGCATTACCTGTATTGAAAGCTAGTCCGCCGCGCGATGACCTGCCCAGGCCACGGGCAAGAAAAAGCCCCGCACTAGGCGGGGCTCCTTCACAGCCGGTTGAGGCTTAGGCCTGCACGACCGGGATCTTCGCGTTGGCCGCGGCTTCGCGGTACTCGGCGATCTGGTCGAAGCTCAGGTAGCGGTAGATGTCGGCAGCCATGCTGTCGATATCCTTCGCGTAGGCCATGTACTCCTCGACGGTCGGCAGCTTGCCGATGATCGAGGAAACGGCGGCCAGCTCGGCCGAGGCCAGGAAGACGTCGGTGGCGTCGCCCAGGCGGTTCGGGAAGTTACGGGTGGAGGTGGAGACCACGGTGGCACCGGTCTGCACGCGCGCCTGGTTACCCATGCACAGCGAGCAGCCCGGCATTTCCATGCGGGCGCCGGCCTTGCCGTAGATGCCGTAGTAGCCTTCCTCGGTCAGCTGGTGCTGGTCCATCTTGGTCGGCGGAGCCAGCCACAGACGGGTCGGGATGCCACCCTTGACCTTGTCCAGCAGCTTGCCGGCAGCGCGGAAGTGGCCGATGTTGGTCATGCACGAACCGATGAACACTTCGTCGATCTTGCGGCCCTGCACGCTGGACAGCAGGCGGGCGTCGTCCGGATCGTTCGGGGCGCACAGGATCGGCTCCTTGACGTCGGCCAGATCGATCTCGATCACGGCGGCGTACTCGGCGTCCTTGTCGGCTTCCAGCAGCTGCGGCTTGGCCAGCCAGGCTTCCATGGCCTGGGCGCGACGCTCCAGGGTGCGGGCATCGCCATAACCTTCGCCGATCATCCAGCGCAGCATGGTGATGTTGGACTTCAGGTACTCGGCGATGGCGCTTTCCGGCAGCTTGATGGTGCAACCGGCGGCGGAACGCTCGGCGGAGGCGTCGGACAGCTCGAAGGCCTGCTCGACGGTCAGCTCGTTGAGACCTTCGATCTCGAGGATGCGGCCGGAGAAGATGTTCTTCTTGCCTTTCTTCTCGACGGTCAGCAGGCCGGCCTGGATGGCGTAGTAGGGGATGGCATGGACCAGGTCACGCAGGGTGATGCCCGGCTGCAGCTTGCCCTTGAAGCGCACCAGTACGGATTCCGGCATGTCCAGCGGCATGACGCCGGTGGCGGCGGCGAAGGCCACCAGGCCGGAGCCGGCCGGGAAGGAGATGCCCAGCGGGAAGCGGGTGTGCGAGTCACCACCGGTACCGACGGTGTCCGGCAGCAGCATGCGGTTCAGCCAGCTGTGGATGATGCCGTCGCCCGGACGCAGCGAGACGCCGCCGCGGTTCATGATGAAGTCGGGCAGGGTGTGGTGGGTCTCCACGTCGACCGGCTTCGGATAGGCGGCGGTGTGGCAGAAGGACTGCATAACCAGATCGGCGGAGAAGCCCAGGCAGGCCAGGTCCTTCAGCTCGTCGCGGGTCATCGGGCCGGTGGTGTCCTGGGAGCCGACGGTGGTCATCTTCGGCTCGCAGTAGGTGCCCGGACGCACGCCCTTGCCTTCCGGCAGACCGCAGGCGCGGCCAACCATCTTCTGCGCCAGGGTGAAGCCCTTGCCGCTGTCGACCGGGGATTCCGGCTTCTTGAACAGGGTGGACGGGGCCAGGCCCAGCTCGGCGCGGGCCTTCTCGGTCAGGCCACGGCCGACGATCAGCGGGATACGGCCGCCGGCGCGGACTTCGTCCAGCAGCACGTCGGTCTTCAGCTGGAAGCTGGTGACCAGCTCGTCGCTGCCATGACGGCGCACTTCGCCCTTGATCGGGTACACGTCGATGACGTCGCCCATGGCCAGGTTGGTGCAGTCGAATTCGATC
>JAJLLC010000038.1:0-47598 GCA_033838285.1 Pseudomonadaceae bacterium
ACCCAGGGCAGCCTGTTCAGCGCCATGCAGATGGAGAAGACCATGATCGGCCTGCTGCTGCTGCTGATCATCGCGGTGGCCGCCTTCAACATCATCGCCACGCTGATCATGGTGGTGGCGGACAAGCGCGCCGACATCGCCATCCTGCGTACCCTGGGCGCCACGCCGGGGCAGATCATGGCCACCTTCATGGTCCAGGGCACGGTGATCGGCTGCATCGGCACCCTGATCGGTGGTGTGCTGGGCGTGACGGTCGCGCTCAATGTCAGTGGCTGGGTGGCCTGGCTGGAGAAGGCCAGCGGCGCGCACATCTTCAGCTCGGACGTGTACTTCATCAGCAGCCTGCCGTCCGACCTGCGCGGCCTGGACGTGCTGTTGATCTGCGGCGCGGCGCTGAGCATGAGTTTCCTCGCCACCCTCTACCCGTCCTGGCGGGCGTCACGCACGCAGCCGGCCGAGGCCCTGCGCTACGAGTGAAGACAAGAACGCCGCGATCATCGCGGCGTTCTTCTTTATTTACTCGGTAGCCTGCCGGCGCCGCTCGGCGCGCTTGCGCCAGTTGTGCGCCACCCACCAGCGCCAGTAGGCCATGGTCAGGCCGTAGGCACTGGCCGCCAGCACCGTGCCGCTCAGCAGCGAGCCGAGCAGGAAGGGCTGCCAGTGGGTGGCCAGCTCGCCGGTGATCCAGTCCCAGGTCAGCTCATCCGGCATCTCCACCGGCGGGATGCCCATCAGCAGTGCGCCCAACTTGTAGGTGCAGTAGAAGATCGGCGGCATGGTGATGGGGTTGGTCAGCCAGACCAGGCCCACCGAGATCGGCAGGTTGGCGCGGATCGGGATGGCCAGGCTGGCGGCCAGCAGCATCTGCATCGGCATGGGCACGAATGCTGAGAACAGGCCGACGGCCATGGCGCGCGACACCGAGTGGCGATTGAGGTGCCAGAGGTTGGGGTCGTGCAGCAGTGCGCCGAGGAAGCGCAGGGACTTGTGCTCGCGAACCAGGGTCGGATCGGGCATGTAGCGTTTGAACAAGCGACGCGGCATGGGCAGTCTCGAAAGGCAGAAGCGCGACTATTATGCACCGATGCTGGCAGGGCGGCTTGGCCGCTTTGTGACAGCGGATAACCCAGGATGGGAATGCGATGCGCAAGGGAATGTTCGCACTGGCGGCGGGGCTGGCCTGCCTGCCGCTGCTGCCGGCACTGCCGCCGACCTGGCTGCTGCTGGCGTTGTTGCCACTGGCGCTGATGCTGCTGCCATGGCGCGGCTATCCCGTGGCTCTGTTTCTGCTTGGCCTGGTCTGGGCCTGCTTCGGCGCGCAATCGGCGCTGGACGATCGTCTTGCCGCGAAGCTCGATGGCCGCACCCTGTGGCTGGAGGGACGAGTCGGTGGTCTGCCGGAAGTCGCTGAGGGCGTGGTGCGCTTCCAGCTGGAGGACGCGACCGCACGGGCGCACCGCCTGCCCACCCGCCTGCGCCTGGCCTGGTACGACGGGCCGCCGCTGCTGGCCGGCGAGCGCTGGCGTCTGGCGGTCAAGCTCAAGCGTCCGCGCGGCCTGGTCAACCCACAGGGCTTCGACTACGAGGCCTGGCTGCTGGCCCAGCGCATCGGCGCCACCGGTACGGTCAAGGCCGGCGAACGCCTGCGTCCGGCCGAGGGCGCGGCCGCCTGGCGCGATGCACTGCGCCAGGAGCTGCTCGCGGTCGAGGCGTTCGGCCGCGCCGGTGGCCTGGCGGCCCTGGTGCTGGGCGACGACTCCGGGCTCAGTCGGGCCGACTGGCGGGTGCTGCAGGACACCGGCACGGTGCACCTGCTGGTGATCTCCGGCCAGCACGTGGCCTTGCTGGCCGCGCTGCTCTATGGCCTGGTCGCCGGTCTGGCGCGGCTCGGGCTGTGGCCGCGGGCGCTGCCCTGGCTGCCCTGGGCCTGCGCCCTGGCCTTCGCCGGGGCACTGGGCTACGGCCTGCTGGCCGGCTTCGAAGTGCCGGTACGGCGCGCCTGCGTGATGGTCGCGCTGGTGCTGCTGTGGCGCCTACGCTTTCGTCATCTGGGCCTTTGGTGGCCGCTGCTGCTGGCCTTCGGGCTGGTGTTGCTGGTCGAGCCACTGGCCAGCCTGCAGGCCGGCTTCTGGTTGTCCTTCGGCGCGGTGGCGGTGCTGGCCTGGGTGTTCGGCGGGCGGCTCGGCGCCTGGCCCTGGTGGCGCGTGTGGTGGCACGCGCAGTGGACCATCGCGCTGGGCCTGCTGCCGCTGTTCTTCGCCCTCGGCCTGCCACTGAGCCTGAGCGGGCCGCTGGCCAATCTGCTCGCCGTGCCCTGGGTCAGCCTGCTGGTGGTGCCGCTGGCACTGCTCGGCACCTTGCTGCTGCCCGTACCCTGGCTGGGCGAGGCATTGCTGTGGCTGGCCGGTGGCCTGCTGGAGCTGCTGTTCCAGACCCTGGCCTGGATAGCCGCAATGCTGCCGGCCTGGTTGCCCACCGCGTTGCCGCTCTGGGCCTGGCTGATCGGCAGCCTGGGTGTGCTGCTCTGCCTGCTGCCGGCCGGTGTGCCGCTGCGTGGCCTCGGTCTGATCATGTTGCTGGCATTCTTTCTGCCGCCGCGCGAGCGCATCCCCGCGGGACAGGCGGAAGTCTGGCAGCTGGATGTCGGCCAGGGCCTGGCCGTGCTGGTGCGCACTCGCGAACACGCGCTGCTGTACGACGCCGGAGCGCGCTTCGGCGACTTCGACCTGGGCGAGCGGGTGGTGCTGCCCTCGCTACGCCAGCTGGGCGTGACGCACCTCGACCTGTTGCTGCTCAGCCATGCCGACAACGATCATGCCGGCGGCGCCGTCGCCGTGGCGCAGGGGCTGCCGGTGCGCCGTGTGCTGAGCGGCGAGGCACCGATGCTGCCGGCTGTGCTGGCGGCCGAGCCCTGTGTGGATGGCGCCGGTTGGGAGTGGGATGGCGTGCGTTTCACCACCTGGCGCTGGTCCGTGGCGGAGGAGGGCAATCAGGCGTCCTGTCTGCTCAAGGTGGAGGCCGCAGGCGAGGGCCTGTTGCTCACCGGCGATATCGACGCGCGTACCGAGTACGCGCTGCTCGAGCAGGGTCGCGATCTTCGCGCGGCCTGGCTGCAGGTGCCTCATCATGGCAGCCGCAGCTCGTCGAGCGGGCGCTTTCTCGATGCGGTGGCACCGCGTGCGGCGCTGCTGTCGCGAGGCTGGCACAATCCCTTCGGGCATCCGCATGCGGAGGTGCTGGCGCGCTACGCCGAACGTGGCATCGAGATGAACGACAGCGCCGAGCGTGGCGCCCTGCGCCTGGTCCTGGGTACGGGCGAGGGCGCCCGGGGCTGGCGCGAGCGGCCGCGCTTCTGGCGGGAAAAATGAGAACCCAGATGGTCTGCCGGCGCGCGACCCTATGCTAGAGTGGCGCCACTTTTCCGAGGGGGATGTACAACCGTGTGGGAACTGGTCAAAGCGGGCGGCTGGATGATGCTGCCGATCATTCTGTGTTCCATCGCTGCCGCCGGCATCATCGCCGAGCGCCTGTGGACCCTGCGGCCCGGGCGAGTCACGCCATCCCACCTGCTGGGCCAGGTGTGGTTGTGGATCAAGGACAGGAAACTGACCAACGAGCGCCTCAAGGAGCTGCGCGCCCACTCGCCGCTGGGCCAGATACTGGCTGCCGGCCTGGCCAACTCCAAGCATGGTCGCGAGATCATGAAGGAGTGCATCGAGGAGGCCGCGGCCCGCGTCATCCATGAGCTGGAGCGCTACCTCAACGCCCTCGGCACCATCGCCGGTATCGCCCCGCTGCTCGGCCTGCTCGGCACCGTGCTGGGCATGATCGACATCTTCAGCGCCTTCATGGGCGCCAACATGGCCAATGCCGCGCAGCTGGCCAGCGGCATCTCCAAGGCCCTGATCACCACCGCCGCCGGCCTGATGGTGGCCATTCCGGCGCTGTTCTTCCATCGCTTCCTGCAGCGTCGCGTCGACGAACTGGTGGTCGGCATGGAGCAGGAGGCGATCAAGCTGGTGGAAGTGGTGCAGGGCGATCGTGACGTCGACCTGGGCAATGGCGGCGAGCCCGCGCCCAAGGCCCCCCGCAAAGAGGGCAAGAAGGCGTGAAGTTCCGGCGCAAACCGCGGGAGAACGTCGAGATCAACCTGGCGTCGCTGATCGACGTGGTGTTCATCCTGCTGCTGTTCTTCGTGGTCACCACCACGTTCACCCGCGAGACCCAGCTCAAGGTCGACCTGCCCGAGGCGGCCAGCGGCACTCCGCCGGAAGCCACCGAGCTGAAGCAGCTGGAAGTGCTGATCAGCCCCGAGGGCAGCTATTCGCTGAATGGCCAGGCCCTGCTGAAGAATGACCTGGCGAGCCTGATGGCCGCACTGGGCAAGGAGTCCGGCGGCGACAACAGCCTGCCGCTGATCATCAGCGCCGATGCCAAGACTCCCCATCAGGCGGTGATCACCGCCATGGATGCGGCCGGCAAGCTGGGCTTCGCCCACCTGCGCATCACCACGGTCGAGGCCGAGGCCAAGCCTTGAGCCTGGCCGACCGGCTCACTTCCGCCTGGTACCAGGGCCATCCGGCCCTGAACCTGCTGCGCCCGCTGGAGTGGTTGTACCGGCGCGTGGTGCTGAACAAGCGCCGCGCCTTCCTCGCGGGCGAGGGCGACATCTACCGCGCGCCCGTGCCTGTCCTGGTGGTCGGCAACGTGACGGTCGGCGGCACCGGCAAGACGCCCATGATTCTCTGGCTGATTGAGCACTGCCGGGCCCGCGGCCTGCGCGTCGGCGTGGTCAGTCGCGGCTATGGCGCCACGCCGCCGCAGCTGCCCTGGCGTGTGCGTGCCGAGCATGCCGCCGAGCATGCCGGCGACGAGCCGCTGCTGATCGTGCAGCGCACCGGCGTACCGCTGGTGATCGACCCGCAGCGTGCCCGCGCCGTGCAGGCGCTGCTGGAGCAGGAAACACTGGACCTGATCCTCTGCGACGACGGCCTGCAGCACTACCGCCTGGCCCGCGACCTGGAGCTGGTATTGGTGGATGCCGCCCGTGGCCTGGGCAATGGTCGCTGCCTGCCGGCCGGCCCCCTGCGCGAGCCGGTCGAACGCCTGGCCGAGGTCGACGCCGTGCTGCGCAATGGCGCCGCCGAGGACGACGAGCAGGGCTATGCCCTGCAGTTGCGGCCCAGCTCGCTGGTCAACCTGCTCAGCGGCGAGCGGGTCGGGCTGGAGCACTTCCCGCCTGGCCAGCAGCTGCATGCGGTGGCCGGCATCGGCAATCCGCAGCGTTTCTTCAACACCCTCGAAGCGCTAAACTGGCGCCCAATTGCGCATCCCTTCGCCGACCACGCCAGTTTCAGCGCCGAGGCCTTGCAGTTCAGTCCCGTGCTGCCGCTGCTGATGACCGAGAAGGACGCGGTGAAATGCCGGGCCTTCGCCGCCGCCGACTGGTGGTACCTGGCCGTGGATGCCGTCCCTTCGCCGGCTTTCGTCGCCTGGCTGGATGCCGAGCTGGATCGCCTGCTTGCCGCCAAGCGCTGAGCTTTGCGCCGTTTTCCAACCTCTTCGAGGACTTCCTCCATGGACCCCAAACTGCTCGATATCCTGGCCTGCCCGGTCTGCAAGGGCCCGTTGCAGCTTTCCGAAGACAAGACCGAGCTGATCAGCAAGGGTGCCGGTCTGGCCTATCCGATCCGCGACGGCATCCCGGTGATGCTGGAGAGCGAGGCGCGCACCCTGACCGTCGACGAGCGTCTGGACAAATAAATGAGCCAGGCCTTCACCGTAGTCATTCCCGCCCGCTACGCCTCCAGCCGCCTGCCCGGCAAGCCGCTGCAGGACATCGCCGGCAAGCCCATGGTCCAGCACGTCTGGGAGCAGGCGAAGAAGAGCTCCGCCGCCCGCGTGGTGGTGGCCACCGACGACGCACGCATTCTCGAGGCCTGTCAGGGTTTCGGTGCCGAAGTGCTGATGACCCGTGTCGATCATAACTCCGGCACCGACCGCCTGGCCGAGGTGGCGACCCAGCTGGGGCTGGAAAGCGACGCCATCGTGGTCAATGTGCAGGGCGACGAGCCGCTGATTCCGCCTGCCATCATCGATCAGGTGGCCGCCAACCTGGCGGCTAATCCGCAGGCTGGCATCGCCACCCTGGCCGAGCCCATCGACGATGTGCAGGCGCTGTTCAATCCCAACGTGGTCAAGGTGGTCGCCGACAAGAGCGGCCTGGCCCTGACCTTCAGCCGTGCGCCGCTGGCCTGGGCCCGTGATGCCTTCGCCAAGAGCCGCGACGTGCTCCCGGAAGGCGTGCCCTATCGCCGCCATATCGGCATCTACGCCTACCGCGCCGGTTTCCTGCATGACTTCGTCGCCTGGGGCCCGTGCTGGCTGGAGGACACCGAGTGCCTGGAGCAGCTGCGCGCCCTGTGGAACGGCGTGCGCATCCATGTCGCCGATGCCCTGGAGGCGCCGCCGGCCGGCGTGGATACCCCGGAAGACCTGGAGCGGGTGCGTCGCCTGCTGGGGGCCTGATGCGCGTCCTGTTCGTCTGCATGGGCAATATCTGCCGCTCGCCCACGGCCGAGGGCGTGTTTCGCCAGCGCCTGCAGCGGGCCGGCCTGCTCGAGCGGGTGACGGTGGATTCCGCCGGCACCGGCGACTGGCACGTGGGCAAGGCGCCGGACGGTCGCTCCGCCCAGGCTGCGGCCGCCCGTGGCTATGACCTGTCCAGCCTGCGCGCGCGCCAGGTGCAGCGCGAGGACTTTCAGCGCTTCGATCTGATCCTGGCCATGGATCACGACAACCTGGCGCGCCTGCAGGCCTTGCGGCCTGCCAGCGGTGGCGCCGAACTGGATCTGCTACTGCGTCGCTATGATCTGGCGCTCGACGAGGTACCCGATCCCTATTACGGCGGTGCCGACGGTTTCGAGCAGGTGCTGGACCTGATCGAGCAGGCCAGCGATGCGCTGCTCGCCGAGATCAGGGGGCGCCTGTGAGCCTGCAACTGCAAGAGTCGATTTCGCTCAAGGCCTTCAACACCTTCGGCGTCGATGTGCGGGCCCGCTTGTTTGCCGAGGCAGGCAGCGACGACGAGGTACGCCAGGCCCTGGCCGAGGCCGAGCGCCGTGGCCTGCCACTGCTGCCCATCGGCGGCGGCAGCAACCTGCTGCTGACCGGCGATGTCGAGGCCCTGGTGCTGCGCATGGCCAGCCGCGGCCTGCGCATCGTCGAAGACGATGGCGAGCGGGTACTGGTGGAGGCCGAAGCCGGCGAGCCCTGGCATCCCTTCGTGCTCTGGAGCCTGGAGCGGGGCCTGAGCGGGCTGGAAAACCTCAGCCTGATTCCCGGCACCGTCGGCGCCGCGCCGATGCAGAACATCGGTGCCTACGGCGTGGAGATCAAGGATGTCTTTGCTGGACTGACCGCGCTGGATCGTCAGAGCGGCGAGCTGCGCGAGTTCGGCCTGGAGGAGTGCGCCTTCGCCTACCGCGACAGCCTGTTCAAGCAGCAGCCGGGGCGCTGGCTGATCCTGCGCGTGCGCTTCGCCCTCAGCCGCCAGGCGACGCTGCACCTGGACTACGGCCCGGTGTGCCAGCGCCTGCAGGCAGAGGGTATCGAGGCGCCTACGCCGAGCGACGTCAGCCGCGCCATCTGCGCCATCCGCAGCGAGAAGCTGCCCGACCCGGCCGAGCTGGGCAATGCCGGCAGCTTCTTCAAGAACCCCGTAGTGGCGAGCGAGCTGGCCGAGCGCATTCGCGCCGAGCATGCCGACCTGGTCAGCTACCCGGCGGGCGAGGGAAGGGTCAAGCTGGCCGCCGGCTGGCTGATCGAGCGGGCAGGGTGGAAGGGCTTCCGTGAGGGCGATGCTGGCGTGCATCGCCTGCAGGCGCTGGTGCTGGTCAACTACGGTGCGGCCAGTGGCGGCCAGTTACTGGCCCTGGCTCGACGCATCCAGGCGGACATCGAGCGGCGTTTCGGCGTGTTGCTGGAGATAGAGCCCAACGTGCTCTGAGAGCCGGCCCTGAGCTCGCGCTCGCAGGCGCCGCTCATGCCCAGATAAACGACTGTCTCTGCCGAATGAACGAGTGATCGTTATCCCAGGCTCTGTCCGGCGCGTGGAAACATAAAGAGCCGAAACGAAAAAGGGGATGCCGAAGCATCCCCTTTTTCTTGCGCAGCTGGTCTTAGACCTGCGGCTTGCTCTCTTCCTCTTCCGCCTGCGGGGCGGTTTCGGTGACAGCCTCTTCCTGCTCGGTCGCAGGCTCGTCGCGGGTCGGCTCGCTCAGGTCGGCCTGGGGGGCTTCCTGGGCCACTTCGGCGGCTGCTTCGGCGCTCGCTTCAGCCGGTGCGACTTCCACGATGCTTTCAACGGCCGGGGCTGCAGCGACTTCCACCGGTGCGGCTTCGACCACTTGAGGTGCGGCGGCCGCTGCGGCAGCGAGGCGGGCAGCCTCCTGCTGACGGCGACGCACTTCGCGCGGATCGTTGGCGGCGCGACCACCGCTGCTCTGCGTGGTGGCTGCCGGAGCGGCCTCCACGGGGGCGACTTCGACAACGACGGCCGGAGTTTCGACAACCGGAGCGACCGGAGCCTGTTCAACCGGGGAAGCTTCCGCTACCGGTTCGGCAACGCTGGCCGGGGCAGGCGCGGGCTCTTCGACCACTACGCTGACTTCGGCGTGTTGCACTGGCTCGGTAACCGGAGCCGGTTCCGGCTGAGCCAGAGTCTCTTCGACTGCCACGGTAACGGCGGCGGCCACTGCGGCGCTTTCTACTGCGGTGGTGGCACCTTCGTTGCCGGCTTCGACGGCTTCTACTGCCTCTTCGTTGTCGTCGACGATCGGGTTGCCATCGGCATCGCGCAGGCGTTCGCGGCGGTTGCTGCGGCGGCGCTGGCCACGGGAGCGGCGGCGCGGACGCTCGCTGCCTTCGCCGGCCTCCTGACCGTCTTCCGCTTGCTCGGTGCTGTCCAGCACTTCCTCTTCGGCGGCCTCGGCGCTCATTTGCTCGGTGCGCGCTTGGCGTTCCTCACGCGGCGGGCGCGGCTGGCGCTCTTCGCGCGGCTTGCGCTCGGCACGCTGCTCCTGGCCTTCGCCGGTGGCGGCATCCAGCGGCTCGCGCAGTTCGCGGCGGCGCTCCTCGCGCGGCTCACGGCCTTCGCGCGGCTGACGCTCGCGGCGGTTCTCCTGGCCTTCGCCACGCGCTTCGCGCGGCTCGCGAGCCTCGCGCGGTTGACGCTCCTGGCGCTCTTCGCGGGGCTGACGTTCCTCGCGGGCTTCGCGCGGCTTGCGTTCTTCACGCTCTCCGCGTTCGCCACGCTCGTTGCGTTCGGAACGCTCGCCGCGCTCGCGGTTGCCGCGACCGTCGCGGCGATTCTGCTGGCGGCCGCCGCGGCGCTCGTCGCCACGCGGCTTACGTTCGGCCGGCTTGGCTTCCGCCACCGGCTGCTGTTCTTCTTCCTTGCCGGCAAACAGGCTCACCAGCGATTTGACCAGGCCCTTGAACAGGCTCGGTTGAGGAGTCGGCGCGGCCGGAGCCAGCGGAGCGGCCGGAGTCGGCGCGGCCGGGCGCGGCGGGGTGGCCTTCAGTGCGGCCTCCTGGCGTACCAGGGTGCGGGTGGCACTGGTCGGCTCTTCCTCGGTCTCGGCCTTGGTCATTTCGTAGCTGGACTGGCCGCTCAGCACTTCCGGGCTGTCGTCGCGCAGGCGCTGGACTTCGAAGTGCGGGGTTTCCAGGTGGTCGTTCGGCAGGATCACGATGCGCGCACGGGTACGCAACTCGATCTTGGTGATGCTGTTGCGCTTCTCGTTGAGCAGGAAAGCGGCAACCGGGATCGGCACCTGAGCGCGAACCTCGGCGGTGCGGTCCTTGAGGGCCTCTTCCTCGATCAGGCGCAGGATCGCCAGCGACAGGGATTCGACGTCACGGATGATGCCCTGACCGTTGCAGCGCGGGCAGACGATGCCGCTGGTCTCGCCGAGGGATGGACGCAGGCGCTGACGGGACATTTCCAGCAGGCCGAAGCGCGAGATGCGGCCGACCTGAACGCGGGCGCGGTCGGCTTCCAGGGCTTCGCGGACCTTCTCTTCCACGGCGCGCTGGTTCTTCGCCGGAGTCATGTCGATGAAGTCGATGACGATCAGGCCGCCGATGTCACGCAGACGCAGCTGGCGGGCGATTTCCTCGGCCGCTTCCAGGTTGGTCTGCAGGGCGGTTTCCTCGATGTCGCCGCCCTTGGTGGCGCGCGCCGAGTTGATGTCGATGGACACCAGGGCCTCGGTCGGGTCGATGACGATGGAGCCGCCGGACGGCAGCTTCACTTCGCGCTGGAAGGCGGTCTCGATCTGGCTTTCGATCTGGAAGCGGTTGAACAGCGGCACGCTGTCCTCGTACAGCTTGATCTTGCTGGCGTACTGCGGCATGACCTGCTGGATGAAGGCCAGGGCTTCTTCCTGGGCCTCGACGCTGTCCACCAGCACCTCGCCGATGTCCTGGCGCAGGTAGTCGCGGATGGCGCGGATGATGACGTTGGATTCCTGGTAGATCAGGAAGGGCGCGGCGCGCTCCTGGGAGGCGTCCTTGATCGCGGTCCACAGCTGGATCAGGTAGTCCAGGTCGAGCTGCAGTTCTTCGCTGGAGCGGCCCAGGCCGGCGGTACGCACGATCAGGCCCATGTCGGCCGGGGCGTTGAGGCCGTTCAGCGCTTCGCGCAGTTCGGCGCGTTCGTCACCCTCGATGCGGCGGGAGATGCCGCCGGCGCGCGGGTTGTTGGGCATCAGCACCAGGTAACGACCGGCGAGGCTGATGAAGGTGGTGAGGGCGGCGCCCTTGTTGCCGCGCTCCTCCTTCTCGACCTGGACTATGACTTCCTGGCCTTCCTTCAATACTTCCTTGATGTTGACGCGGCCGCCTTCGGGAGCCTTGGAGAAGTATTCGCGGGAGATTTCCTTGAGCGGCAGGAAGCCGTGGCGCTCGGCGCCGAAGTCGACGAAGGCCGCTTCGAGACTGGGCTCGACGCGGGTGATGCGACCCTTGTAAATGTTGGCCTTCTTCTGCTCGCGGGCGCCGGACTCGATGTCCAGGTCGTAGAGTTTCTGGCCGTCTACCAGGGCGACACGCAACTCTTCGGGCTGAGTTGCGTTGATCAGCATTCTTTTCATGTTGTACCAATGGTTTCCGGGGCTCCGGAAACGGCGTTTGGCACACACGACTCTCAGGGTCGGTGTCAGGGTGCGCTCGGGAGTGGTCGTAAATCACTCCAGTGTCCAGCGGTCAGGCCAATGGGGCCGGGCCGCGACTACGCTCCTGTTTGCTGTGGTGACAGAAGCACTCAGTCAGGGGAGGAATCAACCGGTCGGTGCGGACGGAAAGTGAAGCGTCTGGGTAATGCTTGTAGCTACGCTGTCCGACGGTTGTGCATCTCCACCCTACACGTATCGCTGAAATCGGGTGCCGCGCGCTGTTATCCGCAGCGGGTTTGCATTACCGCAGGCTAAAGGGCCTGCGCGTCTGTCGAGCCTGGTCGCGATTGAGGCGTTCAAGGCTCTGTGGCTCTAGGCTTTGTTTCCGGGATTCGTCGCGCTCTGTGCGGCAAGAGCCCCGTCGGACGGCCTCACGTCCTGAATGGGTTGCGCTCGGCAGGGATGGCAAGGTTGTCGATCATCCGCTGACCGGGCCGCTTTTGGCGGCGTTCGCGACTATAGCAGCAATGATTAAGTGCTTCAATTCCATAAAAAATTGTTATGATTCGCGGATGACTACTCCCGCTTCCCCGACCTCCGGCGTTCAGCTGCTCGAGGTCGCGCCTGAGCTTGCCGGCCAGCGCATCGACAATTTCCTTCGCACCCAGCTCAAGGGCGTGCCGAAAACCCTCATCTACCGCATCCTGCGCAAGGGCGAGGTGCGGGTCAACAAGGGCCGGATCAAGCCCGAGTACAAGCTGCAGGCCGGCGATGTCGTGCGCGTGCCGCCGCTGCGTCTGGCCGAGCGCGACGAGCCGGCGCCGCTGGCGCAGAGCCTGCTGGAGCGCCTGGAGGCGGCCATCGTTTACGAGGACAAGGCGCTGATCGTGCTGAACAAGCCGGCCGGCATCGCCGTGCACGGCGGCAGCGGCCTGAGTTACGGGGTCATCGAAGCGTTCCGCCAGCTGCGTCCGGACGCCAAGGACCTGGAGCTGGTGCATCGCCTGGATCGCGACACCTCCGGGCTGCTGATGATCGCCAAGAAGCGCAGCATGTTGCGCCACTTGCACGAGGCGCTGCGCGGCGATGGCGTGGACAAGCGTTACATGGCGCTGGTGCGCGGCAGCTGGCCGACCTCGAAGAAGAAGGTCGCGGCGCCGCTGCTGAAAAACAACCTGCGCTCCGGCGAGCGCATGGTCGAGGTCAATCCGGAGGGCAAGGAGGCGCTCACCGAGTTCCGCGTGCTGCGCCGCTTCGGCGAATTCGCCACCCTGGTCGAGGCCTGTCCGATCACCGGGCGTACCCATCAGATTCGCGTGCATGCCAAGCATGCCGGGCACTCCATCGCCGGCGACGCCAAGTACGGCGACGAGGAGTTCACTCGCGAGATTCGCGAGCTGGGCGGCAAGCGCCTGTTCCTGCATGCCTACCAGCTCGGGCTGGAGCTGCCGGATGGCCAGCGTCTGGAGCTGGAGGCCGAGGTCGACGAGATGTGGGTGCAGACGCTGGAGGCGCTCGGTGCCTGACTACTGCCTGCTGATCTTCGATTGGGACGGCACTCTGGTCGACTCCATCGGTCGTATCGTCGAGTCCATGCATCGTGCCGCCGAGCTCTGCGGGTTGCCGCGGCTAAGCGACGAGGCGATCAAGGGCATCATCGGCCTCGGTCTGCCCGAGGCGATTCGCACGCTCTATCCGGATCTGCGCGAAGAGGCTCTGGTCGAACGCTTCCGGCTTGGCTATGGCGAGCACTACCTGGGCCTGGAAAACGAGCCTTCGGCGCTGTTTCCCGGGGTGCTGGAGTCGCTGGAGTCCTTCCGCGAGCAGGGCTATCGTCTGGCGGTGGCCACCGGAAAGAGTCGTCGTGGTCTGCACAAGGTGCTGGCGGGGCGCGGCTGGCTGGATTATTTCGACGTGACGCGCTGCGCCGACGAGACGGCTAGCAAGCCGCATCCGCGCATGCTGCACGAGATCATGACGCACTGTGCGGTTGCGCCGGAGCAGGCGCTGATGGTCGGCGATTCGGCATTCGACCTGCAGATGGCGAACAATGCCGGAGTGGATTCGGTGGCAGTCGGCTTCGGCGCTCAGCCACTGCAGGCCCTGCAGGCTTACGGGCCGCGCCTGGCGATCGAGCATTTTGACGAGCTGCATGCCTGGCTGGGTGCCGGGCAGGGCATTAAGACAGACGAGGTGGGCGAATATGTCGGATGAGTTGAGCGCGACAGGCGACGAGAAGGCCTGGAAGCTGTTGGAGAAAACCCTGCAGGCCTCGGTCATCGAGCAGCGCCGCGCGCGCCGCTGGGGGATCTTCTTCAAGCTGCTGGTGTTCGTTTACCTATTCGGCACTTTGCTGCTGTTTTCCCCGCTGATGAAAATGGGCAAGGCCGCTTCGGTGGCGGGAAGCCATACGGCGCTGATCGAGGTGCGCGGCATGATCATGGCCGACGAGGAGGCCAGTGCCGACAATATCGTCGGCAGTCTGCGTGCGGCCTTCAAGGACGAGAAGACCAAGGGCATTGTCCTGCGCATCAACAGCCCGGGCGGTAGCCCGGTGCAGTCCGGCTACGTCTATGACGAGATCAAGCGCCTGCGCGGCGAGTATCCGGAGATCAAGGTCTATGCGGTGATCAGCGATCTGGGGGCGTCCGGCGCCTACTACATCGCCAGCGCCGCCGACCAGATCTATGCCGACAAGGCCAGCCTGGTCGGCTCCATCGGCGTGACCGCGGCGACCTTTGGCTTCGTCGGGGCGATGGAGAAGCTCGGTGTCGATCGCCGGGTCTACACCTCGGGCGAGCACAAGGCCTTCCTCGATCCCTTCCAGCCGCAGAAGGAGGAAGAGACGCTGTTCTGGAAGGGGGTGCTGGAGACCACGCATCAGCAGTTCATCGATAGCGTGAAGCAGGGGCGTGGCGACAGGCTCAAGGTGGAAGAGTATCCCGAGCTGTTTTCCGGGTTGATCTGGTCCGGCGAGCAGGCGCTGCAGCTGGGGCTGGTGGATGCCCTGGGCAGCAGCAGCTACGTGGCGCGCGAGGTGATAGGCGCCAAGACCATAGTCGACTTCACCCAGGAAGAGAGTCCGCTGGACCGCTTCACCAAGAAGCTCGGTGCCAGCGTGGCCGAACACCTGGCGCTGTGGATGGGCTTCCAGGGGCCGGTGCTGCGCTGAGCGCGGCACGCCCCGTTTCCTTTATATGGTTCAGGGAATGGCGATGCCTTCCCTGTCCAGCATCTGCACCAGGCGAATCAGTGGCAGGCCGACCAGGCTGGTGCCGTCTTCGCCTTCGGTGGCCCTGAACAGGCTGACTCCCAGGCCTTCGGCCTTGAAGCTGCCGGCGCAGTCGTAAGGCTGCTCTGCCTCCAGGTAGCGGGCGATCTGCTCCTCGCTCAGGGGGCGGAAATGCACGGTGAAGGGCACGACATCCACCTGGCAGTGGCCGCTGGCGCTGTTGAGTAGGGCCAGGCTGGTGAGGAAGGTCACGCTGGTGCCGCTGGCGGCCAGCAGTTGCTGGCGGGCACGCTCGAAGTCGTGGGGTTTGCCGAGTATCTGCGAGCCCAGTACGGCGGCCTGGTCCGAGCCGATGATCAGGTGGGCGGGATACTGCTGGCTGAGGGCGCGGGCCTTGGTTTCGGCCAGGCGGCGTACCAGTGCGTCGGCGCTTTCTGCGGGCTGTGGCGTTTCGTCGACGGCCGGTGCGGCCCAGGTGAAGGGGTGGCGCAGGCGGCCCAGCAGCTCGCGGCGATAGGGTGAGCTCGAGGCAAGAACCAGTGGCAGCATGATCGGTCTCCGGTTGGGCGCACGATTCTAGCTGGCGCGGAGAGCGACGGGCAGGGTGGAAATTCCTTTGACAGGGCTGGGGTGCATCCCTAGAATACCGCGCCTATGTCGAATGGGCCGATTCCACCTCACGTTGATCCGCGCAAACTCGCCGATCGCGGTGTCACTCTCGAAGGGGAGATACCGCTGGCCAGTTTCGAGCGACTGTGCGACCCGCTGGCGGACAATGCCGGCAAGGTGCACGCGAAGCTGGTCTTCGAGCGTGATGAGCGCCGCGCCGTGGCTATCCACAGCGAGCTCGAGGTTGAGGTCAAGATGGTTTGCCAGCGTTGTCTGGAACTGGTCGCCCTGCCGATCCGCAGCGAGTGTCATTACGCGGTGGTGAAGGAAGGTGCGGATACCCAGTCGCTGCCGAAGGGCTATGACGTGCTGGAAGTGGGCGAGGATCCTCTGGATCTGCTGACGCTGGTCGAAGATGAGCTGTTGCTCGCTCTGCCCATCGTTCCGGCCCATGCCCCTGAGGAATGCCAGCAGCCGGCCGGTGCCAGTGAGCCCGAGTCGAGCGAGGACGAGGTATCGCGGTCCAACCCGTTCAGTGTTTTGGCGCAGTTAAAGCGTGACCCAAACGTTTAGGAGTTATTGAGTTATGGCTGTTCAGCAGAACAAAAAATCCCGCTCTGCCCGCGACATGCGCCGTTCCCACGACGCTCTCGAGGCCAACGCTCTGTCCGTCGAGAAGAGCACCGGTGAAGTTCACCTGCGTCACCATGTGTCCCCGGAAGGCTTCTACCGTGGTCGCAAAGTTATCGACAAGGGCGCCGACGAGTAATCCTTGTCCGCTCCGCTGATCGCGATTGATGCAATGGGTGGGGACTTCGGTCCCCACTGCATTGTTCCAGCCTGCCTCGCCAGTCTGGCCGAATTCCCCTCGCTGCACTTGGCCCTCGTCGGCCAAGCCTCCGTCCTCGAAGAACTGATCGCTCGCCACCCGGGTGTTGATCGCGCGCGCCTGCATATCGAGCACGCCAGCGAAGTGATCGGCATGGATGAGCGTCCGACCCATGCCCTGCGCGGCAAGCCCGACGCCTCCATGCGAGTGATGCTGGAGCTGGTGCGCAATGGCCGCGCCCAGGCCTGCGTCAGTGCCGGCAATACCGGCGCCTTGATGGCGCTGTCGCTCTATATTCTCAAGCCGCTGCCCGGCATCGACCGGCCGGCGATGGTCACGGCCGTGCCCACCGCCAAGGGCGTCTGCCATCTGCTCGATCTCGGTGCCAATGTCGACTGCAGCGCCGAGCAGCTCTACCAGTTCGCCGTGATGGGCGTCGTGGCCGCCGAGGCTCAGGGCGTGCGCTCGCCGCGGGTGGCGTTGCTCAATGTCGGCACCGAGAACATCAAGGGCAATCAGCAGGTCAAGCTGGCCGCCAGCCTGTTGCAACAGGCTCCTGGGCTCAATTACATCGGCTTCGTCGAGGGTGACGGGCTGTATCGCGGCGAGGCCGACGTGGTGGTGTGCGACGGTTTCGTCGGCAATATCCTGCTCAAGTCCAGCGAGGGTCTGGTGTCGATGATCTCCGCGCGGATCGAGGCGCTGTTCAATGAAAGCCTGGTGTCCAGGCTGGCCGGGGCGGTGGCGTTGCCACTGCTCAAGCGCCTGCAGGGCGAGCTGGCGCCGGCGCGGCACAATGGCGCCAGCTTCCTCGGCCTGCAGGGGATAGTGGTGAAGAGCCATGGCGCGGCCAGTGTCGAGGGTTTCCAGAGCGCCATTCGTCGGGCAGTGATCGAGGTGCGCGAGAACCTGCCGCAGCGCCTGCACGGCCGCCTCGGAGACATGCTGCTCTAGCGCCTCCCGCCTTCATGTGCGGGTTTCTGTGACCGCGGACCCGCCGGCTTCATCCAATCTGCAATTTCCGGCTAGGTTCGCCTGGCCGTTGTCTCCGACCAGATAAGGGAAAGTTTCGATGTCTGCCTCCCTCGCATTTGTCTTCCCCGGCCAAGGTTCGCAGTCGCTCGGCATGCTCGCCGAACTCGGTGCTCAGCAGCCGCTGCTCCGCGAAACCTTCGGCGAGGCCTCCGAGGTCCTCGGTTACGATCTCTGGGCGCTGACCCAGCAGGGCCCGGAAGAGCGCCTGAACGAGACCGACAAGACCCAGCCGGCCATCCTCACAGCTTCCATCGCCCTCTGGCGCCTGTGGCAGGCCGAGGGCGGCGCGCGCCCGGCCTTCGTCGCCGGGCACAGCCTGGGCGAGTACTCGGCGCTGGTGGCCGCCGGTGCCATCGAGTTCCGCGATGCGGTCAAGCTGGTCGAGCTGCGTGGCCAGCTGATGCAGCAGGCGGTGCCGGCCGGGCAGGGCGGCATGGCTGCCATCCTCGGTCTTGAGGATGCCGACGTGCTGGCCGCCTGCGCCGAGGCGGCGCAGGGCGAGGTGGTCAGCGCGGTGAACTTCAATGCGCCGGGGCAGGTGGTGATCGCCGGTGGTGCGGCCGCCGTCGCCCGTGCCGTCGAGGCCTGCAAGGCGCGCGGCGCCAAGCGCGCCATGCCGTTGCCGGTCAGCGTGCCGTCGCATTGCGCGCTGATGCGCCCGGCGGCGGAAAAGTTCGCCGACGCCGTGGCTGCCCTGGCCTGGCAGGCGCCGCAGATCGCCCTGGTGCAGAATGTCAGCGCCGCCGTACCGGCCGACCTCGACACCCTCAAGCGTGACCTGCTGGCTCAGCTGTACAGCCCGGTGCGCTGGGTCGAGAGCGTGCAGTTCCTCGCTGCCCAGGGCGTGACCGATCTGGTCGAGTGCGGCCCGGGCAAGGTCCTGTCCGGGCTCAACAAGCGCTGCGCCAAGGGCGTCAATACGCATAACCTGGAAACCCCGGATGCCTTCGCCGCCGTGCGTGTGGCGCTGGCCTGATTGGATAAGGAGAGCAACATGAGTCTGCAAGGCAAGGTCGCACTGGTCACCGGCGCGAGCCGTGGCATAGGTCAGGCCATCGCATTCGAGCTGGGCCGTCAGGGCGCCGTGGTCATCGGCACCGCCACCAGCGAGGCGGGTGCCGCGCGCATCGGCGAGGCGCTCAAGGAGCAGGGCATCCAGGGCGTCGGCCTGATGCTGGACGTGGCCAGCGACGAGTCGGTCAACGCCGTTCTGGAGCGAATCCAGAAGGATTACGGCGCCGTGGCCATCCTGGTCAACAATGCCGGCATCACCCGTGACAACCTGATGCTGCGGATGAAGGACGAGGAGTGGTTCGATGTCATCAACACCAACCTCAACAGCCTGTTCCGCCTGTCCAAGGCCGTGCTGCGCGGCATGACCAAGGCCCGCTGGGGGCGCATCATCAGCATCGGCTCGGTGGTCGGTGCCATGGGTAACGCCGGGCAGACCAACTACGCGGCGGCTAAGGCCGGATTGGAAGGTTTCAGCCGCGCTTTGGCGCGTGAAGTGGGCTCGCGGGCCATCACGGTGAACTCCGTGGCACCGGGTTTCATCGATACCGACATGACCCGCGAACTGTCGGATGCCCAGCGCGAGGCTATGCTGACCCAGATCCCGCTGGGCCGCCTCGGCCAGGCCGAGGAGATCGCCAAGGTGGTGGGTTTCCTCGCCTCCGACGGCGCGGCCTACATCACCGGCGCCACCGTGCCGGTGAACGGCGGTATGTACATGTGATGTGACTCGGCCCTTCAGGAAACTGTCATAAAACCGGTCTAAAGTCCGTTACAAAAGTGCAACCGGCGGTAGACGGCAGTTCGGAAGGGCCCGGGTAACCGGCTTGAAAGTTAGAAAACCCTTTCTATACACTGCAGCCCAGCTGCACGGAATCTTTCCATCAGGAGTGAAAACAAGACATGAGCACCATCGAAGAACGCGTCAAGAAAATCGTCGCCGAGCAACTGGGCGTCAAAGAAGACGAAGTGACCAACAGCGCTTCCTTCGTCGAAGACCTCGGTGCCGACTCCCTTGACACCGTCGAGCTGGTGATGGCTCTGGAAGAGGAATTCGAGACCGAGATCCCGGACGAGCAGGCTGAGAAGATCACCACCGTTCAGGAAGCCATCGATTACATCAACGCGCACTCCTAAGCGCCAGTAATCGCCGGTTTTCGGCCCAGGAAAAGCCGCACTGCCCCTCAAGGCGTGCGGTTTTTCTTTGTCGGGCCCGTCAGTAACGAGCAAGAGGATTGAGCAGTGTCGCGTAGACGCGTCGTGGTTACCGGTATGGGCATGCTGTCGCCGTTGGGCGTCGATGTGGCCAGCAGCTGGCAGGGCATCCTGGCGGGCCGCAGTGGCATCGGCCTGATCGAACATCTGGACCTGTCGGCCTTCTCCACCCGCATCGGCGGTTCGGTGAAGGGGTTCGACGTCGAGCAATACCTGTCGGCTAAGGAAGCGCGCAAGCTCGACCTGTTCATCCAGTACGGCCTGGCGGCCAGCTTCCAGGCCATGCGCGATGCCGGCCTCGAAGTCACCGACGCCAATCGCGAGCGCATCGGCGTGGCCATGGGCTCCGGCATCGGTGGTCTGACCAACATCGAGACCACCTGCAAGGCCCTGTTCGAGCAGGGGCCGCGGCGCATCTCGCCGTTCTTCGTGCCCGGCTCGATCATCAACATGATTTCCGGCTTCCTGTCGATCCACCTGGGCCTGCAGGGGCCGAACTACGCCATCGCCACCGCCTGCACCACCGGTACCCACTGCATCGGCATGGCCGCGCGCAACATCGCCTACGGCGAGGCCGACGTGATGATCGCCGGCGGCGCCGAGATGGCGACCTGCGGTCTGGGCATGGGCGGCTTCGGCGCGGCGCGGGCCATGTCCACGCGCAACGACGAGCCGCAGAAGGCCAGCCGCCCCTGGGACAAGGGGCGCGACGGTTTCGTGCTGTCCGACGGTGCCGGCGCCCTGGTGCTGGAGGAACTGGAGCACGCCAGGGCGCGCGGTGCAACCATCTATGCCGAGCTGGTCGGTTTCGGCATGAGTGGCGATGCCTACCACATGACCTCGCCGCCGGAAGACGGTGACGGTGCCGCCCGCTGCATGACCAACGCACTGCGCGACGCCGGCCTGAATCCGGACCAGGTGCAGTACATCAACGCCCACGGTACCTCGACCCCGGCCGGCGACAAGGCCGAGGCCTGCGCGGTCAAGCGGGTGTTCGGCGAGCACGCGCATAAGCTGGCGGTGAGCTCGACCAAGTCCATGACCGGGCATCTGCTCGGCGCCGCCGGGGCCGTGGAGGCAATCTTCAGCGTCCTGTCCCTGCGCGACCAGGTGGCCCCGCCGACCATCAACCTGGACGAGCCGGACGAGGGCTGCGATCTGGACTTCGTGCCGCACCAGGCCAAGGCGCTGGCGATCGACACCGTGCTGTCCAACTCCTTCGGCTTCGGTGGCACCAACGGCTCGCTGGTGTTCCGCCGCTTCGCCGACTGATGCTGAGCTGGGTCGACGGCCGGCCGGCCGCGGAGCTGCCCCTGGGTGACCGCGGCCTGGCCTATGGCGACGGGCTGTTCGAGACCATCGCCGTGCGCCGCGGGCGCGCCGTGCTCCTGCCGCGTCATCTGGCCCGTCTGGCCGAGGGGCTGCGGCGGCTGGCCATCGATCTCGACCTGGCCGAGCTGGAGGCCGAGCTGCGCGCCTTCTGCGCCGTACTGGGCGAGGGGGTGGCCAAGCTGATGGTCACTCGCGGCGATGGCCTGCGCGGCTATGCCCCGCCACAGCCCACGCAGCCCAGGCGCATCCTGCTGGGCAACCCGCTGCCGAACTACCCCATGGAGCATGCCGAGCAGGGCGTGCGCCTGTTTCCCTGCGCCACCCGCCTGGCCGAGCAGCCGCTGCTGGCCGGACTCAAGCACCTGAATCGCCTGGAGCAGGTGCTGGCGCGTGGCGAGTGGCAGGATGCGAGCTTCGCCGAAGGGCTGATGCGCGATGTTTCCGGGCGAGTGATCGAGGGCGTGTTCAGCAACCTGTTCCTGGTCAGGGACGCCGTGCTGCTGACGCCGGAGCTGACACGCTGCGGCGTGGCCGGAGTGATGCGCGCCGAGATCATCGAGCAGGCCACTCGCCAGGGCATCGCGCTGCGGGTGCGCGATATCGGCTACGACGAACTGCTCGCCGCCGACGAAGTCTTCCTGTGCAACGGTCTCTACGGCATCTGGCCGGTACGCGAGCTGCAGGGGCGCGACTGGCCGGTTGGAGCGCTGACCCGTAAACTGCAGGCCCTTGTTCGTAGCCTTCTGGATTCCTGATTCGTGATTCGCAAGTTATTGCTGCTGCTGACCATAGGTCTGGCGGCGCTCGTGCTGGTCCTGGGCGTGGCCGGCTGGCGCCTGCAGTCGGCCCTGCAGCAGCCGCTGCAGATTGAGGCCGAGCGCCTGATCGAAGTGGTTCCCGGGGATACGCCAGGCGGCCTGCTCAATCGCCTGCAGGGCGAAGGCGTGCTGCAGGGGGCCTTCTGGCTGCGTCTGTACTGGCGCTTCAATTTCGCCGGCCAGCCCCTGCACAGCGGCGAATACCGCCTGAGCCCACGGCACAGCGCGAGCGACCTGCTCGACCTGTGGCGGCGTGGCGAGGTGGTGCAGTACAGCCTGACCCTGGTCGAAGGCTGGAACTTCCGCCAGGTGCGTGCCGCCCTGGCGCGTCAGGAGGCGCTCAAGCAGACCCTGGCGGACCTCGACGACGCGGCGCTGATGGAACGGCTCGGCCTGCCCGGCGTCAGCCCCGAAGGGCGCTTCTTCCCGGACACCTACCGCTACGTGCGTGGCATGAGCGATTTCGATCTGCTCAAGCAGGCCCGCCAGCGCCTGGACCTGGTGCTCGACGAGGAGTGGCAGGGGCGGGCCGAGGGGCTGCCCTACCGCAAGCCCTACGATGCCCTGATCATGGCTTCGATGGTGGAGAAGGAGACCGGCGTCGCCGAGGAGCGCGGGCAGATCGCCGGCGTGTTCGTTCGCCGCCTCAAGCTCGGCATGCGCCTGCAGACCGACCCGACCGTGATCTTCGGCTTGGGCGAGCGCTACAACGGCAACCTGACCCGCGCCCATCTGCAGGAGCCGACGCCCTACAACACCTATGTAATCGCCGGTATGCCGCCGACGCCCATTGCCCTGGCGGGGCGCGAGGCCATCCATGCGGCCCTGCACCCGGTGGCGACCCGCAGCCTGTATTTCGTCGCTCGCGGCGACGGCAGCCATGTATTCTCGGAAACCCTGGAGCAGCACAACCGTGCCGTGCGCGAGTATCAGCTCAAGCGTCGCGCCGACTACCGCTCCAGCCCCGCGCCCCGATAAGGAAAGCCCGTGAGCGGACTGTTCATCACCCTGGAAGGCCCGGAAGGGGCCGGTAAGAGCACCAACCGCGAGTACCTCGCCGAGCGTCTGCGCGCGGAGGGCATCGAGGTGGTGCTCAGCCGCGAACCCGGCGGCACGCCGTTGGCCGAGCGGATCCGCGAGTTGCTGCTGACCCCCAGCGACGAGCCCATGGCCAGCGACACCGAACTGCTGCTGATGTTCGCCGCGCGCGCCCAGCACCTGGCCGAGGTGATCCGCCCGGCGCTGGCGCGTGGCGCCGTGGTGCTCTGCGACCGTTTCACCGATGCCACTTACGCCTACCAGGGCGGCGGCCGCGGCCTGAGCGAGGCGCGCATCGCCACCCTGGAAGACTTCGTCCAGGGGCCGTTGCGTCCCGACCTGTGCCTGGTCTTCGACCTGCCGATCGAGGTCGGCCTGGCGCGAGCCGCGGCCCGCGGTCGGCTGGACCGCTTCGAGCAGGAGGGTTCGAGCTTCTTCGAAGCGGTGCGCCAGACCTACCTGCGCCGCGCCGCCGCCAACCCCGAGCGCTACCGCGTGCTCGACGCGGCGCAACCGCTGGAGGCGGTGCAGCGCGATATCGCCGGACTGCTGCCGGAAATCCTGGAGCGTTGCCGTGGCTGAGCTGTTTCCCTGGCAGGAGGCGCTCTGGCAGCAGCTGGCCAGCCGTCCGCGACATGCCCACGCCTACCTGTTGCACGGCCCGGCCGGCATCGGCAAGCGCGACCTGACCGAGCGCCTGATGGCCCGGCTGCTGTGCCAGAGCCCCAGTGTTCTGGACGCCTGCGGCCAGTGCAAGGCCTGCCATCTGCTGGCCGCCGGCACCCATCCGGACGTCTTCGTGCTGGAGCCGGAGGAGGCGGACAAGGCGATCAAGGTCGACCAGGTGCGCGAGCTGGTCGGCTTCGTGGTGCAGACCGCGCAGCTCGGCGGGCGCAAGGTGGTGCTGCTGGAGCCGGTGGAGGCGATGAACCTGAATGCCGCCAACGCCCTGCTCAAGAGCCTGGAAGAACCCTCCGGCGACACCGTGCTGCTGCTGGTCAGTCACCAGCCCAGCCGCCTGCTGCCGACCGTGAAGAGCCGCTGCGTGCAGCAGGCCTGCCCGCTGCCGACCCGCGAGCAGAGCCTGCTCTGGCTGGCCCAGGCACTGCCCGAGTGCGAGGCCGCGCAGCGCGAGGAGCTGCTCGCCCTGGCCGGCGGCTCGCCGCTGACGGCCCGCCGCCTGCATGGCCAGGGCGTGCTGGAACAGCGCGCCCTGGTGGTCGAGGGGGTGAAGAAACTGCTCAAGCAGCAGGCCAGCGCCAGCCAGCTGGCCGAGGCCTGGAAGAGCCTGCCGCAGCTCATGCTGTTCGACTGGTTCTGCGACTGGGCCCAGCTGATGCTGCGCTACCAGCTTAGCCGCGACGAGGAGGGGCTGGGTTCGGCCGATATGCGCAAGGTGGTGCAGTACCTGGCCGACAAGACCCCGCAGCACAGGCTGCTGGCCATGCAGGACTGGCTGCTGCAGCAGCGCCAGAAGGTGCTGGGCAAGGCTAACCTCAACGGTGCGCTGCTTCTCGAAGCCCTGCTGGTGCAGTGGGCAAGCCTCACCGGACCGGGCTAGAATCGAGAAATTGGATTAAGTTGCCAGGATTAGCGCATGAGTCTGCCACCGAACCTAGGGCCGCGTAACGGCATCCTGTCCCTGACCATCAAGGACAAGTCCGTCCTCTACGCGGCCTATATGCCCTTCATTCGCAATGGCGGGCTGTTCATCCCCACCGCTAAGAGCTACAAGCTCGGCGACGAGGTGTTCATGCTGCTTAACCTGATGGACGAGCCGGAGAAGATTCCGGTGGCCGGCAAGGTGGTGTGGATCACCCCCAAGGGCGCCCAGGGCAACCGCGCCGCCGGTGTCGGCGTGCAGTTCAACGATGGCGACAACACCGCGCGCAACAAGATCGAGACCTACCTGGCCGGTGCGCTGAAGTCCGACAGGCCGACCCACACCATGTGATCCTCGGCTGGCAAGCTTCAAGGTAGAGGCGCCCGAATCGGGCGCCTCGTCATTTCAGAGATAGAGATTTCCATGCTGGTTGATTCCCACTGCCATCTCGACCGCCTCGACCTCAAGGCCCACGACGGCTCGCTGGATGCCGCGCTGCAGGCCGCGCGCGAGCGCGGCGTGGGGCATTTCCTGTGCATCGGCGTCAGCGCCGACAACGCCGGCGCGGTCAAGGCCCTGGCCGAGCGCTATGCCGACGTCGACTGCTCGGTGGGCGTGCACCCGCTGGACCTCGAGCAGGGCGCGGCGCCGGCCCTGGACTGGCTGCTCGGCGAGCTGAACCATCCCCGCGTGGTGGCCATCGGCGAGACCGGCCTGGACTACCACTACGAGCCCGAGGCGGCCGAGTTGCAGCAGCAGTCCTTCCGCCTGCACCTGGAGGCGGCCAGGATCACCGGCAAGCCGGTCATCGTCCACACCCGCGAGGCGCGCGCCGACACCCTGGCGCTGCTGCGCGAGGCGGCGCTGCCGCAGGCCGGCGTGCTGCACTGCTTCACCGAGGACTGGGACATGGCCAGGGCTGCCCTGGACATCGGCTTCTACATCTCGCTGTCCGGCATCGTCACCTTCCGCAACGCCGACGCCCTGCGCGAGGTGGCGCGCAAGGTGCCGGCCGACCGCCTGCTGGTGGAGACCGACTCGCCCTATCTCGCGCCCATTCCCCATCGCGGCAAGCCCAACCTGCCGCAGTACGTGCGCGAAGTGGCCGAGTTCCTGGCCATGGTCCGTGGCGAGTCCTTCGAGGCCCTGGCCGAACAGACCACGGCCAACTTCAAGCGCCTGTTTCCGCTCGCCCGAGTGGGCTGACAGGCGCTGCGGCGAAGGGCCGGTGCCGGCTCGCGAGGCCGTGAAAAATCGCGGGCAAAAAAAACCCGGGTTCTGGGGGATGAATCCGGGTCAAGACCATTAGGAGTAAAACAAGGTACGCGATCCACGGTACCCAGACTGGCGGGGCACTTGGGGGGAGATGCCGCGCACCAGTAATCTCAAGTATTGGCCAGTATTCCCAATCGTCCAGATTGGTCGAGAAGGTTTCTTAAACGTATTTGGAATACCACTGCGGCTGCTGAGCACTCAGCCTTGTCGCAACTGGGCCAGCAGGGCAATCGTCTGCTCGATCGCCGCCGGATCGGTGTAGAAATGCGGGGAAAACCTGATGCCGGGGCCACGTTGCGCGCAGATCACCTGTTCGGCACGCAGGCGGGCGAACAGGGCCTGGCGCTCCCAGCCCTCCAGGCTGAAGGTCAGGATGCCGGCGCGGCGGGCCGGGTTCAGCGGGCTGTGCAGGCGCACCCCGTCGATGCGCTGCAGGCCTTCCTGCAGCTGTAGCATGCGGTCTTCCAGCTGGGCCGCCACGCGTTCCATGCCCACTTCCTCGAGCAGCGACAGGCTGGCCTCCAGGGCCATGGCACCGAGCATGTTCGGGCTGCCGCACTCGAAGCGCCGCGCCGTACGCGCCGGCTGCCAGTCCGTGCGGTCGTAGTCGCCGGCGTGTTCCAGCATGTGCCAGCCGTACTCGTGCAGGGTCAGCTGCTCGCGCAGGTCGCTGCGGCAGTAGAACAGGCCAAGGCCCTCGGGGCCGAGCATCCACTTGTGGCCGTCGGCCATGGCGAAGGCGCAGTCGCAGGCCTGCACGTCGAAGGGCAAGGCGCCTATCTGCTGGATGGCGTCCACGCACAGCAGCACGCCTCTCTGGCGGCAGCCGGCGCCCAGGCGCGGCAGATCCAGGCGCAGGCCGCTGACGTACTGCACCGCGCTGATCGCCAGCAGCCGGGTGCGCGGCCCGCAGGCGGCCAGCAGCGCCGTTTCCGGGTCGCTACCGCCCAGGTCGACCTGGATGACCTCGACCCCGTGCGGCCTGAGGGCCTCCCAGACGATACGGTTGGAGGGGAACTCCTCGGTGCTGATCACCACCTGATCGCCGGGTTTCCAGTCCAGCCCGAAAGCGACGAAGGAGAGGGCTTCTGAGGTATTCTTGACCAGTGCGACGTCGGCCGTGCTCGGTGCGTTCAGTAGGCGCCTGCCGCGCTCGCGCAGGCGACTCTCGACTTTCAGCCAGTCGGGATAGTCGCGCGCGCCCAGGCAGGTGTTCTCTTCGGCGAAGCGGCGTACCGCCGCACTGGCGCGTTTGGGCCAGGGGGCCACGGCCGCGTGGTTGAGGTAGCGCAGGCCGGGGAGGAGCGGGAATTCGTCGCCTAGATCGGGCATTGGGCCGATGATCCGTGCATTTTCGTGCTGAACAGGCATAATATCGCGCCTCGATTCTTCGTCCTGTAGTCACTTTATGAACAAAGAACCTCGCAAAGTCCGTGAATTCCGTCGCCGCGAGCAGGAAATTCTCGATACCGCGCTCAAGCTCTTCCTTGAACAGGGTGAAGACAGCGTGACTGTCGAGATGATCGCCGATGCGGTCGGAATCGGCAAAGGCACCATCTACAAGCACTTCAAGTCCAAGGCCGAGATCTACCTGCGCCTGATGCTGGACTACGAGCGCGACCTCAATGCCCTGTTCCACTCCGAGGACGTCGCCAAGGACAAGGAAGCGCTGTCGCGCTCCTACTTCGAGTTCCGCATGCGCGACCCGCAGCGCTACCGCCTGTTCGACCGCCTGGAGGAAAAGGTGGTCAAGGGCAACCAGGTGCCGGAGATGGTCGAGCAACTGCACAAGATCCGCGCTTCCAACTTCGAGCGCCTGACCCAGCTGATCGAAGGCCGCATCGAGGAAGGCAAGCTGGAAGACGTGCCGCCGTACTTCCACTACTGCGCCGCCTGGGCGCTGGTGCACGGTGCGGTCGCCCTCTACCACCATCCGTTCTGGAGCAACGTCCTGGAAGATCAGGACGCCTTCTTCCAGTTCCTCATGGACATCGGCGTGCGCATGGGCAACAAGCGCAAGCGCGATGGCGACACGCCGGCCGCCTGACGTGACATTCAGCCCGCCAATGATGCGTTTTGCGCAGTCGGCGGTGGGCTTACACTCCGGAATGAACAGGGCCGGAGTTCTTCTATGATCGTAGACCGCCAGGGCCGACGCTTCCGCAACCTGCGCGTCAGCCTGACCGCCGCCTGCAACTACGCCTGCACCTACTGCGTGCCGGATGGCAAGCGCCTGGTCGCCGCGCAGGACGAACTGTCCGCCGAGGCCCTGGTGCGTGGGGTGGCCTACCTGATCGAGGCGGCCGGCATCGAGCGCCTGCGCATCACCGGCGGCGAGCCGCTGGTCAGCCCCAAGCTGGACCACTTCCTGCGCCAGGTCAGCCGCCTCGGCCTGCAGGACATCAGCCTGACCAGCAACGGCCAGCTGCTCTCGCGCAAGCTGCCGCTGCTGCTGGAGTGCGGCCTCAAGCGCATCAACGTGTCCCTGGATACCCTCGACCCCCTGGCCTTCCAGCGCATCGCCCGTGGCGGCGACCTGGCCAGCGTGCTGCAGGGCCTGGACGAGGCGCACGCCGCCGGCCTGCAGATCAAGATCAACATGGTGCCGCTGCGCGGGCAGAACCACGAGCAGGTGCTGCCGATGCTCGACTACTGCCTGGAGCGGGGCTTCGAGCTGCGCTTCATCGAACTGATGCGCATGGGCCACCTGGCCCGTGACGGCGCCAGCTTCCAGCAACAGTTCTATGGGATGGAGGCACTGCTGGAGCAGATCGGCCAGCGCCACGAGTTCGCCCAGGCCGAGGCGCCGCTGGATGCCACCGCGCTGCGCTACGAGATTCCCGGGCGCGGCTTCTTCGGTGTGATCGCCAACGAGAGCGTGCCGTTCTGCCGCACCTGTTCGCGCCTGCGCCTGTCGTCCACCGGCTGGCTGCACGGCTGCCTGTCGTCGAGCAACCGCCACTATATCGGCGACCTGCTCGACAAGCCCCGCCACCAGGCCCTGCCGGCCCTGCAGCGCCTGCTGGTGCGTGCCCTGGCCGATAAGCAGGAAGTCGCCTTTGCCGGCGGCGCTACCATCATGAAAATCATCGGCGGCTGATCGGCCGCCCCGTACCAAGCCAGAAAGCCATGCCTGCCGAATTTCCCATTGCCTATATCGAGCCGGTGTTCCGTCCGCCGAGCGAAGCCCACTCGCTGATCCTGCCGGTGACCAACGGCTGCTCCTGGAACCACTGCACCTTCTGCGATTAGTTATCCCTAAGTGAGCCCCTAGAAATCACCGAAAAACTCCAGTTCCTTGCAGTTCGGAGGTTAATTCTCGACCTCATGGCCCATTAGCCCGTTTTTCCCCCCTGCAGTAGTTACCCCAGAAAAGTACACGTTTCCCAAATCGCATGAGCACAAAGTCTTGGCGTAGGAGCCAGCTTGCTCAGGTCGCATCAGCGCCGGCCAGGAGCTATAGACCTCAGAGACAGTACCGCCGCTCTGCTAGGTGGTAGTAACTGCATTGAGTTGAGTTGCGGCGCCAGGGGCGTCCTCATCATTCTGGTTGAGTCAATAACCAGAGTTCACGTTATGCCCAATCCACTCAACCTCTCCGATGCCATTCAATACGCCGACGCATCGCACTCCGCCGCTCAGTGGGCGTGGTGTTTTGATGTCTTTCGAGAGGCTGCTTTACAAAGAATATCTTCCCCCGTTCAAGGTTTGGGGGAGTGATCCATGCCAACAATCCTTGAGTCGTCTCACCAAGAATTCAGATCCTTTGTGGTCGATGCGACTTTCCCAATATAAAAGGCTTTGCTGGTTTCTGTCTTGGGTCTTTAAGTGCGTACACGTAGAAGGGGTTTTGAGCCATAGGTGTGTTCGCTTTTGCCTGTTCTAGTAAAGAGGCCCGCATTTGCGGGCCTCTTTGTGGATCAGCTGTCGTAACCCAGATTCGGCGCCAGCCAGCGTTCGGTCACGGCCAGTTCCTGGCCCTTGCGCTTGCTGTAGCACTCGACCTGATCCTGATCGACCTTGCCGACCGCGAAGTACTGCGCCTCGGGATGGGCGAAGTACCAGCCGGAGACTGCCGCCGCCGGGAACATGGCGTAGTGCTCGGTGAGGAACACGCCGCTGCGGCCGGCCTTGTTGTAGTCGGCCTCGGGGTCGAGCAGCCTGAACAAAGTGGCCTTTTCGCTGTGGTCCGGGCAGGCCGGGTAGCCGGGTGCCGGGCGGATGCCGACGTATTGCTCGCGGATCAGCGCCTCGTTGTCCAGCGTTTCGTCCTTGGCGTAGCCCCAGTAGTCCTTGCGCACGCGCTCGTGCAGCCACTCGGCGCAGGCCTCGGCCAGGCGGTCGGCCAGGGCCTTGACCATGATCGAGCTGTAGTCGTCACCCTTGGCCTCGTAGGCCTTGGCCACTTCCTCGGCGCCGATGCCGGCGGTGGTGATGAAGCCGCCTACATAGTCGGTCACACCGCTTTCCTTGGGCGCGACGAAGTCGGCCAGCGACAGGTTGGGCTTGCTGTCGGCCTTGATGCCCTGCTGGCGCAGGTGGTGCAGGGTGGCCAGGGGGTTGCCGTCGTCGCCGTAGACTTCGATGTCGTCGTGGCGCACCTGATTGGCCGGCCAGAAACCGAACACGGCGCGGGCCTTGATCAGTTTTTCGTCGATCAGCTTGTTGAGCATCGCCTGGGCGTCGTTGAACAGGCTGGTGGCGGCTTCACCCACGATTTCGTCGGTGAGGATGCGCGGGTACTTGCCGGCCAGGTCCCAGGAGATGAAGAAGGGCGTCCAGTCGATGTACTGGGCCAGCTCGCGCAGGTCGATGTCGTCCAGCACCTGCACGCCGGTGAAGCTCGGCTTGGGCGCGATGTAGCCGCTCCAGTCGAACTCCGGCTTGTTGGCGATGGCCTCGGCGTAGCTCAGGCGCTCGGTGCGCGAGGCACGCGCGGAGGTGCGCTCGCGGACCACGGCGTAGTCCTCGCGGGTGCTGCGCACGAACTCGGCTTTCAGCTCCTTGGACAGCAGGCTGGTAGCCACGCCCACGGCGCGCGAGGCGTCGGTGACGTAGACCACCGCGTCGTTGCTGTACTGCGGGTCGATCTTCACCGCCGTGTGGGCCTTGGAGGTGGTGGCGCCACCGATCATCAGCGGCAGGTTGAAGCCCTGGCGCTGCATCTCCTTGGCCACGTGCACCATCTCGTCCAGCGACGGGGTGATCAGGCCGGACAGGCCGATGATGTCGCACTTCTCGTCGCGCGCGGTCTGCAGGATCTTCTCCGCCGGCACCATCACACCGAGGTCGACGATGTCGTAGCCGTTACAGCCGAGCACCACGCCGACGATGTTCTTGCCGATGTCGTGCACGTCGCCCTTCACGGTGGCCATGAGGATCTTGCCCTTGGCTTCCGGCTTGTCGCCTTTTTCCGCCTCGATGAAGGGGATCAGGTGGGCCACGGCCTGCTTCATTACCCGCGCGGACTTGACCACCTGCGGCAGGAACATCTTGCCGGCGCCGAACAGGTCGCCGACCACGTTCATGCCGCTCATCAGCGGGCCTTCGATCACCTCAATGGGGCGCGCGCACTGTTGGCGGCACTCCTCGGTGTCTTCGACGATGAACGCGGTGATGCCTTTGACCAGTGCGTGTTCCAGGCGCTTGGCCACCGGCAGGGCACGCCAGGCTTCGTCTTCGACTTCCTTGACGCTGCCGTCGCCGCGGTAGTTGTCGGCAATGGCCAGCAGCGCCTCGGTGCCGTTCGGCGTGCGGTTGAGCACCACATCCTCAACCTTCTCACGCAGCTCCTTGGGAATCTCGTCATAGATCTCCAGCTGGCCGGCGTTGACGATGCCCATGGACAGGCCGTTCCTGATCGCGTGGTAGAGGAACACTGAGTGGATCGCCTCGCGCACCGGGTTGTTGCCGCGGAACGAGAAGGACACGTTGGATACGCCGCCGGAGCTGAGCGCATAGGGTAGCTCGTCGCGGATGTAGGCGCAGGCCTCGATAAAGTCCACCGCGTAGTTGTTGTGCTCCTCGATGCCGGTGGCGACGGCGAAGATGTTCGGGTCGAAGATGATGTCTTCCGGCGGGAAGCCCACCTCGTTGACCAGGATGTCGTAGGAGCGCTGGCAGATTTCCTTCTTGCGCGCGGCGGTGTCGGCCTGGCCGACCTCGTCGAAGGCCATCACCACCACGGCGGCGCCATAGCGTTTGCACAGCTTGGCGTGGTGTTTGAATTGCTCGACGCCTTCCTTCATGGAAATGGAGTTGACGATGCCCTTGCCCTGGATGCACTTGAGGCCGGCCTCGATCACCTCCCACTTGGAGGAGTCGATCATGATCGGCACGCGCGAGATGTCCGGCTCGGAGGCGATCAGGTTGAGGAACTTCACCATGGCGGCCTGCGAGTCGAGCATGCCTTCGTCCATGTTGATGTCGATCACCTGGGCGCCGGCCTCGACCTGCTGTAGGGCGACTTCCAGCGCCTCGCTGTAATTCTCCTCGCGGATCAGCCGGGCGAACTTGGCGCTGCCGGTGATGTTGGTGCGCTCGCCGACGTTGACGAACAGCGAGTTGCGGTCGATGGTGAAGGGCTCCAGGCCCGACAGGCGGCAGGCCTTGGGGATGTCCGGAATCACCCGCGGCGGGTACTTGGCCACCGCCTCGGCGATCGCCTGGATATGCGGCGGGGTGGTGCCGCAGCAGCCGCCGATGATGTTGAGCAGGCCGGATGCGGCGAATTCCTCGACCACCTCGGCCATCTGCGCCGGGGTCTCGTCGTATTCGCCGAAGGCATTGGGCAGGCCGGCGTTGGGGTGGGCGGATACGTGGGTACCGGCCTTGGCCGCGAGTTCGGCCAGGTACGGGCGCAGTTCCTTGGCGCCGAGCGCGCAGTTGAGGCCCACGGAGATCGGCTTGGCGTGCGCCACCGAGTTCCAGAAAGCCTCGGTGGTCTGGCCGGACAGGGTACGGCCGGAGGCGTCGGTGATGGTGCCGGAGATCATGATCGGCAGCTCGACGCCGTCCTCCTCGAACACCTGCTGCACGGCGAAGATCGCCGCCTTGGCATTGAGGGTGTCGAAGATGGTCTCGATCAGGATCAGGTCGGCGCCGCCTTCGATCAGGCCACGGGTGGCCTCGGTGTAGTTCTCCACCAGCTCGTCGAAGGTGACGTTGCGGTAGCCCGGGTCGTTGACGTCCGGGGAGATCGAGCAGGTGCGGCTGGTCGGGCCGAGGACGCCAGCGACGAAGCGCGGGCGGTCCGGGGTTTCCAGAGTCTTGGCGTCGGCCACCTGGCGGGCGACGCGGGCACCCTCGACGTTCAGCTCGTAGGCAAGCGCCTCCATGCCGTAGTCGGCCTGGGATACGCGGGTGGCGTTGAAGGTGTTGGTTTCCAGGATGTCGGCGCCGGCATCCAGGTAGGCCTTCTCGATCTCGGCGATCACCTGCGGCTTGGTCAGCAGCAGCAGATCGTTGTTGCCTTTGACGTCGCTCGGCCAGTCGGCGAAACGCGCGCCACGGTAGTCGGCCTCCTCCAGCTTGTAGCTCTGGATCATGGTGCCCATGCCGCCGTCGAGGATCAGGATGCGTTCTTTCAGGGCTTGCTGAAGAGCCTGGAGGCGGGCGCTGCGGTCGGACATGGGGACTACCTGGGTTGGACGTGAACAAAGGTCGAGGATGATAGCAAAGCGGTATGGCTTTCAGGCGGGCGGCGGCTCTGCATGAAAATGGCTCATGTTGGCCGATTGCTCTGCCTGGGCCTTACACTAGCCCTTCCTCGCACAAGGGTTCTGCCATGCCTCGTCGCTTCCTCGCCCCACTGGCTCTGCTGGTCGCGCCGCTGCTGGCGGCCGAGCCGATCTCCTATAGTCGCGACGTCCAGCCGATCTTCACGGCCAAGTGTGTGGCCTGCCATGCCTGCTACGACGCGCCCTGCCAGCTCAACCTGGGCAGCGCCGAGGGTGTGCTGCGCGGCGCCAGCAAGCAGCCGGTGTACGACGGCACGCGGACCCGCGCCCAGGCCGCCACGCGGCTGTTCTTCGATGCCCGGGGCGAGGCGGCCTGGCGCGAGCGTGGCTTTCATTCGGTGCTGGATGGCCAGGCCGCGCTGGTCGCGCGCATGCTGGAGCTGGGGCGCAGCAACCCGCCGGTGCCCAACGCCAAGCTGCCGGCGGACCTGGACCTGTCCATTGGCCGCGACAACCAGTGCCCGGCGCCGGAGGAGTTCGATGCCTACGCGAAGAAGTTCGCCCATGCCGGCATGCCCTTCGCCGTCAGCGGGCTGAGCGACGCCGAGTACGCCACCCTGCAGCGCTGGCTGGAGGAGGGGGCCGTGGTCGAGGAGCAGGCGCTGCAGCCTTCGGCCGCCGAGCAGCGGCAGATCGCCGAGTGGGAGGCCCTGCTCAATGCGCCCGGCGCGCGCGAGAGCCTGGTCAACCGCTGGCTGTTCGAGCACCTGTTCCTCGCCCACCTGTATTTCGAGGGCGGCGAGGCCGGGCACTTCTTCCAGCTGGTGCGCTCGCGCACGCCCAGCGGCCAGCCCATCGACCCCATCGCCACACGCCGACCCAACGACGATCCGGGGACGCACTTTCATTACCGCCTGTGGCCGATCCAGGGCGTAATCGTGCACAAGACCCACATCACCTACCCGCTCAGCGCGAAGAAGCTGGCGCGAGTGCGTGAGCTGTTCTACGCCACCGACTGGACGGTGGACGCGGTGCCGGGCTATGGCGCCCAGCACCGTTCCAACCCCTTCGAGACCTTCGCCGCCATCCCGGCCGAGGCGCGCTACCAGTTCATGCTGGATAACGCCGAGTACTTCGTGCGCACCTTCATCCGCGGCCCGGTATGCCGCGGGCAGATCGCCACCGACGTGATCCGCGACAACTTCTGGGCGCTGTTCCAGGACCCGCGCCACGACCTCTACATCACCGATGCCGAGTTCCGCGCCAAGGCCACGCCGCTGCTGGCGATGCCCGGCCAGTTCGACGAGATCGGCGACCTGCTCGGCCTGTGGAAGGCCTACCGGGACAAGCGCAACCAGTACGAGGAGCTGCGCCGCGACGCCTATGCCGAGAGCCCCGCGCCGAGCTGGTCGCACCTGTGGGCGGGTAACGACAACGCGCTGCTGTCGATCTTCCGCCAGCACGACAGCGCCTCGGTGCG
Source organism: Pseudomonadaceae bacterium (assembly GCA_033838285.1). Taxonomy (GTDB): domain Bacteria; phylum Pseudomonadota; class Gammaproteobacteria; order Pseudomonadales; family Pseudomonadaceae; genus Aquipseudomonas. Next base: position 34,334 of record JAJLLC010000038.1, read on the forward strand.
CAAGGGTCTGATCGGCGAGGTGCCGCAGACTCTGTGGCTGCTGGACTATCCGCTGTTGGAACGCACCTACTACCAACTGGTGGTCAACTTCGACGTGTTCGGCAACGTCTCGCACCAGGCGCAGACGCGCCTGTACTTCGATCTGATCCGCAACGGCGCCGAGCTTAACTTCCTCCGCCTGATGCCGCCGCCGGCACGCCAGGCCTACCTGGACGACTGGTACCAGAACAGCGGCAAGCTGAAGATGTGGCTGGACTACGCCGAGGCCGACCTGCATTCGCCGACCGCCCTCAGGCTGCCGCCGCAGGGCGCCAAGGGGGCCTTCGCCGAGGCCCTGCTGGAGCGCTACGGCTCGCTGAATGCGCGTCCCGATCCGCTCAACCGCTGTCGCGGCGCCGACTGCCACAGGCCGGGCCTGGCGGCGGAGCTGGAGGATGCCGAGCAGGCGCTGAGCCGCCTGGCCGGTCGCCCGGCGGGGGGCCTCAGGGTGATCGAGCAGTTGCCCGAGGCGACCCTGCTGCGCGTCGAGCTGACCGATGGGCGGCGCCAGGTCTACAGCCTGCTGCGCAACCGCGCGCACAGCAACGTGGCCTTCATGATGGGCGAGTCGCTGCGCTACCAGCCGGCGCTGGATACCCTGACCGTCTATCCGGAGGTGCTGAGCAGCTACCCGAACTTCATGTTCAGTCTCAAGGCCGGCGAGGTGCCGGCCTTCGTCTCCGCCCTGGAGCAGGTACGCGACGCGGCGGCCTTCGACAAGGTGGTGGCGCGCTGGGGCGTGCGCCGCAGCCACCCGCAGTTCTGGCACTACTTCCACGACCTCTCGGCCTATATCCGCGAGACCGAGCCGGTGGAGGCGGGCGTGCTGGACATGAATCGCTATCAGAACCTCTAGGCACGTCGAAGCCGGCGGGCCTGCCTAGGGCGGCCTACTTGACCAGCCGCGCCTCCAGGCTGTTGCGCGCCAGGCGCTCGGCCTGCTCGCGGCTCATGCCCAGGTCGCGCTCCAGGGCGGCGAAGTTCTCCCCGACATAGCCGCCGAAGTAGGCCGGGTCGTCCGAGTTCACCGTCACCTTCACGCCGCGCTCGAGCATCTGCAGGATGTTGTGCTGGCGCATGTGGTCGAACACGCAGAGCTTGATGTTGGACAGCGGGCAGACGGTCAGCGGGATCTGCTCGTCGATGATGCGCTGCATCAGCCGCTCGTCCTCGATGGCGCGCACGCCGTGGTCGATGCGTTCGATCTTGAGCAGGTCCAGCGCCTCCCAGATGTATTCGGGCGGGCCTTCCTCGCCGGCATGGGCGACGGTGAGCAGGCCCTCGCTGCGGGCCTTGGCGAACACCCGCTGGAACAGGCGCGGCGGAAAGCCCATCTCCGAGCTGTCCAGGCCGACGGCGATGAAGGCGTCGCGGAAGGGCATGGCCTGTTGCAGGGTGTCGAAGGCGGCTTCTTCGGGCAGATGGCGGAGGAAGCTGAGGATCAGGCCGTGGCTGATGCCCAGCTGCTTCTCGCCATCGACCAGTGCCTGCTTGATGCCGTGCACTACCGCCTCGAAGGGGATGCCGCGGTCGGTGTGGGTCTGCGGGTCGAAGAAGGGCTCGGTATGCACCACCCCCTGCTCCTTGCACTTGAGCAGGTAGGCCCAGGTCAGGTCGTAGAAGTCCTGCTCCGTGCGCAGGACGTTGGCACCCTGGTAGTAGAGGTCGAGAAACTCCTGCAGATTGTTGAAGGCGTAGGCGCCGCGCAGGGCTTCCACGTCGGCCCAGGGCAGGGCGATCCTGTTGCGCTCGGCCAGGGCGAACAGCAGCTCGGGCTCCAGCGAACCTTCCAGGTGCAGGTGCAGCTCGGCCTTGGGCAGGGCGGTGATCCAGTCGGTCATGGCGGTCAACTCGGGGAAATCCAGGGTGCATTCTAGCGGACCCGGCGCTGGGAATTATTCCTACTAATTTTCTAGGACTTTCTCCGGCAAGGGCTATTGGCGTACACTGGCGCCACGTTTGCGAGGAGTTGCCATGAGCGCCATCACCATTACCGACGCCGCCCACGATTACCTGTCCGACCTGCTGAAGAAGCAGAACACCACGGGCATCGGCATCCGCGTCTTCATCACCCAGCCCGGCACGCCCTACGCGGAAACCTGCATCGCCTACTGCAAGCCGGGCGAGCAGAAGCCGGAAGATACCGCCCTGGCGCTGAAGGAGTTCACCGCCTGGATCGACGCCGTCAGCGAGCCGTTCCTGGAAGACGCCGTGGTCGACTACGCCACCGACCGCATGGGCGGCCAGCTGACCATCAAGGCACCGAACGCCAAGGTGCCGATGGTCAACGAGGACAGCCCGATCACCGAGCGCATCAACTACTACCTGCAGACCGAGATCAACCCGGGGCTGGCCAGCCATGGCGGCCAGGTGACCCTGGTCGACGTGGTCGAGGAAGGCATCGCCGTGCTGCGTTTCGGCGGCGGCTGCCAGGGCTGTGGCCAGGCCGACTACACCCTCAAGGAAGGCATCGAGAAGACCCTGCTGGAGCGCATCCCCGAGCTCAAGGGCGTGCGTGACGTGACCGACCACAGCAACCGCGAGAACGCTTACTACTGAGTGTTCGCTGCTGTACAAGAAGGCGCCTGTTGGCGCCTTTTTTATTGCCTGTGGAGTTGCTTTGCCGCAGATGGCGGGGCTGTCGTGCAGCAAGGTTGCAGGCCCGATGTGCTCTGCTTTGCAAAGGGCGATATCGGTAGGCGGTGATGGCATATTGATATGGCTTTTGCCGGCGAAAAATGCTTCCTTATTACGAGCTTCTGCCGCTGCCCGAAACGTGACGCCGGGCGACAGGAGTGCTAACAAGAAGAAGGCTGGCGGCATCTGCCCGGCCCCTGTGTTTTGAGGTTCTTGCCTATGGCGACCACTTCCCTGCTGGTCTGCGACGACTCCGCCATGGCGTGCAAGCAGCTGCTGCGCGCACTGCCTGAGGATTGGCCGGTAGCGGTCAGCCAGGCCACCAATGGCGTCGAGGCGCTGCAGCGCATCCGCGAGGGCGGCATCGATCTGCTCCTGCTCGACCTGACCATGCCGGTGCTGGACGGTTACGGCGTGCTGGCCGCTCTGCGCGACGAGGGCCTGGAGTGCCGGGTCATAGTGGTGTCCGGCGATGTGCAGGACGAGGCGGTGCGGCGCGTCACCGAGCTGGGCGCGCTGGCCTTCCTGAAGAAACCGGCCGACCCCGAGCAGATGCGTGCGACCCTGCAGCGTCTGGGCCTGTGCGCTGGCGGCGGGGCGGCTGCACCGGCGCTGTTGGTCGAGCCGGAGGTGAGCTTCCGCGACGCTTTCCGCGAGGTCATCAACGTCGCCATGGGTCGCGCCGCCGCCTTGCTGGCGCGGGTGCTGGGGGTGTTCGTGCAGCTGCCGCTGCCCAACGTCAACATCCTCGAAGTAGGCGAGCTGCACATGGCGCTGGCCGACGCGCAGAGCAATCAGCGCCTCACCGCCGTGTGCCAGGGCTATATCGGCAGCGGTATTGCCGGCGAGGCACTGCTGATCTTCCACGATTCGGATATGGCCGACATGGCCAAGCTGCTGCGGCGCAGCGCCAGCGAAAGCTCGGCCATGGAGATGCTGCTGGACATGTCCACTGTGCTGATCGGCGCCTGCCTCAGCGCTATCGCCGAGCAGCTCAATATCGGCTTTTCCCAGAGCCACCCGCAGGTGCTTGGTCAGCACGCGCCGATCGATGAGTTGATCCGTCTCAATCAGCAGCGCTGGAGCAAGACCCTGGCGGTGGAGTTCAGCTACGGCATCGAGGGGCACGACATTCGCTTCGACCTGATGCTGCTGTTCACCGAGGATTCGGTGCCGCTGCTGACCAAGAAACTCGCCTACATGATGGATTGAGCCATGGCCGAGAGTACCGATCTCAACGAGTTCCACTGGCTGCTGACCATAGTGCAGAGCATCGATGTTGGCGTGGTGGTGGTGGACCGCCAGTTTCGCGTCGAGGTGTGGAACAGCTTCATGGAGAACCGCTCCGGGCGCACGCCGCAGGAGGTGCTGCAGAAGCCCTTCTTCGAGCTGTTTCCCGAGGTGGAGGAAGACTGGTTCCGCCACAAGGTGGAGAGCGTCGTCACCCTGGGCACCCCGGCCTTCACCATCTGGGAGCAGCGGCCCTACCTGGTGCGGTTCAAGAACTACCAGCCCATTACCGGGCAGGAAGACTTCATGTACCAGAACACCACCATCCTGCCGCTGCATGCCACCAACAGTCGCATCGAGCACGTCTGCCTGATCATCTACGACGTCACTGACGTGGCGGTGAACAAGAACCGCTTGCAGGCGGCTAACCAGCAGCTTCAGCACCTGTCGCGCACCGATCGCCTGACCGGTCTGAACAACCGTGGCTACTGGGAGGAGGAGCTGCGCCGCGAGTACTCGCGTCACCGCCGTTACGGCAGCATGGCCTCGCTGGTGATCTTCGACATCGACCACTTCAAGCGGATCAACGACAGCCATGGCCACCCGGCCGGCGACAAGGTGATCCAGCTTGTCGCCGATCTGGTCCGCCAGGCCATCCGTGATACCGATATCGCCGGGCGTTACGGCGGTGAGGAGTTCGTGGTGCTGCTACCGGACGTGGACAAGGTTGGCGCCCGGCTGTTCGCCGAGCGTCTGCGTCACCTGGTGGAGGCCCAGGTGGTCAAGCATGAGGGTGAGGAGATCCGCTTCACCATCAGCCTGGGGGTGGCTGATCTGGCGCCGAGCAGCCAGGACTACCAGCAGCTTATCGATTGGGCCGATCGCGCCCTGTATCAGTCCAAGCACGGCGGGCGCAATCGGGTGACGGTGCACGGCGACTAGGCTGCCAAACCTGATGGCCACTCGTGTGGCCTTGTCAGCAGACTCAGAGTCTCAGCTTTCGGTGCAGCCGGCAGGCTTGTGGATGCGTTCGCGACTGGCCGGGAAACGCTCCAGCGCGGCGGCCGGGCGAATGGGCCGGCGCACCAGCTCGCCAGCGCAGTTCGGGCAGCGGCCGTGCAGGCGTTGCTCTGCGCAATCGCGGCAGAAGGTGCACTCGAAGGAGCAGATCATGGCTTCAGTGGAGTCCGGGGGCAGGTCGCGGTTGCAGCATTCGCAGCCGGGGCGCAGTTGCAGCATGGTGACTCTCCTTGGCGGATCAGGCGAAACGTTCGGCGTAGTCCTGGGGGCTTACCGACAGGTGCTTGTGGAAGGTGCGGCGCAGGTTCTCCGGGTGGCGAAAGCCGGTCAGTCGCGCCACGGTGCCGATCGAGGCGCCGCTGTCCTGCAGCAGGCTGCGGGCGGCCTCCAGGCGCAGTTGCTCGACGTAGCGCCCCGGGCCCATGCCCAGCTCCTGGACGAACAGCCGCGACAGACTGCGGATGGACAGGTTGGCGCGCTGGGCTAGAGCCTCTAGCGACAGGTCGGCAGCCAGGTTCTGCGCCATCCACTCCAGCAGGCCGAGCAGGCGCGGCGTGCGGCTGGCGTCCGGGGCGAGCAGGGCGCTGAACTGTGCCTGGCCGCCGGGACGGCGGAGGAACATCACCAGGCGCCGGGCCACGGCCAGTGCCAGCGGGCGGCCGAGGTCGGCCTCGACCAGGGCCAGGGCCAGGTCGATGCCGGCGGTGACCCCGGCCGAGGTGAATACATGGGCGTCGCCGTCGCGACCGCTCGGGTCGTAGGTGTGCAGGCGATCGCCATCCACCTCGATGGCGTCATGGCAGCGCAGGGCCGCCACGTCGGCCCAGTGGGTGGTGGCGCGGCGGCCCTCGAGCAGGCCGGCGGCGGCCAGGATCAGGGCGCCGGAGTAGACCGAGCCGAGCCGGCGCACCTGCGGTTCGGCGGCACGCAGCCAGGCCAGCAGCGGCTGGTTGGCGCACTGCGCCGTCTCACCCAGGCCGCCGGGCACCAGCAGGGTGTCCAGTCCGGCCGGATCACAATCGCGCCAGGCGTGCTCGGCGACCAGCTGGAAGCCGGCAGAAGTGGCCAGCGGCCCGGCCTCGTCGGCCAGCACTAGCAGGCGATAGGCCTCGGCCCGGCCCTGGCGGCGCAGCTCGACATTGGCCGAGGCGAACACCTGCAGCGGGCCTGTGACGTCCAGGCTCATCACGTCGGGGTAGAGCAGGCTGGCAATGGTTCTCATGGGGGCATCCTCGGGAAGCTGGATGCAGTCTGCGCCCGCTGCCGTTTGGCAACAAGGACAACAGCCCCACAGATATGGTCAGGTGCTGCCGGAAAAAGCGAAGCCCCCTCGCCATGCGGCAGAGGGGGCTTGCGGGGGCGGCAGGCCGGGGTGGAACTTACTCGGGCATGCTCCACGGGTCGAGGGCGTAGCCCTGGCGGCTGATCTGCTCGCGCGACTGGATCAGCGCGTCGGCCAGCTGCGCCGGGTCGGCATAGGTGCGGCTATCCAGCTGGGCCTGGCCGAGGCGGCGGTTGGTACGGTCGATCACCGCCAGGGTGATCGCGCCGCTGCCGTCCTGGGGCTGCCAGGCGACGCACTGGAACGGCTGGAAGGCGCGGCCGGCGATGAGCAGAGCTTCGTTGACGCGGAGCGAGGTGTTCATGGGTCTGTTCTCCAAGAGTGCCCAATGTGCGATCTGGCCAGCGAAAGCACCGATTGCCGTGGCCTGTGCATTGTTGATGGCGGGACATGACCTTGGAGTCACGTGCTGTCGTAAAAACATAGAAATATGTCGCATGTTGCCGTTTTTAAGGGGCTTTTACCCTTCGCCCGAGGGGTTCGGGAACGCCTCGGCCTGGCAGGCGATCTAACCTTGGGATGTTCACCTACACAGGAGCGGTGCCATGTCATCCACACTCGGCGGTCTGATCAGCCTGGCCATCCTGGCCCTGGATATCTGGGCGATCCTCAACGTGGTCAGGAGCGGTGCAGACACCGGAATCAAGATCCTCTGGGTGCTGCTGATCGTCCTGCTGCCGGTGCTGGGGCTGATCATCTGGGCCCTGGCCGGTCCGAGGGGCAATGTGCGCATCTGAGCCTCCGCCGGGTGGTGCTCCGCAGCAAGGGAGGACTCTGCCATGAGCGACTATCGGGAAACCCTCTACGAAGGCTATGGCCAGTGCCTGCGCATGGATCGCCTGCTGCACGAGGTGCAGGCCGCGTACGGCCACCTGGTGATCTTCGAGAACCCCCGCATGGGACGGGTGATGGCGCTGGACGGAGTGGTCCAGACCACCGAGGCGGACGAGTTCATCTACCACGAGATGCTCGCCCATGTGCCGATACTGGCCCATGGCGCCGCCAAGCGCGTGCTGATCGTCGGCGGTGGCGACGGCGGTACTCTGCGCGAGGTGCGCCGCCACCGCGATGTGGAGAGCATCACCCTGGTCGAGATCGACGGCGCCCTGCTCGAGCTGTGTCGGGAGCATCTGCCCAACCACAGCTGCGGCGCCTTCGAGGACCCGCGCCTGAGCCTGGTGATAGGCGATGGTCTGCATTTCGTGGGCGGCACCCGGGAGACATTCGACGTGATCATCGTCGACTCCACGGACCCGCAGGGGCCGGGCCAGGCACTGTTCTGCGCCGACTTCTACCGGGCTTGCCGGCGCTGTCTGAACGAGGGCGGCATACTGGTCGCGCAGAACGGCACGCCCTTCCTGCAACTTTCCCAGGTGCAGCACAGCGCCGGCTGTCTGGATGAGCTGTTCGCCGACTGGCACTTCTACCTGGCGGCGGTGCCGACCTATATCGGCGGCAGCATGGCCTTCGCCTGGGGCGCCAGCGATCCCGAATACCGCAAGCTGTCGTCGGAAGTTCTGCTCCAGCGCTTCGCCGGTAGCGGCATAGTCACTCGCTACTACAACCCGGAGATTCATCGCGGCGCATTCGCCCTGCCGCAGTATGTGCTGCAGGCGGTGAACAAGCCGAGCAATGACTGAGGACCGCCGGTCCCGACCTTTCTGGACGCCTGGGCGTACAGCCGCCATGCTTAAGGGCAGTGCTGCAGAAGGTGTCAGGCATGCTCAGGCGGTTGCTCATCGTTGTTTCCCTGTTGGCCGGCCTTTGCGCCCAGCAGGCGTTCGCCGAGGGCTGGCCGCGCCTGCGCCTGTGCTACGAGCTTGGCGATCTGGTTCCCTACACCAGTGCTCCCTCTGCCGCTGCGGAGCAGCAGCCCGGCCTGATCATCGAGTTGATCCAGCAGGCCGCGCAGCAGGCCGGGCTGAGCCTGAAACTGCACCAGGAGCCCTGGAAGCGTTGCGTCCATCAAGTGCAGCAGGGGCACAGCGACGGCCTGTTCATCGCCGTCTGGCAGGCGGATCGCGATGCCTGGGGGCGCTTCCCCGGTCGCGATGCTCAGGCCGGCACGCCGGTGAACAACCAGCAGCGCCTGTGGCGGGTCGAGTACCCGGTCATCGTGCGCAGCGACGCCACGCTGCAGTGGGACGGGCAACAGTTCGCCGGCGTGCGGCATGGCGTCGGTGCACCGCTGGGCTATGCCGTCGCTCAGCGTCTACGCGAGCTGGGCGTGCTGTCTAGCGAGTCACTGGCGCCGGCCAAGGCGCTCAAGCTGGTGGCGGCGGGGCGCCTGGATGGCTATGTGCTGGAACGCGAGATTGCCCTGGAGCTGATCGAGAGCCAGCAGTTGCAGGGGCAGCTGATGTTCCTGCCGCGGCCGTTGCTGGTGACCGAGTGGTACCTGCCGCTCTCGCACCAGTTCTATGCCGCCCACCCCGAACTGGCCGAGGCCTTCTGGCGGGCCCTGGCCGAGCAGCGCGAGCGCCAGGGCGCCGACCTGGCGCGGCGCTATCTGCGCCAGCCACCACCCTGACGGCGCGCGCCGGTCTGCGGGCGCTTACTGCTGCGCGACGACCCGCTGGTGCAGCTGTTGCGACAGCTGATCCAGGCGCTCCCCCAGCACGACCAGTGACTCCTGGGCGTCCAGCAGTTCGGCGCTGGCCTGGCGCTGGCGCTGGCTGGCTTCGCGCTGGGCGGCGCTGTTGTCGCGCACCTGGGCCAACTGGCGATGGGCCTGGTCCAGTGCCTGGCTGTGCTGCAGGATGGCGCCCGACAGGCTGGCGGTCAGCGCGGCGTTCTCGCCGAGCGCCAGACCCACGTCGCTGACCTGCTCGGCACCGGTATTGACGATCTGCTCGGACTGCACCAGCACGCTTTGCACCGTGTCGGCGGTCTGGTTGCTGCGCTGCGACAGCGAGCGCACCTCGTCGGCCACCACGGCGAAGCCGCGGCCGTGCTCGCCAGCGCGTGCCGCCTCGATGGCCGCGTTGAGGGCCAGCAGGTTGGTCTGCTGGGCGATGGCGCTGATCATCTGCATGGACTCGGCGATGCGCTGGTTGCTGGCCTGGATCGCCTGCATGCTGTCCTGGGCCTGCTGCATGCGGCTGGCGCAGGCGTTGACCTGGCCGCTGCTGTGCTGGGTGTCCTGGCTCAGCTGCTGCATGTGCGCGGTGCTCGCGGCCAGGTGCTGCAGCACGTCCTGCACCGCCAGGTCGAGCTGGTGCATGGCGTCGGCCTGCTGCTGCACGTCGCCGTCGATGCTCTGGCAGCGCTGGCGCATGCTGTCGAGGGTGCGGTAGAGCTGCTGCGACAGCTGGCGCAGGTCGCCGGCGCTGTGGCGTACCTCGTCGAGCAGGCTGGCCAGCTGCTGGCTGCCGGCGGTGGCAGCCTTGCCGACCCGTTCCGCTTCCTCCAGGTGCTGCTGGGCGCCATCCAGCGCCTGCTGGCGCACCCGTGCGCTGTACCACTGGGCCATCCACATGGTGAGCACCGGCAGCAGGAAGCCCGAGTATTGGTTGACCAGCGCGTCGCGCGGGCTCAGCTCGAACTGCGGCAGGCTGGCGCCGGAGCGGTCCAGGCGGATCAGCCAGAACACGAACAGCAGCTGCAGCAGGCTCCAGAAGGCTGCACTGCGCCCGCCCAGCAGCAGGTAGGCGAAGCCGATCACCACCAGCGGCCAGAAGATATGCGCCGAATGCAGGCCGCCGAGGTGATAGACCAGAACCATCGCGTAGCTGCTGATCAGCGCCATGGCCAGGTTGGCCGTGGCTCGCGCCGGCAACCAGGCGTTGCGCAGCACCAGCATCGCCAGCGGCATGCCGACGATCAGCAGGAAGGAGCCCTGCATCAGGGCGTCATTGCCCAGGCGGCCCCACTTGATGCCGCTGTAAAGGCCGATGAGCAGGCCACACAGGCAGAAGAAGGCGAGCATGCGGCTGAGCAACTGGTCGCCATGCTCCAGTTCGGTTTGCGGCATGAAGGTGGCCAATAGACCCTGTTGCATGGAGATGGACTCCGTTTCTTGTAGGTTGCCGAGTGTTTCGGCGCCATGGGCTGTGACTTGAATGCTGGCGAAAGGCCTTCAGCTAGATTACCTAGTCGAATATCCGGCGACGACTGCCCGGCGACGAGTAGCCGACAAAGGCTCCAACAATGGCCGATTTGCCCTGCGCACCGGCGGCAAAGCCCGCCAGCCCGCGACTTCGGCGCCGCGCCGGCGGCCTGGGGATTGCGCGGATGCAATTTGCCCGGTGCTCCGCTAGGATTAGCCCCTTCTGCTTCCCAGCTGCGACGGTTTTCGATGAGTTATCAGGTCCTTGCACGTAAATGGCGTCCGCGCTCGTTCCGCGAAATGGTCGGCCAGACCCATGTGCTCAAGGCCCTGATCAATGCGCTGGACAGCCAGCGCCTGCACCACGCCTACCTGTTCACCGGTACTCGCGGCGTGGGCAAGACCACCATCGCGCGGATCATCGCCAAGTGCTTGAACTGCGAGACCGGCATCAGCTCCACGCCCTGCGGCACCTGCTCGGTGTGCCGGGAGATCGACGAGGGCCGCTTCGTCGACCTGATCGAGGTGGACGCCGCGAGCCGTACCAAGGTCGAGGACACCCGCGAGCTGCTGGAGAACGTGCAGTACGCGCCGAGCCGCGGGCGCTACAAGGTCTACCTGATCGACGAAGTGCACATGCTCTCCACGCACTCGTTCAACGCGCTGCTCAAGACCCTCGAAGAGCCGCCGCCCCACGTCAAGTTCCTGCTCGCCACCACCGACCCGCAGAAGCTGCCGGTCACCATCCTCTCGCGCTGCCTGCAGTTCAGTCTGAAGAACATGCCGCCGGAGCGGGTGGTCGAGCACCTGACCCATGTACTGAGTGCCGAGAGCGTGCCCTTCGAGGAAGACGCCCTGTGGCTGCTCGGCCGCGCCGCCGACGGCTCGATGCGCGACGCCATGAGCCTGACCGACCAGGCCATCGCCTTCGGCGAGGGCAAGGTGCTGGCTGCCGATGTGCGCGCCATGCTCGGCACTCTCGATCACGGCCAGGTCTACGGCGTGCTGCACGCGCTGCTGGAGGGCGATGCCCGCGCACTGCTGGAAGCGGTGCGCCAGCTGGCCGAGCAGGGTCCGGACTGGAACGGCGTGCTCTCGGAAATGCTCAACGTGCTGCACCGCGTGGCCATCGCCCAGGCCCTGCCGGAGGCGGTGGACAACGGCCAGGGCGACCGCGACAAGGTGCTGGCCCTGGCCCAGGCGCTGCCGGCCGAGGATGTGCAGTTCTACTACCAGATGGGTCTGATCGGCCGCCGTGATCTGCCGCTGGCGCCGGACCCGCGCGGCGGCTTCGAGATGGTGCTGCTGCGCATGCTGGCGTTCCGTCCGGCCGATGCCGACGGGGCGCCGAGGTCACCTTTAAAGGATCTGGGGATCAGCAAGGCCACCGCTGATTCCAGCCAGACCCCGGTGGCCGGTGTGGCCCCCATGGCTGCGCCGGCCGCTATCGTTGCTCCGGTTGCTCCGGTTGCTCCGGTTGCTCCAGCTGTTGCGCCAGCCGCGCCGGCACCCCAGCCTGCGGCGGCTCCGGCTCCGGCTCCGGCTCCGGCTCCGGCTCCGGAGGCCGTTGCGCCGCTCGCAGCCAGTGCCGAGGTTCCCGCTGCCGAGCCGGTCATCGCGTCTGCCGCGCCTGTGGCCGAGGTCGCACAGCCGGTCGATCTGCCCTGGGAGGCGCCTGCGCCGCAGCAACCGGTGCAGGTCGCCGAGCCCGTTGCACAGATTGCCGAACCGCCTGCTCTGGCTCCTGCCGCTGCCGCCGTGCCGGCCGACCCGGCTCCTGCGACTCCGGCCGTTCACACTCCCGCCGTGGCTGCGGCCGAGGAGGGCGATGACGACGAGCCACCACCCGGCGACTACGACTACTACGAGGCCGACGCCGACAGCCTCGATTACGATTTCGATGCCCCGGCCCAGCCCGAGGCCGTGGTGGCCGAGCCGCTGCCGGCCGCACAACCCGCTACCGGCCTGGCCGCCGAGTGGCTCGACCTGTTCCCGCGCCTGGGCCTGTCCGGCATGACCGGCAGCATCGGCGCCAACTGCACCCTGGTCGAGGCCGACGGCGACGACTGGCTGCTACACCTGGACCCGGCGCACAGTGCGCTGTTCAATGCCACCCAGCAGCGCCGCCTGAACGAGGCGCTGAACCAGCATCTGGGGCGCAACCTGAAACTGCGCATCGAGCTGGTCCGCCCGGAGCAGGAGACCCCGGCCCAGGCCGCCGCGCGCAAGCGTGCCGAGCGCCAGCTCCAGGCCGAGCAGTCGATCCACGGCGACCCGCTGGTGCAGCAGATGATTCAACAGTTCGGGGCGACCATTCGCCCCGACTCCATCGAACCCCTGACTCCCTGAGTCGATTAGCCGAGGAACACCATCATGATGAAAGGTGGCATGGCGGGCCTGATGAAGCAGGCCCAGCAGATGCAGGAAAAGATGCAGAAGATGCAGGAAGAACTGGCCAACGCCGAAGTCACCGGCCAGTCCGGCGCCGGCCTGGTGAGCGTGGTGATGACCGGTCGCCACGACGTCAAGCGCATCACCCTGGACGACAGCCTGATGCAGGAAGACAAGGAAGTGCTGGAAGACCTGATCGCCGCCGCGGTGAACGACGCCGTGCGCAAGGTCGAGCAGAACAGCCAGGAAAAGATGGCCGGCATGACCGCCGGCATGCAGCTGCCGCCAGGTTTCAAGATGCCGTTCTAAGCCGTTGTGCAGGGTGGAACGGTCTATGGCCGTCTTCCACCCTGCATGGCTGCAATGCGTTTGGTCGTCACTTGCACTGAGTCGACTCTACAAGCTATCCCGGACTATCCCATGAGCTTCAGCCCGCTGATCCGCCAACTGATCGATTCGCTGCGCCTGCTGCCCGGTGTCGGGCAGAAGACCGCGCAGCGCATGGCCCTGCAGCTGCTGGAGCGCGACCGCAGTGGCGGCATGCGCCTGTCGCAGGCG
>JAJLLC010000039.1:0-5974 GCA_033838285.1 Pseudomonadaceae bacterium
CCCAGGCCGAGGAAGATCGCGGTCATGGACGGCTGCGCTCGATTTCCACGCCCACCGCGCGGGCCTGGGCATTGGCGCCCGGCTTGGTCACCCGCAGGCGCAGCCAGGGCATGCCGAAGCGCGCCAGCAGGGTCTCGGCCAGGCGCTCGGCGAAGGTCTCCACCAACTCGAAGCGGGCCGCGGCGGCGAACGCCTGCACCTGCTGGTTCACCGCGGCGTAGTCCAGCGCCTGGCTCAGGTCGTCGTCGGCGGCGGCCGGGCGGATATCCCAGGCGAACGTCAGGTCCAGGCGCAGGCACTGGCGAATGCCGCGCTCCCAGTCGTAGGCACCGATCAGGGTGTCGACCTCCAGACCCTCGATGAAAACCTTGTCCACCTGTTCACTCCACGCGGCACACCGCTAGAATCGGGGCTCACTCGCCCCGGAATGGATACCATGCTCTGGCTGCTGGCACTGCTCGCCTACCTGCTCGGCTCGCTGTCCTTCGCCATCCTGCTCAGCCGCCTTGCCGGCGGACCGGACCCCCGCGCCAGCGGCTCGGGCAACCCCGGGGCCACCAACATGCTGCGGGTGGCCGGCAGGAAACTGGCCCTGCTGACCCTGCTCGGCGACCTGCTCAAGGGCCTGCTGCCGGTACTGATCGCCAAGCTGCTCGGTCTCGACCTCCAGCAGCAGGCCTGGATCGGCCTGGCTGCGGTGGTCGGCCACCTCTACCCGGTCTATTTCCGCTTCAGGGGCGGCAAGGGCGTGGCCACCGCCGCCGGCATGCTGCTCGGCCTCTATCCGCCGGCCGCCCTGCTGGCCCTCGCCACTTGGGCGCTGACCTTCTACCTGACCCGCACCAGCTCGCTGGCCTCGCTGATCGCCACGCCGCTGACCCTGCCGCTGCTGGCCTGGCAGCAACCCGGAGCGCTACTGCCGATGTGCGTGCTGACCGGGCTGATCGTCTGGCGCCATCGCGGCAATCTACGCGACTTGCTGGCCGGGCGCGAACGACACTTCTAATAGTCAACCCGAACCGGGCTCATATGGCCGGCAGCGTCTCCATCGGCCAGCGCGCCTGCACCCTGATCTCCGGCCCCTCGTGCTGTCCGGCCAGCAGGCGCTGGCAGCCGGCGTAGGCGATCATCGCGCCGTTGTCGGTGCAGAAGCGCGGGCGGGCGTAGAACACCTTGCCCTTGAGCCCGGCCAGCATGCCTTCCAGGGACTGGCGCAGGGCCTGGTTGGCGCTGACACCGCCGGCGATCACCAGGCTGTTCAGACCGGTCTGCTTGAGCGCACGCCTGCACTTGATGGTCAGGGTATCGACCACCGCCTCCTGGAAGGCCAGGGCGATATCGGCGCGGGTCTGCTCGCTAGCGTCGCCGGCGTCGCGGCACTGCTGCCAGGTGTTCAGGGTGAAGGTCTTGAGACCGCTGAAACTGAAGTCCAGGCCCGGGCGATCGGTCATCGGCCGCGGGAAGCTGAAGCGCCCCGGCGTGCCGGAGGCGGCCAGACGGGCGATCTCGGGACCGCCCGGATAGCGCAGGCCCATCAGCTTGGCGGTCTTGTCGAAGGCCTCGCCGGCGGCATCGTCGAGCGACTCGCCGAGCAGCTGGTAGCGGCCGATGCCGTCGACCCGCACCAGCTGGGTGTGGCCGCCGGAGACCAGCAGGGCGACGAACGGAAAGGCCGGCGGCGTTTCCTCCAGCATGGGCGCCAGCAGGTGGCCTTCCATATGGTGCACACCCACGGCGGGAATTCCCCAGGCGAAGGCCAAGGCCTGGGCGCAGGCGGCGCCGACCAGCAGCGCACCGACCAGGCCCGGCCCGGAAGTGTAGGCGATGGCCTCGATCTGCTCGCGGGCCACGCCTGCCTCTTCCAGCACCTGGCGGATCAGCGGCAACATGCGCTTGACGTGGTCGCGCGAGGCCAGCTCCGGCACTACCCCGCCGTAGACGCGGTGCAGGTCGATCTGGCTGAACAGGGCATCGGCAAGGAGGCCGCGCTGGCTGTCGTAGAGCGCGACGCCAGTCTCGTCGCAGGAGGTTTCCAGGCCTAGGACTAGCATGGGATTCGGGCCTTTCGCTTAGAGCCATGAAGAAGGCGCGCATGATAATCGTCGCCCCCCGAGCGAACCAGCGCTTTTCGATCAGAGGCTTTGCATTCCGTGGCGCGAGGCGTTAATATCCGCAGCCCTTGAAAACCGACGTATTCCCGTGCCCTTGCCGGATCGCGTCGTCCATTCGGTAAAACAGTGAAGGTACGACCTGGATGCCAGCCGTCAAAGTTAAAGAGAACGAACCCTTCGACGTAGCTCTGCGTCGTTTCAAGCGCTCCTGTGAAAAAGCCGGCGTTCTGGCCGAAGTTCGCAGCCGCGAGTTCTACGAGAAGCCCACCACCGAGCGCAAGCGCAAGGCCGCCGCCGCCGTCAAGCGCCACGCCAAGAAAGTGCAGCGCGAGCAGCGCCGCCGCGAGCGCCTGTACTGAGTTACAGCGCACGCCGTTAGGCTTCCGCACAGCCCGGCTCCGGCCGGGCTTTGCATTTCTCGACTCCGCGTCGCCCGCTGGCGATGACCGGAGTTTTTTCGTTTATGCTCCTGCCCTCGGCAACCTCCCGCTGACGACTCCATGGCCGGCCTGATTCCGCAGTCCTTCATCGACGACCTGCTCAACCGCACCGACATAGTCGAGGTGGTGAGCTCGCGCATCCAGCTGAAGAAGGCCGGCAAGAACTACACGGCCTGCTGCCCCTTCCACAAGGAGAAGACCCCCTCCTTCAGCGTCAGCCCGGACAAGCAGTTCTACTACTGCTTCGGCTGCGGCGCCGGCGGCAACGCCCTCGGCTTCGTCATGGACCACGACGGCCTGGACTTCCCCCAGGCCGTCGAAGACCTGGCCAAGCGCGCCGGCATGGACGTGCCGCGCGAGGAAGGCGGCCGCGGCCGCACACCGCGTCAGCCGACCGACTCGCCGCTCTACCCGCTGCTCGCCGCCGCCGCCGACTACTACCGCCAGGCCCTGAAGAGCCACCCGACGCGCAAGGCCGCGGTGGACTACCTCAAGGGCCGCGGCCTCTCCGGCGAGATCGCTCGCGACTTCGGCCTGGGCTTCGCCCCGCCCGGCTGGGACAACCTGCACAAGCACCTGGGCGGCGACAAGCTGCAGCAGAAGGCCATGATCGACGCTGGCCTGCTGATCGAGAACGCCGAGAACGGCCGCATCTACGACCGCTTCCGCGACCGCGTGATGTTCCCCATCCGCGACAGCCGCGGCCGCGTCATCGCCTTCGGCGGCCGCGTGCTCGGCGACGACAAGCCCAAGTACCTGAACTCCCCCGAGACCCCGGTGTTCCACAAGGGCCAGGAGCTCTACGGCCTGTACGAGGCGCGCAAGAGCAACCGCGATCTCGACGAGATCATGGTGGTCGAGGGCTACATGGACGTCATCGCCCTGGCCCAGCAGGGCCTGCGCAATGCGGTGGCGACCCTTGGCACGGCGACCAGCGAGGAACACCTCAAGCGCCTGTTCCGCCTGGTGCCCAGCGTGCTGTTCTGCTTCGACGGCGACGGCGCCGGACGCAAGGCCGCCTGGCGCGCCCTGGAGGCGACCCTGCCCAACCTGCAGGACGGCCGCCGCGCACGCTTCCTGTTCCTGCCCGAGGGCGAGGACCCGGACACCCTGGTGCGCAGCGAAGGCACCGACGCCTTCCGCGCGCGCATCAACCAGCATGCCCAGCCGCTGGCCGACTACTTCTTCCAGCAGCTCTCGGAAGAGGCCGACCCGCGCTCGCTGGAGGGCAAGGCGCACCTGGTCACCCTGGCCGCACCGCTGATCGACAAGATCCCCGGCAACCACCTGCGCGCCCTGATGCGCCAGCGCCTGTCGGAGATCAGCGGCCTGTCCGGCGAGATGCTGCAGCAGGTCGCGCAGAACGCAGCGCCCGCGCCCTCGGCAAGCCAAGGCCACGAGCCACCGGCGGACTACGGCCATTACTACGACGCCCAGCCGGAATACGGCGACATCGCCGACTACGCCAACCATATCGAGCCGCCGGCCGAAGCCTACGAAGCGAAGAAGCCCTGGCAGAAAGGCGAAGGCAAGGGCTGGAAGAAGGACGGCGAGTGGAAGAAAGGCGGCAACTGGAAGAAGGACGCCCCACCGCGCAAGCCGGTGCATGTCGAGTCGCCGACCCTGACCGCCCTGCGTACCCTGCTGCACCACCCGCAACTGGCGCAGAAGGTCGAGGATGTCAGCCACTTCGCCGACGAAGACGACACCTATGCCCAGCTGCTGGTGGCTCTGGTCGGCACCCTGCAGAAGAGCCCCAAGCTGCGCTCGCTGCAACTGATCGCGCGCTGGCACGGCACCGAGCAGGGCCGCCTGCTGCGCGCCCTGGCGGAGAAGGAATGGCTGATCCAGGGCGACAATCTTGAAAAGCAGTTCCTCGACACCATTACTACACTTGCTAGCAGCCAACTGCAGAAACGCCGCGAGCAGCTGCTACGGAGCGTCATGCACAAGAGCCCCAGCGAACTTAGCGACGAGGAAAAGGCTCTACTGAGAGAACAGTTCAGCCAGGCCTCATCGCCCGACAGCAAGACCCCAACTGGCGCCTGACACGTCAAATCGGGTATAATCCTCGGCTTATTTTCAGCCCGCCAAGACCTTCAGTGGATAGGGTGCTATGTCCGGAAAAGCGCAACAGCAGTCTCGTTTGAAAGAGTTGATCAGCCGCGGTCGTGAGCAGGGCTACCTGACTTACGCCGAGGTCAACGACCACCTGCCGGAGGATATTTCCGATCCGGAACAGGTGGAAGACATCATCCGCATGATCAACGACATGGGGATCAACGTATTCGAGAGCGCCCCGGATGCGGATGCCCTGTTGCTGGCCGAGGCCGACACCGACGAAGCCGCCGCCGCCCTGGCCGCGGTGGAGACCGACATCGGCCGCACCACCGACCCGGTGCGCATGTACATGCGCGAGATGGGTACCGTCGAGCTGCTGACCCGCGAAGGCGAGATCGAGATCGCCAAGCGCATCGAGGAAGGCATTCGCGAAGTCATGGGCGCCATCGCCCACTTCCCCGGTACCGTCGACAGCATCCTCGCCGAATACCAGCGCGTGACCACCGAGGGTGGCCGCCTGTCCGACGTGCTCAGCGGCTACATCGACCCGGACGACGGCAACCTGCCGGCCGAGGAAGTCGAGCCCGAGCTGAAGGAAGCCGCCGCCGAAGCCAAGGACGACGAGGAAGAGGACGAGGAAGGCGACAGCGATTCCGACGACGAAGGCGATGGCGGCCCGGACCCGGAAGAAGCCGCCCGCCGCTTCGGTGCCGTTGCCGAGCAGCTGGAGAAGACCCGCAAGGCCCTGAAGAAGCACGGCCGCGGCAGCAAGCAGGCGGAGAAGGAACAGCTGGCCCTGGCCGAGCTGTTCATGCCGATCAAGCTGGTGCCCAAGCAGTTCGAGGCCCTGGTCGAGCGCGTGCGCGGCTCGCTGGAGCAGGTACGCGCCCAGGAACGCGCCATCATGCAGCTGTGCGTGCGCGATGCGCGCATGCCGCGCGCCGACTTCCTCAAGCTGTTCCCGGGCAATGAAGTGGACCTGGACTGGGCCGCCGGCCTGGCCAAGGGCAAGGCCAAGTACGCCGAAGCCATCGGCAACCTGCAGGCCGATATCCAGCGCTGCCAGGAGAAGATGATCGCCATCGAGGCCGACGCCAACCTGGTGATCGCCGAGATCAAGGACATCAACCGGCGCATGTCCATCGGCGAGGCCAAGGCCCGCCGCGCCAAGAAGGAAATGGTCGAGGCCAACCTGCGCCTGGTGATTTCCATCGCGAAGAAATACACCAACCGCGGCCTGCAGTTCCTGGACCTGATCCAGGAGGGCAACATCGGCCTGATGAAGGCGGTCGACAAGTTCGAATACCGCCGCGGCTACAAGTTCTCGACCTATGCGACATGGTGGATCCGTCAGGCGATCAC
>JAJLLC010000040.1:0-64734 GCA_033838285.1 Pseudomonadaceae bacterium
CAAGGGCTACCGTCCGCAGTTCTACTTCCGTACCACTGACGTGACCGGTTCGTGCGAACTGCCGGAAGGCGTCGAGATGGTAATGCCGGGCGACAACATCAAGATGGTTGTCACCCTGATCAAGCCGATCGCCATGGACGACGGCCTGCGTTTCGCGATTCGCGAAGGCGGCCGTACCGTTGGCGCCGGCGTGGTTGCCAAGGTCATCGAGTAATCGACGACCGCTGAGGAGAGGGGCCCTTCGGGGCCCCTTTTCTTTTGATTGGTCAAAAGTTGACACCCCCAGGGCGCATCCGTACAATTGCGCCTCCTTTTAACGGGCGTAGTCCGTCCGTTGGGGATAGCAGAGATAGAGTCTGAGGTCAAAATGCAGAACCAACAAATCCGTATTCGGTTGAAGGCTTTTGACCATCGCCTGATCGATCAATCCACCCAGGAAATCGTGGAAACCGCGAAACGTACTGGTGCTCAGGTGCGTGGTCCTATTCCTCTGCCTACCCGCAAAGAGCGGTACACCGTTCTGGTCTCCCCGCACGTCAACAAAGACGCGCGCGACCAGTACGAAATTCGTACCCACAAGCGTGTGCTGGACATCGTTCAGCCGACGGATAAGACCGTCGACGCGCTGATGAAGCTCGACCTTGCGGCAGGCGTGGAAGTGCAGATCAGCCTCGGCTAAAACCTGGCGGTTTTAGTCGTGTAACGCTCTGAAATGGGCGGCCATAGCGGGTGAAAGCCCCGTACACTCATGAGGTTTACAACATGACTATTGGTGTAGTCGGTCGTAAATGCGGCATGACCCGCATTTTCACCGAAGAAGGTGTCTCCATTCCGGTCACGGTCATCGAGATCGAGCCGAATCGCGTCACCCAGTTCAAGTCCGAAGAGAGTGATGGTTACCGTGCTGTGCAGGTTACCGTGGGCGAGCGTCGTGCTTCCCGCGTGACCAAGGCTCAGGCCGGTCACTTCGCCAAAGCTAATGTCGCTGCTGGTCGTGGCGTCTGGGAATTCCGCTTGGAAGAGGGCGAGTACCAGGCTGGCGATCAGATCACCGCCGAACTGTTCCAGGCCGGTCAGCTGGTGGATGTCACCGGTCAGTCCAAGGGTAAAGGCTACGCCGGTACCATCAAGCGCTGGAACTTCCGTGGTCAGGACAACACTCACGGTAACTCCGTTTCCCACCGTGCGCCGGGCTCCATCGGCCAGTGCCAGACTCCTGGTCGTGTCTTCAAGGGCAAGAAAATGTCCGGTCATCTGGGCGCCGAGCGCGTGACCGTGCAGTCCCTGGAAGTGGTCCGTGTCGACGCCGAACGCAATCTGCTGCTGGTCAAGGGTGCCGTTCCCGGCGCTACCGGCGGCGACGTGCTGGTGCGTCCGGCTGTCAAAGCTCGCGGTTAAGAGGGGAAGCTGAGATGCAACTGAATGTAAATGGCGCTCAGGCTATCGAAGTCAGCGAGCGTACCTTCGGCGGTGAGTTCAACGAGACTCTGGTGCACCAGGCTGTCGTCGCCTATATGGCTGGCGGTCGTCAGGGTACCCGTGGTCAGAAGACTCGCGCTGAAGTCATTGGCGGCGGCAAGAAGCCGTGGCGTCAGAAGGGCACCGGTCGTGCTCGTTCCGGTTCCAGTGTTGGCCCGATCTGGCGTGGCGGTGGCGTGACCTTCGCTGCCAAGCCGCAGGATCACAGCCAGAAGCTGAACAAGAAGATGTATCGTGCCGCTCTGCGCTCGATCCTCTCCGAGCTGGTTCGCCAGGAGCGCCTGGTCGTGGTCGAGGACTTCGCCGTCGACGCCCCGAAGACCAAGGGTCTGCTGGGCAAGCTGAACGGCCTGGGCCTGAGCGACGTGCTGATCGTCACCGAAGCCGTTGACCAGAACCTGTACCTGGCTGCGCGCAACCTGCCGCATGTCGACGTGCGCGACGTTCAAGGCACCGATCCGGTCAGCCTGATCGCCTTCGACAAAGTGCTGGTAACCGTGTCGGCCGTGAAGAAATTCGAGGAGCTGCTGGCATGAACCAGGAACGCGTATTCAAAGTGCTGGTTGGCCCGCACATCTCCGAGAAGGCCTCCGTGCTGGCAGATGGCAAGAGCCAATTCGTTTTCAAGGTTGCCACCGATGCAACCAAGCTGGAAATCAAGAAGGCCGTCGAAAGCCTGTTCAGCGTGAAAGTCGCTGGTGTTCGCACTGTCAACGTACAGGGCAAGACCAAGCGCACTATGCGCGGCCTGGGCAAGCGTAACGACTGGAAGAAGGCGTACGTCTCCCTCCAGCCGGGCCAGGATCTCGATTTCACCAGCAGTGCTGAGTAAGGTAGGGGTGCATCATGGCAATCGTTAAATGCAAACCGACTTCCGCTGGCCGTCGTTTCGTGGTCAAGGTGGTCAACCAGGAGCTGCACAAAGGCGCTCCGTACGCTCCGCTGCTCGAGAAGAAGTCGAAGACTGGCGGCCGTAACAACAACGGTCGTATCACCACTCGTCATATCGGCGGTGGCCACAAGCAGCATTACCGTCTGGTCGACTTCCGTCGCAACAAGGATGGCATTCCTGCCGTCGTTGAGCGCGTGGAATACGATCCGAACCGTACCGCCCACATCGCTCTGCTGAAATACGCCGACGGTGAGCGTCGCTACATCATCGCGCCGAAGGGCGTGAGCGCTGGCGATCAGCTGGTATCCGGTTCCGCTGCTCCGATCAAGGTCGGCAACACCCTGCCGCTGCGCAACATTCCCGTCGGTTCGACCATTCACGGTATCGAGCTGAAGCCGGGTAAAGGCGCTCAGCTGGCTCGTTCCGCCGGTGCCTCCGTGCAGCTGGTGGCTCGTGAAGGTGCCTACGTCACCCTGCGTCTGCGCTCCGGCGAGATGCGCAAGGTCCTGGCCGAGTGCCGTGCGACCCTGGGCGAGGTTTCCAACTCCGAGCACAGCCTGCGCTCCCTGGGCAAGGCCGGTGCCAAGCGCTGGCGCGGCGTTCGTCCGACCGTTCGTGGTGTTGCCATGAACCCGGTCGATCACCCGCATGGTGGTGGTGAGGGGCGTACCTCCGGTGGTCGTCACCCGGTTTCGCCGTGGGGCTTCCCGACCAAGGGTGCGAAGACTCGCTCCAACAAGCGCACCGACAACATGATCGTTCGTCGCCGCAAGTAACTAGAGGGATACGACAGTGCCGCGTTCTCTGAAAAAAGGTCCTTTTATCGATCTTCACCTGCTGAAGAAGGTCGAAGTTGCGGTGGAAAAGAACGATCGCAAGCCGGTTAAAACCTGGTCGCGTCGCTCCATCATTCTGCCGCAGATGGTCGGTCTGACCATCGCTGTGCATAACGGTCGTCAACATGTCCCGGTCCTCGTGAGCGAAGACATGGTCGGCCACAAACTCGGCGAGTTCGCTGCTACCCGCACCTACCGTGGGCACGCTGCGGACAAGAAAGCCAAGCGTTAAGGGGTAAGGAAAGATGGAAGTAGCCGCTAAGCTGTCGGGCGCTCGAATCTCCGCCCAGAAAGCCCGCTTGGTCGCCGACCAGATCCGCGGGAAGAAGGTGGGCGAAGCGCTCAACCTCCTGGCTTTCTCCAACAAGAAAGCCGCCGAGATCATGAAGAAAGTGCTGGAGTCGGCCGTTGCCAACGCCGAGCACAACGAAGGCGCAGACGTTGATGACCTGAAGGTCAGCACCGTTTTCGTCAACGAGGGGCGTTCGCTTAAGCGCATCATGCCGCGTGCCAAGGGCCGTGCTGATCGCATCGTCAAGCGGTCTTGCCATATCACTGTCAAGGTTGCGGACAAGTAACGGAGTCGATCAGATGGGTCAGAAAGTACATCCCGTTGGCATCCGCCTGGGAATCGTCAAGGAGCACACCTCCGTCTGGTACGCAGACAAGCGTCAATACGCTGATTATCTGCTGGCCGACCTGAAGGTTCGTGAGTATCTCCAGGACAAACTAAAAAGCGCGTCCGTGAGCCGCATCGACATCGCGCGCCCGGCTCAGACCGCGCGCGTCACCATCCACACTGCCCGTCCCGGTATCGTGATTGGCAAGAAGGGTGAAGACGTCGAGAAGCTGCGTCAGGACCTGACCAAGCAAATGGGTGTGCCGGTGCACATCAACATCGAGGAAATCCGCAAGCCGGAACTCGATGCCATGCTGGTTGCGCAGAGCGTTGCTCAGCAGCTGGAGCGCCGCGTCATGTTCCGTCGTGCCATGAAGCGCGCCGTGCAGAACGCCATGCGCATTGGTGCCAAGGGCATCAAGATCCAGGTAAGTGGTCGTCTCGGCGGCGCGGAAATCGCCCGTACCGAGTGGTATCGCGAAGGTCGTGTGCCGCTGCACACCCTGCGTGCCGATATCGACTACGCCACCTACGAGGCGCACACCACTTACGGTGTGATCGGTGTGAAGGTGTGGATCTTCAAGGGCGAGGTCATCGGTGGCCAGCTGGAAGAGTCCAAGCCTGCCGCCCCGGCGCCGCGCAAGAAAGCTGCTAAGTAAGGAGTACGCAACATGCTGCAACCCAAGCGTACAAAATTCCGCAAGCAGATGACCGGCCACAACCGTGGTCTGGCTCATCGCGGTAGCAAGGTCAGCTTCGGCGAGTTCGCCCTGAAAGCTGTTTCCCGTGGTCGCCTGACTGCTCGCCAGATCGAAGCAGCCCGTCGTGCCCTGACTCGTCACGTGAAGCGTGGCGGCAAGATCTGGATCCGCGTGTTCCCGGACAAGCCCGTTACCAAGAAGCCCCTCGAAGTTCGTATGGGTAAAGGTAAGGGTGGCGTGGAGTACTGGGTAGCCCAGATCCAGCCGGGCAAGGTGCTGTACGAGATCGAAGGTGTTCCGGAAGAGCTGGCGCGTGAGGCATTCGCCCTGGCTGCTGCAAAGCTGCCCCTCGCCACCTCCTTTGTTAAGCGGACGGTGATGTGATGAAAGCGAAAGAACTCCGTGAAAAATCGGTTCAGCAGCTGAACGAGCAACTGCTCGGTCTGCTGCGCGACCAGTTCAATCTGCGCATGCAGAAGGCTACTGGTCAGCTGGGGCAGTCTCACCTGCTCTCGCAAGTGAAGCGCGACATCGCTCGCGTGAAGACTGTGCTCAACCAGCAGGCAGGTAAGTGATCATGGCTGAAGCTCAGAAAACCGTCCGTACGCTGACCGGCCGCGTCGTCAGCGACAAGATGGACAAGACCATCACCGTTCTGATCGAGCGTCGCGTCAAGCACCCGATCTACGGTAAGTACGTGAAGCGTTCGACCAAGCTGCACGCCCACGACGAAAACAACCAGTGCAAGATCGGCGACAAGGTCACCATCCGTGAGACCCGTCCGCTGGCCAAGACCAAGTCCTGGGCCCTGGTGGAAATCGTCGAACGTGCCGTGGAAGTCTAAGGACTAAGGGTCGGAGAAAGATATGATTCAGACTCAATCCATGCTCGACGTCGCTGACAACAGCGGTGCTCGTCGCGTTATGTGCATCAAGGTCCTTGGTGGTTCGCACCGTCGCTACGCCGGTATCGGCGACATCATCAAGGTCACCGTGAAGGAAGCGATTCCGCGCGGCAAGGTGAAGAAGGGCCAGGTGATGACCGCTGTCGTGGTCCGCACCAAGCACGGCGTACGCCGTGCCGACGGTTCGATCATCCGCTTCGACGGCAACGCTGCTGTTCTGCTGAACAACAAGCAAGAGCCCATCGGTACCCGTATCTTCGGCCCGGTGACTCGTGAGCTGCGTTCCGAGAAGTTCATGAAGATCGTCTCGCTCGCCCCCGAAGTGCTGTAAGGAGAAGCCGTCATGCAAAAGATTCGTCGTGACGACGAGATCATCGTCATCGCCGGCAAAGACAAGGGCAAGCGCGGCAAGGTGCTGAAAGTGCTGGCTGACGATCGTCTGATCGTCGGCGGCATCAACCTCGTCAAGCGTCATACCAAGCCGAACCCGATGCTCGGTGTTCAGGGCGGTATCGTCGAGAAAGAGGCGCCCCTGCACGTGTCCAACGTCGCCATCTTCAACAGCGAAACCAACAAGGCTGATCGCGTTGGCTTCAAGGTCGAAGACGGCAAGAAAATTCGTGTCTTCAAGTCCACCCAAAAGCCGGTTGGCGCTTGAGAATCATAGGTAGAACACCATGGCACGACTGAAAGAGATTTACCGGACTCAGATCGCTCCGAAGCTGAAGGAAGAACTGCAGCTGGCGAACGTGATGGAAGTTCCGCGCGTTACCAAAATCACCCTGAACATGGGTCTGGGCGAGGCTATCGGTGACAAGAAGGTCATCGAGAGCGCCGTTGCCGACCTGGAAAAGATCACTGGTCAGAAGCCGGTCGTGACCTTTGCCCGCAAGTCCATTGCGGGTTTCAAGGTTCGCGAAGGCTGGCCGATCGGTGTCAAGGTGACCCTGCGCCGCGATCGTATGTACGAATTCCTGGATCGCCTGCTCTCCATCTCCCTGCCGCGCGTGCGTGACTTCCGCGGCCTGAATGCCAAGTCCTTCGACGGTCGCGGCAACTACAGCATGGGTGTCAAAGAGCAGATCATTTTCCCGGAAATCGATTACGACAAGATCGATGCTCTGCGTGGTCTGGACATCACCCTGACCACCACTGCCCGTACGGACGATGAAGGTCGCGCTCTGCTGCGCGCCTTCAACTTCCCGTTCCGCAACTGATTGGAGTAGGAAATGGCCAAAGAGAGCATGAAGAACCGCGAGCTGAAGCGTCAGCGTCTGGTCGCCAAGTTCGCCAAGAAGCGTGCAGAGCTCAAGGCTGTGATTGCCAGCCCGAACTCCACTCCGGAGCAGCGCTGGGAAGCTCAGATCGCCCTGCAGAAGCAACCGCGTGACGCCAGCGCCAGCCGCCTGCGTAACCGTTGCCGCATCACCGGTCGTCCGCACGGCGTGTACCGCAAGTTCGGTCTTGCGCGTAACAAGCTGCGCGAGGCCGCCATGCGCGGTGACGTACCGGGCCTGGTGAAAGCCAGCTGGTAAGAAAAGCGAAGCCGGCCTAGCGCCGGCTTTGTTTTATCGATCGAGCCCCTTTTGGGGCTTGATTCATTTTTGATCGATCTCTAGAATGTCCGGCTCTCCTGAGCCTGGCATTTGCAGGTTCGAGGATGGTTCCAGCCGTAAGGCTGTTCTTTTTGTTTCAGGAGCATCAAGCCCATGAGTATGCAGGACCCGTTAGCGGACATGCTAACTCGTATCCGTAATGCCCAGATGGCTGAAAAGTCGGTAGTAAGCATGCCGTCTTCCAAGCTGAAGGTGGCAGTAGCCAAAGTTCTCAAGGACGAAGGCTACATTGCGGGGTATGAGATCAGCAGCGACGCCAAGCCGCAGCTGTCCATCGAGCTGAAGTATTTCGAAGGCCGTCCGGTCATCGAAGAAGTCAAGCGCGTGAGCCGTCCCGGTCTGCGCCAGTACAAGTCCGTCGATCAGCTGCCGAAAGTGCGCGGCGGTCTGGGCGTTTCGATCGTCTCCACCAACAAGGGTGTGATGACGGATCGCGCTGCACGCGCTGCCGGTGTCGGCGGTGAAGTGCTCTGCACTGTGTTCTAAGGGGAGATAAGCATGTCTCGCGTTGCTAAGAACCCCGTCAAGCTGCCGGCAGGTGTCGAGGTCAAACTCGCTGGCCAGCAGCTTTCCGTCAAGGGCGCCAAGGGCACCCTCGAACTGAACGTGCACCCGTCCGTGGAGATCATCCAGGAATCCGGTGAGCTGCGTTTCGCTGCTCGCAATGGCGATAACCAGAATCGCGCCATGGCCGGTACCACTCGTGCACTGGTCAACAACATGGTCATTGGCGTGAGCCAGGGCTTCGAGCGCAAGCTGCAGCTGGTGGGTGTGGGCTACAAGGCCCAGGCCAAAGGCCAGGTGCTGAATCTCGCGCTGGGCTTCTCCCATCCGATCGACTACGAGCTTCCGCAAGGCGTCACCGCCGAAACCCCCAGCCAGACCGACATCCTGATCAAGGGTATCGACAAGCAACTGGTCGGTCAGGTGGCTGCGGAGATCCGCGATTTCCGTCGTCCCGAGCCTTATAAGGGCAAGGGTGTGCGCTACGCCGACGAAGTCGTACGTCGCAAAGAAGCTAAGAAGAAGTAGGGCATAGCAAATGAGCGTAAAGAAAGAAACTCGTCTGCGTCGCGCTCGCAAGGCACGCCTGAAAATGCGCGAGCTGGAAACCGTACGCCTCTGCGTGTACCGCTCTTCCCAGCACATCTACGCCCAGGTCATTTCGGCCGACGGCGCCAAGGTTCTGGCCAGCGCCTCGACCCTGGACAAAGAACTGCGTGACGGCGCCACCGGCAACGTCGACGCGGCCAAGAAAGTCGGCCTGCTGGTCGCCGAGCGCGCGAAAGCCGCTGGCGTTACCCAGGTAGCGTTCGATCGTTCTGGCTTCAAGTACCACGGCCGTGTGAAAGCGCTGGCCGATGCTGCTCGTGAAGGCGGGCTGGAGTTCTAAGTTATGGCAAATCACGAGCAAAAGCGCGATCGCGACAACCGCGACGATGCCCAGGGCGAAGGCTACATCGAGAAGCTGGTCCAGGTTAACCGCGTTGCCAAGACCGTTAAGGGTGGCCGTATCTTCACCTTCACCGCGCTGACCGTGGTGGG
This sequence comes from Pseudomonadaceae bacterium, assembly GCA_033838285.1. Classification (GTDB taxonomy): domain Bacteria; phylum Pseudomonadota; class Gammaproteobacteria; order Pseudomonadales; family Pseudomonadaceae; genus Aquipseudomonas. The sequence goes on from JAJLLC010000040.1 coordinate 8,593, forward strand.
TGATGGCAAGGGCCGTGTCGGCTTCGGTCGCGGCAAGTCCCGCGAAGTGCCGGCCGCCATCCAGAAGGCGATGGAAGCTGCGCGTCGCAACATGATCCAGGTCGACCTGAACGGCACCACTCTGCAGTACCCGATGAAGTCCGTGCATGGCGCTTCCCGCGTCTTCATGCAGCCGGCCTCCGAAGGTACCGGCATCATCGCCGGCGGCGCCATGCGTGCCGTGCTGGAAGTGGCTGGCGTGCAGAACGTTCTGGCCAAGTGCTACGGCTCTACCAACCCGGTGAACGTGGTGTACGCCACCTTCAAGGGTCTGAAAGCCATGCAGTCGCCGGAATCCGTGGCTGCCAAGCGTGGTAAGAGCGTCGAGGAGATTCTCTGATCATGGCTACCGTCAAAGTCACTCTGGTCAAGAGCACCAATGGCCGTCTGGCCAACCACAAAGCCTGCGTCAAGGGTCTGGGCCTGCGTCGCATCGGTCACACCGTCGAAGTTCAGGACACTCCTGAAAACCGCGGCATGATCAACAAGGCTTACTACCTGCTGAAGGTGGAGGGTTAATCATGCAACTGAACGATCTGCGTTCCGCGCCGGGTGCCCGTCGCGAGAAGCGTCGCCTGGGTCGCGGTATCGGTAGCGGCCTGGGTAAGACCGGTGGCCGTGGCCACAAGGGCCAGACCTCGCGTACCGGCGGCAAGATTGCCCCCGGCTTCGAGGGCGGCCAGCAGCCGCTGCACCGTCGTCTGCCGAAGTTCGGCTTCGTTTCCCTGAAGGCCATGGATCGCGCAGAAGTGCGCACTTCCGAGCTGGCCAAGGTGGAAGGCGACGTCGTGACCCTGCAGTCGCTGAAGGATGCCAACGTCATCAACCAAAACGTGCAGCGTGTGAAAGTCATGCTGTCCGGCGAGGTTGGTCGTGCGGTCACCCTGAAGGGCATCGCCGCCACCAAGGGTGCGCGTGCGGCCATCGAAGCAGCTGGCGGTAAGTTCGAGGACTAAATGGCTAAGCAAGGTGCTCTCTCCGCGCTCAGCAATGGCGGGTTGTCCGAGCTCTGGGCTCGACTGCGTTTCCTGTTCCTGGCGATCATCGTCTATCGGATCGGTGCGCACATTCCGGTGCCCGGAATCAACCCAGACCGGCTAGCCGACCTGTTTCGGCAGAACGAGGGGACCATTCTTAGCCTGTTCAACATGTTCTCTGGCGGCGCGCTGGAGCGGATGAGCATCTTCGCGCTGGGGATCATGCCGTACATCTCGGCATCGATCATCATGCAGCTGATGACTGCCGTCAGCCCGCAGCTGGAGCAGTTGAAGAAGGAAGGTGAAGCTGGCCGTCGCAAGATCAGCCAGTACACCCGCTACGGCACTCTCGTCCTGGCTATCGTCCAGGCCATCGGCATGTCCGTCGGTCTAGCCAGTCAGGGCGTAGCGTTCTCGATCGATTTCGGCTTCCACTTCGTGGCGGTGACGACCTTCGTGGCCGGCGCCATGTTCATGATGTGGCTGGGCGAGCAAATCACCGAGCGCGGTGTCGGCAACGGTATCTCGATGCTGATCTTTGCGGGCATCGTGGCCGGTCTGCCGTCGGCGATCGGGCAGTCCTTCGAGTCTGCTCGTCAGGGCGATATCAACATCTTCGCCCTGATCGCCATCGGCCTGCTGGCGGTAGCGATCATCGGTTTCGTGGTGTTCATCGAGCGTGGCCAGCGTCGCATTGCGGTGCACTACGCCAAGCGTCAGCAGGGCCGTAAGGTCTTCGCTGCGCAGACCAGCCACCTGCCGCTGAAGGTGAACATGGCGGGCGTGATCCCGGCCATCTTCGCCAGCAGTCTCCTGCTGTTCCCGGCTTCGCTGGGAACCTGGTTCGGTCAGTCCGAAGGTCTGGGCTGGCTGCAGGACATCTCGCAGGCGATCGCTCCCGGTCAGCCGTTGAACATTCTGCTGTTTAGTGCAGGGATCATCTTCTTCTGCTTCTTCTATACGGCGCTGATGTTCAACCCGAAAGACGTAGCGGAAAACCTGAAGAAGTCCGGTGCCTTTATTCCGGGCATCCGTCCGGGCGAGCAATCCGCGCGCTATATCGATGGCGTGCTGACCCGCTTGACCATGTTCGGTGCTCTGTACATGACGGCCGTTTGCCTCCTCCCGCAGTTCCTGCAGGTGGCAGCCAACGTTCCGTTCTACCTTGGCGGGACCTCGTTGCTGATCGTGGTCGTGGTTGTGATGGACTTTATGGCCCAAGTACAATCGCACCTCGTTTCGCACCAGTACGAATCCCTGATGAAGAAAGCCAACCTGAAGGGCTATGGCAGCGGCATGCTCCGCTGACATGGTTGCCGTAAGGTTCTAGGAGTTACTGATGAAAGTTCGTGCATCGGTCAAGAAGCTGTGCCGCAACTGCAAGGTCATTCGTCGCGACGGCGTCGTGCGCGTGATCTGCAGCGCGGAGCCGCGTCACAAGCAGCGCCAAGGCTGAGTGTGATTCACGCGTAATGAGCCCGGCAGCTAGTGCGCTGTCGGGTTGATTCTTTGTTATTACAGCGCTAATATCGCGCGCCCTATTTCTTGGCTTCCAGGGCGTGGGTAGCTGTCAATTGGAGTTCCACTGAATGGCCCGTATTGCAGGCGTCAACATTCCGGATAACAAGCACACTGTTATCTCGCTGACCTACATCTACGGTGTTGGTCGCACCACTGCGCAGAAAATCTGCGCCACCACCGGTGTCAACCCGGCGGTAAAGATCAAAGATCTCTCCGACGAGCAGATCGAGCAGCTGCGTGGCGAAGTGGCCAAGATCCTCACCGAGGGTGATCTGCGCCGCGAAGTCAACATGAAGATCAAGCGTCTGATGGACCTGGGCTGCTATCGCGGTCTGCGTCACCGCCGTGGCCTGCCGGTCCGCGGTCAGCGCACCAAGACCAACGCGCGTACCCGTAAGGGCCCGCGTAAGCCGATCCGCAAGTAATTGCGCCCGCGAATCGACAGGAATTAAGTCATGGCTAAGCCTGCTGCTCGTACTCGTAAGAAAGTCAAAAAGACAGTGGTGGATGGCATCGCCCATATCCACGCTTCTTTCAACAACACCATCGTTACCATCACTGATCGTCAGGGCAATGCATTGTCCTGGGCGACCTCCGGTGGTTCCGGTTTCCGTGGCTCCCGTAAGAGCACCCCGTTCGCTGCCCAGGTGGCTGCCGAGCGCGCCGGTCAGGCTGCTCTGGAATACGGTCTGAAGAACCTCGACGTGAACGTCAAGGGCCCGGGCCCGGGTCGCGAATCCGCCGTGCGTGCTCTGAACGCCTGCGGCTACAAAATCGCCAGCATCACCGACGTGACGCCGATCCCGCACAACGGGTGCCGTCCGCCGAAGAAGCGTCGCGTGTAATAGGAGACAGTGAAGAATGGCTCGTTACATTGGTCCCAAGTGCAAACTGTCTCGCCGTGAAGGCACCGATCTCTTCCTGAAGAGTGGTGCGCGCGCGCTCGAATCCAAGTGCAACATCGAATCGGCTCCCGGCCAGCACGGGGCTCGCCGCGGTCGCCAGTCCGACTACGGCACCCAGCTGCGTGAGAAGCAGAAAGTCCGCCGCATCTACGGCGTGCTGGAGCGTCAGTTCAGCGGTTACTACAAGGAAGCTGCCCGTCGCAAGGGCGCTACCGGCGAGAACCTGCTGCAGCTGCTGGAATGCCGTCTGGACAACGTGGTTTACCGCATGGGCTTTGGTGCCACCCGCGCCGAATCCCGCCAGCTGGTATCGCACAAAGCCATCACCGTGAACGGTTCGACCGTGAACGTCCCGTCCTACCAGATCAAGGCTGGTGACGTGGTAGCAGTTCGCGAAAAGGCCAAGAACCAGCTGCGTATCGCCCAGGCTCTCGAGCTGTGCGCCCAGCGTGGTCGCGTTGAGTGGGTCGAAGTGGATGCTGAGAAGAAGTCCGGCGTGTTCAAGAACGTTCCGGTTCGCAGCGATCTGTCCTCCGACATCAACGAGAGCCTGATTGTCGAGCTCTACTCCAAGTAAGGGCTAGAAAATAGGTGCATCCATGCAGATTTCGGTAAATGAGTTCCTGACCCCCCGTCACATCGACGTTCAGGCGGTCAGTCCGACCCGAGCCAAGATCACCCTCGAGCCCCTCGAGCGTGGTTTTGGCCATACCCTGGGCAACGCGCTGCGTCGCATCCTGTTGTCCTCCATGCCTGGCTGTGCAGTGGTCGAGGCCGAGATCGACGGCGTACTCCACGAGTACTCCGCCATCGAAGGCGTGCAGGAAGATGTGATTGAGATCCTGCTCAACCTGAAAGGTCTGGCCATCAAGCTGCACGGTCGTGACGAAGTCACCCTGAGCCTGTCCAAGAAGGGCGCGGGCGCGGTTACCGCTGCCGATATCCAGCTGGATCACGACGTCGAGATCGTCAACGGCGACCACGTGATCGCCAACCTGGCGGACAACGGCGCTCTGAACATGAAGCTCACCGTGCGTCGTGGCCGTGGCTACGAGCCGGCCGACGCCCGTCAGAGCGATGAGGAGGAGAGCCGTAGCATCGGCCGTCTGCAGCTGGACGCTTCCTTCAGCCCGGTCCGTCGTGTTGCCTACGTGGTGGAAAACGCCCGCGTCGAGCAGCGTACCAACCTGGACAAGCTGGTCCTCGACCTGGAAACCAACGGCACCCTGGATCCTGAAGAGGCCATCCGTCGTGCCGCGACCATCCTCCAGCATCAGCTGGCGGCTTTCGTCGACCTGAAGGGCGACAGCGAGCCGGTGGTGGTCGAGCAGGAAGACGAAATCGATCCGATCCTCCTGCGTCCGGTCGACGACCTCGAGCTGACCGTGCGTTCGGCCAACTGCCTGAAGGCGGAGAACATCTACTACATCGGTGACCTGATCCAGCGCACCGAAGTGGAGCTGCTCAAGACTCCGAACCTGGGCAAGAAGTCCCTGACCGAGATCAAGGACGTTCTGGCCTCCCGTGGTCTGTCCCTCGGTATGCGCCTCGACAACTGGCCGCCGGCAAGTCTGAAGAAGGACGATAAGGCTACTGCCTGATCGTCCGTAATCACCGAACCGAAAGTTTGGTAAGGAATTAATCATGCGTCATCGTAAAAGTGGCCGTCACCTGAGCCGCACCAGCGCCCACCGCAAGGCCATGTTCCAGAACATGGCGGTGTCGCTGTTCGAACACGAACTGATCAAAACCACCCTGCCGAAAGCCAAGGAACTGCGCCGCGTCGCCGAGCCGCTGATCACCCTGGCCAAGGTAGACAGCGTCGCCAACCGTCGCCTGGCCTTCGACCGCACCCGTTCGAAAGCCATCGTCGGCAAGCTGTTCAACGATCTGGGCAAGCGCTACGCCACCCGTCAGGGCGGCTACCTGCGCATCCTCAAGTGCGGTTTCCGCGCTGGCGACAACGCCCCCATGGCGTATGTCGAGCTGGTTGACCGCAAGGTCGCCGGCGAGGCCGTAGAAGCCGCTGAATAAGCGACTTCTGCTTCACGAAGAACCGGGCTTAGGCCCGGTTTTTTGTTTTCAGGGCATTGGCCTTTGCCAGGATGGGGGCCTATCAAAAGATAAAAGCTATCAGCTCGTTACTCTCCATAAATTGGTTCTTCGGATAAGCCGGGTCTACTCTTGATCCATCGTCGGCCGCAGTCGATGGGACCGACCCGATGAGGAGAAAGGAGAGAGCGATGTCGAATCAAGGTAAATGCCCGTTCCACCACGTCGCCGGGGGCGGTACCACGAACCGGGATTGGTGGCCGAATCAGCTGCGTGTGGATCTGCTCAACCAGCACTCGGAAAAGTCCAATCCGCTCGGTGAGAAGTTCAACTACGCCGAAGAATTCAAGAAACTCGATTACAAGGCGCTCAAGGCCGACCTGGTCAAGCTGATGACCGACTCGCAGGACTGGTGGCCCGCCGACTTCGGCCACTACGGCCCGCAGTTCATCCGTATGGCCTGGCATGCCGCCGGTACCTATCGCACCACCGATGGCCGCGGCGGCGGCGGTCGCGGCCAGCAGCGCTTTGCCCCGCTGAACTCCTGGCCGGACAACGTCAACATCGACAAGTCGCGCCGCCTGCTGTGGCCGATCAAGCAGAAGTACGGCCAGCAGATCTCCTGGGCCGACCTGCTGATCCTCGCCGGCAACGTGGCATTGGAGTCCATGGGCTTCCGCACCTTCGGCTTTGCCGGCGGTCGTGAAGATGTCTGGGAGCCGGATCTGGACGTCAACTGGGGCGCCGAGATGCAGTGGCTGGGCGTCGACCCGGAGCGGGTCAAGGACAACCGCGAGCTGAACGGCCCGTTCGGCGCCACCCACATGGGCCTGATCTACGTGAATCCGGAAGGGCCCAACGCCAGCGGCGACTACATGCTGGCGGCCAAGGACATCCGCGCCACCTTCTACCGTATGGCCATGAACGACGAGGAAATCGTCGCGCTGATCGCCGGCGGCCACACCTTCGGCAAGGCACACGGCGCCGCGCCTGAGTCGCACAAGGGGCCGGAGCCGGAAGCCGCGCCGATCGAGGCCCAGGGCCTGGGCTGGATGAGCGACTTCGGCAGCGGCCACGGCAAGGACACCATTTCCAGCGGCATCGAGGTCACCTGGACCAAGACCCCGGCGCTGTGGAGCAACAACTTCTTCGAGAACCTGTTCAAGTACGAGTGGGAGCTGACCAAGTCGCCGGCCGGCGCCAAGCAGTGGGTGGCCAAGGATGCCCCGGAGATCATTCCGGACGCGCACATCCCGGGCAAGTTCCACAAGCCGACCATGCTCACCACCGACCTGACCCTGCGCTTCGATCCGGAGTTCGGCAAGATCTCCAAGCGCTTCCTCGATGATCCACAGGCCTTCGCCGAAGCCTTCGCCCGCGCCTGGTTCAAGCTGACCCACCGCGACATGGGGCCGAAGGCCCGCTACCTGGGCCCGGAAGTGCCGAAGGAAGACCTGATCTGGCAGGACCCGCTGCCGGCCGCCACCCATAATCCCAGCACGGCCGATATCGCCGACCTCAAGACCAGGATCGCCGCTTCCGGGTTGTCGGTGGGCGACCTGGTGTCGGTGGCCTGGGCCTCGGCCTCGAGCTTCCGCGGCAGCGACAAGCGCGGTGGCGCCAACGGTGCGCGCCTGGCGCTGTCGCCGCAGAAGGACTGGGCGGTGAACCAGCGGGCGATCAAGGCCCTGCCCAAGCTGGTGGAGATCCAGAAGGCCTCCGGCAAGGTATCCCTGGCTGACGTGCTGGTCCTGGCCGGTAACGTGGGCGTGGAGCAGGCCGCCAAGGCCGCCGGCGTCAGCGTGGATGTGCCGTTCGCGCCAGGCCGGGTCGATGCCCGTCAGGACCAGACCGACGTCGAGTCCTTCGCCGTGCTGGAGCCGGTCGCCGATGGCTTCCGCAACTACAGCAAGGGCAATCTGGGCGTGCCGACCGAGGCCATGCTGATCGACAAGGCGCAGCTGCTGACCCTGACAGCGCCGGAGCTGACCGCACTGGTCGGCGGCCTGCGGGTGCTCGGTGCCAACCATGATGGCAGCGCTCACGGCGTGTTCACCGACAAGGTCGGCGTGTTGTCCAACGACTTCTTCGTCAACCTGCTGGACATGGGGCTGGAGTGGAAGGCTAAGGGTGCCGATGCCGAGCTGTTCGAGGGCACGTGCCGCAAGACCGGGGCCGTGAAGTACAGCGGCACGCGCAACGACCTGATCTTCGGCTCCAACTCGGTGCTGCGTGCCTATGCCGAGGTCTACGCCAGTGCCGGTGGCAAGGAGAAGCTGGTCAAGGACTTCGTCGCCGCCTGGACCAAGGTGATGAACCTGGATCGCTTCGATCTGGCCTGATTCACCCGCAACAAGAAAAACCCCGCTCGTGCGGGGCTTTTTCGTTTGCAGGATGAGGTGGAGCTGCAGCATGGGTATCGCTGCGCTCAACCCATCCTACGTTAGGCGCGATCACGCTCCAGCAGGGGCTTGAGGAAGTGCCCGGTGTGCGACGCCGGGTTGGCGGCGACGTCTTCCGGGGTGCCGGTGGCGATGATCATGCCGCCCTTGGAGCCGCCTTCGGGGCCGAGGTCGACCAGCCAGTCGGCGGTCTTGATCACGTCCAGGTTGTGCTCGATCACCACCACGGTGTTGCCGTGGTCGCGCAGGCGGTGCAGCACGTCGAGCAGTTGCTGGATATCGGCAAAGTGCAGGCCGGTGGTCGGCTCGTCGAGGATGTACAGGGTCTTGCCGGTGTCGCGCTTGGACAGCTCGCGGCTCAGCTTGACCCGCTGCGCCTCGCCGCCGGACAGGGTGGTCGCGCTCTGCCCCAGCTTGATATAGGACAGTCCCACGTCGACCAGGGTCTGCAGCTTGCGCGCCAGCGCCGGCACGGCATCGAAGAACTCGCGGGCTTCCTCGATGGTCATGTCGAGCACCTCGGTGATGCTCTTGCCCTTGTACTTCACTTCCAGGGTTTCGCGGTTGTAGCGCTTGCCCTTGCACACGTCGCACGGCACGTAGATGTCCGGCAGGAAGTGCATCTCCACCTTGATCACGCCGTCGCCCTGGCAGGCTTCGCAGCGGCCGCCCTTGACGTTGAAGCTGAAGCGACCCGGACCGTAGCCGCGCGAACGCGACTCCGGCACGCCGGCGAACAGTTCGCGGATCGGGGTGAACAGGCCGGTGTAGGTCGCCGGGTTGGAGCGAGGCGTGCGGCCGATCGGGCTCTGGTCGATATCGACCACCTTGTCCAGGTGCTGCAGGCCGTCGAACGAGTCGTGCGGCGCAGCCTCCAGGGTGGTGGCGCCGTTCAGCGCGGTGGCGGTGAGCGGGAACAGGGTGTTGTTGATCAGCGTCGACTTGCCCGAGCCGGACACGCCGGTGACGCAGGTGAGCAGGCCGACCGGGATCTCCAGGTCGACGTTGCGCAGGTTGTTGCCGCGCGCGCCCTTGAGCTTGAGCAGCTTCTTCTTGTCGCGCGGGGTGCGCGTGGCCGGGTAGCGGATCTTTTCGCGGCCGGAGAGGTACTTGCCGGTCAGCGAGTCGGGGTGGTTCATCACCTCGTCCGGGGTGCCCTCGGCGACTACGCGGCCGCCATGCACGCCGGCGCCGGGGCCGATGTCGACCACGTAATCGGCCAGGCGGATGGCGTCCTCGTCATGCTCGACCACGATGACGGTATTGCCCAGGTTGCGCAGGTGGGTGAGGGTGCCCAGCAGGCGCTCGTTGTCGCGCTGGTGTAGGCCGATGCTGGGCTCGTCAAGGATGTACATCACGCCGACCAGGCCGGCGCCGATCTGGCTGGCCAGGCGGATACGCTGGGCCTCGCCACCGGAAAGGGTGTCGGCGCTGCGGTCCAGGGTCAGGTAGTCGAGGCCGACGTTGACCAGGAACTGCAGGCGCTCGCGAATCTCCTTGAGGATCTTCTCGGCGATCTCGCCGCGGCGGCCGGTCAGGCTCATGCCGCCGAAGTAGTCGCAGGCCTCGCCGACCGGCAGGCCGGTGACGGCCGGCAGGGTGCGTTCGCCGACCCACACGTGGCGCGCTTCGCGGCGCAGGCGGGTGCCGCGGCAGTCCGGGCAGGGCTGGGTGCTGAGGAACTTGGCCAGTTCCTCGCGCACGGTGGCCGACTCGGTCTCGCGGTAACGGCGCTCGAGGTTGGGGATGATGCCCTCGAACGGGTGCGAGCGCTTGACGATGTCGCCGCGGTCGTTGAGGTACTTGAAGTCGACGTTCTGCGTGCCGCTGCCGAACAGGATGACCTTCTGGTGCTCGGCGGCCAGCTCGTCGAACGGCTCGTCCAGGCTGAAGCCGTAGTGCGCGGCCAGCGAGCCGAGCATCTGGAAGTAGTAGACGTTGCGCCGGTCCCAGCCGCGGATGGCACCTTCGGCCAGGGTCAGCTCGCCGTTGACCAGGCGCTTGCCGTCGAAGAACTGCTTCACGCCCAGGCCGTCGCAGGTCGGGCAGGCGCCGGCCGGGTTGTTGAGGGAGAACAGCTTGGGCTCCAGCTCGCTGATCGAATGGCCGCAGTGCGGGCAGGCGAAGCGCGCGGAGAAGATGATCTCGTCACCCTCTTCGTCGTCCATGGGGGCGACCAGGGCGATGCCGTCGGCCAGCTTGATGGCGGTCTCGAAGGATTCGGCCAGGCGCTGCTGCAGGTCCTCGCGCACCTTGAAGCGGTCCACCACTACGTCGATGGAGTGCTTCTTCTGCTTGTCCAGCTTGGGCAGTTCGTCCAGCTCATAGAGGCGGCCGTTGACGCGGGCGCGGACGAAGCCTTGGGCGCGCAGCTCATCGAACACCGCCAGGTGCTCGCCCTTGCGCTCGCGAATGACCGGAGCCAGCAGCATCAGCTTGCGGCCCTCGGGCAGTGCCAGCACCTGGTCGACCATCTGGCTGACGGTCTGCGCTTCCAGCGGTGCATCATGGTCCGGGCAACGCGGCGTGCCGACCCGTGCGTAGAGTAGGCGCAGGTAGTCGTAGATCTCGGTGATGGTGCCCACCGTCGAGCGCGGGTTGTGCGAGGTCGACTTCTGCTCGATGGAGATGGCCGGAGAGAGGCCCTCGATGGTGTCGACGTCGGGCTTCTCCATCATCGACAGGAACTGCCGGGCATAGGCCGACAGCGACTCGACATAACGGCGCTGGCCCTCGGCGTAGAGGGTGTCGAAGGCCAGCGACGACTTGCCGGAACCGGACAGGCCGGTGATCACGATCAGCTTGTCGCGCGGCAGGGTCAGGTCGACGTTTTTCAGGTTATGGGTGCGAGCGCCCCGGATCAGAATCTTGTCCACTTAGGGAACCTCTAAAAGCTATCTGCGTTGCCATCGCTGCGTTAAAAGCAGGCTCAGAATGCTCATTTACTACTCGTAAACTGCGCCTCTTCGCCTGCTTTTGCCTTGCGCTGGCTGCCTCGCCAACGCTTTTAGAGGCTCCCGACTGCAGCCTCGCAGGTGGGCGGGCGGAAACCACGCAGTATACGGCCGGCCGTCGTCGCGCGGCAAAGCGCCGCGCCTGTATCGGCGCAGGGATGGCTGCTAGAATCGCCGGCCAATTTGTTCAGGGTTTTTCCATGCACGATCCGCACAGCGAACGCATGAGTGCCAGCGAAACGCGCGCCGCCGGTGGCCTGGCCCTGGTGTTCGCCTTCCGCATGCTGGGCATGTTCATGGTCCTGCCGGTGCTGGCGACCTACGGCACCGACCTGGCCGGCGCCACCCCCGCGCTGATCGGCCTGGCCATCGGCGCCTACGGCCTGACCCAGGCGCTGCTGCAGATTCCCTTCGGCGTGATCTCCGACCGCATCGGCCGCCTACCGGTGATCTATATCGGCCTGCTGATCTTCGCCGCCGGTGCCGCCCTGGCGGCCACCGCCGACTCCATTTGGGGCGTGATCGCCGGCCGCGTGCTGCAGGGCGCCGGGGCCATCTCGGCGGCGGTGATGGCGCTGCTCTCTGACCTGACCCGCGAACAGCACCGCACCAAGGCCATGGCCATGATCGGCATGAGCATCGGCCTGTCGTTCGCCGTGGCCATGGTGGTCGGGCCGCTGCTGACCCGCGCCTTCGGCCTCTCCGGGTTGTTCTGGGCCACCGCCGGCATGGCGCTGGTCGGCATGCTGATCATCGCCCTGTTCGTGCCGCGTGCCTCGACTACGCTGCAGCATCGCGAGTCCGGGGTTGCGCGCCAGGCGCTGCTGCCGACCTTGCGCAACCCCGAGCTGCTGCGCCTGAACCTGGGCATCGGCGTGCTGCACGCGATCCTCATGGCCAGTTTCGTCGCCCTGCCGCTGGCGCTGGTGGAGGAGGGCGGGCTGGCCAAGGAAGAGCACTGGTGGGTCTATCTCAGCGCGCTGTTGGTCGGCTTCTTCGGCATGGTGCCGTTCATCATCTATGCCGAGAATAAACGCCGGATGAAGCGCGTGCTGTGTGGCGCGGTGGCCGTGCTGGTGCTCTGCGAGCTGTACTTCTGGGCCTTCGGCCATGGACTCAAGGCGCTGGTGCTGGGCTTCATCCTGTTCTTCACCGCCTTCAACCTGCTGGAGGCCTCGCTGCCTTCGCTGGTGAGCAAGGTGGCGCCGGCCGGCGGTAAGGGCACGGCCATGGGCCTGTACTCCACCAGCCAGTTCCTCGGCGCCGCGCTGGGCGGCATTCTGGGCGGCTGGCTGTACCAGCACGGCGGCCTCGGCCTGGTGTTCGTCGGCTGTGCATTGCTGGGGGTTTTCTGGCTGCTGGCAGCTGCTACTATGCGCGAGCCGCCTTATGTGACCAGTCTGCGCCGCCCGCTTGCCGAGACGGCGCTGGCCGACAGCGGACTGGTGGGGCGACTCCTCGCGATACCCGGCGTCAGCGACGCCATCGTGGTGGCCGAGGAGGCCGCGTTGTACATCAAAGTGGACACCCAACAATTGGACCGCGCGTTGCTCGAGCAAGTGCTCGAAGAGGCCGCGGGGACGCATTCAGCTTAGGAGAACGAAATGGCCCGTGGGGTTAACAAAGTCATTCTGATCGGCAACGTCGGCGGCGACCCGGAAACCCGTTACCTGCCCAATGGCAATGCGGTGACCAACATCACCCTGGCCACCACCGACAGCTGGAAGGACAAGCAGACCGGCCAGCAGCAGGACCGTACCGAATGGCACCGCGTGGTGTTCTTCGGCAAGCTCGCCGAGATCGCCGGCGAGTACCTGCGCAAGGGTAGCCAGTGCTACGTCGAAGGCCGCCTGCAGACCCGCGAGTGGGAGAAGGACGGCGTCAAGCGCTACACCACCGAGATCGTGGTCGACATGAACGGCACCCTGCAGCTGCTCGGCGGCCGTGGTGGCAACAACGAAGGCGGCGGCGACTACGCCCCGCGTCAGCAGCAGTCGCGCCCGGCCCCGCAACAGGCCGCCCCGCGCCCGGCGCCGCAACCGGCAGCCCAGCAGCCGGCCCAGGACTTCGACAGCTTCGACGACGATATCCCGTTCTAAGCTGCATCAGGTCCCACGAGAAGCCCGCCCCGTGCGGGCTTTTTGTTGTCTGCGGGGTGCGACGCCGTGTCAGGCGCGCCGCCCGCGCCGGGTCGCTAGAATGCCCCGGCCCATGAACCCGCTCAGCCGCAGTTTCCGCGATTGGCTCTACGCCTTTGCCCTGGTGGGCATGCTCCTGCGCGTGAGCATGCCGCTGTGGGCATTGCCGCAGATGAGCGAAGGCGGCTTCATGCTGATGTGCACCTCGCACGGTCTGCAGTGGCAGATCGGTGGCGAGGAGGACGCCGGGCTGGCCGCCCAGCAGCTGCCCTGCGTGCAGTGCGGCGCCCAGCTGGCCAGCCTGCAGTCGTTCCCCTTCAACCCGCCGCCGCCGCCCGTTGCCGCGCCCGAGCGGCCGCGCTTTGCCGAGGCGCTGAACCTCAGCCCGCCATTCCTGGTGGCGCCGCCCGGCAGGGCCCCGCCGGCCATTTCCTGATCCAGCCATCCAGCGCCCTCCGTGCGAGGGTATAGCGCTGTCTTTTTTCAGGAAACACCATGAACGCATCCGTATTCGTGCCGGCACGTGGCTGCCGTCTGCCTTTCATCCTCTCTACCCTGGCGATGGCCATCGCTGCACCGGTCCTCGCTGCCGATTCCGCCGATGTCGAGTTGGCACCTGGCGTGGTCACTGCCGTGCAGCAGAGCTCGCCGCTGACCGTGATCGCCGACCCCAAGGACGCCCGCCAGCCGGTGCCGGCCAGCGACGCCACCGACTACCTGAAGACCATCCCCGGTTTTTCCGCCATCCGCAGCGGCGGCACCAATGGCGACCCGGTGCTGCGCGGCATGTTCGGTTCACGCATCAACCTGCGTACCAACGGCGGCCTGATGCTGGGCGCCTGCCCGGGACGCATGGACGCCCCGAGCTCCTACATCTCGCCGGAGACCTACGACCAGCTCACCGTGATCAAGGGGCCGCAGACCGTGCTCTGGGGGCCGGGGGCCTCGGCCGGTACCGTGCTGTTCGAGCGCCAGCCGGAGCGCTTCGGCGAACTCGGCACGCGCCTGCATGCCAGCCTGCTCACCGGCTCCAACGGCCGCTTCGACAAGGTGCTGGACGCTGCCGCGGGGGGCGAGCAGGGCTACCTGCGTTTCGCCGGCAACCAGGCGCAGTCCGATGATTACGAGGATGGCGACGGCGATACCGTGCCGTCGCGCTGGAAGAAGTGGAACGGCGACCTGGCCATCGGCTGGACGCCGGACGCCGACACGCTGCTCGAACTCAGCGCTGGCAAGGGCGATGGCGAGGCGCGCTACGCCGGGCGCGGCATGGACGGTGCGCAGTTCGCCCGCGAGAGCCTCGGCCTGCGTTTCGCGAAGAGCAACCTGGGCGGCGTGCTGGATAAGGTCGAGGCGCAGGTCTACTACAACTACGCCGACCACATCATGGACAACTTCAGCCTGCGCGACCCCGACCCGAGCAGCATGATGCCCATGCCGATGGCCTCGCAGGTCGACCGCCGCACCACCGGCGCACGCGTGGCGGCCACCTTCGCCTGGAGTGAGGTCGAGCTGGTCGCCGGGCTGGATGCGCTGCGCAGCGAACACCGCGCCCGCGCCTCGCGCTACCGCATGCCGATGATGGGCCAGCCGGCGCAGTACACCGATGCCGACCAGTTCCCCTGGACCAAGGACTCGGTGATGCACAACTACGGCGCTTTCGCCGAGCTGACCTGGCAGGCCGCCGAGCGCAGCCGGGTGATTGGCGGCGCGCGCCTGGACCGTGCCGACGCCACGGACTACCGGCAAACCGTCACCCACATGAGCATGGTGCAGGCCAACCCGACCGCCGGAGAGCAGCGCAGCGACACCCTGCCCAGCGGCTTTGCCCGCTACGAGTATGACCTGGCCGACTCGCCGACCACCCTCTATGCCGGTATCGGTCATGTGCAGCGCTTCCCCGACTACTGGGAGCTGTTCTCGCCCAAGCGCGCTCCCGAGGGCGAGGTCAACGCCTTCGCCGGGATCGAGCCGGAGAAGACCACCCAGCTCGATTTCGGCGTGCAGTACGCCGGTGAGGACCTGCAGGCCTGGGCATCCGGCTATGTCGGCCAGGTGCGTGACTACATCCTGTTCAGCTACAGCCGCAACATGATGGGCAGCCTGGTCTCCCAGGCCGACAACATCGATGCGCGCATCCTGGGCGGCGAGCTGGGTGTCGCCTACGACCTCACCGACACCTGGAAGACCGACGCTACCCTGGCCTACGCCTGGGGCAAGAACAGTTCCGATGGTGAGGCATTGCCACAGATGCCGCCGCTGGAAGCGCGCCTGGGGCTGACCTACGAGCGCGAGTCCTGGAGTGCCGGCGCGCTGTGGCGCGTGGTGGCCCAGCAGAACCGCGTGGACGAGGGCAAGGGCAACGTGGTCGGCCGCGACCTCGGCAACAGCGCCGGCTTCGGCGTGTTCTCGCTCAATGGCGCCTATCGCGTCAGCGAGCAGGTCAAGCTCAGCGCCGGTGTCGACAACCTGTTCGACAAGGACTATGCCGAACACCTCAACCTGGCTGGCAACGCCGGTTTCGGCTATCCGGCCGAGTCGGTGGCCATCGACGAGCCGGGGCGCACCCTGTGGACCAAGGTGGAGCTGAGCTTCGACTGAACGGCGCCACGCCTTGGCCGCGAACAGGCGCTTGGCTGGCCGTTTGGGCCCTCATCTGTCGCTGGGTGCTGCTCTAGTGTGATGGCATCGAAACGACAGCGAGCGTGGGAGAGGGCTATGCGGGCAGGGTGGGGCAGGGGCTGGCGCGGCTGGGCCGCGGTGCTGGTGCTGTGTGGGGGGCTGGCGGGCTGCGGCGAGGAGGCCGCCACGTCGTCGCCGGTCGCTGCGGCGCAGGCCATGCCGGCGGATGCGGCACTGGCGCAGCTGTATGGCGCCAGTTGCCGGCAGTGCCATGCCAACCCGGCCGCCGGCGCACCGCTCACCGGCGATGTCGCGGCCTGGGCGCCGCGCCTGGACAAGGGCATGGACACCCTGCTGGAGCACAGCATCAACGGCTTCCAGGGCATGCCGCCGATGGGCATGTGCATGCAGTGCTCGGAGCAGGAGTTCCGCGCGCTGATCGCCTTCATGGCGGGCGCCCCCATGGCGCAGGGACGCTGACATGGGCCAGCCGCTCTCCCGCCGCCAACTGCTGCAGCGCGCCAGCCTGCTGGGTGCCCTCCTGGCGCTGCCGGGGCGCGGCCTGTGGGCCGAGCCGGCCGGCGCGCCGCGCCCAATGCCCTGGCGCAACTGGTCGGGGGCGCAGAGCTGCCTGCCGCTGGAGCGGCTGGCACCGAAGAGCCTCGACGAGCTGGTGCAGGTCATCCGCCGGGCGCCGGGCAAGATCCGCCCGGTCGGTTCCGGGCATTCCTTCAGCGCGCTGGTGCCCACCGATGGCACCCTGCTGTCGCTGAGCCACTTCGCCGGTCTGCTCGAACACGACGCCCGGACCCTGCAGGCCGGGTTCGGCGGCGGTACGCCGATGTCGCAGATGGGCGCGCCGCTGCAGGCGGTCGGCCAGGCGCTGGTCAACATGGCCGACATCGATTACCAGACCCTGGCCGGGGCCATCGCCACCTCGACCCACGGCACCGGCACCGGCTTCGGCTCCTACTCCACCCAGGTCTGCGGCCTGCAGCTGGTCAGCGCCAGCGGCGAGGTGTTCGACTGCAGCCGCGAGCAACGTCCCCAGCTGTTCGACGCCGCCCGCGTGTCGCTCGGCGCGCTGGGCGTGGTGACCCGCGTGCGCCTGCAGAACCGCACAGCCTACCGCCTGCGCGAGCGCCAGTGGATCGCCAGGACCGAGGAGCTGCTGGAGGACGTCGACAACCTCAAGCGCGACCACCAGCATTGGGAGATGCTGGTGGTCACCCATTCCGACTACGCCCTGGCGGTGGCGCTGAACGAGACCGAGGACCCGGCGACGCCGCCGCTGGCGCCGGACGAGGAGGGCGGCAACGGCTTCATCGGCCTGATCGAGGGGCTGGACAAGCACCTCAGCGACTTCCCCGAACTGCGTCGCAGCCTGCTCAACAACCTGCGCCACCTGGCCAGTTTCGAGGACCGCGTGGGCGCCTCCCACGAGGTCTTCGCCAACGTGCGCAACGTGCGCTTCAACGAGATGGAGTACTCGGTGCCGGCCGAGCATGGCCCGGCCTGCCTGCGCGAGATCCTCAAGCGCATCGACGACGGCAACCTGCGCACCTGGTTCCCCATCGAGTACCGCTACATCAAGGCCGACGACATTCCCCTGAGCATGTTCGAGGGCCGCGACAGCTGCGCGATCTCGGTGCACCAGCACTATGCGATGGATTATCACAACTTCTTCGCCGCCATCGAGCCGATCTTCTGGAAGTACCAGGGCCGGCCGCACTGGGGCAAGCTGCACAGCCTCGGGGCGCGCCAGCTGCAGACGCTATACCCGCGCTGGCAGGAATTCACCGAGGTGCGCCAGGCGCTGGATCCCCAGGGGCGCTTCGTCAACGCACACCTGGCCGGCCTGTTCGGCCTCGCCTGAGGGATGAGCATGAAACGACGTGCATTGATGCTGGGCGGGCTGGGTGCCGCCGGCGGGCTGCTGGCGGCCGCCTGGCTGCGCCCGGGAGATCGCGGGCAGCCGCACGACGCCTATTTCCAGGCGCTCAACCGCGAGCTGCAGGCCAACGGGCCGATGCGCCCGGTGCTGCTGATCGACCTCGACCGCCTCGACCACAACATCGAGGTGGTGCGCCAGTTCCTCGCCCGCAGCGGCAAGCAGCTGCGCCTAGTGGAGAAGTCGCTGCCGTCCCCCGAGCTGCTGCGCTACCTCGGCGAGCGCCTCGACACGCGGCGCCTGATGTCCTTCCACCAGCCCTTCCTCAACCACGATGCGCGGCTGTTTCCCGAGGCCGACATCCTGCTCGGCAAGCCCTTGCCGGTGCGCTCCGCGCAGCTGTTCTACCAGCAGCACCGCGGCCCCTTCGACCCGGCGCGCCAGCTGCAGTGGCTGATCGACAGCCCCGAGCGCCTGCAGCAGTACCTGGCGCTGGCCCGGGGGCTGGGCACGCGGCTGCGCATCAACATCGAGCTGGATGTCGGCCTGCACCGCGGCGGGGTGGGCGAGGCGCAGGCGCTGGCGCCGCTGCTGCAGCTGATCGCGGACCATCCGCAGCACCTGCAGTTCGCCGGCTTCATGGGCTACGACCCCTTCGTCGGCATGAACCTGCCGGCGCTGCTCGGCACCCCGGACGAGCTGCTGGCCAAGGTCATGGCGCGCTACCAGGGCTGCGTGGACTTCACCCGCCAGCGCTTCCCCGCGCTGTGGCGCGAGGGCCTGACCCTGAACACCGCCGGCAGCCCCAGCTACCGCGCCCACGAGCAGGAGACCCTGAGCAGCGAGGTGGCGATCGGCACCGGCCTGCTCAAGCCCAGCCACTACGACCTGCCGTCGCTGGCCGAGCATGTGCCGGCGGTGTACATCGCCACGCCGGTGCTGAAGAGCACCGGGGCGCTGCGCCTGCCGGCGCTGGACGAGAAGTCGCGGCTGCTGGCCTGGTGGGACGTCAACCGGCGCGAGACCTTCTTCGTCTATGGCGGCAACTGGCAGGCCGACTTCGCCTCGCCGGCCGGGCTGCAGCTGAGCGGCCTGTACGGGCGCAGCTCGAACCAGGAGCTGCTCAACGCCTCGCCGGCGGCGGGGCTGCGGGTGGACGACCAGGTGTTCCTGCGGCCGACCCAGAGCGAGTCGGTGCTGTTGCAGTTCGGCGACCTGCTGGCCGTGCGCGGCGGCCGGATCGTCGAGCGCTGGCCGGTCTACCGGGAAAGCTGAAGCCCGCGCCGGGCGCCGGTGCTAGGGCTCCTGGGCGATGCGCTGCTTCGCCGTGCGCGGCGTGACCCCGGTCCAGCGCTTGAAGGCGCGGCGGAAGTTGCGCACGTCGCTGAAGCCGGTGGCGCAGGCCACGTCGATCAGGCGGTTGTCGCGCTGGCCGAGCAGCTGCAGGGCGCGGGTGCGGCGCAGCTCGTCGACGATGCCGGAGTAGCTCAGGCCGGCCTCGCCGATGCGCCGGCGCAGGGTGCGCTCGCTCAGGTTCAGCTGGCGCGCCAGCTGGCCCAGCGACGGTGGTTCGCCGAGGTTCTTGCGCACCTCGCGCTCGATGGTTTCGACCAGGTCGCTCAGCCCCTGATCGTGGCGGATGGTCTCGTCCAGCAGCAGGCAGGCCTCGGCCACCACATAGTCGTCGCGGGTCGGCAGCGGCAGCTCCAGCCAGGCGAGCGGGAACTGCATCAGGTTGTGCTCCCCGGAAAAGCGCAGTGGGCAGCGGAACAGCTCGGCATAGCGCTGCGCGTGCGCCGGCCTGGGGTACTGCACCTCGATGCGGCTGGCGACCAGGTCCTGCCCGGCGAGGAAGCGCACGATGGCCAGGCTGCTGGAGAAGGCCTCCTCCAGATAGAACACCGCCACCTCCGGGTCGAAGAAGCGCGGCGTGGCGTGGATCAGCACCTGGTCGCCGGCGATCTCCATGCGGTAGTCGAGCAGGCTGCCGATGTGCCACTGGTAACGCAGCGCCAGTTGCAGGGCCGAGCCCAGGTCCGCACAGGCCAGCATGGCCAGGCCGACCAGGCCCCAGGACACCGGGGTCTGCCGGCTGCCGACGGTCAGGCCCAGGCCGCCGTCGTCCAGCAGCTGCTGGGCGCGCCGTACCAGCTGGTAGCTCTGGCGGAAGGACAGGCGATAGTCCGGCCGCTTCAGATCGTCCGGGGCGAAACCCAGGCCGCGGCACAACAGCGCCGGGTCATGCCCGCAGGCGCGCGCATGCTGCAGCAGGAAGCGGGAAATCTGCGGCGGCGCCGAGGCCTCCGAATAGCGCGGATCGACTATGGGTTTCACCCTGCATTCCCCCCAGCGGTAGTCGTCGGGCAGTGTGCCGCAAATGCCTGGTGGGCGATGTGATCGTGCGAGCGATGAGAGACAACGCCTGGCATGGATAACGGACCGCGTGCGCGACAAACTTATACAAAATCTATTTCTTGTATAGAAAAAATTGAAAGCCTGTACACTGCGATGATGTCACTATGGCATCAAGTTGACGTCGTTCTTCCACCTACCCCGGAGTTCATCATGCGCACGCCCATGAGCATCGCCCTGCGTCTCAGCCTGGGCTTCGGCCTGATCCTGTCCCTGATGCTGCTGATCAGCCTGATCGGCGTTCAGCGGGTCGGCTTTATTGATGCCACGCTGACCGACGTCAGTGAGGATGCCGCGCTGAAGCAACGCTATGCCATCAACTTCCGCGGTAGTGTGCATGACCGCGCCATCGCCATTCGCGACGCGGTGCTGGTGGATGACGAGCAGGCACTGCAGGCCCATCTGCGCGACATCGAGCGCCTGGCCAGCTTCTATGCCGAGTCCGCCGCCCCCATGGGTGCGCTGGTGGCGGATACGGGGGCCTCTGCCCAGGAGCGGCGCCTGCTGGAGCAGATCAACGAGATCGAACGAAGCACTCTGGTGCTGACCCGCCAGCTGATCGCCGAACGCCAGGGCGGTCAGCGCGACCGTGCCGTCCGCCTGTTGCTGGATGAGGTCTCCCCCGCCTACAGCGAATGGCTCAAGCGCATCAATGCCTTCATCGACTTCCAGGAGGAGATCATCAACCACAAGGTCGGCGCCGTGCGCGAGGCGGCCACCGGCTTCAAATGGCTGATCCTGCTGGCGACGCTGATCAGTGCCGTGCTCAGCACGGTCATCTCCCTGGTGATCATCCGCCAGTTGCGCTCCACCCTGGGTGCCGAGCCGTACCAGGTGGCCGAGGCGATCCGCAACCTGGCGGCGGGGAAGCTGCTGCAGAAGCTGGACACCCGCTACCCGGACAGCGTGATGGGGGCCCTGCATGGCAGCATGGGCAACCTGGCGCAAACCATAGTGCAGGTGCGTAGTGCCTCCGAGCAGCTGGCGGCGGCCGCCGCGCAGCTGCAGCAGACCGCCGACAGCAACCAGGAGCAGATCCGCCTGCAGTCCGACGAGGCGCAGCAGATGGCCGCCGCCGTCAACCAGATGGCGGCCACCGTCAGCGAGGTCGCGAGCTACGCCGGCACCGCCGCCGCGGCCACGCGCAATGCCGACAGCGAGGCCGACCAGGGCGACCGCCTGGTCAAGGACAGCGCCGGCGGCATCCAGCACCTGGCGCAGACCCTGGAGAACGCGGCCGTCACGGTGCAACAGGTGTCCCAGGACAGCGCCGACATCGAGACCATCATCGAGGTGATCAACTCCATCGCCGAACAGACCAATCTGCTCGCGCTCAATGCGGCCATCGAGGCCGCCCGCGCCGGCGAGCATGGCCGTGGCTTCGCGGTGGTGGCCGACGAGGTGCGCTCCCTGCCCAGTCGCACCCAGGAGTCGACCCGCGAGATCCGCGAGATGATCGGCAAGCTGCAGGACGGCGCCGGCAAAGCCGCCGCGGTGATGCATGCCAGCCGCGAGCTGGCCCGGCAGACGGTGGAGCAGACCAGCCAGGCCGAAAACGCGCTGGCCAGGATTCGCCAGGAGGTCAGCGCGATCAACAGCATGAATGCGCAGATCGCCAGCGCCTCGGAGCAGCAGAGCCAGGCGGCCGAGGAGGTGAGTCAGAACATCAGCCGCATCCACCTGGCGACTCGGCAGACGGCCACGGGTTCGGAGCAGGTGGCGGCGGCCAGCCGCGAGCTGGCGGGGCTGGCCAGCCAGTTGAGCGGCCGCGTGAGCTTCTTCCAGGTCTAGTCGGGCGCGCCAGTAGTGACGAGCCGCCGCTAAACCCGCAAAATGCCCCTTTCGCCCCGGATTCGTCCGGGGCTTTCGTTCGGGTCTGTCGGGTCTTGTTCTGAATCATGCGAATGCGGCTGTTGTTGCTGGGTGGGGGCTGTGCCCTGGGACAGGCGCTGGTGCGCCAGGGGGCCGAGGAGGACATCGGCTTCCTCGCCCCGCGCCCGCCGGAAGGTGGCTGGGACGCTGCGAGCCTGACCCAGCTGCTCGACGAAACCCGCCCGGACGCGGTGATCAACCTGGCCTACTACTTCGACTGGTTCCAGGCCGAAGGCTTCGATGCGGCCCGCTTCGCCCGCCAGGAGCGCGCCGTGGAGCGCCTGGCCGAGCTCTGCCAGCATCATCAGATCCTCCTTCTGCAGCCCTCCAGCTACCGCGTGTTCGACGGCGCGCGTGCCACCGCCTACAGCGAGAAGGACGAGCCGGTGCCGCTCGGCCTGCGTGGCCAGGCCCTGCTGCGCATCGAGCAGAGCGTGCGCGCCGCCTGCCCGCGGCATGTGCTGCTGCGCTTCGGCTGGCTGCTGGACGAGAGCCCGGAAGGGCAGCTGGGGCGCTTCCTGCGCCGCGCCGAGCAGGGCCCGGAGCTGCTGATGGCCGACGACCGCCGCGGCAACCCGACCCCGGTGGACGACGCCGCCCGGGTCATCCTCGCCGTACTCAAGCAGCTGGATTGCCAGAGCCCGCTGTGGGGGGTCTACCACTACGGCGGCCACGAGGCCACCACGCCACTGGCCCTGGGCCAGGCGGTGCTGGCCGAGGCGCGCGCCCTGCACCCGCTGGCGGTGCAGGAAGTCGGCGCCCAGGCACATGCCGCCCGCGCCGATGCCTCCGACGAGCCGCAGCACGCGGTGCTGGCCTGCAAGAAGATCCTGCACACCTTCGGCATCAAGCCGCGGGCCTGGCGCGCCGGCCTGCCGGCGCTGCTGGATCGGCACTACCGTCATCGCTGAGGTTTCCATGAACGACAAGCCCATCCTGGTCACCGGCGGCGGCGGCTTCATCGGCTCGCACCTGTGCGATGCCCTGCTCGCCGCCGGCCACCGGGTGCGCGTGCTGGACAACCTGTCCACCGGCAAGCGCGCCAACCTGGCGCTGGACAACCCGCGCCTGGAGCTGCTCGAAGGCGATGTGGCCGACGCCGCCCTGGTGCGTCGTGCCGTGGCCGGCTGCGGCGCCGTCGCCCACCTGGCGGCGGTGGCCTCGGTGCAGGCCTCGGTGGACGACCCGGTGGCCACCCATCAGAGCAACTTCATCGGCACCCTGAACGTCTGCGAGGCGATGCGCGAGGCCGGCGTGCGCCGCGTTCTGTTCGCCTCCAGCGCGGCCATCTACGGCAACAACGGCGAAGGCGTGGCGGTGACCGAGGACACGCCCAAGGCGCCGCTCACGCCCTACGCCGCGGACAAGCTGGCCAGCGAGCACTACCTGGACTTCTACCGGCGCCAGCACGGCCTGGAGCCGGCGATCTTCCGCTTCTTCAACATCTACGGGCCGCGCCAGGACCCGTCCTCGCCCTATTCCGGGGTGATCAGCATCTTCACCGAGCGCGCCCTGGCCGGTACGCCGATCCGGGTGTTCGGCGACGGCGAGCAGACCCGCGACTTCTTCTACGTCGCCGACCTGGTGCCGCTGCTGGTGCAGGGCCTGACCCGTGCCGAGGTGGTGAGCGAGGCGGTGAATGTCGGGCACAACCAGACGGTCAGCCTGAAC
This sequence comes from Pseudomonadaceae bacterium, assembly GCA_033838285.1. Taxonomy (GTDB): domain Bacteria; phylum Pseudomonadota; class Gammaproteobacteria; order Pseudomonadales; family Pseudomonadaceae; genus Aquipseudomonas. Next base: position 32,049 of record JAJLLC010000040.1, read on the forward strand.
CAGCTGCTGGCGGCCATCGGCGAGGTGCTGGGCGGGCTGCCCGAGGTGGCCTACCAGGCGCCGCGCCCTGGCGATATCCGCCACTCGCGGGCCGACAATACCCTGCTGCGCCAGCGCTATCGGCTGGTGCCGGCCACCCCGCTGCGCGAGGGGCTGGCGCGCCTGCTCGGGCGCTGAGGCCTCACAGCTCGCGCTTCAGCGCGGCGATGCGCGCGTCCTTGTCCTGCCATAGCCGGCTGACCCAGGCCTGCAGGTACTGGCGGAATTCGGCGTCGTTCTCGTAGTCGCCGGCCCACAGCTGCGGGTCCAGCTCGCGGGTCTGGATGTCCACTATCACCCTGTCCACCTGGCCGCTGATCAGCGCCCAGAAGCCGGGGGCGCGCTTGCCCGGGTAGACCAGGGTGACGTCGAGCAGGGCATCCAGCTGCGGGCCGAGGGCGGCCAGGGTGAAGGCCACGCCGCCGGCCTTGGGCTTGAGCAGGTGCTGGTAGGGCGAGCCCTGCTGGGCCTGCTTGGTCGCGCTGAAGCGGGTGCCTTCCAGGTAGTTGACCACTGTCACGTGTAGGTCCTTGAAACGCTCGCAGGCGCGCTTGGTAATCTCCAGGTCCTTGCCGGCCATCTCCGGGTGCCTGGCCAGGTAGGCCTTGGAGTAGCGCTTCATGAAGGGGTAGTCGAGGGCCCAGAAGGCCAGACCGAGGAAGGGCACCCAGATCAGCTCCTGCTTGAGGAAGAACTTGAAGTAGGGCGTCTTGCGGTTGAAGGCCTGGACCAGGGCGGGGATATCCACCCAGGACTGGTGGTTGCTCACCACCAGGTAGGAGCGGTCGCCGCGCAGGCCCTCGCCGCCGCGGATGTCCCAGACGGTAGGAGTGAGGGCGGCGAAGATCAGCTTGTCGATCTCCGCCCAGGTCTCGGCCACCCACATCACCCCGCGCGAGCACAGGGCGCGCAGCCGCCGGTTGGTCGCCGCCAGCTTGAGCAGGGCGACCAGCAGCAGCGGGCCGATCAGGATCAGGGTGTTGAGCAGCAGCAGGAGGATGACGCAGAGGGCGGTGAGCAGTCGGCGCATGAGAACTTCCAGGTTTTGACTATGGCGATGATAGCGATCCTCGCCCCTGTCGCGAATGCCGACGCAGGCCTAAAATCCCCTGGTGGCAATGTGCCTTGGCCAGATTCCGCGGGGGTGGAGTCGGGCACAGCCCGTCATCGGTCGTCCATCGTGCTCAAGCGTATCGCCGTTACCGAGCTTCGCCTCGGCATGTATATCCACGAGTTCTGCGGGTCATGGATGGACCACCCGTTCTGGAAGGGGCGCTTCCTGCTCGACAACGAGCGTGACCTGCGGCGCATCCTCGACACCAATATCCACGAGGTCTGGATCGACGTCAGCAAGGGCCGCGATCTGGCGCCCGGGCAGTCCGGCCAGACTGCCGAAGAAGTCGATGCGGAGACCGAGGCGCAGCTGCTGGCGGTGGCCGAAAGCGCTCCGCAGGCTGCCCGCGCCAGCCTGGAGGACGAGGTGCGCCGCGCCCGCAGCCTGTGCGCGCGCTCCAAGCAGGCGATAGTCGCGATGTTCAGCGACGCGCGCATGGGCCAGGCCGTCGAGGTCGAGCATGCCGCCGAGCTGGTGGAGGAAATCTCCGCCTCGGTGCTGCGCCACCCCAATGCGCTGATCAGCCTGGCGCGGCTGAAGACCAGCGACGAATACACCTACATGCACTCGGTGGCGGTCTGCGCGCTGATGATTGCCCTGGCCCGCCAGGTCGGGCTGGACGAGGAGCAGGTGCGCGAGGCAGGCCTGGCCGGTCTGCTCCACGATATCGGCAAGATGGTCATCCCCGATGCCATCCTGAACAAGCCGGACAAGCTCACCGACGCCGAGTTCGGCACCATGCGCAGCCACCCCGAGGCCGGCGCGCGCATGCTGCTGGGCAACGGGCGGATCAGCGCGCCGGTGCTCGACGTGTGCCTGCACCACCACGAGAAGTTCGACGGCAGCGGCTACCCGCACCGCCTGGCCGGCGAGCAGATCAGCCTGCTCGCGCGCATGGGCGCGATCTGCGACGTGTACGACGCCATCACCTCCGACAGGCCCTACAAGAAGGGCTGGGACCCGGCCGAGGCGATCCGCAAGATGGCCGAGTGGAAGGGCCACTTCGACCCGCAGCTGTTCCAGGCCTTCGTCAAGTCGGTGGGCATCTACCCGGTCGGCGCCCTGGTGCACCTGGAGAGCGGCCGTCTCGGGGTGGTCATGGAGCAGCACGCCAAGTCGCTGCTCACGCCCCGGGTCAAGGTGTTCTTCTCGGCCCGCTCGAAGATGCCGATTCCCCAGGAAGTCATCGACCTGGCCAAGCTGGCCGGGCGCGACAAGATAGTCGCGCGCGAGTCGGCCGAGGAGTGGGGCTTCAGGAACCTCGAGGAACTCTGGTCCGGCTTCGCCACGGGCAGGGGCTCGCTGTTCGATTGACGTGCGCCGGGCGCTGCGGCACCTTGCCCGCATCGCCCACCGCCGCCGCACGGACGCCATGCCGCATATCCTCATCGTCGAAGACGAAGCCGCCATCGCCGACACCCTGATCTACGCCCTGCAGGCCGAAGGCTTCGCCACCACCTGGCTGCAGCTGGCCGAACCGGCCCTGGAGCTGCAGCGGCAGAGCCCCGCGGACCTGCTGATCCTCGACGTCGGCTTGCCCGACATCAGCGGCTTCGAGGCCTGCAAGCGGCTGCGCCGCTTCTCCGAGGTGCCGGTGCTGTTCCTCACCGCGCGCGATGCCGAGATCGACCGCGTGGTGGGCCTGGAGATCGGTGCCGACGACTACGTGGTCAAGCCCTTCAGCCCGCGCGAGGTGGCGGCGCGGGTCAAGGCCATCCTCAAGCGCCTGCTGCCGCGCGGCGAGGCGCCGGCGGAGGGCGCCGGCGGGCCGTTCCGCCTGGATGCGCAGCGGGTGCGCATCGACTATCACGACCAGGCCCTGAGCCTGACCCGCCACGAGTTCCGCCTGCTGCAGACCCTGCTCGGCCAGCCCGAACGGGTGTTTTCCCGTGAGCAGCTGCTCGATGCCCTGGGGGTGGCCAGCGAGGCCGGCTACGAGCGCAACATCGACAGCCACATCAAGAGCCTGCGCGCCAAGCTGCGCCAGGTGGCACCGGCCGCCGAAGCGATCCAAACCCATCGCGGCCTGGGCTACAGCCTGAGGCTGTTGTGATGCCGCTCGGCGTTCGCATCTTCCTGGTCTACTTCCTGTTCGTCGGCCTGGCCGGCTGGTTCGTGCTCAGCACGGTGATGGACGAGATCCGCCCGGGCGTGCGCCAGAGCACCGAGGAGACCCTGGTGGACACCGCCAACCTGCTGGCCGAGATCCTCCGCGACGACATGCGCGACGGCCGCCTGCAGCAGGGCGACTGGCCGCGCCTGCTCGAATCCTACGGCCAGCGCCGGCCGCAGGCGCGCATCTGGGGGGTGGACAAGCAGGCGGTCAACCACCGCATCTATGTCACCGATGCCCGCGGCATCGTCCTGCTCGACTCCAGCGGCCAGGCGCTGGGTCAGGACTACTCGCGCTGGAACGACGTCTACCTGACCCTGCGCGGCCAGTACGGCGCGCGTTCGACCCGCGAGGACCCGGCCGACGAGGACAGCTCGGTGATGTACGTGGCGGCGCCGATCCTCGACGGCGAGCGCATCCTCGGCGTGGTCTCGGTGGCCAAGCCGAACCGCTCGCTGCAGCCCTACATCGAGCGCTCGCAGCGCCGACTGGCCTGGCTCGGCGCCGGCCTGATCGGCCTCGGCCTGCTGATCGGCGGGCTGCTGTCCTGGTGGCTCAGCGGCTCGCTGCGCAAGCTCACCCGCTACGCCGGCGCGGTCAGCCGTGGCGAGCGCGCCGAGCTGCCGGAGCTGCGTGGCGGCGAACTGAAGCAGCTGGCCCAGGCGGTGCAGAAGATGCGCACCGAGCTGGAGGGCAAGGCCTATGTCGAGCAGTACGTGCATACCCTGACCCACGAGCTGAAGAGCCCGCTGGCGGCCATTCGCGGCGCCGCCGAGCTGCTCGAGGGCGACATGCCGGTCGAGCAGCGGCGGCGTTTCGTGGCCAACATCGGCAGCGAGGGCGCGCGCCTGCAACAGCTGATCGAGCGCCTGCTGGGCCTGGCCCAGGTCGAACAGCGCCAGGGCCTGGAGGAGTGCGAGGCGGTGGAGCTGCGCGCCCTCGCCGAGGCGCTGCTGGATGCCCAGGCGGCGCGCATCCAGGGCGCCGGCCTGCGCCTGGAGAACGCCATCCCGGCCGGTCTGAGCGTACAGGGCGAGCGCTTCCTGCTGCGCCAGGCACTGGCCAATCTGCTCGACAACGCGCTCGACTTCGTGCCGCCCGGCGGCGTGCTGCGGCTGAGTGCCGAGCCTCGCGACGGCCAGCTGGAGCTGGTGCTGTTCAACCAGGGCGAGGCGATTCCCGACTATGCCCTGGCGCGCCTGAGCGAGCGCTTCTACTCGCTGCCGCGCCCCGCCACGGGTCGCAAGAGCACCGGCCTGGGGCTCAACTTCGTGCGCGAGGTGGCGCTGCTGCACGGTGGCGCGCTGTGGGTCGGCAATGTCGCCGGCGGCGTGGAGGCGCGCCTGCGGCTGCCACGTGCCTGAGTGGCGCGCAGGTTGCTACACATTGTTGCGCGGCGCCCCAGGGGCACCGTGGTCTGCTACAACTGTGACATGTCCAGACAGGGGGAGACACCACCACGATGAAGACCGTTGCCGAACTGCTCAGAGCCAAGCCCAGCGCCTATGTCCACAGCATCGCCCCCGACGCCTCGGTGCTCGAGGCGGTTAAACAGCTGGCGGAGAAGCGCATCGGCGCCCTGCTGGTGATGGCTGGCGGACGCCTGGTGGGCATCGTCAGCGAGCGCGACTACGTGCGCAAGCTGGCCGAGATGGAGCGTTCCGCCTTCGACGCCAAGGTCAGCGACATCATGACCGCCGACGTCGTCAGCGTCGGCCCGCGTGACAGCGTGCAGCACTGCCTGCAGCTGATGACCGACCGGCGCCTGCGCCACCTGCCGGTGCTGGCCGAGGGCGAACTGATCGGCATGCTGTCGATCGGCGACCTGGTCAAGCAGACCATCGACGACCAGGCCAGCCTGATCCAGCAGCTGGAACAGTACATCCGCGGCGAGGTGGGTTAACCCGCCAGGCTCGGGCCGACCGCGCCCAGGTCCGGTGCGGCGCGCCACACAAACTCCACACAATTCCCATACGCCCCTCACGGCGCCACCACCGGCGCCGTCGAGACTCTCCCCACGGTCCAACCCAAGGAGAGTCCCATGAACCGCAACCTGCTGATCAAGCTCGGCGCCATCGCCGCCCTGATCGTCCTGCTGATGATCCCCATCCTGATGATCGACGGCATGATCGAGGAGCGTCAGAGCCTGCGCGCCGGCGTGCTGGAAGACATCGCGCGCAGTTCCAGCTACAGCCAGAAGATCACCGGCCCGCTGCTGGTGGTGCCCTATCGCAAGACCGTGCGCCAGTGGAAGACCCACGCCAAGAGCGGCGAGCGCTACCTGGAAGAGGGCGAGGTGAGCGGGCGCCTGTACTTCCTGCCGGAGCACCTGGTCGTGGGCGGCGACATCGGCACCGAGCTGCGCGCCCGCGGCATCTACCAGGCGCGCCTGTACCACAGCAACAGCCGTCTGACCGGGCACTTCGCGCTGCCGGCCAACTTCGGCGTGAGCGAGGACCTCGGCGACTACCGCTTCGGCGAGCCCTTCGTCAGCGTCGGCATCAGCGACATCCGTGGCATCAAGAACAACCTGGAGCTGCAGCTGGGCGAGCGCCGGCTGCCGTTCCAGCCGGGCAGCGCCGACCCGCTGCTGGGCGCCGGGGTGCACGCGCCGCTGCCGCTGACGCTGGCCGACAGCCAGCAGGCGCAGCGCCTGGAGTTCGCCTTCGACCTGCTGCTGCAGGGCACTGGCCGGCTCGACATCGCTCCGGTCGGCCGCGAGACCCTGGTCGACCTCAGTGCCGACTGGCCGCACCCGAGCTTCGTCGGCGAGTACCTGCCGAGCGAGCGCGAGATCACCGCCACGGGCTTCTCCGCGCGCTGGCAGACCAGCTTCTTCGCCACCAACATGGAGGAGGCCCTGGCCGAGTGCGCCAGGAGTGGCGAGTGCCACGACTTCCTCGGTCGCCAGTTCGGCGTCAGCTTCGTCGACCCGGTGGACCAGTACCTCAAGAGCGACCGCGCGCTGAAGTACGCCCTGCTGTTCATCGCCCTGACCTTCGCCGGCTTCTTCCTCTTCGAGGTGCTCAAGCGCCTGGCCGTGCACCCGGTGCAGTACGGCCTAGTCGGCCTGGCGCTGGCGATGTTCTACCTGCTGCTGCTGTCGCTGGCCGAGCACATGGCCTTCGCCCGCGCCTATGCCCTGGCCGCGTCCGCCTGCGTGCTGCTGATCGGCTTCTACGTCAGCCACGTGCTGCACAGCTGGCTACGCGGCGCCGGCTTCACCCTTGTCCTGGCCGCGCTCTACGGGATGCTCTACGGCCTGCTGTCGGCCGAGGACTACGCCCTGCTGATGGGCTCGCTGCTGGTGTTCGGCCTGCTCGCCGCGGTGATGGTGCTGACCCGCAAGCTGGACTGGTACGGCCTGGGCAAGCCGGCCGCCGCCTGATATCGACCGGGCGCGGCGGCTGCCGCGCCCCCTGCGAGGAGATCGCCATGTTTCGTCTGTTGCTGCAGTTTTCCGCCTGTTTCGCCCTCGGCCTGGTGGTGGCCGGGCTGCTGCTGATCGGCCTGATGTTCTTCGGCCAGTTCGACCTGATCCACGGCCTCAGCTTCACCGGCCGGCCGCTGGCCTGGCTGGCCCTGGAGCTGCTGCCGGCGGGCTTCTGGGAGGGCCTGACCGGCCTCGCCGATGCCGCGGCCAACCCTCATGTGCAGTCCTTCCTGCAGCTGTGCGCGGCGCTGGGGCAGGTGGGTCTGCTGCTGGCCGCCGGCTTCTTCCGCCTGTGGTACCGGCCATGAGCGGGCATGTCGGCCTGCGCGAGGAGGCGCACCGCGGCCGCCTGCTGGCGCGGCGCATCGCCGGGCTGTTCGCGCGTCAGCGGCTGGGCGCGCTGGCCAGCATCGAGGGGCGCCGCTCGACCTCGGCGAACCAGGCGGCCAGCCCCGGGTAGCGCTCGCGCCAGCCCAGCTGCGGCTGGCGCAGATCGAGGTAGCCGAGGGCGCAGGCCAGGCCGATGGCGGCGATGTCGAAGCGGCTGTCGATCTCGACCAGCGCCTCGTGCTCGAAGTAGGCCAGGCTGCGTTCGATCTTCTCCCGCTGCGCGCCTTCCCAGAGGTCCCAGCGCTTGTCGGCGGGGCGCAGGAAGGTCTCGTAACGCAGCAGCACGGCGGCGTCGAGGATGGCGTCGGCCAGCGAGGCCAGGGTCAGGCGGCGCCAGCGCGCGTGGCCGGCGGCCGGGATCAGCGGCTTGCCGACATGCTGGGCATCGAGGTAGTCGAGAATCACCCGGCTGTCGTGCAGCAGGCTGCCGTCGGCCAGGCGCAGGGCCGGGATCTTGCCGGCCGGGTTGCCGGCCAGCAGCTCAGGGCTCGGCTCGACCGGGCTGGTCTGTACCTCGTGCAGGGCCACGCGGTCCTGCTGGCCGGTCTCGTGCAGCAGCACCCGCACCTTGCGCACGAAGGGCGAGGCGGGGGCGTGGAACAGGGTCATGGTGCTCATGGCGCGAACTCCGCTGGCGGTGGTCCCATCAGGCTGGCAGCTGTGCGGCCGTGCTGCAAATGCCCGCGCACATCCGACTTTGGTCGCAGGCTGCGCCTCAAGCATGCCGCCTGCGCCGCCTCTGCGACTAAAGTCGCAAGGGCTGTGGCGCGCCGCGCTGCTAGTGTCAGGAGGCCCCAACTACAACAACAATTACCCGGAGGTCTCCATGTCCTTGTCCAAGCAAGAGGCGGCTGCCGCCTACTGGAAAGCCAACCTCAGGCTGATGCTGACGCTGCTGGTCATCTGGTTTGCGGTGTCGTTCGGCGCCGGCGTGCTGTTCGTCGAACAGCTCAACGCCATCAACTTCTTCGGTTTCCCCCTGGGCTTCTGGTTCGCCCAGCAGGGCTCCATCTACACCTTCGTGGTCATGATCTTCTTCTACGTGTGGAAGATGAATCAGCTCGACCGCAAGTACGACGTTCACGAAGACTGAAGGCGCCGAACATGGATACCCAAACCCTGATCTATCTGTTCGTCGGCGCGACCTTCGCGCTGTACATCGGCATCGCCCTGTGGACCCGCGCGGGCTCCACCGGTGAGTACTACGTGGCCGGCAAGGGCGTGCACCCGGTGCTCAACGGCATGGCCACCGGCGCCGACTGGATGAGCGCCGCCTCCTTCATCTCCATGGCCGGCATCATCGCCTTCGCCGGCTACGACGGCTCGGTCTACCTGATGGGCTGGACCGGCGGCTACGTGCTCCTGGCCATGTGCCTGGCACCCTACCTGCGCAAGTTCGGCAAGTTCACCGTGCCCGAGTTCATCGGCGAGCGTTACTACTCGCAGACGGCGCGGGTGGTGGCGGTGATCTGCGTGATCTTCATCTCCTTCACCTACGTGGCCGGGCAGATGCGCGGCGTCGGCATCGTCTTCTCGCGCTACCTGGAAGTGGACATCAACACCGGCGTGATGATCGGCATGGCCATCGTGTTCTTCTACTCGGTGCTGGGTGGCATGAAGGGCATCACCTACACCCAGGTGGCGCAGTACTGCGTGATGATCTTCGCCTACATGGTGCCGGCCATCTTCATCTCGATGATGATCACCGGTAACCCGATCCCGCAGCTGGGCTTCGGTAGCGAAGTGACCGGCACCGGGCAGAGCGTGGTCGAGCGCCTCAACGGACTGGGCGCCGAGCTGGGCTTCACCGCCTACACCGATGGCAGCAAGTCGACCCTCGACGTGTTCTTCATCACCATGGCGCTGATGGTCGGTACCGCCGGCCTGCCGCACGTGATCGTGCGCTTCTTCACCACCCCGACGGTGAAGGACGCGCGCAAGTCCGCCGGCTACGCCCTGCTGTTCATCGCCATCCTCTACACCACCGCGCCGGCCGTGGCCGCCTTCGCTCGCACCAACCTGCTCAACTCGGTGCCGAACGTGGCCTACCAGGAAGCCCCGCAGTGGCTGAAGACCTGGGAGAACGCCGGCCTGATCGCCTGGCTGGACAAGAACAATGACGGCATCATCCAGTACGGCCCGGGCGCGCCGTTCGCCGGTGCGCCGACCTTCTCCGCGGAGAAGGGCGCCAGCGGCGAGCGTCTGGTGACCAACGCGCCGACCGAGGCGGCCACCGAGCTGTATGTGGACCGCGACATCATGGTCCTGGCCAACCCGGAAATCGCCGACCTGCCGGGCTGGGTGATCGCCCTGATCGCCGCCGGCGGTCTGGCCGCCGCGCTGTCCACCGCCGCCGGTCTGCTGCTGGTGATCTCCACCTCGATCTCCCATGACCTGCTGAAGAGCAACATCCGCCCCAGCATCAGCGAGAAGGGCGAGCTGCTCGCTGCGCGCATCGCCGCCGGCGTGGCGGTGGTGATCGCCGGCCTGTTCGGCATCTACCCGCCGGCCTTCGTCGCCCAGGTGGTGGCGTTCGCCTTCGGCCTGGCGGCGGCCTCGTTCTTCCCGGCCATCGTCATGGGCATCTTCTCCAAGACTATGAACAAGGAGGGCGCGATTGCCGGCATGGTGGTGGGCCTGACCTTCACCTTCAGCTACATCGTCTACTACAAGTTCATCGACCCGACCGCCACCGCCGCGGACTGGTGGTTCGGCATCTCGCCGGAGGGCATCGGCACCCTGGGCATGCTGTTCAACTTCGCCGCCGCCATCGTGGTGGCCAAGCTGACGTCCTCGCCGCCGGAGCGCATCCAGCACCTGGTCGAGGACATCCGCATCCCGCGTGGTGCCGGTGCCGCCATCGACCACTGATGAACCGCCCGTGAACCAGCGCCCCGGCTTGCCGGGGCGTTGTGCTTTTCAGCGGGTCATCTTCTTCACGAATACCACCACGAACAGCGCCATGGTGAAGCTGCCGGCGAAGGCCTCGAAGGCGGCGATGGGCCGCGCCAGGCCGTGCGGGGTGATGTCGCCGTAGCCCAGGGTGGTGAAGGTCACCACGCTGTAGTACAGGCAGTCGAGCAGGTCGCTCAGGTTGGCCGCCCAGCCGCGTTCCAGGGCCAGGCCCAGCGGCAGGTCGCCGTGGCGCACGCCGACCAGAAAGAACAGCAGGCCGCAGACCAGCACCAGGCCGAGGGAGAACAGCACCACGTTGAGCGGCTTCTCGCCGTAGCCGCAGAACAGGTCGACCAGCCAGGACAGCAGGCGACGCCCGCTCAGGCGCGGCATCTGCAGGCGGCGCATGACCATCTCGCGGTGGAAGAACGGCCCGGCCTGCTCGAACAGGCCGGCCTTCTCCAGGCGCAGGCGCAGGTTGCGGTAGGTTTCCTCGGCCTCCTCGAACAGCTGCAGCGCGCCCTGCGCGTCGCCGGCCCGGCGCCGCTCGCGGCCCTTGCGCTCCTGGATCAGCTGGCGGTCCCAGACCACGTTGTCCAGCCGCGCACCCTCCAGGCGCACGCCCAGCAGGTTGCAGTCGCGCAGGTCGGCGCGATACAGGTCGGCATCCTGCAGCACGAAGCCCCGGCGCTGGCCGTGGTTGACCAGGTCGAGCCCGGCGAGCACGGCGCGCTTGAGCTGGAAGCCACGCATCGGCTGGCCGCTGCGCGCGCGCTGCTCCAGCGCCGCGCGCAGGCCTTCGTGCTGGCTGCGGTCCTGGCCGGGGTCGAGCCAGAAGTCGTCGTCGGGCGTTTCTAGGGGCATGGGCAGGCCTCGCGGTTCTCTGCCAAGCCTAGTCGGCCTCAGCCCTTGGCGTGCGTCTCCACCCAGGCGGCATAGGCGTCGATGAACTTCTGCAGGAAGCCCTCGATGCCGGCATCCAGCAGGCCCTGCTCGTCGAAGAACTTGCCGGCGCCGCCCAGGTAGGCCTCGGGCTGCTGCAGCATGTGGACGTCGAGGAAGACCATCGACTGGCGCAGGTGGTGGTTGGCGCCGAAGCCGCCGATGGCACCCGGCGAGGCCGTCAGCACGGCGCCGGGCTTGCCGGCGAACACGCTCTGGCCATAGGGGCGCGAGCCGACGTCGATGGCGTTCTTCAGCACCCCGGGCACCGAGCGGTTGTATTCGGGGGTGACGAACAGCAGCGCGTCGGCGGCTTTCAGCTGCTGGCGAAAGCGCGTGTAGGCCTCTGGCGCCGGGCTGACGTCGATGTCCTCGTTGTACAGCGGCAGCTCGCCGATCTCGACCAGCTCCAGCTGCAGCGAGGGCGGTGCCAGTTCGCCCAGGGCCAGGGCCAGCTTGCGGTTGATCGAGGCCTTGCGCAGGCTGCCGACCAGGACGGCGACCTTGTATACCTTGCTCATGCGGGTTCCCTCGTGCCGGGTGGAGTTGCAACTATAGCCAGGCAGGGGATTGACGCGCGGCCGGGTTGCGCAGAAATTGACCAGGCCGGCGCCCTTCACACAAGGGTCATCCCGGGCGTGCAGCCTGACCCGACAACAACGATTCCCCTGCCTAGCGAACTGCCGACAGTCCACCCTGTTGAGGATTTCGTCATGCATACACGCGAGCTGTTCGACCCGCGCTACCAGCTGGAAGCCGAAGATCGCGAGGAGGCGCCGTTGCGCATCCATGAGGAGATTCAGCTGACCCTGCGGGTCATCGACGATCTCGTCGCGCGCCTGGGCGCGGCGCAGGAGCCGCGCCGCCCCGAACGCTGATCAGCCGGCGAAGGCCCCCAGCAGGTCCTCGCAGAGCGCCCGCTGCGCCTCGCTGGGTAGGCGCGCGCGGTGCTGCGCCAGGTGGAACTCGACGACGAAGCCGAGGCGCTCTGGCAGCAGCGCGCGCAGCTGGCCGCGGCGCTCCCAGGGCGCGGCGATGTGGTCGGGCAGGTAGCCGACATGGGCGCCGGAGAGGATGAAGGCCAGGCTGCCTTCCACCTGCTCGCTGTGCGCGCTGCTGGCGCCGGTCTGCCAGGGGGCGACGAAGCGGTAGGGGTGCAGCACGCCGTCGCAGGCCAGCAGGGCGCTGTCATCTCGTGGCGGGCGCTCGAACAGCGGGTGGCCGCGACCGCAATACAGCTGCTGCTGTTCGCGGAACAGCGGGTGATAGTCGAGCGCCGTCTGGCGGCCGGAGAAGTAGCCGATGGCCAGCTGCAGCTGGCCCTGCAGCAGGCGCCGTTCCAGCTCGGCGGGCATGGCGCTGAGCAGCTCGATCTGCACCGCCTGGTTGCGCCGGCGGAAGGCGCCGAGCGCCGCGCCGAGGCGCTCCAGCACCTCGTCGGCGAGGGCCTCGGAGAGGCCGACGTGCAGCTCGCCGAGCAGCTTGTCGGCCATGCCCTGGGCCTCGCCCTTGAAGGTCTCGATGGCGGCGAACAGGCGCCGGGTGGCGGCCAGCACCTGCTCGCCCTTGGGCGTCAGGCGAAAGCCGGCCTTGCCGCGCTCGCACAGGCGAAAACCCAGGCGCGTCTCCAGCTTGGCCATCTGCGTGCTGATGGTCGACTGGCCGATCCCCAGCTCGCCCTGGGCGGCGCTGAAGCCGCCACTCTCCACCACGGTGACGAACAGGCGCAGCAGTTGCAGGTCGAGGTCGCGCAGCTGGCTGAGCATGGCGGCTCCATACATTGATTTCTGTAGATGCTGGAGTAGATCACTTCGTATTTATCCGAAGCAAATGCCGGCGCAGGATGCCGCCATCGCCCAAGTCGTCGCAGAGCGGCCGGGCACACCGCCAACGCCGGAGGAAACCCGCCATGCGCCTTGCCGCCAGTCTGTTGCTCACCGCCCTCGCCCTGCCGCTGCAGGCCGCGGAGCAGACCCTCAACCTGTACAACTGGGCCGACTACGTGGCGCCGCAGGCGCTCAAGCGCTTCCAGGCCGAGACCGGCATCCAGGTGCGCTACGACACCTTCGACAGCACCGAGGTGCTGGACGCCAAGCTGCTTACCGGCGGCAGCGGCTACGACGTCGTGTTCCCGGCCTCCAGCGGCCTGGCCCGGGCCATCCAGGCCGGGGCCGTGCAGCCGGTGGGCGCGCTGGGCAACGCCGCCAACCTCGATCCGGAGATGCTCGCCAAGCTGGCCTTCATCGACCCCGGCAACCGCTACGGCGTGCCCTACACCTGGGGCACGGTCGGCCTCGGCCTCAACAAGCAGGCGGTGGAAAAACGCCTGCCCGGGGTGGCGCTGGACAGCCTCGACCTGCTGTTCAAGCCGGAGTACGCCGGCAAGCTCAAGGACTGCGGCATCGCCGTGCTCGACTCGCCGCAGGAGGTGGTGGCCATCGCCCTCAACTACCTGGGCAAGAAGCCCTACGGCGGCCAGCCGGAGGACCTCGCGGCGGTCAAGCGCCTGCTCGCCGAGCTGCAGCCCAACCTGCGCTACGTGGCCACCGCGCGGCACATCGACGACCTGGCCAAGGGCGAGATCTGCCTGGCGCTGACCTACACCGGCGACGCCGGCATGGCCGCCGCCCGCGCCGCCGAGGCCGGGCAGCCGTTCGAGGTGGTCTACCGCATCCCGCGCGAGGGCACGCTGATCTGGTTCGACACCATGGCCATCCCCGCCGATGCGCCGCACCCGCAGGCCGCACGAGCCTTCATCGACTACATGCTCAGGCCCGAGGCGATCGCCGAGCTGACCAACTCGCTGTACTTCGCCAACGCCAACCGCGCCGCCACCCCGTTGCTGGACCAGGCGGTGCGCGGCGACCCGCACATCTACCCGCCGCGCGAGCTGCGCGACAAGCTGTTCGCCGAGCAGATCCTGCCGCTGCGCGTGCAGCGCGAGCGCACCCGCCTGTGGGCCGCGTTCCGCACCCAGTACTGAGAGGCAGTCTCGGCTCTCTTGATCGTCGGCCAGGCTGCGTTGCAGCGCAGTAACAGCCGCAGGCTGATCAATTGGGCTCGGGCTGCTCATTTACAGCTCGTAAAGTCGCCCGCGACTCCGACCGGCCCTCGCCCAATTGATTCGCTGGCGCTCACCCTTCGGGCCAGCCTCTGGCTGTTACTCCAGTAGGTCGTTGCGCCTTGCCTGGCTTTAGCTCAAAAGACCCGAAACAGCCTCTGCCCAGCCGTATGACCGCTCCGGCCATGAGCGGTCCGTTCCCTTCGAGTAAGCGACCATGGACCACGCCTTCGACAACGACCAGGCCATCACCCGTGACAGCCTCTACGGCACCCGTGCCGAGCCGACCTACGCCGGCATCACCAGCTTCATGCGCCGCCGCTATACGCGCGATCTGCGCGGCGTGGACCTGGTGGTCAGCGGCGTGCCCTTCGACACCGCCACCACCAACAGGCCCGGCAGCCGCTTCGGCCCGCGCGCCATCCGCGCCGCCTCGATCCAGTCGGCCTGGGCCCGGCATTACCCCTGGGCGTTCGATCCCTTCGACCTGCTGGCCTGCATCGACTATGGCGACTGCCACTTCGACCACGGCACCCCGCAGGACACTCCGGCGGCCATCGAGGCCCACGCCGACAGGATTCTCGCCGCCGGCTGCGCCATGCTCACCCTGGGCGGCGACCACTTCATCAGCTACCCGCTGCTCAAGGCGCATGCCAAGCAGCACGGCCCGCTGGCACTGATCCACTTCGACGCGCACAGCGACACCTGGCCGGACGAGGAGGGCGCGCGCATCGACCACGGCACCATGTTCTACCACGCCGCCCGCGAGGGCCTGGTCGACCCGGCGCGCTCGGTGCAGGTCGGCCTGCGCACCACCAACGACGGCGTGATGGGCTTTGCGGTGCTGGATGCGCGCCAGGTCAACCGCAGCACCCCGGAGCAGATCGCCGAGCGGATCCGCGCCCGCGTCGGCGACCAGCCGGTGTACCTGACCTTCGACATCGACTGCCTCGACCCGGCCTTCGCCCCCGGCACCGGCACCCCGGTGTGCGGCGGCCTGTCCAGCCACCAGGCCCTGGAAATCCTGCGTGGCCTGCGCGGCATCAACCTGGTCGGCATGGACGTGGTGGAGGTGGCGCCGCCCTACGACCACGCCGAGGTCACCGCCCTGGCCGGGGCCACCCTGGCGATGGAGATGGTCTGCCTGTATGCCGCGCGGCATAAGCTGGGCGAGCGCTGAGGGGGCAAGCCGCTGCCGTAACGACTGAGCCACGAGAATATTGCCCGGAATAAAAAAGCCGCCCCGAGGGGCGGCTTCTGCGTTGCGGCGGGATCAGAGACCGTTGGCGGCCTTGAACTCGCGGCGGCGACGGTGCAGCACCGGCTCGGTGTAGCCGTTCGGCTGCTTGGTGCCTTCGACCACCAGTTCCAGGGCGGCCTGGAAGGCGATGTTGCTGTCGAAGTCCGGCGCCATCGGGCGGTACAGCGGGTCGTTGGCGTTCTGGCGGTCCACCACCAGGGCCATGCGCTTGAGGCTCTCGACGATCTGCGCCTCGCTGACCACGCCGTGGCGCAGCCAGTTGGCCAGCAGCTGGCTGGAGATGCGCAGGGTGGCGCGGTCTTCCATCAGGCCGACATCGTTGATGTCCGGTACTTTGGAGCAGCCTACACCCTGGTCGATCCAGCGCACCACGTAGCCGAGGATGCCCTGGGCGTTGTTGTCCAGTTCGTTCTGGATTTCCTCGGCCGACCAGTTGGTGTTCGGCGCCAGCGGGATGGTCAGGATGTCATCCACCGAGGCCGGGGTGCGCTTGGCCAGTTCGGCCTGGCGGGCGAACACGTCGACCTTGTGGTAGTGCAGGGCATGCAGGGTGGCGGCGGTCGGCGACGGTACCCAGGCGGTATTGGCGCCGGACATCGGGTGGACGATCTTCTGCTCGACCATGGCGCCCATCAGGTCGGGCATGGCCCACATGCCCTTGCCGATCTGCGCGCGGCCCTGCAGGCCAGTGGCCAGGCCGATGTCGACGTTGTTGTTCTCGTAGGCACCGATCCACTTCTCGCTCTTCATGGCGGCCTTGCGCACCATGGCGCCGGCTTCCATGGAGGTGTGGATCTCGTCACCGGTGCGGTCGAGGAAGCCGGTGTTGATGAACACCACGCGCTCGGCGGCGGCCTTGATGCAGGCCTTGAGGTTGACGGTGGTGCGGCGCTCCTCGTCCATGATGCCGACCTTCAGGGTGTTGCGGGCCAGGCCGAGGACGTCCTCGACGCGCGAGAAGATCTCGCAGGCGAAGGCCACTTCTTCCGGGCCGTGCATCTTAGGCTTGACGATGTACACCGAGCCGGTGCGGCTGTTCTTGCGGGTGGTGTTGCCATTCAGGTTGTGGATGGCGATCAGGCTGGTGAACAGGCCGTCCTGGATGCCTTCCGGGATCTCGTTGCCGGCGGCGTCGAGGATGGCCGGGTTGGTCATCAGGTGGCCGACGTTGCGCACGAACAACATGGAGCGGCCGTGCAGCACCAGCTCGGAACCGTCGGCCTTGGTGTAGACGCGGTCCGGGTTCATGGTGCGGGTGAAGGTGCTGCCGCCCTTGGAGACTTCCTCGGCCAGGTCGCCCTTCATCAGGCCCAGCCAGTTGCGGTAGACCACGACCTTGTCGTCGGCGTCGACGGCGGCCACGGAGTCTTCGCAGTCCATGATGGTGGTCAGGGCGGACTCCATCAGCACGTCCTTCACGCCGGCGGCGTCGGTGCTGCCGATCGGGCTGCTCGGGTCGATCTGGATCTCGAAGTGCAGGCCGTTGTGCTTGAGCAGCACGGCCTTCGGCTTGGCGGCTTCGCCCTGGAAGGCGACGAACTGGGCGGCGTTCTGCAGGCCGACTTCGCTGCCGTTGTTCAGGGTCACGGCCAGTTGGCCGTTCTTCACCACGTAGGCGGTGGCATCGACGTGGGACGCACCTTCCAGCGGGGCGGCTTCGTCGAGGAAGGCGCGGGCGAAGGCGATCACCTTGTCGCCACGGACCTTGTTGTAGCCCTTGCCCTTCTCGGCGCCGTTCTCTTCGCTGATCACGTCGGTGCCGTAGAGGGCATCGTACAGCGAGCCCCAGCGGGCATTGGAGGCGTTCAGGGCGAAGCGCGCGTTCATCACCGGCACTACCAGCTGCGGGCCGGCCAGGCGGGCGATCTCGTCGTCGACGTTCTGCGTGGTGGCCTGGAAGTCGGCCGGCTCCGGCAGCAGGTAGCCGATCTCCTGGAGGAACGCCTTGTAGGCGGCGGCGTCATGCGCCTGGCCCTTGCGGACCTGGTGCCAGGCGTCGATCTGGGCCTGCAGTTCGTCGCGTTTGGCCAGCAGGGCGCGGTTCTTCGGAGCCAGCTCGTTGATCACGGCTTCGGCGCCGGCCCAGAACTGGTCGGCGGCGATGCCGGTGCCCGGAATGGCTTCGTTGTTGATGAAGTCGTAAAGGGCCTTGGCGACCTGCAGACCACCTACTTGAACGCGCTCAGTCATTGCTTGCCTCACTATGATGCTAGACAGGGCCGGGAGGCCATGTAGTAAGAGTCGGCGGATACTACATGACTCATCCGGAAAAATCAGTCACAAACTGCGCCCCAGCCGTCGGGCGGCGAGGCAGGCCCCGTCTATACTGCGGGCTTTCCTGCAGCCGTGGAGTCCTCATGTCGGTCCGCCCCGCAGTGCCCGCCGATCTAGCCGAACTGGCCGAGCTGTTCGCCGCCTATCTGGAGTTCTACCAGGTGCCGCGTCCACTGCCCGAAGTCAGCGCCTTTCTCGCCACCCGCCTGCAGCACGGCGACTCGCTGCTGCTGCTGGCGCGCGATGCCGCCGGCCAGGCGCGCGGCTTCGTCCAGCTCTACCCCTTCTTCGCCTCGCTGCACCTGGCGCCGGCCTTCCTCCTCAGCGACCTCTATGTCAGCCCGCAGGCGCGTCGTCAGGGCCTGGCCGAGCAGCTGATGAACGCCGCCCGTGCCCATGCCGAGGCCAGCGGCGCCTGCGGCCTGCAGCTGGAGACGGCGCAGGACAATCTGGCCGGCCAGGCGCTCTACGAAAAGCTTGGCTATGTGCGCGATGAGGTGTTTTATACCTACTGGCTAGGCCTCAAGCCCTGAACAAGGAGTTGCACGTGGATCATCTGGTACTCACCGTCATCGCCCCCGACCAGCCCGGCCTGGTCGAACGCATCGCCCAGTGCATCGCCGCCCATGGCGGCAACTGGCTGGAGAGCCGCATGTCGCGCATGGCCGGGCAGTTCGCCGGCATCCTCAAGGTGGCGGTACCCGCCGAGGGCTACGACGAGCTGGTCGAGGGCCTGCAGGCCCTGAACAGCCAGGGCATCCGCGTGCTGGTGGCGGAGAGCGGTATCGAGCCGGCCTGCACCTGGAAACCGATCCACCTCGACCTGGTCGGTAATGACCGCCCCGGCATCGTCCGCGACATCACCCGCCTGCTCGCCGAGCACGGCGTCAACCTGGAGAGCCTGACCACCGAGGTGCATCCGGCGCCGATGAGCAGCGAGCCGCTGTTCCACGCCGAGGCGCTGCTGGCCGTGCCGCTGAATCTGTCGCTGGACCAGCTGCAGGACAAGCTGGAAACCCTGGCCGACGACCTGATGGTGGAGCTGAACCTGCGCAGCGAGGAGTGATCCCCAGAATGCGTGGGTGAAGCTGTGGATAGTCTGGGGAGCCCCGGCGCACTGCCTAGTGCCCCGGGGCTTTTTCATGGCTGGTCAAAAAAGCTGCAGATTCAGGGGCTTGTGCACAGATGACGGGGATGGCTCTGTGGGCGGCATGGGGATAAGTGCGTGCGCCCCAGGGACGGTGCGCCCTGCAGCCCGTTGTGCGTTTTTCAGCCAGCTTTTCGTGCTGGGTGGATATCCCCGAAAGCTGTGGATGAAACTGTGCGCAGGCTGGGGGATGGTCGCTGCACGCCAGGGCTGCCGCGGGCTCCCGCGACTCGCTCAGAAAACCAGCAATATCAATAGCTTGTGCACAAAGACTGGGGATGAAGCTGTGGATAGCCGGCGGATTTACTGCGGCTAGCCAGGCGCGGCGCGGCTTCGGGCCGGCTGAGTGTTTCCTGATCAGGCGTCCGGCCGGAGCTCCGCGGTGGATAAGCTCGCGTGCACCTATCCCCGGGATGTGGGGAAAGAGCTGTGGACAGTCTGCGGACTTCTTCCTGCAGCCCAGGGCTGGCGAGGGCTGCAGCGCTTCGCTCAGCAAATGCACAGCCGCGCTGGGGTTGTGCACAGAGCCTGGGGATGGCCCTGTGGAAAAGGTCGGGAACAACCGCGCCAGGCCGCTGCCGGCGCGGCTTCGGTCGAGCTGGTCGTTTTCTAGGCGACCTGCCCGCGGCGGCGCAGGCCCAGCCAGATGTCCGGGCTGTAGATGAACAGCGCCGCCCAGATGCACACGAAGGACAGCAGCTTGCTCGATTCCAGCGTCTCGCCGAACAGCAGCACCGCCTGCAGCAGCACCAGGGTGGGCGCGAGGTACTGCAGGAAGCCCAGGGTGGTGTAGGGCAGGTGGCGCGCCGCGGCGTTGAAACACAGCAGCGGCACCAGGGTGATGGGGCCGGCGGCGATCAGCCAGAGCGCCTCGCTGCTGCTCCAGAAGCCCGCCTGGGTGCTGACCGCGGCCGGGTGCAGCCACAGCCAGCCGAGCGCCAGCGGCAGCAGCAGCAGCCAGGTTTCCACCACCAGGCCGGGCAGGGCCGCCACCGGCGCCTGCTTGCGGATCAGGCCGTAGAAGCCGAAGGTCAGCGCCAGCACCATCGACACCCAGGGCAGGCTGCCGACCTGCCACAGCTGCTGCAGTACGCCGAGGGTGGCCAGGCCCACCGCCACCCACTGCAGGCGGCGCAGACGCTCGCCGAGCAGCAGCATGCCGAGCAGCACGTTGATCAGCGGGTTGATGTAGTAGCCCAGGCTGGCCTCCAGCATCCGCCCGTTGTTCACCGCCCAGACGTACACCAGCCAGTTGCTGGCGATCAGCAGGCCGCTGGCGGTCAGCACCGCCAGGCGCCTGGGGTTGTCGCGCAGCTCGCGCCACCAGCCGGGGTGTTTCCACAGCGCCAGCAGCGCGGCGCCGAACAGCGCCGACCAGATCGCCCGGTGGGCGATGATCTCCAGCGCCGGCACGGCTTCGATGGCCTTGAAGTACAGCGGGAACAGGCCCCAGATCAGGTAGGCGGCGATGCCGAGGGCATAGCCGCGGCTGGGGTGGGCGGAGGGCATGATGGTCCTTGATGAATAGGCGGCTAACTAAAGACTGCTGATTCTAGTGCGGGTGGGTAGGGCTTGTCTGAGCGATCAGCTTTCTCCCCGGGCATGGCGAACCAACCAGGCGTAACGCGAGCTTTACGCTTACTCCGGAACGGGTACCCGCGTGCTGCTCAACACCTGCCAGGCGCCCTCGCGCCACTCCTCGACTTCTACCTGCATGCCGCCCTCACCGGCCTCGATGGTGGCGTCTTCGGTCATGCGCCAGACCTCCTGGGGCACGTTGTTCACTACCCGGTAGCGGCTGCTGCGATGCCAGCAGCAGCCGCTCTTGGCGAAGGTTTCCAGCCGCTGTGCCTGTGCGTCCACGCTGAAGAAGCCAAGGGTGGAAGCGATCAGCTCGCTCATGGCGCGCGCATAGCGGAAGGCCTGCCGGCGCTGATCGTAGAGAAAGACGTCGTAGCTGGGCCCGCCGTAGGAGCCGCGGTTGCC
Source organism: Pseudomonadaceae bacterium (assembly GCA_033838285.1). Classification (GTDB taxonomy): domain Bacteria; phylum Pseudomonadota; class Gammaproteobacteria; order Pseudomonadales; family Pseudomonadaceae; genus Aquipseudomonas. The sequence goes on from JAJLLC010000040.1 coordinate 52,704, forward strand.
GTTCTGTACCGCAAAGTCCTCGGCACCGTCGAAATTGAAGTCGTCGACGTTGATTACGCCCTGGTACTCGTATAGCTGTGCCGAGTTCACCAGCGGTTCGCCGCTGTCGCTGCGCGAGAGAAACACGCCCGGCATGCCGATGACCTGTAGCGGCTTGCCCGTTGCCTTGTGCAGAACGGCGAGACTGCCGCTGCCCTCGCAGGTCTGCTCGTTGCAGGGCTCGTCCAGTGCGAGGAGGAAGTCGTAGTGCGATGAGGCCCGGTCGAGGCGCAGGGTGTTGCCACCGGGGGCTGTGGTCAGCGGATACGGCAGGCTCGCCAGGTCGTCCAGGCGCCCGCTGTAGCGCTGCTCGGTGCAGCGTTCGGGGGCGTCGTGTGCGGCGCACGTCTGGCGTGTCTCGCGCAGCCAGTCACGTTGCTCATGCAGCAGGCTGTCGTCGCCCTCGGCGCTGAACCTGCGCGCGCGTTGGAAAGTTGCGGCCAGGCGTTCGTCTAGCTCGGACAGCGCGGCGTTGCCGCAGATGGCCCGCTCGACGGGGTGCTCGGCGCGGTTGCAGTTGAAACTGGCAGCCTGCAGCAGGCTCGGCAGCAGGCACAGGGAGAACAGTACAAGACGCATGGACAGATCCTTGTCAGGTGTTTCAGAAGAGCCGCAGCGGCTCCTCATCCAGCGCCGCCAGCTGCTCGCGCAGCATCAGAATCTGATCGCCCCAGTAGCGCTCGTTGGCGAACCAGGGGAAGGCCAGCGGGAAGGCCGGGTCGTCCCAGCGGCGGGCGATCCAGGCGCTGTGGTGCATCAGGCGCAGGGCGCGCAGGCCCTCGATCAGCGGCAGTTCGCGGGCGGCGAAGTCGTGGAACTCGTTGTAGCCGTCGACCAGTTCGGACAGCTGGCCCAGGCGCTCCTGGCGGTCGCCGGCGAGCATCATCCACAGATCCTGCACGGCCGGGCCCATGCGGCAGTCGTCGAGGTCGACGATGTGGAAGGTGTCGTCGCGGTGCAGCAGGTTGCCCGGGTGGCAGTCGCCATGCAGGCGGATCGGCGTGTAGCGCACGCGGGCGAACAGCTCGTCCAGGCGCCCCAGCAGGTCGCGCGCCACCGACTCGTAGGCCGGCAGCAGGCTACGCGGGATGAAGCCGCTTTCCAGCAGGGTGGTCAGCGAGGCGTGGCCGAAGGTCTCTACCGTGAGCGTCTCGCGGTGCTCGAACGGGCGGCTGGCGCCCACCGCGTGCAGGCGGCCGAGCAGCTGGCCGAGACCATACAACTGCTCCAGGTTGCCTGGCTCCGGCGCGCGGCCGCCGCGGCGGGGGAACAGGGCGAAGCGAAAGCCAGCGTGCTCGAACAGGCTCTCGCCGTCGCGCTGCAGCGGGGCCACCACCGGCACCTCGCATTCGGCCAGCTCGAAGCTGAAGCTGTGCTCCTCGCGGATCGCCGCGTCTGACCAGCGGTCGGGACGGTAGAACTTGGCGATCAGCGGAGCCTCGCCCTCGATGCCCACCTGGTAGACACGGTTCTCGTAGCTGTTCAGCGCCAGCACGCGGGCATCGCTGAGAAAACCGAGGCTTTCCACGGCGTCGAGGATCAGGTCGGGGCTGAGCGAATCGAAGGGATGGGACATGGCGGGCTCCTGCGTGGGCGCTCAGTGTAGCGGGCGCGCCGCATTCAGTCGCCGGGCCTGGGCGTGCGTGCCAGGCAGTAGACGTCCACCCGCGCGGCTCCGGCCTTCAGCAACAGACGGCCCAGCGCCTCGGCGGTGGCGCCGGTGGTCAGCACATCGTCGACCAGCGCGACATGCCGGCCCGCCGGGGCGGCCTGCGCGTGCAGGGCGAAGGCCCGGCGCAGGTTGCGCTTGCGCGCGGCGGCGTCCAGTTCCTGCTGGTGCGCCCCCTCCTGCGGGCGCAGCAACCAGTGGCGCTGCAGCGGCAGGTCCAGCGCCGCCGCCAGCCAGGCGGCGAGCATCTCGGCCTGGTTGAAGCCGCGTTGGCGCAGACGCTTGCGCCCGAGCGGCACCGGCAGCAACAGGTCGGGGCGCGGCAGGCCCTCGGCGAAGGCATGCTGCAGGTGATGTGACAACAGGGCCCCCAGCAGTCGTCCCATGGGCCACTGCGCCTGGTGCTTGAAGCGGGTGATCAGGCTGTCCAGCGGGAAGGCATAGCGCCAGGCGGCCTCGACCCGGCTGAACGCCGGCGGCCGCCTGAGGCAGGCGCCACAGGTCAGATCCACGCTCGGCAGGGGCAGGGCGCAGATCCGGCAATGCCCGCCGAGCCAGGGCAGCTCGTCCTCGCAGGCGCTGCACAGCGGCTCGGGAGTATCCGCCGTGGCGCCGCACAGCAGGCAGAATTGTTTGTTTTTTGTCCAGATGTAAACCTGGTTATCGCCATATGGTTGACAGCGCATGGTCCTTCCCTTGACGATGCCTCGCAGCCGTGTTGCACAGCCTAGAACAAGGAATACCCGATGAGCGCCACCACCGCCGCCACCCGTCACGACTGGACCCTCGCCGAGGTCCGCGCGCTGTTCGAGCAGCCGTTCAACGACCTGCTGTTCCAGGCCCAGACCGTGCACCGCGCGCATTTCGACCCGAACCGTGTGCAGGTCTCGACCCTGCTATCGATCAAGACCGGCGCCTGTCCCGAGGACTGCAAGTACTGCCCGCAGTCCGGCCACTACAACACCGGCCTGGACAAGGAAAAGCTGATGGAAGTGCAGAAGGTGCTGAAGGCCGCCGAGGAGGCCAAGGCCATCGGCTCCACGCGCTTCTGCATGGGCGCGGCCTGGAAGCACCCGTCGGCCAAGGACATGCCCTACGTGCTGGAGATGGTCAAGGGCGTGAAGAAGCTCGGCCTGGAGACCTGCATGACCCTGGGCAAGCTGACCCAGGAGCAGACCCAGGCGCTGGCCGAGGCCGGCCTCGACTACTACAACCACAACCTCGATACCTCGCCGGAGTTCTACGGCAACATCATCACCACCCGTACCTATTCGGAGCGCCTGCAGACCCTGGCCTACGTGCGCGAGGCGGGGATGAAGATCTGCTCCGGCGGCATCCTCGGCATGGGCGAGTCGGTGGACGACCGCGCCGGCCTGCTGATCCAGCTGGCCAATCTGCCGGAGCATCCGGAGAGCGTGCCGATCAACATGTTGGTCAAGGTCAAGGGCACCCCGCTGGCCGAGGAGAAGGACGTCGATCCCTTCGACTTCATCCGCACCCTGGCCGTGGCGCGCATCATGATGCCCAAGTCGCACGTGCGCCTGTCCGCCGGCCGCGAGCAGATGAACGAGCAGATGCAGGCCCTGGCCTTCATGGCCGGCGCCAACTCGATCTTCTACGGCGAGAAGCTGCTGACCACCGCCAACCCCCAGGCGGACAAGGACATGGCCCTGTTCAAGCGCCTCGGCATCCAGCCGGAGGAGCGCGAGGAGCACGCCGACGAGGTGCACCAGGCCGCCATCGAGCAGGCGCTGGTCGAACAGCGCGACTCCAAGCTGTTCTACGACGCCGCGGTCTGACGCAAACACCCCTCTCCTGTTGATGGGAGAGGGTGGGAAGAGGGCGGTCTCAACCCTCTCCCCCGGCTCCTCTCCCGCACACGGGAGAGGAGAGTCAACGCCTCATTCGAGATAGCCATGCCTTTCGATCTCGCCACCCGTCTCGCCGAGCGCCGCGCCGCTCATCTGTATCGCCAGCGTCCGCTGCTGGACGGCCCGCAGGGGCCGCTGGTGCGGGTCGACGGCCGCGAGCTGCTGGCCTTCTGCGCCAACGACTACCTGGGCCTGGCCAACCACCCCGAGGTGATCGCGGCCCTGCGCGCCGGCGCTGAAACATGGGGCGTCGGTGGCGGCGCCTCGCACCTGGTGATCGGCCACAGCACCCCGCACCACGCGCTGGAAGAAGCCCTGGCCGAGTTCACCAGGCGGCCCCGCGCGCTGCTGTTCTCCACCGGCTACATGGCCAACCTGGCCGCCGTCACCGCGCTTGTGGGGCAGGGCGACACGGTGCTGGAGGACCGCCTCAACCATGCCTCGCTGCTGGATGCCGGCCTGCTGTCCGGCGCGCGCTTCTCGCGCTACCTGCACAACGACGCGGCCAGCCTGGGCAAGCGCCTGGACGGTGCCTCCGGCAACACCCTGGTGGTGACCGACGGCGTGTTCAGCATGGACGGCGACCTGGCCGACCTGCCGGCACTGTGCGCCGAGGCGCGCAGCAAGGGGGCCTGGGTGATGGTCGACGACGCCCACGGCTTCGGCCCGCTGGGCGCCACCGGCGGCGGCATCGTCGAGCATTTCGGCTTAGGGCTCGAGGACGTGCCGGTGCTGGTCGGTACCCTGGGCAAGGCCTTCGGCACCGCCGGCGCCTTCGTCGCCGGCAGCGAGGAGCTGATCGAGACGCTGATCCAGTTCGCCCGCCCCTATATCTACACCACCAGCCAGCCGCCGGCGGTGGCCTGCGCCACGCTGAAGAGCCTGGAGCTGCTGCGCACGGAAGGCTGGCGCCGCGAGCACCTCAATCGGTTGATCGCCCGCTTCCGCGCCGGCGCCGCGGAGATCGGCCTGAGCCTGATGGCCAGCTCGACGCCGATCCAGCCGATCCTGGTCGGCGACAGCGCGCGGGCCCTGCAGCTCTCGGCGCTGCTCAGGGAGCGCGGCCTGCTGGTCGGCGCCATCCGCCCGCCGACCGTGCCGGCCGGCAGTGCGCGCCTGCGCGTGACGCTGTCCGCCGGCCACAGCGAGGCGCAGCTGGAGCGCCTGCTGGAGGCGCTGGCCGAGTGCTGGCCGCAGGTGAACAGCGATGCGTGACCAGTTGATCCTGCTGCCCGGCTGGGGCCTCGGCAGCCTGCCGCTGGAAGTGCTGGCAGGCGCCCTGCGCGGCCTCGACCCGGCGCTCAGGGTGGATATCGAAGCGCTGCCGGAGCTGACTTCCGGCGAGCCGCGCGACTGGCTGCTGGAGCTGGACGAGCGCCTGCCGCCGCACACCTGGCTGGGCGGCTGGTCGCTCGGCGGCATGCTCGCCAGCGAGCTGGCGGCCCTGCGCGGCGAGCGCTGCCGCGGCCTGCTGACCCTGGCCAGCAACCCCTGCTTCGTCGCCGGGGCGGACTGGCCCTGCGGCATGGACGAGACCACCTTCGCCGCCTTCGTCGCCGGCTGCCGCGACAATCCCGCCGCCACCCTCAAGCGCTTCAGCCTGCTCTGTACCCAGGGCTCGGCCGAGGCGCGCGGCCTGGCGCGCCAGCTGCAGGCCGCGGCGCCGCACCTGGCGCCCGAGGTGCTGCTGGCCGGGCTGGAGGTGCTCGGCAACTTCGACGGGCGCAGCGCCCTGCAGCGCTTCGCCGGGCCGCAGCTGCACCTGCTGGCCGGCGCCGATGCGCTGGTCCCGGCCGAGGTGGCCGGCGAGCTGCTGATGCTGCAGCCGGACATCGAGGTCGGGTTGATCGAGGACGTCAGCCACGCCTTCCCGCTGGAGCGCCCGCACGAGGTGGCGGCGGCGGTACTGGCCTTCCTCGGCGAGGCCGACCATGACTGACTGGCACGAGCAGAGCGGCCTGCCGGACAAGCGCCGGGTCGCCGAATCCTTCTCCCGCGCGGCAGACAGCTACGACAGCGTCGCCGCCCTGCAGCGCGATGTCGGCATCGAGCTGCTGGCGCGCCTGCCGCTGAGCCTGGCGCCGCGGCGCTGGCTCGACCTTGGCTGTGGCACCGGACATTTCAGCCGGGTGCTGGCCGCGCGCTACCCGGCGGCCGAGGGCGTGGCCCTGGACCTGGCCGAGGGCATGCTGCGTCATGCCCGTCCGCTGGGCGGGGCGCAGCACTTCGTCGCCGGCGATGCCGAGCACCTGCCGCTGCGCGAGGCCGGCTGCGACCTGATCTTCTCCAGCCTGGCCGTGCAGTGGTGCGGCGACTTCGCCGCCGTGCTGGCCGAGGCGCGCCGTGCGCTGCGTCCGGGCGGCGTGCTGGCCTTCAGCAGCCTGTGTGTCGGCACCCTGCAGGAGCTGCGCGACAGCTGGCAGGCGGTGGACGGCTTCGTCCACGTCAACCGCTTCCGCTGCTTCGCCGACTACCAGCAGCTGTGCGCGGCCAGTGGCCTGCAGCCGCTGGCGCTGGAGCGGCGGGCCAAGGTGCTGCACTTCCCCGACCTGCGCGCGCTGACCCACGAGCTCAAGGCCCTCGGTGCACACAACCTCAATCCGGGGCGCCCCGGCGGCCTGACCGGGCGGGCGCGCATCCGCGCCCTGGTCGAGGCCTACGAGCGCTTCCGCCAGCCCCAGGGGCTGCCGGCCACCTACCAGGTGGTCTACGGCGTGCTGCAGCGACCCGAATAGGCGCGCCGCGCCCCGCGACTCCGAGGAACCACTTCATGTCCCAGGCCTTCTTCATTACCGGCACGGATACCGAGATCGGCAAGACCACCATCGCCGCCGGCCTGCTGCACGCCGCGCGCCTGGCCGGGCTGAGCACGGCGGCGGCCAAGCCGGTGGCTTCCGGCTGCGAGCAAACGGCCGAGGGGCTGCGCAACGACGATGCCCTGGCCCTACTCGGGCAGTGCTCGCTGGCGCTGGACTACGCCGAGGTCAATCCGTTCGCCTTCGCGCCGGCCATCGCCCCGCACCTGGCGGCGCGCGAGGCGGGCGTCGAGCTGAGCGTGGCGCGCCTGCAGCCGGCGGTGCGGCACGTGCTGCAGCGCGGCGCCGATTTCACCCTGGTCGAGGGCGCCGGCGGCTGGCGCGTGCCGCTGGCCGGTCGCGAGACCCTGGCCGACCTGGCCGTGGCGCTCGGCCTGCCGGTGATCCTGGTGGTCGGCGTGCGCCTGGGCTGCATCAACCACGCGGTGCTCACCGCCGAGGCCATCGCGCGCGACGGCCTGCGCCTGGCCGGCTGGGTGGCCAATATCGTCGACCCGCACACCTCGCGCCTGGAGGAGAACCTGGCGACCCTCGCCGAGCGCCTGGCGGCGCCCTGCCTGGGGCGGGTGCCGCGCCTGGCGCAGGCGAGCCCGGCGGCGGTGGCGAGCCATCTGCAGCTCCCCGCGTTATAAGCCGCTGATCGACCATAGCGCATTGCTTGTACGTTTTTTGAGCATTTTCTGCTTCAATTGCTGTATGAGTCTGTCCCCATCAGGGAGTCGCAAGCATGGAAATCTCCGGTAACGCCTTCAACGCGGGTCTCAGCGGCATCCAGGCCGGGCAGCGCCGCGTCGAGCAGGCCGCCAGCGAAATCGCCAGCAACACCCTGCCGACCCAGCCGCCGGCCGAGACGCCGCCTGCCCAGCAGGTCGAACCGAGCCAGCAGAGCCAGTCCAACACCCAGGCCGATCTGGCCGAGAGCCTGGTCGGCCTGACCCAGGGCCGCAACGAGGTGCAGGCCAACGCGCGGGTGGTGGAGACCGCCGACGAGGTGCTGGGCACCCTGATCGACACCCGCGCCTGAGCGGAGCGTCGGCGCCGCAGTAACCCGAGGGCTCGCCCGCCCGGGCGAGGAGGAGTCCGATGCTGATCGGCAGCGCCACGTCTTATGTTGCGCCTCTGCCGTTGTCCCAGGCGGCCCGTCCCGTTTCGTCCAGTCTTTCCCAGCCTGTCCCCGGCGAAGAGCCGCTCTCGGCCAGTCAGCCGGCCGAATCCGCAGAGGAGAGTGCCCTGCGCGAGGAGTCGGCCAGCCCCGCGTCCGACAAGGCAGATGGCGAGAAGCAGTCGCCCCGGGAAACCCAGCAGCAGCGCCAGGAACAGCTTGAGATCGCCGAGCTGGCCAGCCGCGACCGCGAAGTGCGTGCCCACGAGCAGGCCCATGCGGCGGTCGGTGGCGCCTATGCCGGCGCGCCCACCTACACCTTCACCCGCGGCCCCGATGGCAAGCGCTACGCCGTCGGCGGCGAAGTGAGCATCGACACCAGCCCCATTCCCAACGACCCCGAGGCCACCCTGCGCAAGATGGAACTGGTGCAGCGCGCGGCCCTGGCTCCGGCCGAGCCTTCGGCCCAGGATCGCCGGGTCGCCGCCCAGGCCGCCGCCCAGGCCACCGAGGCACGCGCCGAACTGGCCCAGCTGCGCCGCGAGGAGCAGGCCGCGAGCGCCGAGGCGCGCGCTCTGCAGCGTGAGGAGCGGCTTGCTGCGGAGGAGGCGCGCCAGGCCCGCGAGGAGGAGAAGGGGGCCGCCGGCGAAGAGGAAGAACGGCAGGCGTTGCCGCCACCGCCTAGACTGGATCTGTATCTGCGTCTGGCCCAGCTGCAGGCCCCGGTGCCAGCGGTCGACCTGCGGGTCTGAAAGGTCGCTGGCGGGTGCTTGACAAGGGTAGGGCGTAAACGTATGTTTCAAACGCCTGTTTGATTGCCAGGCCGGTTCGTGCCTGCCGGGCGTCGGGAGAAATCCCGCGAACGACCGCTCCAGACGGTCACCCCCACACTAAGGAATCCACCGTAGAGGTTTACCGCTATGCCTGAGTACAAGGCCCCCTTGCGTGATATCCGCTTCGTTCGCGACGAACTGCTCGGCTACGAAGCGCACTATCAGAGCCTGCCGGCTTGCCAAGATGCTACCCCGGACATGGTCAACGCCATCCTCGAAGAAGGCGCCAAGTTCTGCGAGCAGGTAATCGCTCCGCTGAACCGTGTGGGTGACATCGAGGGCTGCACCTGGACTCCGGAAGGCGTGAAGACCCCGACCGGCTTCAAGGAAGCCTACCAGCAGTTCGTCGAAGGCGGCTGGCCGAGCCTGGCCCATGACGTCGATCACGGCGGTCAGGGCCTGCCGGAATCCCTGGGCCTGGCCATCAGCGAAATGGTTGGCGAAGCCAACTGGTCCTGGGGCATGTACCCGGGCCTGTCCCACGGCGCCATGAACACCATCTCCGAGCACGGCACCGACGAGCAGAAGCACACCTACCTGACCAAGCTGGTCTCCGGCGAGTGGACCGGCACCATGTGCCTGACCGAGCCGCACTGCGGTACCGACCTGGGCATGCTGCGCACCAAGGCCGAGCCCCAGGCCGACGGTTCCTACAAGGTGTCCGGCACCAAGATCTTCATCTCCGCCGGCGAGCACGACATGTCGGGCAACATCGTCCACATCGTGCTGGCCCGCCTGCCCGACGCCCCGCAGGGCACCAAGGGCATCTCCCTGTTCATCGTGCCGAAGTTCCTGCCCAACGCCGACGGCAGCGCCGGTGAGCGCAACAGCGTTTCCTGCGGCTCGATCGAGCACAAGATGGGCATCCACGGCAACGCCACCTGCGTGATGAACTTCGACGGCGCCACCGGCTACCTGATCGGCCCGCCGAACAAGGGCCTGAACTGCATGTTCACCTTCATGAACACCGCTCGCCTGGGTACCGCTCTGCAGGGCCTGGCCCACGCCGAGATCGCCTTCCAGGGCGGCCTGAAGTACGCCCGCGAGCGTCTGCAGATGCGTTCCCTTACCGGTCCGAAAGCGCCGGACAAGGCCGCCGACCCGATCATCGTCCACCCGGACGTGCGTCGCATGCTGCTGACCATGAAGGCCTTCGCCGAAGGCAACCGCGCCATGGTCTACTTCGCCGCCAAGCAGGTTGACCTGGTCAAGTACAGCCAGGACGAAGAGCAGAAGAAGGCCGCCGACGAGCTGCTGGCTTTCCTCACTCCGATCGCCAAGGCCTTCATGACCGAAGTCGGTTTCGAAGCCTCCTCCCACGGCATGCAGATCTATGGCGGCCACGGCTTCATCGCCGAGTGGGGCATGGAGCAGAACATGCGCGACTGCCGTATCTCGATGATGTACGAAGGCACCACCGGCGTTCAGGCCCTCGACCTGCTGGGTCGCAAGGTGCTGATGACCCAGGGCGGCGCGCTGAAGAACTTCACCAAGATCGTGCACAAGTTCTGCCAGGCCAACGAAGGCAACGAGTCCGTCAAGGAATTCGTCGCACCGCTGGCCCAGCTGAACAAGGAGTGGGGCGACATCACCATGAAGATCGGCATGGCTGCGATGAAGGATCGCGAAGAAGTCGGCGCCGCTTCCGTGGACTACCTGATGTACTCCGGCTACGCCTGCCTGGCCTACTTCTGGGCCGACATGGCGCGCCTGGCGGCCGAGAAGCTGGCTGCCGGCACCGACGACGAAGCTTTCTACAAGGCCAAGCTGCAGACCGCGCGCTTCTACTTCCAGCGCATCCTGCCGCGTACCCGTACCCACGTGGAAGCCATGCTGTCCGGCGCCAACAACCTGATGGACATGAACGAAGAGCACTTCGCTCTGGGCTACTGAGTCCGGTTCGACCTCGGGTCAGAAAACCGCAGCCTTCGGGCTGCGGTTTTTTTTCGCCCGCGCCAGGGCGCTGCGTCGCGCAATCGTCAGAATGAGAAGGATTGCCGCTGCCCTTTGCGTCCGATACAGGCAGAATGCCGCATCTTCCGCTGCTCACGACTCCGACCTTGCCGCCACTCAGTGCCTACCGCCCCGCCCATCTGCTGACCGCCCTGCCGCTGCTGCTGGCCGGCCTGCTGGTGGCGCGCCTGGGCGAGCTGAGCGAGTTCTTCCTGTCGCTGTTCAACGTGTTGCCGACCCTGCTCCTGCTGCTCGGCGGCACCTTCTGCGTGGTCTATGGCCGCCAGCGCGAGTTCTCCCTGCTGGCGGTGGTCTACCTCGCCTACTTCCTGCTGGACATCCAGACCGACCATTTCCGCGAGCAGGGCCAGGTGCGTGCCGACGCGGCCCTGGTGTTCCACCTGTGCAGCCTGCTGTTGCCGCTGCTCTACGGCCTGTACGGGGCCTGGCGCGAGCGCAGCCACCTGCTGCAGGACCTGGTGGCCCGCGCCGCGGTGCTGCTGGCTATCGGCGGCACCGCGCTGGCCCTGGCGCGGCGCTTTCCCGCACCGCTGCAGGGCTGGCTCACCGAAGTCCACTGGCCGCTCTGGCATGGCCAGTGGATGAGCCTGATCCAGCTCGCCTACCCGCTGTTCCTGCTCGCTGGCGGGCTGCTGCTGGTGCAGTACCTGCGCCAGCCCCGGCCGCTGCATGCGGCGCTGCTGCTCGGCCTGCTCGGCCTGCTGTGGATGCTGCCCAATACCTTCATCCTGCCGCATGCGCTGCAGGTGATGAGCAGCCTGGTGATGCTGATGATCGTGGCGGCGGTGGTCCATGAGGCCTATCAGATGGCCTACCGCGACGAGCTCACCGGCCTGCCCGGGCGCCGTGCGCTGAACGACCGCCTGGAGCGCCTGGGGCGCAGCTACGTGATCGCCATGGCCGACGTCGACCACTTCAAGAAATTCAACGACACCCATGGCCACGACGTCGGCGACCAGGTGCTCAGGCTGGTCGCCAGCCAGCTGCGCAAGGTCGGTGGCGGTGGCAAGGCCTACCGCTACGGCGGCGAGGAGTTCACCCTGGTGTTCCCCGGCAAGTCCATCGACGAGTGCCGGCCGCACCTGGAGGCGGTGCGCCAGGCGGTGGAAGGCTATCCGCTGCAGCTGCGCGACAAGCGCCAGAGGCCGCAGAACGACAAGGAAGGGCGCAAGCGGCGCAAGGCCGCCAGCACGGCCAGCGTGTCGGTGACCATCAGCATCGGCGTGGCCGAGCGCGAGGCGCACCAGCGCGGTGCCGAGGAAGTGATCCGCAACGCCGACAAGGCGCTCTACGCGGCCAAGCGCGCCGGGCGCAACTGCGTGGTGGCCCAGGGTGAGAACCGCCGTGGCGCGGTGCGGGTGAGCGAGGCGCAGGGCTAGGCGGCCGACGTCCGGTCAGGGCGGCAAGTGCCTGTTTTTTCAGGGCTACCACAGTCCGGTCTAGGTGTGAGCGCGGCGTGAATTATTGGTCACTATTCGACCTCTTATCTCCTATTGGTTGTTCCGCTAAACTCGATCGCCTCTGTGTTCGCGGTCCGTCGACCGCACCGTCGTCTCGTTCGAGGATTGCTCCATGGCCGACTACAAAGCTCCCCTGCGCGACATGCGCTTCGTTCTCAATGAAGTCTTCGACGTCTCCAAGCTGTGGGCCGAGCTGCCCGGCCTGGCCGAAGTGGTCGACGCCGACACCGCCGCCGCCATCCTCGAAGAGGCCGGCAAGGTCACCGC
>JAJLLC010000041.1:0-20657 GCA_033838285.1 Pseudomonadaceae bacterium
CCCCCTGACGCTGGCGCGCGGGGCCTGGCTGCTGGGCGCGGCCGACCAGAGCGTAGCCGGGAGGCCATCCGGGGACGCAGCCGCCGGCCTTCGGGTGGCAATCCGCGCTACTGCGCCACGCGCCAATAAAAAAGGCCGCCCGGAGAGGAGCGGCCAGCAGGAGCGATCGGCAGAAGGGGAGCGCCGATCTGCGGGGCGGCGGGTCTGACGAGCCACCGCGCCGATGCCGCGCAGTCTGCCCAGCCGCCGCCGGCAGGGGAAATCGAAGCTGCCTATACGGGCCATAGAGAGGCTGCCACGGCCTGGGGCGCGGCCCTCGGCAAGGCGCGCGATATTGCCCCCAACTGGTGCGCGACTCTCGGGTCACTTCTGCAGGTTATTGAAATCAAAGGCTAAATTTTCGTGGCACGGGCCTTGCGATGGCACTCCTGTCCGGGTGACAAGGAGTACGGCATGGCCCGCACCTTTTATGACGAGATGTACGACGCGAGCGGCGCGGTCCGCCCGCATTACCGGGAATTCGCCCGCTGGCTGGCCGACACGCCCGCCGAGCTGCAGGCCCAGCGCCGCCGCGAAGCCGACCTGCTGTTCCACCGCGCCGGCATCACCTTCACCCTGTACGGCGACGAGCAGGGCACCGAGCGCCTGATTCCCTTCGACACCATCCCGCGCAGCATCCCCGCCGGCGAGTGGCGCATCGTCGAGGCCGGCTGCATCCAGCGCGTGCAGGCGCTGAACATGTTCCTCGCCGACCTCTACCACGGCCAGCGCATCCTCAAGGCCGGCATCATCCCGGCGGAACAGGTGCTGGCCAACGAGGGCTACCAGTTGGCCATGCAGGGCCTCGACCTGCACCGCGACATCTATGCGCACATCGCCGGGGTCGACCTGGTGCGCGACGGCGACGGCAGCTTCTACGTGCTGGAAGACAACCTGCGCACCCCCAGCGGCGTCAGCTACATGCTGGAAGACCGCAAGATGATGATGCGCCTGTTCCCCGAGCTGTTCGCCCAGCAACGGGTGGCGCCCATAGACCACTACCCGAGCCTGCTGCTCGATACCCTGAAAAGCGCCAGCCCGCTGGACAACCCCAGCGTGGTGGTGCTCACCCCGGGGCGCTTCAACAGCGCCTACTTCGAGCACGCCTTCCTCGCCCGCGAGATGGGCGTGGAGCTGGTCGAGGGCGCCGACCTGTTCGTGCGCGACGACCGGGTGTTCATGCGCACCACCGCCGGGCCGCAGGCGGTGGACGTGATCTACCGGCGCCTGGACGATGTCTACATCGACCCGCTGGCCTTCAACCCCGACTCCATGCTCGGCGTGCCCGGCCTGCTGGCCGCCTATCGCAGCGGCAACCTGGTGCTGGCCAACGCGATCGGCACCGGGGTGGCGGACGACAAGTCGATCTACCCCTACGTCGGCGAGATGATCCGCTTCTACCTGGACGAGGAGCCGATCCTCAAGAACGTGCCCACCTGGCAGTGCCGCAAACCCGCGGATCTGTCCCACGTGCTGGCCAACCTGCCCGAGCTGGTGGTCAAGGAGACCCAGGGCTCCGGCGGCTACGGCATGCTGGTCGGCCCGGCGGCGAGCCGCGCCGAGATCGAGAGCTTCCGCGAACGACTCAAGGCCAACCCGGCGGCCTATATCGCCCAGCCCACCCTGAGCCTGTCCACCTGCCCGACCTTCGTCGACAGCGGCATCGCCCCGCGCCATATCGACCTGCGCCCCTTCGTCCTGTCCGGCCGCGAGACCCGCCTGGTGCCCGGCGGCCTGACCCGCGTTGCGCTGCGCGAGGGCTCGCTGGTGGTCAACTCGTCGCAGGGCGGCGGCACCAAGGACACCTGGATAGTGGAGGACTGAGCATGCTGTCGAGAACCGCCTCCGACCTGTACTGGATGTCGCGCTACCTGGAGCGCGCCGAGAACCTCGCGCGCATGCTCGACGTCAGCTACTCGCTGTCGCTGATGCCGCAGGACGGCCGCGGCGACGGCCTCGACGAGCTGGCCCTGCCGCTGCTGATCACCGGCACCCTGGACGCCTACCTGAGCCGCCACGGCCAGCTGCACGCCGAGCACATGCTGCACTTCTTCGCCCTCGACGCGGAGAACCCGGCGAGCATCTACTGCTGCCTGCAGGCCGCGCGCAGCAACGCCCACGCCGTGCGCGGGCGGATCACCGCCGACATGTGGGAGAACATCAACGCCACCTGGCTGGAGATGCGCGGCATCGCCGCCGAGGGCCTGGGGCGCTACGGCATCAGCCGCTTCTGCGAGTGGGTCAAGGAGCGCTCGCACCTGTTCCGCGGCGCCACCTTCGGCACCATCATGCGTGGCGAGGCTTACCGTTTCATCCGCCTGGGTACCTTCATCGAGCGCGCCGACAACACCCTGCGCCTGCTCGATGCGCGCTACGAGATGCTCGGCGAGGCCGCCGATGGCGTCAGCGACACCTCGGCGCGCGGCTACTACGAATGGAGCGCGCTGCTGCGCGCGCTGTCGTCCTACGAGTCCTTCACCGAGATCTACCGGGGCTCGCCGCGCACCCGCAAGATCGCCGAACTGCTGCTGCTGCGCCCCGAAGTGCCGCGCTCGCTGCGCGCCTGCATGGAAGAGCTCAACCTGATGCTCGCCGGCCTGCCCGGCGACAACGGCCGCCCGGCCCAGCGCCTGGCCGCCGAGCTGGACGCGCGCCTGCGCTACACCGGCATCGACGAACTCCTCGGCGCAGGCCTGCACGCCTGGCTCACCGACTTCATCCTGCTGGTCCGCCAGCTGGGCAACGCCATCCACACGTCCTACCTGGAGGTCGTATGAGGCTCTCGATCCGCCACGACACCACCTACAACTACGACGACCAGGTACGCGCGAGCATCCAGTACCTGCGCCTGACCCCGCAGGAGAGCGCGCGCCAGCATGTGCTCAGCTGGCAGCTCGACCTGCCGCGCCCGGTGCGCGCGCAGCGCGACCCCTACGGCAACATCCTCCATGTGCTGACCCTGGACGAGCCGCACGAGGCGCTGGTGATCGGCGCGCGCGGCCAGGTTGAGATCGATGCGCTGTGCGAGTCCGAGCCCGATTCGCGTTCGCCCCTGCCGTACCTGCGCTTCACCCGCCTGACCCAGGCCGACGATGCCCTGCGCGACTTCGCCGCGAACGGCAGCGGCGGGCGCCGCGACCGCTCCGGCCTGATCGACCTGATGCACGGCCTGCACGAGCAGATGCCCTACAGCCCAGGCGCCACCCGGGTCGACAGCACCGCCGCCGAGGCCTTCGCCGGCCGTGCCGGGGTGTGCCAGGACCATACCCATGCCTTCCTGGCCTGCGCGCGCAGCCTGGGCGTGCCGGCGCGTTACGTGTCCGGCTACCTCTACACCGAGGACAGCGGCCACCTGGCCAGCCACGCCTGGGCCGAGGCCTGGCTGGGCGACGGCTGGTACAGCTTCGACGTGACCAACCAGCTGGCGCGGCCGGAGCGGCACCTGAAGCTGGCGGTGGGGCTGGACTACCTGGACGCCTGCCCGGTGCGGGGGATGCGCCGGGGCGGCGGGGGCGAGCGGATGCAGGTACGGGTGAATGTGGCGGCGTTGATGCAGACGCAACAACAGCAGTGAAGCGTGGCGCGCAGGGCGCGCTTTTCTCTTGAACCCCTCTCCCTCCGGGAGAGGGGCAGGGGTGAGGGTGTTTGCCTGATACTCCGCGCTGCCTGCTGACACTTTCGTGCCGCTGCTCGTTTGCGTGTTTGTTGAAACATCAGCTCGTAGAGTGGATAACCGCGTAGCGCTATCCCCCGTCTTTTGTTCGTGCCGCTGCTGATTTTTTGGGTTTGTTGAAGCATTGGTTCCGCCCTGCTGGGCGGGTTCCTTTTGGCAGTCGCCCCAAAAGGAACCAAAAGGGCTTGCCCCGCCATCCGGCCCTCCGCTTCGCTCCGGGTTCGTTCGCTCCATCGCCGCTCCAGGGGCACGCGTCGAAGGGCCATCCTTGGCCCATCGTCGCTCTCGCGGCATCCATGCCGCTCAACCCCTTCCACGACGATTCCGCTCACCCTCCTGAAGGGGCGTTTGGCGCTGCCTGAAAGTCTTGCGTAGCCGATGGTCCCCACGCTCCGTGTGGGAACCCATTCCGTGACGCTCCGCGTCACAGAGCCGCCAGCAGCACAAAACAAGCAATGGGCGCAGAGAGCCAAAGGCTGCATTCCCACGCAGAGCGTGGGAACGATCAATGCGCGCAGCGCCAAGAAAAACCACCAGGCACCTCGGAGCCCGAGTCCCCGTCAGGAGGCCGAGTGGAGGTGTTGCGCAGGGGGACGAGCCGCATGGATGCGGCGAGAGGCTTAAAGGGCCATGGATGGCCCTTGTAAGCCGGCCCCCGGAGCGGCACCGGAAGGAGGGAAGTTTGGCGGCGCAGCCGCCAAACCCGGATGTCGGGGTGCGCTTTCTTTTGCTTACTTTTCTTTGCGCAAACAAAGAAAAGTAAGGCGCCGTAAGGGCGCAAGGCGAGGGCTCAGATGTGCAGAAAGCTTCGTTTTCTCCGATGGTGGAAAAGCGGAGCGTTGCCCGCCATACGGATATCCAAGTTATTTGCCAAGCTATCCATGTATGTGTGGGCTTAGTGATAGGTGGGTTGATTTTGCATGCCATCATGTTGCGATGGTTTTATATTAATTAAGCTCTTTCGAGGCGGTCGAATAATTTAAATATAATCTCGTCTGTGACTTTGTTTGGAAGGTCGGGGCTTTCTGTGTAATTTTTAAACGGTATTCCTATTGTGTCTTTCGGTATTCCTGCAACTGGTGTGTCGTCGAGATAAATGGGGATTACTGCTGCTTCAGGTATTCTTGGGGCAAAGCATTCGCGTTCGAATGTTGGCCAAATTTTTTCTGCGTGGTGCTTGTCTAGAAGGCAGACAACAAAACGTGATTGCTCACTAAATATCTCGGCAAAGCTTTTGTGCCATGCTTTGCCGAGATAGTTGGCCTCAAACCATTCGTCATAAAATACAGCGCAGTCGAAAGTTTCTAATTGACTTGCGATCATTTCTGCTAGCTGGCGGTTCTCTCCAGCAAATGATAAGGCAAAATCAAACTCAAATTCTTTGAGTCCTGGTCTGAATCCGCATGCTAAACGAATTCCATCCCAATCAAGGTGCTTTAGGTAGTAAAAGAGAGCAGGGTCTTCGATTGCGAAAACCTTTGTCTCGGGGTTGTAATAAAAGTATTGATCGCATATGGGTTTTGATTCGATTAGTATTGATAGGCGCTTTTCTTTTATGTTGTTGATGCTGCCCCTTACTTCAGGATTTGCATTGGCTAACTCTGTTAGGTCTACAATGGAGCTGTCTTGCTCTCCGACACATTTAAGAACTTTTAAGTATGGGTCGTTGCTGGATCGAAATCTTTTCCCTCTGCAGAATTCTTTTACTGCGTCTTGGTATGCGTGCTCCAGGCGCGCAACTACGCGCGGTCTGAGTTCGGCAGGGTTGAAATTGAGTGTCGGTTTATCAGGGCGTGTCTCCGTGATGTTGTTGATTAGACAGATTGACTGGCAGATGAGTTGGGTTAGCCAATAGTCTCCTTTGGCTTCTGTGAAGACTGCTTCGCAGTTTTCGAAGGAGATGCCTAGCTTTTCTTCGCCCTTCTTGATGAGTTCTTTCGCTGTTTCTAGTGAGGCGGGAGCGATTCTATGAATTCCGCATCGTTTTGCTATGTCATGCACTAGATGAATCAGTTCACTTCCAACGCGGTTGATTCCAATAATTACTACCTTAGGGTGGCTGTCGTCATCATATTCTTCGGCAGCAATTTTGATTATGTCTGCGATTTTTGCCTGAATTTCGCTTGCTAGTCTATGAAAGTCGTCAATTATGAATCTGCCTTTTGGCGCGTTGTTCGCAATCTCAAGAATTCGCACCATGTCTCTGCTGCGTCGTGCAGAAAGATATTCAAAGCCGGCACTGGGTAAGGATTCTTCAAGAATTTTCTTTACGGTAGTGGTTTTGCCTGTTCCTGACTGTCCCTCGATAATTACAGGTTTGCCCGGGTTGCGTATGTCAACTAGAAGCTCGCCGAAATTTGGGGGTCTGACGAAGGTGAATTCTGGCACCCCTTCGGTACGAAAAACTTCTTCGACTGGATAGTTCATTGGTGCTGTCTCATGTGTTGATGTCTTTGCTTAGAGTTTTGAAAGCTTATTCAATAGCGTAGGTTGGTGCTAATTGTTTTTGGGTGAGTTGCTATTGGGTGACTTTCTGTCGGCCATGTGCCCCAAATACCCAATCAACTCCCCCAACTCCCTATCACTCAAAACCGCCTCACTAAACCCCGGCATCCGTCCCTGCGGCCACTTGCGTAGACTCTGCGGGTCCCGAATGTACTGCCGCAGAAAATCCCCCGCGAAATACTCCGTCGGGTTATGCGGAATATTCAGATCAGGCCCGAACTGCGAATCCCCCGCGCCATTCAGGCGGTGACAGGCCAGACAGTTCTTCTGGAACACCGCAAACCCCGCCTGCACCTCGGCACTGGCATCCGCCGCCGGCAGCAGGGCGGGGAAGCGCTGCGCCACCGGCGCCAGCAGACGCAAGGTGGAAACCTGGAACGGCCACTGCTCCGGGCTGATCTGCGCGGCCTCGGGGTTCTCCCACACCAGATAGAAGGGCCCGGCACTGGGCTTGTTCTTGGCGAGTGCCGGCCAGGGCTGCGCCGGGTCTTCCACCGCCAGCCAGGCGCGGGCGCCCTGGGTGCTGAGCAGCGGGGCGGCGGGCAGTTCGGCGGCAAAGCCGTCCAGGGCCACGGCCTGCAGGTGGTCGCCGGGTTGCACGCCGTCGAGCAGCGCCGCCAGCGGCACGGCGCGGTAGTGCATGGCGCGCTTGTAGGCCACGTCGGCGGCGATCTCGATCTGCTGCGCCTGCGGGTGGCTCAGCAGTTGTTCGGTGCTCCAGCTGCGGCTGCCCTGCGGCAGTTCCAGCTTGAGCTCGGCGGCCTGGGCCAGCGGGGCGAGCAGGGCCGCGCCCAGCAGCAGGCGGCTCAGCAGTTGGTGCATGTGGGGCTCTCGCTCTGGTTGTCGCGGGCCAGCTTGAACTGGTCGTAGCCGCCGGCGTTGATCACCTGGGTGTAGCCCAGCGCCTGCAGCTCGTCCTGGGCGATGCTGGAGCGGCGGCCGCTGCGGCAGTAGAGAACCACCGGGGTGTTCTTGTCCGGCGCGACTTCGGCGATGCGTGCGGCGATGTCGCCGTGGGGGATGAGCTTCGCGCCGGGCAGGGCGCCGCTGGCGAATTCTTCCTGGGAGCGTACGTCGATCAGCACGGCACCGGGCTGGGCCAGGGCGTGCAGGGCGGCGGTGGAGTCGATTTCGCCGGCCTGGGCGGCCAGCGGGCTCAGCGCAAGGCCGAGGTAGAGCAGGAAATGGCGCATGGCGGGAGACCTCGTGAGGCATCGAATGCCCACGCTAGCACAGTCTCCGCAGGGGTTGTCGCCTGGCCCGAGCGGCTACGGCATCGGGCCACGGCGGGGAAGGAATGATCAGCCGACCAGACGAGTCACGTTGGGCAGGATCAGGATGAAGGTGGTGGCGAGGACGATCAGGGTCGCCTGCCGATACTTGGTCTGTTTGATCATGACGCTACTGCCTTTGTTCTTGTTGGTGTTGTGGCCAGTGGCCTGCAGTGCTGCTCAGGACGGGCCCCACACCGTGGCGCGGACAAAAAAGCCGCCCCGGCAAAACCCGGCGGCGGCACCTTGCATGGTTAATCCTAGGGGCCTCGTCACACCTGGCTTAGACCACTTCGTTTCTAGCGTGTCAGCGGCAGAATCGCGTGGTTATTGGCAGGCGCCTTTGCCGGCGTCGCGGACCTTGAGCCAGACCGCTCGCGGCCAGGCGGGCGATGCGCGGTGGCTGGGCGACCGCTCGTCTGAGCCGAACGGTCAATGGGCCTGAGCGCATCGGTCATTGAGTCCACAGGGCATGGATTTAAGGTAGGGCGACCCGGCATTTGCCGCTGCCATGCACCGAGGACGTCATGACCGAAGCATATATTTTCGACGCCGTGCGCACCCCGCGCGGCAAGGGCAAGAAGGACGGCGCGCTGTACAGCGTCAAGCCGGTGGACCTGGTGGTCGGCCTGCTCAAGGCCCTGGAAACGCGCAACCGCCTGGACACCGCCCAGGTCGACGATGTGGTGCTGGGCTGCGTGACGCCGGTGGGCGACCAGGGTGCCGATATCGCCAAGACCGCGGTGCTGGCCGCCGACTGGGCCGAGAGCGTGGCCGGCGTGCAGCTCAACCGCTTCTGCGCCTCGGGGCTGGAGGCGGTGAACATGGGCGCGATGAAGGTGCGCTCGGGCTTCGAGGACCTGGTGGTGGTCGGCGGCGTGGAGTCCATGTCGCGCATCCCCATGGGCTCGGACGGCGGCGCCTGGGCGATGGACCCGGCGACCAACCTGCACACCAACTTCGTACCGCAAGGCGTGGGTGCGGACCTGATCGCCACCCTCGAAGGCTTTTCCCGCAGCGACGTCGATGCCTTCGCCCTGCGCTCGCAGCAGAAGGCCGCGCGCGCCAGTGCCGATGGCTCGTTCGCCAAGTCGCTGATCCCGGTGACCGACCAGAACGGCATCGTGCTGCTCGACCGCGACGAATTCATCCGCGGCGATTCCACCCTGGAGGGCCTGGGCAAGCTCAAGCCGAGCTTCGAGATGATGGGGCAGATGGGCTTCGACGCCACCGCCCTGCGCAAGTATTCGCACGTCGAGCGCATCGAGCACGTGCACACCCCGGGCAACAGTTCCGGCATCGTCGATGGCGCGGCGCTGATGCTGATCGGCTCCGAGGCCAAGGGCAAGGAGCTGGGCCTCAAGCCCCGTGCGCGCGTCGTTGCCACCGCGGTGACCAGCACCGACCCGACCATCATGCTCACCGGCCCGGCGCCGGCCACGCGCAAGGCGCTGGCCAAGGCCGGCCTGTCGGTGGAGGACATCGACCTGTTCGAGGTCAACGAGGCGTTCGCCTCGGTGGTGATGAAGTTTATGAAGGACATGGGTGTGCCGGAGAGCAAGGTCAACGTCAACGGCGGCTCCATCGCCATGGGCCACCCGCTGGGCGCCACCGGCTGCGCCATCCTCGGCACCCTGCTCGACGAGCTGGAGAAGCGCGAGCTGCGCTACGGCCTGGCCACGCTGTGTGTCGGCGGCGGCATGGGTATCGCCACCATCATCGAACGAATCTGATTCGTAGGATGGGTGGAGCGGAGCGATACCCATGACCCTGCTTGATGGGTATCGCGGGGCTCAACCCATCCTACGACTCCCCGACATTTGGGAAGTGAATAGACATGACTGACGCCATCCGTTACGAAAAGGGCCAGGACAATATCGTCGTCCTGACCATCGACATGCCCGGCCAGAGCGCCAACACCATGAACGCGGTGTACCGCGAGGCCATGGGCGCAACCGTGGCTCGCCTGGAGGCCGAGAAGGACTCCATCGCCGGTGTGATCGTCACCTCTGCGAAGAAGACTTTCTTCGCCGGCGGCGACCTCAACGAACTGATCAAGGTCACCAAGGCCGACGCCAAGTCGTTCTACGACATGATCCTCAAGATCAAGGGCCAGCTGCGTCGCCTGGAGACCCTGGGCAAGCCGGTAGTGGCCGCGATCAACGGCGCCGCCCTGGGCGGCGGCTGGGAAATCTGCCTGGCCTGCCTCCACCGTATCGCCCTGGACAATTCCAGCGTGCAGCTGGGCCTGCCGGAAGTGACCCTCGGCCTGCTGCCGGGCGGTGGCGGTGTGGTGCGCATGGTGCGCCTGCTGGGCCTGGAGAAGGCGCTGCCGTACCTGGCCGAAGGCAAGAAGGTGCGCCCGGACGCCGCGCTCAAGGCCGGCCTGATCCACGACATCGCCGCCACCCCGGAGGAGATGCTGAGCAAGGCTCGCGCCTGGATTGCCGCCAACCCGAGTGCCGTGCAGCCGTGGGACGCCAAGGGCTACAAGATCCCCGGCGGTACGCCGAGCACCCCGGCCGTGGCGCAGATGCTGGCCATCGCGCCGAGCGTGCTGCGCGACAAGACCAAGGGCTGCTTCCCAGCGCCGGAGAAGATCATGTGCGCCGCCGTCGAGGGCGCCCAGGTCGACTTCGACACCGCGCAGATCATCGAGGCGCGCTACTTCACCGAGCTGACCACCGGCCAGGTGGCGAAGAACATGATCGGCACCTTCTGGTTCCAGCTCAACGAGATCAACGCCGGCAGCTCGCGCCCGCAGGGCTTCCCGCAGTACGTGACCAAGAAGGTCGGCGTGCTCGGCGCCGGCATGATGGGCGCCGGCATCGCCTATGTGTCGGCGGCCGCCGGCATCGAGGTGGTGCTCAAGGACGTTTCTGTCGAGGCCGCCGAGAAGGGCAAGGCCTACTCGGCCAAGCTGCTCGACAAGAAGGTCAGCAAAGGCCACATGACCGCCGACAAGCGCGACGCCTTCCTGGCGCGGATCAAGCCGACCGCCAGTGACGCCGACCTCGAAGGCTGCGACCTGATCATCGAGGCAGTGTTCGAGGATCGCGCCCTCAAGGCCAAGGTCAACGCTGCCGCCGAGGCTGCCGCGCTGCCGGATGCGGTGATCGCCTCCAACACCTCGACCCTGCCGATCACCGGCCTGGCCACCGCGGTACAGAAGCAGGACAAGTTCATCGGCCTGCACTTCTTCAGCCCGGTCGACAAGATGCCGCTGGTGGAGATCATCCGCGGCGCCAGGACCAGCGACGAGACCCTGGCCCGTGGCTTCGACTACGTCTTGCAGATCAAGAAGACTCCGATCGTGGTCGAGGACAGCCGCGGCTTCTTCACCTCGCGGGTGTTCGGCACCTTCACCAACGAGGGCATCGCCATGCTCGGCGAGGGCGTCAGCGCGGCGATGATCGAGGCCGAGGCACGCAAGGCCGGCATGCCAGTGGGCCCGCTGGCGATCAGCGACGAAGTGTCGATGAGCCTGATGGATCATATCCGCAAGCAGACCGTGGCCGACCTCGCCGCCGAGGGCAAGAGCATCCCCGAGCACCCGGCGTTCGCCGTGATCGACCTGATGCTCAAGGAGTACAAGCGCCCGGGCAAGGCCGCCGGCGGTGGCTTCTACGATTACCCCGAAGGTGGCAAGAAGCACCTGTGGCCAGAGCTTAAGGCTCGCTTCGAGAAGGCCGATGCGCAGATCTCCCAGGAGGACGTGCGCGACCGCATCCTGTTCATCCAGGCGATCGAGACGGTGCGCTGCGTGGAGGAGGGCGTATTGAAGTCGGTCGCCGACGCCAATATCGGCTCGATCTTCGGCATCGGCTTCGCCGCCTGGACCGGCGGGGCGCTGCAGTTCATCAACCAGTACGGGGTCAAGGACTTCGTCGCCCGCGCCCAGTACCTGGCCGAGCAGTATGGCGAGCGCTTCCTGCCCCCGGCGCTGCTGCTGGAGAAGGCGGCCAGGGGCGAAGGCTTCTGAGGCGGGAGCCCGTTGTAAAAAGGCCAGCATGCGCTGGCCTTTTTTATTGCGCTTGCCTCAGGCGGCCCGGCACCAGCCGTGCTGCAGGCAGAGCAGGTCGTGGATGGCCAGCTTCTCGCTCTGCCGGGTGGGCATGCGCAGGGTCAGTAGGCTGCCGTCGTCCAGGTGCACGGCGGCTTCGGATTCGAAGTGCAGGCCGGAATCGCTCAGGCTGACGTAGGTCACGCCATAGGTGGTGGCGCTGCCGAAGGCTTCGGTGATGGACATGACGAATTCTCCGCGGCGGTGGATGTCGGGCTACTGGCGGCGAGCGGGCTGCTGCGCGGCCGGGACGCTGTGGAAGGCGGAGGTGGCGATCAGGCTGGCGAGGGCGGCGAAACTGCTCATGGGGCTCTCCCGGAGGTGGTTGGCTACGAGCGCATCTTTGCCGAGCTCCGGCATCGACAGAAGTGAATGCTCGGCATGTTGTCCATCGACGGCAGTGATAATTGCCGGACATCGCCCGATTTCGTTGGAAAGCCCCGTGGATATTGCGTTCCAGAGACCTTCGATGCACGCTAGGCGCCTTCTCAACCACCCCCAGGTCGCCTCAGGTAATCCGCTCAATGTCGCTGCGCATCTGCATTCTGGAAACCGATATTCTCCGCCCTGAACTCGTCGACCAATACCAGGGCTACGGCCGCATGTTCGAGCGCCTGTTCGCTCAGCAGCCGCTGCCGGCGACGTTCGAGGTGTTCAACGTGGTGCAGGGCCGCTATCCGGCCGACGGGGAGCGCTACGACGCCTACCTGGTGACCGGCAGCAAGGCCGATTCCTTCGGCAGCGACCCCTGGATCCAGACCCTCAAGACCTACCTGCTGCAGCGCTACCAGAACGGCGACAAGCTGCTCGGCATCTGCTTCGGCCACCAGCTGCTGGCCCTGCTGCTCGGCGGCCGTGCCGAGCGCGCGAGCCAGGGCTGGGGCGTGGGCGTGCACCGCTACCAGATGAAGCAGCGGCCGCAGTGGATGAGTCCGGCCCTGGACGAGCTGACCCTGCTGATCAGCCACCAGGACCAGGTCACCGCCCTGCCGGAGAATGCCACCCTGCTGGCCTCCAGCGAGTTCTGCCCGGTCGCCGCCTACTGCATCGAGGACCAGGTGCTGTGCTTCCAGGGCCACCCGGAGTTCGTCCACGACTACTCGCGCGCGCTGCTCGACATCCGCCAGCAGTGCATCGGCGAGCCGACCTACCGCAAGGCGGTGGCCAGCCTGGAGAGCGACCACCAGGGCGCCACCGTGGCCGAGTGGATGATGCGTTTCGTGGCCCAGGGCAAGGGCCTGCAGAGCGCCTGAGGGCCCTGGCGGGCCGTCCCGGGCATCCGGGCGGCCTGTGGGCTTTTACAGCCAGCCCATGCGTTTGAAGTTGGCGAACAGCCCGACGCAACCCACGCCGATGATGCCGAGCACGCCGAAGTAGCCGTAGTGCCAGGTCAGTTCCGGCATGTTCTGGAAGTTCATTCCGTAGATGCCCGCCACCGCCGTGGGGAAGGCCAGGATCGCCGCCCAGGCGGCGAACTTGCGCTGGGTCAGGCTCTGCCTGGAGGCCTCCAGCAGCAGGCCGATCTCGATGGCATGGTCGGCCATCTCGCGCAGCCCGGAGAGGTCTTCCAGCAGGCGATTGACGTGGATCGCGATGTCGCGGAAGTAGGGCCGCATGTGCTTGTCGATGAAGGGGAACTCGAGCTGCTGCAGCTCCTTGCAGATCTCCACCATGGGCGCGATCTGCCGGCGCAGGCGCAGCAGGTCGCGGCGCAGGCCGTGGATGCGCTCCACGTCGGCCTGCCGCAGCGGCCGGCTCAGCACGGTCTCTTCGATCTCCTCCAGCTCGCCGTGGATGCTGTCCAGCAGTGGCCGGTAGTTCTCGGTGACGAAGCTGAGCAGGGCGTAGAGCACGAAGTCCTCGCCGTGCTCCAGCAGCAGCGGCCGCGCCTCGCAGCGCTGGCGCACGGTGGAGTAGGGCGCGGAGTTGCCGTAGCGGGCGCTGATCACGTAGCCCTTGCCGGCGAACAGCTGGCTCTCGACGAACTCCAGGCGGCCGTCTTCGCGCCGGATCGGCGAGTAGAGCACCATGAACAGGGCGTCGCCGAAGGTCTCCAGCTTGGGCCGGGTGTGCTGGGCGATGGCGTCTTCCATGGCCAGCTCGTGCAGGTCGAACTGCTCCTGCAGGCCGCGCAGCTCGGCGCTACTGGGGTCGCGCAGGCCGATCCAGACGAAGTGCCCGGGCTGGCAGGCCCAGTGGCGGCCCTCGGCGAGGCTGATGTCGGCGACCTTGCGGCCCTTGCTGTAGGCGGCTGCGGCGATGAGCTGACCCATGAAGCATCCTCTGTTCGGCGATGCGGCAGCTTAACCCAGCCGCCGCCGGCCTGCCGAGGCGCTCAGCGGGCCCCGGCCAGCTGCTGGTCGAGCTGCTCGATGCATTCGCCCATCAGCTGCTGGCAGCGCTGCATCAGCTGCGGCAGGTCGTCCAGGGTCAGGCCCAGGGTGGGGATGGCCGGCAGCGAGCGAATCAGCACGCGACCGCTGTTCCAGCGATTGAGTCTGAAGCGCCCGGCGTAGCTGCTGACACACACAGGGATGATCGGCACGCCGGCGGCGATGGCCATCTGGAACGCCCCCTTCTTGAACGGCAGCAGGCCCTTGCCCTGGCTGCGCGTGCCTTCCGGGAAGACCCAGATCGAGGTGTCGCGCTGCTGCAGGGTCTCGGTGGTCTGCAGCATGGCGCGCTTGGCCTGCTGCGCGTTGCCGCGGTCGATCAGCACGTTGCCGGCCAGCCAGTAGAGCTGGCCGAAGAAGGGAATCCACTTCAGGCTCTTCTTGCCGATGCTCACGGTGCGCGGCGGCACCACTCGGCCGAGCACATAGAGGTCGTAGTTGGACTGATGGTTGGCGATCACCACGCAGGGGCTGTCCTGGCCGAACAGGCTGTTGACCTCGGCCTTGAGCTTGATGCGCAGCATGCACAGGGCCGGCAGCGAGTACAGGCGCGCGCACAGGCGGCTGTTGTCCGGGTTGAACGGGCGGCACAGGCCGAGCAGCAGGCCGATCACGCCGGCGACGAGGAAATGCAGGCCGAGCAGCAGCATGCGCGCGAGAAACAGCATGGGTAAGCCTTCAGGCAGACAAAAAGGCGCGCAGTGTACGGGCGTGCACTGCTTTCGGCAAACCGGATAGACCGGAGGTCGGCCTAAGAAAAAGCCCGACACGAGGTCGGGCTTTTCGAGGGGGCGGGCGCCACTCAGCCGAGGTGCTGCTGATCCAGCTCGATGGCCTTGTCCAGGGTCTCCAGCAGGGCCTTGCGCACTTTCACCTTGGTGTTCTTGTGCGCGGTCATGTTGATCTTCTTCAGCTGCTGGGCGGCGGCCAGGGCGGCGGCCTGCAGTTGCTCGGCCGGCACCACCTTGTCGAGGAAGCCGGCATCCACGGCGCCGGCCGGATCGAAGATCTCGCCATTGATCACCGAGCGGTGGAAGGCCGACTTGCGCAGGCGGTCGCGGGCCAGCTCGATGCCTGCGTGGTGCATGGTCATGCCGATCTGCACTTCATTCAGGCCGATGTTGAACGGGCCCTCGACGCCGATGCGGTAGTCGGCCGAGAGCAGGATGAAGGCGCCCTTGGCGATGGCGTGACCCGGGCAGGCGACGACGATCGGGTAGGGGTGGGCCAGCATGCGACGGGCGAGGGTGGAGCCGGCGGTGACCAGGGCCACGGCATTCTGCGGGCCGGAGGTCATCACCTTGAGGTCGTAGCCGCCGGAGAGGATGCCCGGCTGGCCGGTGACGATCACCACGGCGCGGTCCTGCACGGCCCGATCCAAGGCGGCATTGAAGGCGGCGATCACGTCCGGGGAGATGGCGTTCACCTTGCCGTTGTTCAGGGTCAGGGTGGCGATGCCGTCTTCGAGTTGGTAGCTGATCAGGTCGCTCATGGCGCAAATCCTAGTGCGGGTGGCTGGAAGTGGCGCTGACGTTACCCAGCGCGACGGCGCGGGTAAAGCACTTTGGCTGACCACGGGGTCACCCGTCCGTCGCAGTCCGCCTATTGGCGCAATCGACATCGGCAATTGGCTGCTATACCCAAGGGTGACTTAGGTTGGTCGCGAACCTGAGGAGTGCCCCATGCCCCGTCCGCTATCCCTGGCCTTGCGCCTTGTCCCGCTCCTGCTGCCCATCGGCCTGACGCTGCTGGCGCTCAGCCCGGCGAGTCACAGCCCGGCCGGCGTGCTGCAGCTGTTCCTGTTCAGCCTGTTCGTCTCCCTGGGTTTCCTGCTGTTCGGTTCCAGGCACCTGGACGAGCCCGCGCGGGAGACCCGCCGCTCCGCATAAGCGCATGAATCGACTGAAAAAAAAGTTTGCATTCGGAAAAGCCTGCGGCTACATTAGCGCGCCTCGACGGACCAGACTGGTTCGCCGAGATCCGGTGAGGTGTCCGAGCGGTTGAAGGAGCACGCCTGGAAAGTGTGTATACGGGAAACCGTATCGAGGGTTCGAATCCCTCCCTCACCGCCAGACCATATTGCAAAGCCCCGAGTGCTGAAAAGCCTCGGGGCTTTGCTTTTTGGGCTTCCTGCAGGCTTTGCGTGGGTAAGGGGCGGTACTCGCGGTGCAGCCGCATGTCGTCCTTGCAGCGCTTCTGCCCGAACCTGTCTTGACCCCGGTCATGCCGGCTTTTTCTGCAGGCGACATCATGGCGGCAAATCGGCGGACCGAGAGACGCAGATGCAAGACTGGTGTTCGGGACTGGTGCTGAGTGGCGGGCAGGGCGCCCGCATGGGTGGGCGGGACAAGGGGCTGCTGGACTGGTGCGGCAGGCCGATGGCCGAGTGGGTCTGCCTGCGCATGCGGCCTCTGGTCGGCGAGCTGGCCATTTCCTGCAATCGCAATTCGACGCGCTACGCCGCGTTCTGCAAGCGCACCCTGGGCGACTCCCAGGCAGGCCATGCGGGGCCTCTGGCCGGCATCCTGGCCGGGCTGCGCAACATGTGCGGGACGCACCTGCTGGTGGCGCCTTGCGACCTGCCCGCCATCGATCGGGAGTTGCTGGGCGAGCTGCAGCGTCTGGCCCTGGAGCGCCCGGAGCGGATCGCCACGGTGCGTCAGGGCGAGAGGCTGCAGCCGCTACTCTGTGTGTTGCCGCGCGTGCTGCTGGCGGCGGTCGAGGCAGCCTGGAGCGCGGGTGAGCGCAGCCCGCAGCGCCTCTGGCTGCGCCTGGGCGTCAGCGAGTTGCGCTGCCGGGAAGACGATCCGCGTCTGCTCAACTTCAATTGTCCCGAGGTACTCCTGGCTGCCCGTCAGTCGGCTCAAGGTAGATGGGGGATGCATGCTGATCATCGATAAACGCAAGGCCATGGCCATTCCGGCGATTCTGCGCCTGGGCTTCCGCCCCTTCTTTCTGCTCGGGGCGGGGTTGGCCGCCCTGGCCATTCCACTGTGGGTCGCGGCCCTGCAGGGCTGGGCTCTACCGGCACCGACCGGGGGATGGCTGGCCTGGCACAGGCACGAGCTGGTGTTCGGTTTCGCCGGCGCCATCATCGCCGGCTTCCTGCTCACGGCGGTGCAGACCTGGACCGGCCGGCCGAGCCTGTCGGGGAGGCCGCTGGCCCTGCTGGCCGGGCTCTGGCTGCTGGGGCGGCTGAGCTGGTGGCTGCCCTCGGCCTGGCCCTTGCTGCTGTTCAATCTGGCCTTCCTGCTGGCGGTGGCCGGGGTCATGGCACGGCTGCTCTGGGTCGTGCGGCAGCGGCGCAACTACCCCATAGTGCTGGTGCTCGTGCTGCTGGCCGCGGTCGATCTGCTGAGTCTGTTCGGCGTGTTGCTGCAGCACGATGGCTGGCAGCGTCAGGGCAGCCTGGCTGCCATCTGGCTGGTGGCGGCGATGATGACGCTGATCGGCGGGCGGGTGATTCCCTTCTTCACCCAGCGTGGTCTCGGTCGGCTGGAGATGGTGCCGCCCTGGGCCTGGCTGGATCTGGCGCTGTTGGTCGGCACGCTTCTTCTGGCGCTGCTGACGGGCGCCGGCCTGCTGCTGCAGCCGCACTGGAGCGGCGCCGTGCTGCTCCTGGCATTGGGCCTGGCACATGGCATTCGCCTGCTGCGCTGGTTCGACCCCGGCCTGCTGCGGGTACCGCTGCTGTGGTCGCTGCACCTGGCCTATGCCTGGGTGGTGCTGGCCTGCCTGGGGCTGGCGCTCTGGCATGCCGGCGTGGCGGTGCCCTTCAGCCAGGCGCTGCACGCGCTGACGGTGGGGGCAATGGCCGGGCTGATCCTGGCCATGCTGGCGCGCGTTTCGCTGGGCCATACCGGCCGGCCGCTGGAGTTGCCGAGGGGATTCGCCATCGCCTTCGTGCTGCTAAATCTGGCGGCGCTGCTGCGCGTGTTCGGCGTCTCCTTCGCCTACCAGCCCGCGCTCTGGCTGGCGGCGCTGACCTGGGGGCTGGCCTTCGCGCAGTTTCTCTACTGCTACGGCCCCATGCTCTGCCGCACTCGGGTCGATGGTCATCCAGGTTAGGGAGACGAGATGCTCTATCTACTGTTGAAGTTCGTTCATCTGAGCGCCGCGGCATTCTTCATCGGCGGGGTGTTCTTCGAGGTGATGATCCTCAGCCGCGCCGCCCGGCAACTGGACGAAGAGCCTCGCGCGCAGCTGTCCAGGGCGCTCGGGCAGCGCGCACGCCAGGTCATGCACTGGGTGGTGCTGGCGCTCTATGGCGCCGGGGTGGCCCTGGCCTGGCAGTATCGAGCCGCGCTCGCGCAGCCCTTTGCCAGCAGCTTCGGCACCCTGCTGACGCTGAAGATCTGCCTGGCGCTGAGCATCCTCGGACACTTTCTCTTCGTGGTCTTGCTGATGCGCAGCGGCCGCATGACGCCCGCGCGCTCGCGGCTGATCCACCTCAGCGTGCTGGTGCAGATGCTCGGCATCCTGTTCCTGGCCAAGGCCATGTTCCTGCTCAACTGGTGAGTTCGGCTGGCATCCGGCGCAGTCGAGAGCGCCATGCCGGCGGGTAGCGCCGCAGTACCTGCGCCCGCGCACTGCCGACACTCTCCGCGTCGCCGGGGCTTCTCGCCGGGTAGCCGTGCCGCGGCTCAGAACGGCAGGTCGTGGCCGAACGGCTGCAGGTGGGCGAGCAGCAGGAAGATCGAGACCAGCACGGCGTTGATCGACCAGGCCACGGTCAGGAAGCGCGCGATCTCGCCGTAGATCGGCTCGCGCACGTTGCCGGCGTTGCGCCACACGGCGTTCAGCAGCCAGGCCGTGTAGCCGACGAAGGCCGTCAGCAGCAGGGCCAGCGTTACGCTGTCGACTTGCCGATAGAGCAGCAGGATGGTGCCGAACAGCAGGTGGCTGAGCAGCACGCCCTGCAGCCAGAACACCTGCCAGAGCGGTGTCGAACCCGGGGTGTCGAGTCGATCGAGGAACTTGTGCATATGCATGGTGCGACTCCTTCAGAGCGAAGCTTCATGTTCCAATCTAGACGAAGGCAACAATGACTCGACCCGCATGATGCGGGCCGAGCCTAGCCAGTACGTGTCGCTGAATTCAACTAATCGTCGGGGCACCTCCTTCCGCGCCCTGCGGCACGGCCCGGCTCGGGGAGAAGAAGCCGATGACCACCTGCCAGGTCATGGCCAGGGCACCGACGATGAACACCACGTCGCCGAAGGTGCGTACCCAGCGCAGGGTCTGCAGCAGGTCCTGCTGCATGAAGGCCTCGCTGCGGGCGTACCACAGGCCTTCGCTGACGCTGGCGTGGAACTGGATGATGCCGATCGGCAGCAGGCTGGTGGCGATCATCAGCACCAGGCCGCCGTTGAGCCACCAGAAGGCGGTCTTCATCAGCCCCTCGCTGAACTGCAGCTGCGGGCGGATGTAGCGCAGCACCAGCAGGGTGAAGCCCAGGGCGAGGAAACCGTAGACCCCGAACAGCGCGGCGTGGGCGTGGACCGGGGTGGTATTGAGGCCCTGCACGTAGTACAGCGAAATCGGCGGGTTGATCATGAAGCCGAACACACCGGCGCCGAGCATGTTCCAGAAGGCCACGGCGACGAAGCACATCAGCGGCCACTTGACCCGTTCCATCCAGGCCGCACGGCTCTTCAGGCGCCAGTTCTCCCAGGCCTCGTAGCCGAGCACGATCAGCGGCACCACTTCCAGGGCGCTGAAGGTCGCACCTACCGCCATCACCGGAGTGGTGGTGCCGGAGAAGTACAGGTGGTGGAAGGTGCCGGGTACGCCGCCGAGCATGAACAGCGAGGCCGAGGCCAGGCTGGCGGTGGTAGCCATGCGCTTGGACACCAGGCCCATGCTGGAGAAGATGAAGGCTAGTGCGGTGGTGGCGAACACCTCGAAGAAGCCCTCCACCCACAGGTGCACCACCCACCAGCGCCAGTATTCGACCATCGACAGGTGGGTGTGCTCGCCCCACATCAGGCCGGCGCCGTAGAACAGGCCGATGCACACCGTGGACAGGAACAGCAGGGTGACGATCGGCTTCAGTTCGTTGCCCTTGCGCATCGCCGGCCACAGCGCGCGACCAACCAGCAGCAGCCAGAGGATCAGGCCGACGAACAGGAACAGCTGCCAGAAGCGACCGAGGTCGACGTACTCCCAGCCCTGGTGACCGAACCAGAAGTTGTTGGCCAGGCCCAGCTTCTGCATCACCGCGAACCACTGGCCGGTGAAGGCGCCGACCACGATCAGGATCAGGCAGGCGAACAGGAAATTGACCCCGAAGCGCTGGAACTTGGGCTCATGGCCGGAAATCGCCGGGCCGATGTACAGGCCGGTGGCCAGCCAGGCGGTGGCGATCCACAACACACTCAGTTGCGTGTGCCAGGTGCGGGTCAGCGAGTAGGGCAGGATCTCGGCCAGCGCGATTCCGTAGAAGTCGTGGCCCTCGACCTGATAGTGCGCGGTGAGTGCGCCGAGCAGGATCTGGGTCAGGAACAGGGCGATCACCACCCAGAAATACTTGGCGGTGGCGCGCATCGAGGGCGTCACCGTGATCTGCGACAGCGGATCCACCTTCGGCAGCGGCGGCAGCGGTTCCTCCTTCTGGCGGGCGTGGTACCAGCCCAGCAGGCCGATGCCGGCGATCAGGAACAGCACGCTGAACACCGTCCACAGCAGCAGGTGCGGCGGCGGCGTGTTGCCGA
>JAJLLC010000042.1:0-45984 GCA_033838285.1 Pseudomonadaceae bacterium
CAACTGGAAGCCTGGGGCGTCGACACCGTGTTCGGCATCCCCGGCGTGCACACCGTCGAGCTCTATCGCGGCCTGCCGGGCAGCACCATCCGCCATATCACCCCGCGCCACGAGCAGGGCGCCGGTTTCATGGCCGACGGCTACGCGCGTGTCAGCGGCAAGCCGGGGGTGTGCTTCATCATCACCGGCCCGGGCATGACCAACATCCTCACCGCCATGGGCCAGGCCTACGCCGACTCGATCCCCATGCTGGTGATCAGCAGCGTCAACGAGCGCTCGCGCCTGGGCCATGGCAACGGCTACCTGCACGAGCTGCCCAGCCAGCGCGCCATGGTCGCCGGCGTCAGCGCGTTCAGCCACACCCTGATGAGCGTCGAGGAGCTGCCGGCGGTGCTGGCCCGCGCCTTCGCCGTGTTCGACAGCGAGCGCCCGCGCCCGGTGCATATCGAGCTGCCGCTGGACATCATCACCGCCCCGGCGGATCACATGCAGGTGCGCCCGCGCGTGCAACTGGCGCGCCCGGCCCCGGCCCGCTCGCCACTGCATGAGGCCGCGGCCAAGCTGGCCAAGGCCGAGAAACCGCTGCTGCTGCTCGGCGGCGGCTGCGCCTGCGCCCAGGCCGAGGCGCGCGCCCTGGCCGCCGCGCTGGACGCACCGACCGCGCTGACCATCAACGCCAAGGGCCTGCTGCCGCCCGGCCACCCGCTGCTGCTGGGCAGCAACCAGTCGCTGCTGCCGGTGCGCGAGCTGGCGCTGCAGGCCGACGTGGTGCTGGCGATCGGCACCGAGCTGGGCGAGACCGACTACGACGTGGTGTTCGACGGCAACTTCAAGCTCGGCGGCGAGCTGATCCGCATCGACATCGACCCACAGCAGCTGATGCGCAACCATGCACCGAGCATCGCCATCCACAGCGATGCGCGCAGCGCCATGCGCGCCCTGCTGGAACTGCTGCCGGCGCGCAGCGCCAACCCGGACAGCCCCGGCGCCCGCCGCACCGCCGCCGTGCAGGCGCAGCTGGCCGAGGGCTTCTCCGGCTGGGCGCACTACCGCAGCCTGTTCGACTCCATCCTGGAGACCCTGCCGGACGCCCGCTTCGTCGGCGACTCCACGCAGACCGTGTACAGCGGCAACCACCTGGTCGAGCTGGACGGCGCGCGGCGCTGGTTCAACGCCTCCACCGGCTACGGCACCCTGGGTTACGGCCTGCCGGCGGCCATCGGCGCCAAGCTGGCCGAGCCGTCGCGCCCGGTGATCGGCCTGATGGGCGACGGCGGCATCCAGTTCACCCTGCCCGAGCTGGCCAGCGCGGTGGAGGCCGGCGTCGGCATCATCGTGTTGCTGTGGAACAACTCGGGTTACGGCGAGATCAAGCGCTACATGGAACGCCGCGACATCACCCCGATCGGCGTGGATATCTACACCCCGGATTTCCTCGCCATCGCCCGCGGCTTCGGCTGCGTGGCCGAGCGGGCGCGCGATCTGGCGCACCTGCAGCAGCTTCTGAGGGACGCGCCGAGCGACCGGCCGCTGCTTGTCGAGGTACTGGAGGCGCCGCCTTTCGCGCCCTGAAACGAAAAACCCGGCCTGGGCCGGGTTTGCATGGCGGACAGACGGCTCAGGCCTTGAGGGTCTTCACGCCCTCGGCGGTGCCGAGCAGCAGCAGGTCGGCCGGCCGCGCGGCGAACAGGCCGTTGGTGACCACGCCGACGATGGCGTTGATCTCGGCCTCCAGCTTCACCGGGTCGACGATGCTCATGTTGTGCACGTCGAGGATGATGTTGCCGTTGTCGGTGACCACGCCTTCGCGGTACACCGGGTCGCCGCCCAGCTTGACCAGTTGGCGCGCCACGTGGCTGCGGGCCATGGGGATGACCTCCACCGGCAGCGGGTAGGTGCCGAGCACCGGCACCAGCTTGCTGGCGTCGGCGATGCAGACGAAGGTCCTGGCCACCGCCGCGACTATCTTCTCGCGGGTCAGCGCGGCGCCGCCGCCCTTGATCAGGTTGAGGTGCTCGTCGCTCTCGTCGGCGCCGTCGACGTAGAACTCCAGGCCGTCCACCGCGTTCAGGTCGTACACCGGGATACCGTGGCCCCTGAGCCGTGCGGCGGTGGCCTCGGAGCTGGCCACGGCGCCGTCGAAGGCTATCTTGTGCTGGGCCAGGGCGTCGATGAAGAAGTTGGCGGTGGAGCCGGTGCCGACGCCGATCACGCTCTTGCTGTCGAGGTGGGGGAGGATGTGGTCGACGGCGGCCTGGGCCACGGCCTGCTTGAGCTGATCCTGGGTCATCGCGGGTTCTGCGTGTGGAGTGGAGGGAGGCGAATTATAGGTGCATCGGTGGCCGAGGGGCAGGCGAAAAAAAGCCCGCGGGCAGCGGGCTAACAGGGTGACGCAGGAAAAATTTGCTCAGAGTCCGCTTCAGAGTGCGCGAGCTAGAGCCAGGCAAGGCGAGTGCGGCCGAAGGCGCGGAGTTTACGTGTTGTAAATGAGCAGCCTGAGGCCGCTCTCAACGCAGCATGGCCGACGCGCAGCGCGCTCTGAAGCGGAACTCTCAGGCCTTGGCCTCGAACATCACATAGACCTTGCGGCAGGGCTCCAGCACTTCCCAGGTGCCCTTGAGGCCGGCCGGGATGACGAAGCGGTCGCCGGCGCGCACGGTCTTGGCGTTGCCGTCCTGATCGCGGATCACCGACACGCCCTGGAGGATCTCGCAGTACTCGTGCTCGGTGTAGTTGATGGTCCACTGGCCCACGGCGCCTTCCCAGATGCCCACGTTGAACTGGCCGCAGGGGCTGCCGTAGTGGTTGCGCACGCTCTGCTCGGGATCGCCCTTGAGGATCTTCTCGGCGGCCGGGCGGTAGTGCTCCGGTGCGGTGGTGGCGCTGGCGAAGTCGATGATCTGGGCGACGTTCATGGCAGGGGGTCCTGTTGTTGTGGGCTATGGATGAGCGGGAGTCTATGTTTGATAAAATGAACATTCAAGGCGTTTGACCGGTGGCGTGTCAAAAATATTGAAAAGGCCGTACGCTCTGGTTTAGTGTTGCCTGCACGATGGCCGGCAAGCGGCCTGGCAGAATAATTGACAGTGCGTGTTGCCTATTTGCCACACGCTTCCACCGAGGATACTCGCATGACCACCCTGACCCGTGCCGACTGGGAACAGCGCGCCAAGAACCTGAAGATCGAGGGCCGTGCCTTCGTCCATGGCGAATACACCGACGCGGTGTCCGGTGCCACCTTCGAGTGCATCAGCCCGGTCGACGGCCGCCTGCTCGGCCTGGTGGCCAGCTGCGACCAGGCCGACGCCGAGCTGGCGGTCAAGGACGCCCGCGCCACCTTCGAGTCCGGCGTGTGGTCGCGCATGGCCCCGGTGGAGCGCAAGAAGGTCATGCTGCGTTTCGCCGACCTGATCGACGCCCACGCCGAGGAGCTGGCCCTGCTGGAAACCCTCGACATGGGCAAGCCGATCAGCGACTCGC
Source organism: Pseudomonadaceae bacterium (assembly GCA_033838285.1). Lineage (GTDB taxonomy): Bacteria > Pseudomonadota > Gammaproteobacteria > Pseudomonadales > Pseudomonadaceae > Aquipseudomonas. The sequence continues at coordinate 3,481 of JAJLLC010000042.1, forward strand.
TGAGCGTCGACGTGCCGGCCGCCTCGCGCGCCATTCGCTGGAGCGGCGAGGCGATCGACAAGATCTACGACGAAGTGGCCGCCACCCCGCACAACGAGCTGGGCCTGGTCACCCGCGAGCCGGTCGGCGTGGTCGCCGCCATCGTGCCATGGAACTTCCCGCTGCTGATGACCTGCTGGAAGCTGGGCCCGGCCCTCTCCACCGGCAACTCGGTCATCCTCAAGCCGTCCGAGAAGTCGTCGCTGACCGGCATCCGCATCGCTCAGCTGGCCATCGAGGCCGGCATCCCGGCCGGCGTGTTCAACGTGCTGCCGGGCTTCGGCCACACCGTTGGTAAAGCGCTCGCCCTGCACATGGACGTTGACGCCCTGGTGTTCACCGGCTCGACCAAGATCGCCAAGCAGCTGATGATCTACGCCGGCGAATCGAACATGAAGCGCGTCTGGCTGGAGGCCGGCGGCAAGAGCCCGAACATCGTGTTCGCCGATGCCCCCGACCTCAAGGCCGCCGCCGAAGGCGCCGCCGCCGCCATCGCCTTCAACCAGGGCGAGGTGTGCACCGCCGGTTCGCGCCTGCTGGTGGAGAACTCGATCAAGGAGCAGTTCGTGCCCATGGTGGTCGAGGCGATCAAGGCCTGGAAGCCGGGCAACCCGCTGGATCCGGCGACCAACGTCGGCGCCCTGGTCGACACCACCCAGATGAACCAGGTGCTGCGCTACATCGAGGCCGGCCACGAAGACGGCGCCAAGCTGGTGGCCGGCGGCAAGCGCGTGCTGGAGGAGACCGGCGGCACCTACGTCGAGCCGACCGTGTTCGACGGCGTGAGCAACGCCATGCGCATCGCCAAGGAGGAAATCTTCGGCCCGGTGCTGGCGGTGATCGGCTTCGACAGCACCGAGGAAGCCGTGGCCATCGCCAACGACACCATCTATGGCCTGGCCGCAGGCGTGTGGACCAGCAACCTGTCCAAGGCGCACCTGGTCGGCAAGGCCCTGCGTGCCGGCAGCGTGTGGATCAACCAGTACGACATGGGCGACATGACCGCGCCGTTCGGCGGCTTCAAGCAGTCCGGCAACGGTCGCGACAAGTCGCTGCATGCCTTCGACAAGTACACCGAGATCAAGGCCACCTGGATCAAGCTGTAATTCGATTGATGGGCGCCTCGCGCGCCTGAAGGTCCGCCCCCTCGGGGCCGGCTCTGGCGAGCCACACCTGCGGCCGGGTTTCTTAGGAAACTCGGCCGTTGTGCTTTTCAGCACGGCCAAATGAACAAGGACATGGCTATGCGTTGGGGAACCTATTTCGCCGTGACGGCGGCGGTGGTCATAGTCGGGCTGGCGCTGGGGGTGACCCTGCCGCTGGTCTCGCTGCGCCTGGAGAGCTGGGGCTACGGGCCCTTCGCCATCGGCGTGATGGCGGCCATGCCGGCGGTCGGCGTGCTGCTCGGCGCGCGCCTGACCGGGCGCTTGGCCGGCTGGCTGGGCACGCCGCGCAGCCTGCGCCTGTGCCTGCTGGCCAGTGCCGTGTCGGTCGGCCTGCTGGCGCTGCTGCCCTATTACGCGCTGTGGCTGCTGCTGCGCCTGCTGATCGGCATTTCCCTGACCGTGGTCTTCGTCCTCGGCGAGAGCTGGATCAACCAGCTGGTCGAGGAGCGCCTGCGCGGCCGCCTGGTGGCCCTGTACGGCACCGGCTTCGCCCTTAGCCAGCTGTCCGGGCCCCTGCTGCTGAGCCTGATCGGCAGCGCCAGCGATCTCGGCTTCTGGTTCTCGGTGGCCCTGCTGATCGGCGGCAGCCTGGTGCTGCTGGGACACAGCGGCGCGCCACGGGTGGATGCGCACAGCGCCTCGGGGCGCGGCTTCCTGCGCTTCTGCCGCGGCCAGCCGGCCATCGCCTGGGGCGTGGCGCTGTTCGCCGCGTTCGAGGCGATGGTCCTGACCCTGCTGCCGGTGTACCTGATCCGCGAGGGTTTCGACCAGCGCACGGCGTTGCTGATGGCCAGCACCGTGGTGGTGGGCGATGCGCTGCTGCAGCTGCCGATCGGCCTGCTCGCCGACCGGGTGTCGCGCGCCACCCTGTTCCGCGCCTGTGGCGTGGTCCTGCTGGCCTCCAGCCTGGCCATTCCCGCGCTGCTGCACACGCCGCTGATCTGGCCGCTGCTGGTGCTGTTCGGTGCCTCGGCCGGCGGCCTCTACACCCTGTCGCTGATCCTGGTCGGGCAGTTCTACCGCGACGATGCGCTGGTTCGCGCCAATGCCCATATCGCCCTGCTGTGGGGCGTCGGCTGCCTGCTCGGGCCGCTGTCCACCGGCGCCGCCAGCCAATGGCTGAGCGGCCATGCGCTGCCCCTGCTGATGGCGGCCGGGGCGGCGCTGTTCGTCTGGCTGGCCTGGCGCCGCGCCGCCTTCCAGGCGCCGCAGGCGGCCCTGGGCGAATAGGAGCCGATGCCGGCGGGGTAACCGACCTTAGCCGGGCTCCGCCAGCAGCTCGGCCGCCGTCTCGCCGACCCGCCGTACCGCCAGCTCGATACCGGCGGCCTGGACCGTGGCGAAGTTCAGGCGCAGGCAGTTGCGGTACTTGCCGGCGGCGGAAAAGATGCTGCCCGGCGCCACCTGCACCTTGTGCGGCGCCAGCAGGCGGTTGAGCCGCTGGCTGTCGAAACCCTGCGCCAGCTCCACCCAGAGCATGAAGCCGCCCTGCGGCTGGCTGACCCGGGTGCCGGGCGGGAAGTACTGGCTGACCCAGGCGGTCATGCGTTCGCGGCCGCGCGCGTACTGGCCGCGCATGCGCCGCAGGTGCGGCTGGTAGAGGCCCTCGCCGATGAACTCGGCCAGCGCCAGCTGCGGCAGCTGGGCGCTCATGCCGGTGCTCATGTACTTCATGTGCAGCACCCGCTGCAGGTAGCGGCCGGGAGCGATCCAGCCGATGCGCAGGCCCGGCGCCAGGGTCTTGGAGAAGGAGCTGCAGAGCAGCACGCGACCGTCCTCGTCGAACGACTTGATGCTGCGCGGGCGTGGGTAGCGGTAGGCCAGCTCGCCGTAGATGTCGTCCTCGATGATCGCCAGGTCGTAGCGTTGCGCCAGCTCCAGCAGGGCGCGCTTGTTGGCCTCGGGCATGACGTAGCCGAGCGGGTTGTTGCAGCTCGGGGTCAGCTGGATGGCCTTGATCGGCCACTGCTCCAGGGCCATCTCCAGGGCCTCCAGGCTGATCCCGGTGAGCGGGTCGGTGGGCAGCTCCAGGGCCTTGAGGCCGAAGCCCTTGAGCGCCTGCATCACCCCGTGGAAGCTCGGCGAGTCGACCGCGACTATGTCACCGGGCTGGCAGATGGCGCGCAGCGCGGCGGACAGCGCCTCGTGGCAGCCGGTGGTGACGACTATCTCGTCGGGGGCCAGCCGGCAGCCGGAGTCCAGCGCGAGGCGCGCGACTTGCTCGCGCAGCAGGGTCTCGCCCTGCAGGCAGCCGTAGCTCAGCTCGCGCAGGCCCTGGCGCCGGCTCAGCCGCGACAGGCTGCGCAGCAGCGGCTTGAGGGTCGGCGCGGCGATGTCGGGGATGCCGCGGCCGAGCTGCACCACGTCGCCATGCGGCGGGGTGCCTACCAGCTCCAGCACCTGGTCCCACTGCGACACCTCCACCGGGCGCTGCGCCGTGCGACTGACCATCGGCAGCGCCGGCTTCTGCCGGCTCAGCGGCACGAAGTAGCCGGACTTCGGCCGTGGCTCCACCAGGCCGTCGTCCTCCAACTGGCGGTAGGCCTGCTGCACCGTGCTCAGGCTGACGCCGTGCTCCTGGCTGAGGGCGCGCACCGAGGGCAGGCGCTCGCCCGGGCGGTATAGGCCCTGTTCTATGCGGGTGCCGAGCAGCTCGGCCAGATTCATGTAGAGGGTCATGACAGATGCCTTGCTCCGAGGCGGGGCGAGCAATACAGATGCGACCAGAATGGAGCATTCAGCCGTGTAGTCGAGCGATCTGTATGGATTTAATAGATTCTTTTTGAATCTGTATCGGCTGTGTGGTCGCCGCCATCATGGTCTCCCAGGGGAAGAGCCTGAACGGAGGGTCGACCATGCGCGAATGCGGAGATTTGTATGTGGCGCTGCAGGAGCGCCGCGAATGTGGCGAGCGCCAGCCGCTGCGCGAGCTGGGCCGGCGCTGGCACCTGCTGCGCCGCCGGCTGGACACGCGCCGCGCCCTGCTGCAGCTGGATGCCAGCCAGCTGGCCGATATCGGCCTGAGCGCCGAGCAGGCGCGGGCCGAGGCGACCCGGCCGTGGTGGCGGTTGTTGCGCTAGGAACGAGTCGCCCGCCATCACCTGTAGCCCGGATGCAATCCGGGCTACGTCAGCGCAGGGGGGAGCGTTATGTGTCCCCTCTCCCCGCCGGGGAGAGGGTTAGGGAGAGGGGAGGGCTCGACCGGTCTCAGACCAGCCCGACCGCTTCCTTCAGCCGGTACCAGGCCATGCCCATTGCCAGCAGCGGCGAGCGCAGGTGCTTGCCACCGGGGAAGGTCATGTGCGGCACCTTGTCGAACAGCTCGAAGCCGCCGCCCTGTTCGCCGGCGATGGCCTCGGCCAGCAGCTTGCCGGCCAGGTGGGTGGCGTTGACCCCGTGCCCGGCGTAGGCCTGGGCGTGGTAGACGTTGGGCTGGTCCTTGAGGCGGCCGATCTGTGGCAGGCGGTTGGCGCCGATGCCGATCATGCCGCCCCACTGGAAGTCGATCCGCACGTCCGCCAGGCTGGGGAAGACTTTCAGCATTTTCGGCCGCATATAGGCGGCGATGTCTGCCGGATCGCGGCCGGAATAGTGGCAGGCACCGCCGAACAGCAGGCGGTTGTCGGCGGACAGGCGGTAGTAGTCCAGGGCCACGCGCTGGTCGCACAGGGCCATGTTCTGCGGGATCAGCGCACGCGCACGGGCCTCGCCCAGCGGCTCGGTGGCGATCACGTAGCTGCCGGCGGGCAGCACCTTGCCGCCGAGAGTCGGGTCGAGGCCATTGAGGTAGGCGTTGCAGGCCAGCACCAGGGTCTTGGCGCGCACCTGGCCCTGGGCGGTGTGCACCTTGACCTCGGGGCCGTAGTCGATGCGCGTCACCGGCGAGCGTTCGAACAGCTGCACGCCCAGCGAGGCTGCGGCGGCGGCTTCGCCGAGGGCCAGGTTGAGTGGGTGCAGGTGGCCGGAGCCCATGTCGATCAGGCCGCCGCAGTAGCGCTCGGAGCCGACCACCTGGTGCATCTGCTCGGCCTCCAGCAGGCGCAGCTCGTGGCGGTAGCCGAGGCTTTCCAGTTCGGCCTTGTCCTCGGCGAAGCCGGCCAGGTGCGCGGGCTTGTTGGCCAGGTCGCAGTAGCCCCAGGTCAGGTCGCAGTCGATCTGGAATTCCTCGACGCGGCGACGCACCAGCTCCACCGCTTCCAGGCCCATCAGCTTGAGCTGGCGCACGCCTTCGGCGCCGATCTGCGGCTCGAACTGCTCGACGCCGTGGCCGACCCCGCGGATCAGTTGGCCGCCGTTGCGCCCGCTGGCGCCCCAGCCGATCAGGTGGGCTTCCAGCAGCACCACCGAGAAGCCCTTGCGGGCCAGCTCGATGGCGGTGTTCAGCCCGGAGAAGCCGCCGCCGACGATGCACACGTCGGCCACCCGCTCGCCGGCCAGGGGCGGCTGGGCCAGCTGGCGGTTGGCCGTGGCCGCGTAGTAGGAGGCGGCGTGCTGGTCGCTGTGGACGGGGGCGTTCATGTGCGAAATCCTGAGTGACGTGTTGTTAAAATTTGACGCAGGATAAGCGCGGCCCGCGCGCCTCGCCAAGAGGGGGCGGGTAAAAACTCTTTTGCCGCCGCTCAGTCGGGGACCGGCAGGCTCAGCGACTCCTTGACCTCTTCCATGACGATGTAGGACTTCGATTCGCGCACGTGCGGCAGCTTGAGCAGGATGTCGCCGAGCAGCTTGCGGTAGCTGGCCATCTCGTTGATGCGTGCCTTCACCAGGTAGTCGAAGTCGCCGCTGACCAGGTGGCACTCCAGCACGTGGGGCAGCTTGAGCACGGCGCGGCGGAAGTCCTCGAAGGTGTCGCCGGACTTGTAGTCCAGGCTGATCTCGACGAACACCAGCAGGCTGGCCTTGAGCTGCTGCGGATTGAGCCGGGCGTGGTAGCCCATGATGATGCCCTCGCGCTCCAGGCGGCGCACCCGCTCGGTGCAGGGCGTGGTGGACAGGCCGACCCGCTCGCCCAGTTCGGTGAAGCTGATGCGCCCGTCCTCCTGGAGGATGCGCAGGATGTTGCGGTCGATCTTGTCCAGTTCGCGGCGGCTCTGGTGCTGGGTGCGCATGGTGGGCTCCGTGTGGAATAACTCAACGCGATAATTCACTGGCAGTATGGCGCATATCAAGCCATATCGCCTGGTGGCGTTCCTGTAAAACCCCTTGGCGTCGAGAACTAACGCCAAATGGCGGTCGATAAACAGTGAATATCTCTGCCTCCGTCTTCCTATACTGCGCCCATCTACGGTCAAAATAACAAACGCTCGCGGGCCTGCCCTGCAGCGAGGAGGCGAAGATGCGTGTTCTGGTGCTCGGCAGCGGTGTGATCGGTACCGCCAGTGCCTACTATCTGGCTCGTGCCGGCTTCGAGGTGGTGGTGGTCGATCGGCAGAACGGCCCGGCCCTGGAAACCAGCTTCGCCAACGCCGGCCAGGTTTCCCCCGGCTACGCCTCGCCCTGGGCCGCCCCGGGCGTACCGCTGAAGGCCATCAAGTGGCTGCTGCAGCAGCACGCGCCGCTGGCGATCAGGGCCACCGCCGATATCGACCAGTACCTGTGGATGGCGCAGATGCTGCGCAACTGCACCGCCGCCCGCTACGCGGTGAACAAGGAGCGCATGGTGCGCCTGTCCGAGTACAGCCGCGACTGCCTCGATGAATTGCGCGCCGAGACCGGCATCGCCTACGAAGGCCGCCAGCTCGGCACCACCCAGCTGTTCCGCACCCAGGCCCAGGTCGACAGCGCGGCCAAGGACATCGCCGTGCTGGAAGCCTCCGGCGTGCCCTACGAGCTGCTCGACCGCGACGCCATTGCCCGCGTCGAGCCGGCCCTGGCCGGGGTCAAGCACAAGCTGGCCGGCGCCCTGCGCCTGCCCAACGACCAGACCGGCGACTGCCAGATGTTCACCAGCAAGCTGGCCGAGATGGCCAAGGCCCTGGGCGTGGAGTTCCGCTTCGGGCAGAACATCCAGCGCCTGGACCACGCCGGCGACCGCATCAATGGCGTGTGGATCGACGGCAAGCTGGAGACCGCCGACCGCTACGTGCTGGCCCTCGGCAGCTACAGCCCGCAGCTGCTCAAGCCGCTGGGCATCAAGGCGCCGGTCTACCCGCTCAAGGGCTACTCGCTGACCGTGCCGATCACCGACCCGGCGATGGCGCCGACCTCGACCATCCTCGACGAGACCTACAAGGTCGCCATCACCCGTTTCGACAACAGGATTCGCGTGGGCGGCATGGCCGAGATCGCCGGCTTCGACCTGTCGCTCAACCCGAAGCGCCGCGCCACCCTGGAGATGATCACCGCCGACCTCTACCCGCAGGGCGGCGACCTGCAGCAGGCCGAGTTCTGGACCGGCCTGCGCCCGGCCACCCCGGACGGCACGCCCATCGTCGGCGCCACGCCCTATCGCAACCTGTTCCTCAACACCGGACACGGTACCCTAGGCTGGACCATGGCCTGCGGCTCCGGTCGCTTGCTCGCCGACCTGATGGCCAAGAAGCGCCCGCAGATCAGCGCCGAAGGCCTGGATATTTCCCGTTATGGCCGCACCAAGGAGAGCCACAAGCATGTCCATCCAGCGCCTGCGCATTGAGAAGCGCTACAGCGAAATCGTCATCCACAACGGCACCGTCTACCTGGCGGGCCAGCTGGCCGACGACTACGCCGGCGATATCCGTGAGCAGACCCGCCAGACCCTGGCCAACGTCGACCGCTTCCTCGCCGAAGCCGGCAGCGACAAGACCAGGATCCTCTCGGTGACCATCTACCTCAAGGACATGGCCGACTATGCCGGCATGAACGAGGTGTACGACGCCTGGGTCGCCGAAGGCGCCGCCCCGGCCCGCGCCTGCGTCGAGGCCAAGCTGTACGACCCGCGCGTGCTGGTGGAAATGATGGTCGTCGCCGCGCAGCACTGACTTCCCTGACTCGCCCGGCTCCCCGCCGGGCTTTTTTTAAGCCCAAGAATACTGATAGCCATGCGCCCCGCCCGTGCCCTGATCGATCTCAACGCCCTGCGTCACAACTATCGGCTCGCCCGCGAAATCGGCGCTGCCCGTGCCCTCGCGGTGGTCAAGGCCGATGCCTACGGGCATGGCGCGGTGCGCTGCGCCCAGGCCCTGGAGGGCGAGGCCGACGGTTTCGCCGTGGCCTGCATCGAGGAGGCGCTGGAGCTGCGCTATGCCGGCATCCGCGCGCCCATCCTGCTGCTCGAGGGCTTCTTCGAGGCCAGCGAACTGAGCCTGATCGACCAGCACCAGCTGTGGTGCGTGGTGCATGCCGCCTGGCAGGTCGAGGCCATCGAGCAGGCGCGCCTGGCCCGGCCGCTGCGGGTCTGGCTCAAGCTCGACTCCGGCATGCACCGGGTCGGTCTGCACCCGGCCGAGTACCGCGACGCCCACCGGCGCCTGCTGGCCAGCGGCAAGGTCGACCAGATAGTGCTGATGAGCCACTTCGCCCGCGCCGACGAGCTGGACTGCCCGCGCAGCGCCGAGCAGCTGGCGCTGTTCCATGAGGCGCGTGGCGATCTGCAGGGCGAGGTCAGCCTGCGCAACTCGCCGGCCATCCTCGGCTGGCCGAGCGTGCCCAGCGACTGGGTGCGCCCGGGCATCATGCTGTACGGCGCCACCCCCTTCGAGCAGCCCCAGGAGCAGGCCGCCCGGCTCAGGCCGGTGATGACCCTGGAGTCGAAGATCATCAGCGTGCGCGAACTGCCGGCCGGCGAGCCGGTGGGCTACGGCGCGCGCTTCGTCGCCGAGCGGCCGACCCGCGTCGGCGTGGTCGCCATGGGCTACGCCGACGGCTACCCGCGCCACGCGCCGACCGGCACCCCGGTGGCGGTGGACGGCGTGCGTACCCGCCTGATCGGCCGGGTGTCGATGGACATGCTCACCGTCGACCTCACCGACCTGCCGCAGGCCGGCCTGGGCAGCCGGGTCGAGTTGTGGGGTCGCGAGGTGGCGGCCAGCGAGGTGGCCTACGGTTGCGGCAGCATCCCGTACCAGCTGTTCTGCAACCTCAAGCGGGCACCGAGGCTCTATTCCGGGGGCTAGCGGCCAGGCGACGGGGCAATTGCGTTTGCAGTGTTGTAAATACTGAACACTGGCCGCATCATACGGCCACCCTGATGCCCCGTTCCCAAGGAGGATCCCCGCATTGGACGTCGGTGTTCGACTGCAGTCTATTCGCAAACTCAAAGGCCTTTCCCAGCGTGAACTCGCCAAGCGGGCGGGCGTCACCAACAGCACCATCTCGATGATCGAGAAGAACAGCGTGAGCCCCTCGATCAGCTCGCTGAAGAAGGTGCTCGGCGGCATTCCCATGTCGCTGGTGGAGTTCTTCTCCCTCGACCTGGAGCAGGACAACCACACCCAGGTGGTGTACCGGGCCGACGAACTGACCGATCTTTCCAGCGGCGCCGTGACCATGAAGCTGATCGGCAAGGCGCATCCCAGCCGGGCCATCACCTTCCTCGACGAGACCTACCCGCCGGGCACCGACACCGGCGAGGAAATGCTCAACCACGACGGCGAAGAGGCCGGCATGCTGGTCGAGGGGCGCCTGGAGCTGACCGTGGGCGCCGAGGTGTTCGTCCTCGAGCCGGGCGACAGCTACTACTTCGACAGCACCAAGCCGCACCGCTTCCGCAACCCGTTCGACCGGCCGGCGCGCCTGATCAGCGCCACCACGCCGGCGAACTTCTGAGCAGCGAGTCGCGCGGGCAATGCCCCTGCGACAAGTTGGGTTGTTCCGGCCGGCCGGCCTAACCGTTATACTGCGTCCGCTCGCGAAACCGTGGCCGCGGGCGTGTCTAGCCAATGAGGGTGTACCGTGAACCTGATCAAGAAGATGCTGGCGGCTCAAGCCGCCGTATTGGCCCTGTGGGCTGTGAGCGCTCAGGCTGCGACCAACGACGAGATCGCCGAGCGCATCAAGCCGGTGGGCGAGGTCTGCATCCAGGGTGAGGAGTGCAAGGGCGTCGGCGCCGTGGCCGTGGCCGCCGGTGGCGGCGGTGCCAAGTCGCCGGACGACGTGATCGCCGCTCACTGTGGCGCCTGCCACAACGCCGGCGTGCTGGGTGCGCCGAAGTCCGGCGACACCGCGGCCTGGAAGGCGCGCGCCGATGCCAAGGGTGGCCTGGATGGCATCCTCAAGTCGGCCATCGCCGGCATCAACGCCATGCCGCCGAAAGGCACCTGTGCCACCTGCTCGGACGACGAGCTGATGGGCGCGATCAAGAAGATGTCCGGCCTGTAAGACCCGCGTCTGCTTGCTAAAAAGCCGCCCTCGGGCGGCTTTTTTATGGTTTATCGCGGTTGTCCAGGGAGCTGTGTCTTGATACCGGACTGGCGAGATTGTGGTTGGTGGCCAAGCCGGTTTTATGTGTCGACTGATGGCGCTGGTTTCGCCCTTCCCGGGCGAGTCACTTTCTCTTGTTTGCCCAAGAGAAAGTAACCAAAGAGAAGGGCACCCCGGCATCCGGCCCTACGCTGCGCTTCGGGTTCCCTCGCTCCGGTGCCGCTCCGGGGGCACGTCACGAAGGGACGTCCCTGTCCCTTCGTGCCTCGCTCGGCGTCCTGCCTCGCGTCCCACTGCGCAACACCTCCACTCGGCCTGCTGACGGGGACTCGGGCTCCGAGTTGCTTGATGCTTTTTCTCTTCTCTTCGTTCTGTTCTCTCGAATTGTCAGGCAGCGCCAAACGCCCCTTGCAGAAGGGTGAGTGGAATCGTTGCGTAGAGGGGTGAGCCGCAGGGATGCGGCGAAAGGCTTAAAGGGCCAGGGACGGCCCTTGTAAGCCGACCCTCGGAGCGACGATGGAGCGAACGGACCCGGAGCGCAGCGTAGGGCCGGATGAAGGGGCAAGCGTTTTGCCTACTTTTCCGCGACTGGAAAAGTAGGTCGCCCAGGAAGGGCGAAACCAGCGCCATCAGTCGACACATAAAACCGGCTTGGCCACCAACCACAATCTCGCCAGTCCGGCATCAAGAAGCGGTTCCCCGAGAAAACGCGAAGAGCCTTCTTGTGGTCGTCCGTTGCGGTCTATTGCCGCGTCTCAGCGCTTGAGCATGGCGCGGATATCGGCCAGGGCCGACTTGCCGCTGGCCTGCTTGACCTCGCGCGGGGTGTCGTCCAGGCCTTCCCAGACCAGGTCTTCCGGCGGCAGCTCGTCGAGGAAGCGGCTCGGCGAGCAGTCGATGATCTCGCCGTACTGCTTGCGCTTGGCGGCGAAGGTCAGGGTCAGGTTGCGCTTGGCGCGGGTGATGCCGACGTAGGCCAGGCGGCGCTCCTCCTCGATGGTGTCGGCCTCGATGCTGGAGCGGTGCGGGAGTATCTCCTCCTCGAAGCCGATGATGTACACCGAGGGGAACTCCAGGCCCTTGGAGGCGTGCATGGTCATCATCTGCACGCCTTCGGCGCCTTCCTCCTCTTCCTGCTGGCGCTCGAGCATGTCGCGCAGCACCAGCTTACCGATGGCGTCCTCGATGGTCATGTCGCCGTCCTCGTCCTTGTCGAGGGTGTTCTTCAGCGCCTCGACCAGGAACCAGACGTTACCCATGCGTGCCTCGGCGACCTTGTCGCTGGAGGCGTTCTGGCGTAGCCAGTTCTCGTAGTCGATGTCCATGATCATGCTGCGAATGGCGCCGATCGGGTCGTTGCCGGCACAGAGCTCGCGGATCTTGTCCATGTAGCGCTTGAAGCGCGACAAACGCTCGGTGTAGCGGCTGTCGAGCAGTTCGCCGAGGCCCAGCTCGTCGCTGGCGGCGTACATCGAGATGCCGCGTTCGCTGGCGTAGTTGCCGAGCTTCTCCAGGGTCGCCGAGCCGATCTCGCGGCGCGGCACGTTGATCACCCGCAGGTAGGCGTTGTCGTCGTCCGGGTTGACCAGCAGGCGGAAGTAGCTCATCAGGTCCTTCACTTCCTGGCGGGCGAAGAAGCTGGTGCCGCCGGACAGGCGATAGGGGATCTGGTGGTGCTGCAGTTTCAGCTCCATCAGCTTGGCCTGGTAGTTGCCGCGGTAGAGGATGGCGAAGTCGCTGTAGGGGCGCTGGGTGCGCAGGTGTTCGGTGAGGATCTCCAGCGCCACCCGCTCGCACTCGGCCTCCTCGTTGCGCGTGCGGATCACGCGGATCTCGTCGCCGTGGCCCATCTCCGACCACAGCTGCTTCTCGAACACGTGCGGGTTGTTGGCGATGAGGACGTTGGCACACTTGAGGATGCGGCTGGTGGAGCGGTAGTTCTGCTCCAGCATCACCACCTTGAGCGAGGGGTAGTCCTCCTTGAGCTGGTTGAGGTTCTCCGGCCGCGCGCCGCGCCAGGCATAGATCGACTGGTCGTCGTCGCCGACCACGGTGAACTGGTGGCGCATGCCGACCAGCTGCTTGACCAGCAGGTACTGGCTGGCGTTGGTGTCCTGGTACTCGTCCACCAGCAGGTAGCGGATGCGGTTCTGCCACTTCTCCAGGATGTCGGCGTGCTCTTGGAACAGCTTGACCGGCAGCAGGATCAGGTCGTTGAAGTCCACCGCGTTGTACGCCTTGAGCGTGCGCTGGTAGTGCAGGTAGACGATGGCGGCGGTCTGTTCTTTGGGCCCGCGGGCATTGGCCAGCGCCTCGTCGGGCAGGATCAGGTCGTTCTTCCAGGCGTCGATCAGGTTCTTGATCTCGTCCACGCCGTCGTCGCCGGCGTATTCCTTCTGCATGATGTCGGTCAGCAGGGCCTTGATGTCGCCGTCGTCGAAGATCGAGAAACCCGGCTTGTAGCCCAGGCGGGCGTACTCCTTGCGGATGATGTTCATGCCCAGGTTGTGGAAGGTCGACACCGTCAGGCCGCGCGCCTCGCCGCCCTTGAGCAGCGTGCCGACCCGTTCCTTCATCTCCCGCGCGGCCTTGTTGGTGAAGGTCATGGCGACGATGTGACGGGCCTGGATGCCGCACTGCTGCACCAGGTAGGCGATCTTGCGGGTGATCACGCTGGTCTTGCCGGAGCCGGCGCCGGCCAGCACCAATAGCGGGCCGCCGACGTAGTTCACGGCTTCCTGCTGCCGGGGGTTGAGTCGGGACATGGGGAGAGATCGGTCGGAAAAATCGAGGCGGCATTCTAGCAGCCGTGCGGGCCCGGCGGGGTGGCGGAAAGGTGCCGCCGGGCGGCTGACGACTCTCGACAATAAGCTTCAGGAATGTGTGCTAAGTCACTATTTATAAAGATCAAGTACGTCAGTACCAGCGGCCGGCGGTTGCCCCTGCTATGCCTTTCCCGCAGGATGCGCAGGAATCTGCACAGGATGGGCAGGAAGAGAACGCCACGCCGATGGCGTCGGTCTGTCCATTCGACCCCGGGGAGGTCATTTGTCCGCGCTCGTCGAACCCATGCGCCTGGTCCTGCTGGCCGAAGAGCCAAGCTGGGCGGTCGTGCTGCGCGCGCGTCTGGCGGCCCTGGGCGACGGCTATCCGCTGATCACCGCGCCGTCCTGGGAGGCGGCCAGCAGCCTGTTCGACGACGGCGGCCCCGGCCTGTTGCTGAGCACGCCGGCCTGTCAGCCGGCGCCCGGGCGCTGCCCGCTGCCCACCGTACTGCTGCTGGAGGCCGAGCCGAGCGAGCCGCCCGCCGATGCCTGCGACTGGCTGGTGCGCGACCACCTGAGCGACGATCTGCTGCGCCGCTGCCTGCGCTACGCCGGCGAACGCGGCCGCCTGCAGGCCGCCCTGCAGCGCCTGGCCGAGCAGGACCCGCTGACCGGCATCGCCAACCGCCAGGGCTTCCAGACCCTGCTGGCCGCGCGCCTGGCGGATTGCCAGGGGCGCGGCCTGGCGCTCGGCCATCTCGACCTGGACAACTTCAAGCACGTCAACGATGCCCTCGGCTACCAGGCCGGCGACCGCCTGATCCTGCAGGTGGTGGCGCGCCTCAAGGCCCAGCTGGAGGCCGGCGACGCGCTGGCGCGCCTGGGCAGCGACGAGTTCGCCCTGCTCCTCGACACCCGCCGCGATCCGCTGCGCGCCGAGCGCCTGGCCGAGCGCATCGTCGAGGCGCTGTCCGAGCCCTACTGGGTGGACTGCGAGAGCCTGCTGCTCGGCTGCAGCCTGGGCCTGGCCCATGCCCGCGCCGGCGAGAGCGCCGACCCGCTGCTGTGGCACGCGCACATCGCCATGCAGCAGGCCAAGGCGGCGCAGGGCTGCACCTATCACCTGTACGACGAGCGCATCTACCGCGGCGCGCGCAGCATGGCCGACCTGGAAGGCGAGCTGCGCCGCGCCCTGCGCCGCGACGAGCTGGAGCTGCACTATCAGCCGCGCCTGTGCCTGCAGAGCGGGCGCATCGTCGGCCTGGAGGCGCTGGTGCGCTGGAACCATGCCGAGCGCGGTCTGCTCGGCCCGAACGAGTTCGTGCCGCTGGCCGAGGAGAGCGGGCTGATCGTGCCGCTCGGCTACTGGGTCATGGCCCGCGCGCTGCGCGACATGCAGTGGCTGCGCGGGCGCGGCCTGCCGGCGCTGCACATGGCGGTCAACCTGTCGTTCCGCCAGTTCCAGGACAGCCAGCTGCTGGCCACCCTCGGCCGCCGGATCGAGGAGCGCGGGGTGGATGCCCAGTGGCTGGAGTTCGAGCTGACCGAGACGGCGGTGATGCGTCGCAGCGAACAGGTGCAGCAGACCATGCAGGCCCTCGGCCGGCTCGGCGTGCGCTTCTCGCTGGACGACTTCGGCACCGGCTTCTCCTCCTTCGTGCACCTAAACAACCTGCCGATCACCCTGCTGAAGATCGACAAGAGCTTCGTCGCCGGCATGGGCGAGCGCGCGGAGAATCGCCAGCTGGTGCGGGCGATGATCAACCTGGCTCACAACCTGCACCTGGAGGTGGTCGCCGAGGGTGTGGAGAACGCCGAGCAGCTGGCCCTGCTGCGCCAGTTCGGCTGCGACCAGGTGCAGGGCTACCTGATCAGCAGGCCACTGCCGCTGGCCGAGCTGGCGCGCTTTCTGGTGTTCGGTCTGCGCCAGCCGCTGCTCGGCGGCTTGCCGTCCTAGGCAGAAGGAACCCGCGCGACCTGGCTGCGCGGGGCCGGTAGCCCGGAGGCAATCCGGGAAGCAGGCGACTCCGGCCCCGGATTGCCTCCGGGCTACGACAGGCAGGCTTCGGCGTTCGCGACCGGCTGCGGCCGCAGCATCCGCGCCATGCGCCATTCGAAGCCCAGGGTCAGGCCCACCGCCGCGCAGGCCAGCCCACCGGCCAGGCCCCACCACACGCCCTCGGCGCCCCAGCCCAGCGGAAAGGCCAGGGCCCAGGCCAGCGGGATGCCGATGATCCAGTAGCAGAGGATACCGACCAGCAGGGTGGTCTTGCCGTCCTTGAGGCCGCGGATCGCGCCCATGGCGATGGTCTGGATGCCGTCGAACAGCTCGAACCAGGCGGCCACCGCCAGCAGGCTCACGGCCAGCGCCACCACGGCGGCGAACTGCGGGTCGTGGCGGTCGAGGAACAGCCCCACCACCCACTCCGGCGCCAGCCAGAACAGCAGGGCGAAGCCGAGCATCAACAGCGCGCCGCCGCCGATGCCCAGGCGTCCGGCGCGGCGGGCGTCGGCCAGGCGGCCGGCACCGTAGTGCTGGCCGATGCGGAAGGTGGTGGCGTAGGAGATGCCCACCGGCACCATGAAGGCCACGTACACCGACATGATGGCGATCTGGTGCGCGCCCAGCGCGTCGCTGCCGATGGCGCCCATGCACAGGGCGGCGAAGGCGAACATGCCGGATTCCACCGCATAGGTGCCGCCGATCGGCAGGCCCAGGCGCAGCAGTTCGCGCAGCTCGGCCAGGTGTGGCCGCAGCAGGCCGCGGGCCAGCGGGTAGGCGGCGTAGGCCGGGTGGCGCAGCAGGTGGAGGAACAGCAGCAGGGTCATGGCGTTGGCCACCAGCGCGGTGACCAGGCCGATGCCGGCCAGGCCCAGCGGCGGCAGGCCGAACCAGCCATGGATCAGCGCCCAGTTGAGGGCGAAGTTGGCCGCCGCGCCGCCGATGCTGATGGCCATCACCGGCCCCGGCCGGCCGATGGCCGCCGGGAAGCCGCGCAGGGCCATGAAGCCGAGGTAGCCGGGCAGGGCGAACACCAGGGTGGAGAGAAACTGCATCGCCCCCTCGATGTTGTGCGGCGCCTGGCCGAAGCGCGCCAGCAGCGGGCCGAGGTTCCACAGCAGCAGACCGCTGGCCAGCGCCAGGCCGCCGGCCAGCCACAGGCCGTTCTGCGCCAGGCGGGTGACTCCGGCGTTGTCGTCGGCGCCATGGCGGATGGCGATCAGGTTGCCCACCGCGGCCAGCACGCCGACACAGAAGATCGACACGAAGGAATAGCTGGCCGCGCCCAGGCCGCCGGCGGCCAGTTCGGCGGGGCCCAGCTTGCCCATCATCAGGGTGTCGGTGAACACCATCAGCACATGGGCCAGCTGTGCGGCGATCAGCGGGCCGGCGAGGCGGAAGAGGGCGACCAGTTCGGTGCGGACGGACTGCGACATGATGAGTCAGGCTCAAGAAGAAGGCTTGCCGGAGGAAAACCGGCGGGCGGAGAATGGCGCTATTTTCTGGAGCCGGTGCCGCGCGCACAAAGGGAAAAAAGCGATGCCTGGCATGACTAATACTCATGGGAGATCCACATGAGCCGGCGCCTGCCCCCGCTCTATGCCCTGCGCGCCTTCGAGGCCGCCGCCCGGCATGCCTCCTTCACCCGCGCCGCTGCCGAGCTGGCCATCACCCAGAGCGCGGTGAGCCGGCATGTCCGCACCCTGGAGGAGCACTTCGGCTGCCGCCTGTTCGAGCGCAGCGGCCGCCACCTGCAGCTGACCGAGACGGCGCGCGGCCTGCTGCCCGGCGTGCGCGAGGGCTTCGATGCGCTGGAGAAGGCCTGCGCCACCCTGCGCAGCGAGGACGCCTGTCTGCGCCTGAAGGCGCCTTCGACCCTGACCATGCGCTGGCTGCTGGCGCGTCTGTCGCTGTTCCGCCTGGGCAACCCGGACAGCGAGGTGCAGCTGACCAGCGCCTGGATGGACGTAGACAAGGTCGACTTCCGCCACGAGCCCTTCGACTGCGCCGTGCTGCTGGGCAATGGCGACTTTCCCGAGGAGTGGGACAGCGTGCTGCTGTTCGAGGAATGGCTGATCCCGGTGTGCGCCGCCGAGGCGGTGCAGGACGGTCCCTGGGACCTGGCGCGGCTGCAGGCCGCCGAGCAGCTGCACCCGACCCCGGACCGCCGCGACTGGCGCCAGTGGCTGCAGGCCACCGGGCTGAGCGGTGAGGTGCCGCTGAAGAGCGGCCAGCTGTTCGACATGCTGGAGCTGGGCATCGTCGCCGCCGCGCGCGGCTACGGGGTATCCATCGGCGACCTGCTGCTGGTGGCCGAGGACGTCAACGCCGGACGCCTCGGCCTGCCGCGGCCGACCGCCGTGTACAGCGGCTGCAGCTACTACCTGGTGTGGCCCAGGGCGCACCGGGCGCAGGCTCGCCTGCGCCGCCTGCGCGACTTCCTGCTGGCCGAGGTGGCGCAGATGCGCTTGCCCGAGGTGCAGCGCATTGCCCCCTGAGGCATCCGTCGGGCGTAAAAAATAATGGACCTTCTGGCCGTGGCGAGCGTGGCGCCACGGGGCTTTCAGGCCTGTTCATGGCGCCTGCAGCCCGGTGCCTGCCTGCGCGTCCGGCGGGAAATGTTTGACATATTTTACGGCGCTGGAGAGACTGTGCCCGCGGTTCGACTGTTATGCGGCCGTCGCGGGTGGTCCGTTACCTCCCACTCCCATGCCTCCAGGCGAGGCCCAGCTACGCCGCCGACAGACGGAACCGTGCCAAACAGGTAGCGCGTCGATCTCCCGACCCACCTGCACAGCAACGGCAGATCGATCTGCCCCAAGGTGACGTATGTCCAACAAGAACAGTGCAAAAACTTCCACTGCCAAGCGCAAACCCGTCGTGCTGATGTCCATGGGCTCCCAGGAGCGCAAGGGCCACGACTACCAGGTAATGACTCACAAATACATCACGCCGCTGGTGGAGATCGCCGGCTGCGTACCCGTGCTGGTGCCCACCTGCTGCGGCATCGACGACCTCGAGCAGTACCTGGACATGGCCGACGGCGTGTACCTGACCGGCGCCGGCTCGAACATCGACCCGGCCCTCTACGGCCAGGACAACCTCACGCCGGAGAAGGCCCAGGATCGCGACCGCGACCTGTTCGACCTGCCGCTGATCAAGGCCGCCATCGCCCGCGGCCTGCCGATCTTCGGCATCTGCCGCGGCATGCAGGAAATCAACGTGGCCCTGGGCGGCGACATCCACCAGAAGGTGTATGCCGAGCCGGGCTTCAACGACCACCGCGAGAACCCCGAGGACCCGGTGGACGTGCAGTACGCCGAGGCGCACAAGGTGCGCGTCGAGCCGAGCAGCTGGCTGGCCAAGGTGCTGGGCCGCGAGGAGATCGGCGTCAACTCGCTGCATGGCCAGGGCATCAAGACCCTGGGCAAGGGCCTGGAGCCGCTGGCACGCGCCGAGGACGGCCTGGTCGAGGCCTTCCACGCCCCCAGCCTGTCGCCCTTCCTGTTCGCCGTGCAGTGGCACCCGGAGTGGCGCGCCGCGCAGAACCCGGACTCGGTGAAGATGTTCCAGGCCTTCGGCGAGGCCTGTCGCCAGCGTGCCGAACGAGCCCAGCGCAACGCGGCCTGAGGTTTCAGGCAGGCACAGCAAACGCCCGGCAGATGCCGGGCGTTTGCGTTTCAGCGCACCAGGTGCAGGTAGTGCATGTGCTTCTCGTACTGGTCGAGGATGTCGCCGATCACGTCGTCCCGGCTCCAGCCCATCAGGTCGTAGTCCTGGCCGCCTTCGAGCAGGTGCACCTCGGCCCGGTAGTAGTGCTCTTCGTCACTGCTGCCTTCTTCCTGCAGCACGAAGTTGGGGCGATTGAAGGGGCGCGGGCGCACCTCGTAGAGGAAGTCGGTCTCGGCGCCGTGGGCCACCACCAGGCGCACGCGGTCCTCGCCGCTGCGTTCGCTGCGTGCGTCCAGGCCGCGCTTGCGCAGCTCCTCGGCGACCGACTCGATGGCCCCGCGCGCCGTGTCTTCGATGAACTGGCGGGTCTCGCTCAGCCCGGGGAAGGTCACCAGGGTCTGCAGGAGGCGCTGCCAGCCGCCATGCGGGCGCAGGCGGTTGGGCGTGTGCGGCAGGGCCTGGAAGCGCACGCTGCGCTTGGTGGCGTCCAGCTTGAGGGCGCGTAGCAGGCCCCAGATGGCCGCCAGCAGGACGATGGAGAAGGGCAGAGCGCTGGCGATGGTGGCCGTCTGCAGGGCCTTGAGGCCGTCGGCCAGGAGCAGGGCGATGGCCACCACGCCGATCAGGATCGACCAGAACAGGCGCTGCCACAGCGGCGTATGCACCTGGCCGCCGGAGGCCAGCATGTCCACCACCAGGGCGCCGGAGTCGGCCGAGGTGACGAAGAACACCACCACCATGGCCACTGCGATCAGCGACAGCAGGCTGCTCAGCGGGAACTGCTCGAGGAAGGCGAACAGCGCCAGCGAGCTGTCGGCGTTCACCGTGTCGGCCAGGCTCTGCAGGCCCTGGTTGAGCACCAGGTTGATGGCGGTGTCGCCGAACACGGTCATCCACAGCAGGGTGAAACCGGCCGGCACGAACAGCACGCCGCTGATGAACTCGCGGATGGTGCGGCCGCGCGAGATGCGCGCGATGAACAGGCCGACGAAGGGCGACCAGGATAGCCACCAGCCCCAGTACAGCAGGGTCCAGCCGCCGATCCAGTCGGTTGGCTGGTAGGCGTAGAGGTTGAAGGTCTTGCTGACAATCTCGGAGAGGTAGGCGCCGCTGTTCTGCACGAAGGTCTTGAGCAGGAACACCGTCGGCCCCATGGCCAGGACGAACAGCAGCAGGAGCACCGCCAGGCTCAGGTTGATCTCCGAGAGGATGCGGATGCCCTTGTTCAGGCCGCTGGCCACCGACAGCGTGGCCAGGGCGCAGATGGCGGCGATCAGGCCGATCTGCACCGGGGTGCTCACCGGCAGGCCGAACAGGTGGTGGAAGCCGCTGTTGATCTGCAGCACGCCGTAGCCCAGCGAGGTGGCCACACCGAACACGGTGCCGAGGATGGCGAAGGTGTCGACCGCATGGCCGATGGGGCCGTGGATGCGCTCGCCGATCAGCGGGTAGAGCGCCGAGCGCAGGGTCAGCGGCAGGTTATGGCGGAAGCAGAAGAAGGCCAGGATCAGTGCCACTATGGCGTAGATCGCCCAGGCATGCAGGCCCCAGTGGAAGAAGGTCAGCTTCATCGCCTCGCGCGCGGCCTGCACCGTGCCGGCCTCGCCCACCGGCGGGGCGGTGAAGTGCATCAGCGGCTCGGCCACACCGAAGAACATCAGGCCGATGCCCATGCCGGCGGAAAACAGCATGGCGAACCAGGTGGCGTTGCGGTATTCGGGCTGGCTGTGGTCGGGGCCCAGCTTGATGTCGCCGTAGCGGCTGACGGCGAGGAACACGCAGCAGATCAGGATCAGGGCGACGGTGAGGACGTAGAACCAGCTGGCCTTGTCGATGATCCAGCTCTGCAGCTGGGCGAACTGGCTTTGCGCGTGCTCCGGCAGCAGCACGCTGTAGAGCACCAGGGCGAGGATGAGAAAGGCAGAGCCGAAGAATACCGGCCGATTGAGCGAAGACGAATGTGCCTCCATTGAGCTAGCTCTCCTTGTTATCGGATGGGCCGCCAAGGGCGGAAGGCTAGTAAGGATAGCACAGGTCGATAGTTTTTTTCTCTGAGACTCTCTTTGCTAATAATTTGGCTGGATCAAATGCCTCAGCTGCCGGCGCTCGGGCGGTACTGCAGGGCCTCGGCCAGGTGGGCACGGCGGATGGTTTCGTGCTGGTCCAGATCGGCCAGGGTACGCGCCACCTTGAGCAGGCGGTGGGCAGCGCGCAGCGACAGGTTGAGGCGCTCGCAGGCCTGCTCCAGCCAGAGCCGGTCGCTCTCGTCAAGCGGGCAGTGACGGCGCAGGCCCGGCAGGTCGAGGAAGGCATTGGCGCAGCCCTGGCGGTCGAGCTGGCGCTGGCGGGCGCGGGCGACCCGGGCGGCGACCGCGGCGCTGCTCTCGCCGCTGGCGTCGGCGCCGCCGAGCAGGCTGGTGCTTTCCCGCGCCACGGTCAGGTGCAGGTCGATGCGGTCGAGCAGCGGCCCGGACAGCTTGGCGCGGTAGCGCTGGATCTGCTCGGGCGTGCAGCGGCAGCGCCCGCCGGGGTCACCCAGGTAGCCGCAGGGGCAGGGGTTCATCGCCGCCACCAGCTGGAAGCGGGCGGGGAAGCGCACCTTGTCGCGCGCCCGGGCGATCACGATATGGCCCGATTCCAGGGGCTCGCGCAGTACTTCGAGAACCTTGCGGTCGAACTCGGGCAGTTCGTCGAGGAACAGGATGCCCTGGTGGGCCAGGCTGATCTCGCCGGGTTGCGGACGGCTGCCGCCGCCGACCAGCGCCGGGCCCGACGCACTGTGATGGGGCTGGCGGAAGGGGCGTTGCGGCCAGGCGGCGAGCGGCGCATGGCTGGCCACCGAGTGGATGGCCGCCACTTCCAGCGCCTCCTCCTCGGACAGCGGCGGCAGCAGGCCGGGCAGGCGGCTGGCCAGCAGGGTCTTGCCGGTCCCGGGCGGGCCGCAGAACAGCAGGTTGTGGCCGCCGCTGGCGGCGATCAGCAGGGCGCGCTTGGCCGCCTGCTGGCCCTGCACCTCGGCCAGGTCCGGGTAGGTCGCCTCCGCGCGCAGCAGGCCGCTGGCCTGGTAGGGCGGCAGGGGCGTGTGGCCGTTGAGGTGGGCGGCGATCTGCAGCAGGTGCTCGGCAGCCAGCACCTGCAGCCCCGAGGCCAGGCTGGCCTCTTCGGCATTGGCCCGTGGCACCAGCAGGGTGCGCCCGGCGGCCCGGGCAGCCAGGGCCGCCGGCAGCACGCCCTGCACCGGGCGCAGTTCGCCGGACAGCGCCAGCTCGCCGAGGCACTCCAGTTCGTCCAGGCTGGTCGCGGGTATCTGGCCGCTGGCGGCCAGCACGCCGAGGGCGATGGCCAGATCGAAGCGGCCGCCGTCCTTGGGCAGGTCGGCGGGCGCCAGGTTGAGGGTGATGCGGCGTGGCGGGAAATCGAAACCGGCGTTCTGGATCGCGCTGCGCACGCGGTCCTTGCTTTCCTTGACCGCGGTTTCCGGCAGGCCGACCAGGGTCAGGGCCGGCAGGCCGTTGGCCAGGTGCGCCTCGACGGTGACGGCCGGCGCCTCGACGCCCACCTGGGCGCGGCTGTGGACTATGGCCAGGGACATGGATCGCTCCTTGATCGCATGCCCGCCGATGGGCTTATTCGGCGGGTGGGTTGTGTCGGGCTTCCAGCTCCGCCAGCTTGGCTTCCAGGGCCTCCAGGCGGGCACGGGTACGGGCCAGCACGGCCATCTGGCTGTCGAATTCCTCGCGGCTGACCAGGTCCAGCTTGCCGAAGGCACTCTGCAACAGGGCCTTGAGCTGGGCCTCGATCTCGTTGCGCGGCAGCGGAGTGTCGCCGCTGAACAGGCGGGCGGCGTGGCCGGCGAGGGTATCGAGAAGGGCTTTGGGCGGCAGCATGGCGGGTCTTTCCGATGACAAACGGCCGCCAGTGTAGCACGCAGGCCACGCTGCCCGCGGCGTGCACGCTTTTCGCTCATCCGTGGCGACGGTGGTGCACCATCGTTGTGCAATGACTGCGCGGTCGCATCCATCGACCCGTTCCTGTTCGCGCTAACTGCCTGAAAGACTGGCCATTTGGCATAGCTGGCAAGCTTTCTGCTTAGCAGCCTGTGACGCGTGCACCGATGCAGTACCGGTGCGCAGCCGAGGCGGGGGAGTGTCTCGGTGGATGCGGTTGGTCGACGCCAGGCTCAGCAGCCGGTGCGTTTCAAATGCCAGACACTGCGCTTAGACTTGAGCCGGGTTCGTTTTCCTGGGGCGAGTCCACCAATACGGGAGAGAGTTTCATGAAGCTAGTCACTGCCATCATCAAGCCGTTCAAGCTGGACGATGTGCGCGAATCGCTGTCCGAGATCGGCGTGCAGGGCATCACCGTCACCGAAGTCAAAGGCTTCGGCCGTCAGAAGGGCCATACCGAGCTGTACCGCGGCGCCGAGTACGTCGTCGACTTCCTGCCCAAGGTGAAGATCGACGTGGCCATCGCCGACGACCAACTGGATCGCGTGATCGAGGCCATCACCAAGGCCGCCAACACCGGCAAGATCGGTGACGGCAAGATCTTCGTGGTCAATCTGGAACAGGCCATCCGCATCCGTACCGGCGAAACCGGCACCGACGCAGTTTAAGCCTCAGAACCCACACGCCCCAGGAGAATAAACATGACTCTGCGAAAAATCGCAGGGCTAGGAGCCCTTTTGTCTCTGCTAATGCCGGGCCTGGCATTCGCCGAGGAAGCGACGCTGAATAGCGGCGACACCGCCTGGATGCTCACCGCCACCGCGCTGGTGCTGTTCATGACCATCCCCGGCCTGGCGCTGTTCTACAGCGGCATGGTGCGTTCCAAGAACGTGCTGTCGGTGATGATGCAGTGCTTCGCCATCACCGGCCTGATCAGCATCCTCTGGGTGGTCTACGGCTACAGCCTGGCCTTCGACACCACCGGCATGGAGAAGGGGGTCACCAACTTCAACTCCTTCGTCGGCGGGCTGAACAAGGCCTTCCTCAGCGGCCTGACCCCGGACAGCCTGATCGGCGCGTTCCCGGAGAGCGTGTTCATCGTCTTCCAGATGACCTTCGCCATCATCACCCCGGCGCTGATCGTCGGTGCCTTCGCCGAGCGCATGAAGTTCTCCGCCATGCTGATCTTCATGGGCCTGTGGTTCACCCTGGTCTACGCGCCGATGTGCCACATGGTCTGGTCCGGCGACGGCGCCTTCCTCTGGGATGCCGGCGTGCTCGACTTCGCCGGCGGCACCGTGGTGCACATCAATGCCGGTATCGCCGGCCTGGTGGCCTGCCTGGTGCTGGGCAAGCGCAAGGGCTTCCCGACCACCGCCATGGCGCCGCACAACCTGGGCTACACCCTGGTCGGCGCGGCCATGCTGTGGATCGGTTGGTTCGGCTTCAACGCCGGCTCGGCCATCGCCGCCAACGGCACCGCCGGCATGGCCATGCTGGTGACCCAGATCGCCACCGCCGCCGCGGCCCTGGGCTGGATGTTCGCCGAGTGGATCACCCACGGTAAGCCGAGCGCCCTGGGCATCGCCTCCGGCGTGGTCGCCGGCCTGGTCGCCATCACTCCGGCCGCCGGTACCGCCGGGCCGATGGGCGCCATGGTGATCGGCCTGGCTTCCGGCGTGATCTGCTTCTTCTGCGCCACCAGCCTCAAGCGCAAGCTGGGCTACGACGACTCGCTCGACGCCTTCGGCGTGCACGGCATCGGCGGCATCGTCGGCGCCATCCTCACCGGCGTGTTCGCCGCGCCGGCCCTGGGCGGCTTCGGCAGCGTCGAGGACATCGGCGCCCAGCTCTGGATCCAGACCGAAGGCGTGCTGGTCACCGTGGTCTACACCGCCATCGTCACCTACGTGATCCTCAAGGTCCTGGACCTGGTCATGGGCCTGCGCGTGACCGAGGAGCAAGAGACCGTGGGTCTCGACCTCTCCGAGCACAACGAGCGCGGTTACAACCTGTAAGGCCGCTGCGGGGCGCCCTGCGCCCCGCACTCCTGGGAATACAGCAGAGGTAAACCATGGACAACACAGCTCTGACTGCCGTGCAGTACGGCTTCGATACCTTCTACTTCCTGATCTGCGGTGCGCTGGTGATGTGGATGGCGGCCGGCTTCGCCATGCTCGAATCCGGCCTGGTGCGCGCCAAGAACACCACCGAGATCCTCACCAAGAACATCGCCCTGTACGCGGTCGCCAGCATCATGTACATGCTGATCGGCTACCACATCATGTACTCCAGCCCCGAGGGCGGCATCCTGCCGAGCCTGGGCTTCCTGCTGGGCGACGAGAACGCCGTCGACGCGGTGACCGCCGGCGGTGACGACGCGCCCTACTACTCGGCCCGTTCGGACTTCTTCTTCCAGGTGGTGTTCGCCGCCACCTGCATGTCGATCGTCTCCGGTGCCGTGGCCGAGCGCATGAAGCTGTGGGCCTTCCTCGCCTTCGCGGTGGTGATGACCGGCTTCATCTACCCGATCCAGGGCTTCTGGAAATGGGGCTCGGGCTTCCTCAACGAGGCCGGCTTCCTCGACTTCGCCGGCTCCGGCGTGGTGCACATGGCCGGTGCCGCCGCCGCCCTGGCCGGTGTCCTGCTGCTCGGTGCGCGTAAAGGCAAGTACGGCGCCAACGGCCAGATCAACGCCATCCCGGGCGCCAACCTGCCGCTGGCCACCCTCGGCACCTTCATCCTGTGGATGGGCTGGTTCGGCTTCAACGGCGGCTCGCAGCTGAAGATGAGCACCATCGAGGACGCCAACGCGGTGGCCAACGTGTTCGTCAACACCAACATGGCGGCTGCCGGCGGCCTGATCGCGGCCCTGGCCGTGGCGCGCATCCTGTTCGGCAAGGCCGACCTGACCATGGCCCTGAACGGTGCCCTGGCCGGTCTGGTGGCGATCACTGCCGAGCCGCTGACCCCGACCGCGCTGCAGGCGACCCTGATCGGTGCCGTCGGCGGCGTGCTGGTGGTGTTCTCCATCCTCGGCCTGGACAAGCTGAAGATCGACGACCCGGTCGGCGCCATCTCGGTGCACGGCGTGGTCGGCATCTGGGGCCTGCTGGCGGTATGCCTGACCAACACCGACGCCTCCCTCGGCGCCCAGCTGCTGGGCATCGGCTCGATCTTCGCCTTCGTCTTCGTCAGCAGCCTGGTGGTGTGGAGCATCATCAAGCTGGTGATCGGCCTGCGGGTCAGCGAGGAAGAGGAATACGAGGGGGTCGACATCGCCGAATGCGGCATGGAAGCCTACCCGGAATTCACCAACAAGAAATAAAGTTGCAGCTACTTTGAAGGGCGCCTCCGGGCGCCCTTTGTTTTTTCCGCGGCCGCGCTAGAATGCGCGCCCAACGGGATCGGTGGGCTGCAAGCATGTGGCAACGACGGTTGATCACCCTGCGTGCGCGGGGGCGCGGATTTCACCTGGTGACCGACGAGCTGGTCGCCGCTCTGCCCGAGCTGGCCAGCTGCCGGATCGGCCTGCTGCACCTGTGGCTGCAGCACACCTCGGCCTCGCTGAGCGTCAACGAAAATGCCGATGGCGCGGTAAGACGTGACTTCGAGCGCTTCTTCAACCGTCTGGTGCCCCAGGGCGAGAGCGGCTACGAGCACGACTACGAGGGGCCGGACGACCTGCCGGCGCACTTCAAGTCCAGCCTGCTCGGCTGCCAGCTGAGCCTGCCGGTCGGTGAGGGGCGCCTGGCGCTCGGCACCTGGCAGGGTATCTATCTCGGCGAACACCGCGACCAGGGTGGTCCGCGCCGGGTACTGGCGACCCTCCATGGCGAGCCTTTCTGAGGCCCGCAGAATTTTTTCCGGCGGCATTTTTGCAATCCGTGCCGCTGGGCTATAAGTAACCTGCTTTGCGCAAGCCATGAGGTAGAACATGAGCGACGAAGAACTGGAACAGGACGACCTGGAAGGCACCGACGACGAGGACGGCGAGGAGCTGGAAGCGGCCGATGCCGGCGACGACGGCGATGACGACGGCGCCGATGCCGGCGTGTCCGGCGGCAAGCCGGGCAAGAAGGCCAAGGCGGTCGAGGAAGTCGAGGAACTGCCCAGCGTCGAGGCCAAGCAGAAGGAGCGCGATGCCCTGGCCCGGGCCATGGAGGAGTTTCTCTCGCGTGGCGGCAAGGTCCAGGAGATCGAGCCCAACGTGGTGGCCGACCCGCCCAAGAAGCCGGACAGCAAGTACGGCAGTCGCCCTATCTGAGGCGACCCGCCCATACGCAAGAGCCCGCCATTTGGCGGGCTCTTGCGTTGCGGCTCGGGCTCAGGCCGTGGCCGGGCGCAGCGAGTAGGTCTTGAGCTGCTCGGCGAACTCGCGCAGGGACTGGATGCCGCTGGCCTCGGCCTCGTGCACCCACTGCTTGATCGCTTCGAGCATGTCGTGGCCGTTGCTGCTGGTCTTGACCCAGATCTGCTGCAGGGCGATGCGCTTCTCGTAGATCACCTTGAGCGCCTGGCTCTGCGCCAGCAGCTCGCTGATGCGGGCCTGGTGCTGGTCGTCGAGCAGGCTGGTCTCGCGTGCCAGCAGGCGCTTGGCGCGGCGGAACAGGTGGCGCACCGACTCGTCGGCCTTGGCCAGCTCCTGCTGCACCAGCGGCTTGATCACCAGCTTGCGGTACTGCGCCATGATCTGGAAGCGGTTGTTGAGGATGGCCATGGCGGTGTCCATATCCAGGCTGCGCTTGCCTTCGACGCGGTGGGCGATGGGCGCCACGCGCTGCACCTTGGCCAGGCGCAGGAAGCTGAACAGCTGGATCCAGGCCCAGCCCATGTCGAACTCCCACTTCTTCACCGACAGCTTGGCGCTGTTCGGGTAGGTGTGGTGGTTGTTGTGCAGTTCCTCGCCGCCGATCAGGATGCCCCAGGGCAGCAGGTTGGTGGCGGCGTCGCGGCACTCGAAGTTGCGGTAGCCGACGGCATGGCCGAGGCCGTTGATCACGCCCGCCGCCCATACCGGAATCCACATCATCTGCACCGCCCACACGGTCATGCCGAGCACGCCGAACAGGGCCAGGTCGATGATCGCCATCAGGGTCACGCCGCCGATCGGGTAGCGGCTATAGACGTTGCGCTCGAGCCAGTCGTCCGGGCAGTTCTTGCCGTAGATGCGCAGGGTTTCCTGGTTCTTAGCCTCTTCCTGGTACAGCTCGGCGCCCTTGCGCAGCACCGTGCCCAGGCCCTTGATCACCGGGCTGTGCGGGTCGTCGACGGTCTCGCACTTGGCGTGGTGCTTGCGGTGGATGGCGGTCCACTCACGGGTGTTCTGGCCGGTGGTCAGCCACAGCCAGAAGCGGAAGAAATGCTTGAGCGCGGGATGCAGCTCCAGCGCGCGGTGCGCCGAGTAGCGGTGCAGGTAGACGGTAACGCTGACGATGGTGATATGGGTCAGCACCAGGGTGACTGCCACCAGTTGCCAGGGCGACAGATCGAGTAAGCCGTTGTACCACATGCAGGGTATTGCCTCGCGGGTAGGGGAGAACCGACCCTTTCTGTGGGTCTGTCTGCATTATCCCGATGAGCCGGGAGAATGCCAGCCCGGCCTTAGACGAGAATGCACTGCTAGTCGACCTATCTATAATGTGCGGCATTTCGCACATCCCGCCATGGTCGGCCCCCCTAATGAAATTCCAGCGCAGACCGCTGCAGTTCGCTCTGTTTTACCTGATGGCCGCCGCGCTCTGGATTGTCGGCAGTGACGCCCTGTTGCTCGGCCTCGGCTTCGACCGCGACACCCTGAGCCGCTACCAGAGCCTCAAGGGCTTCGCCTTCGTGCTGCTCAGCGCCCTGGTGCTGTACGCCGTGCTGGCGCGCCACTGGCGCGAGCAGTGGCGGGTGCGGCGCGAGCTGAAGGAAAGCGAGGAGCGCCTGGCCCTGGCCCTGGATTCCGCCCAGGAAGGCATGTGGGACTGGGACATGAAGAGCCAGCGGGTGTTCTACTCGCCGCGCTACTGCGCCCTGCTCGGCTACAGCCCGGAGGAGTTCGGCCAGGACCAGCAGGCCTGGGTCGCGCGCCTACACCCGGACGATCGCAAGATGGCCGAGGAGCGCCTGCGCGCCCTGCTCGAGGATCGCACCCCGCACTACGAAAGCATCTTCCGCCTGCGCCACCGCGACGGCGAATACCGCTGGCTATACTCGCGCGGCCAGTTGCTACTCGACGAGCAGGGCCGCCCCGAGCGCTTCATCGGCACCTCCAGCGACATCACCCAGCGCCGCGCCGACGAGGACAGCCTGCGCCAGGCCGCCGCGGTGTTCGACAGCACCCTGGAAGGGGTGCTGGTCACCGACGCCGAGCTGCGCATCGTCCACGTCAACCCGGCCTTCAGCCGCATCACCGGCTACGCCGCGGAGGACGTACTCGGCCGCTCGCCCAACCTGTTCAAGTCCGGCCACCACGATGCCGAGTTCTACCGCAGCCTGTGGCACGCCCTGGAGCAACGCGGCTCGTGGAGCGGGGAGATCTGGAACCGGCGCAAGGGCGGCGAGATCTTCCCCATGTGGCAGTGCATCCGCAGCATCCACGACGAGAACGGCAACCTCAGCCACTATGTCGCGGTGTTCTCCGACATCAGCGCGATCAAGCGCTCGCAGCACGAACTGGACTTCCTGGCCCACCACGACCCGCTGACCGGCCTGCCCAACCGCCTGCTGTTCGGCGAGCGCATCGAGCAGGCGCTGCAGCGCGCCCGTCAGGACGAGCGCCACGGCGCCCTGCTGCTGATCGACCTGGACCACTTCAAGATCGTCAACGAGAGCCTCGGTCACAGCACCGGCGACCGCCTGCTCAAGCTGATCGGCGCGCGCCTGGGCGAGAGCCTGGGCGGCAAGCTGACTCTGGCCCGCCTGGGCGGCGACGAGTTCGGCCTGCTCAGCGGCGACTGCGCCCAGGCCGAACAGGCCTCGCAGCTGGCCCAGCGCGTGCAGGACTGCCTGGCGCAGCCCTTCGTCGTCGACGGCGAGACCCTGTTCATTGGCGCCAGCATCGGCATCAGCCTGTTCCCCGAGGACGGCGACTCGGTCGAGCAGCTGCTGCGCAACGCCGACTCGGCGCTGTTCCGCGCCAAGAGCAGCGGGCGCCAGACCTTCAGCTTCTACAGCCAGGAGATGACCGCCCAGGCGCGCCTGCGGGTCAAGCTGGAGGCCGAGCTGCGCCTGGCCCTGGAGCGCGAGCAGCTGCGCGTGCACTACCAGCCGATCCACCGCCTGGCCGACGGCGCCATGCTCGGGGTCGAGGCCCTGGTGCGCTGGCAGCATCCCGAGCGGGGCCTGGTGCCGCCCGGCGAGTTCATCCCGATCGCCGAGGACAGCGGCCTGATCGGCGCCATCGACGCCTGGGTGCTGGAGCAGGCCTGTGCGCAGATGGTGCGCTGGCTGGCCGAAGGTAGCGAACTGCAGTTCGTCGCGGTCAACGTCTCCAGCCGCCTGTTCGGCCGTGGCGAGCTGGACGCGCGGGTCGAGCGCGTGCTGCGCGAGACCGGGCTGGAGCCGGCGCGGCTGGAGCTGGAGGTGACCGAGAGCGCGGTGATGGACGACCCCGATCGCGCCCTGGAGCTGCTGCGGCGCCTGCAGGCACTGGGCGTGCACCTGGCCATCGACGACTTCGGCACCGGCTACTCCTCGCTGGCGCGTCTCAAGCGCCTGCCGGTGCACAAGCTCAAGCTCGACCAGAGCTTCGTCCGCGGCCTGCCGCAGGACGGCGAGGATGCCGCCATCGCCCGCGCGGTGGTCAGCCTCGGCCAGAGCCTGGACCTGCGCGTGCTGGCCGAGGGCATCGAGACCGAGGCCCAGGCCGCCTACCTGCATGGCATCGGCTGCAGCCTGGGCCAGGGCTACTGGTTCGGCCGCCCGCAACCGGCCGAGCAGCTGCTGGCGGCCATGGCCCTGAGCTAGCCCATCAGGCCAGTGCCGGCTCGGAGCGCTTCAGGCCGACCCACTCCAGCTCGAGGAACAGCAGCACCAGCAGCGCCTGGCCGATGACGAAGACCTGGCCGAGCAGGTTCGGCGCGATCCAGCCGGCGATCAGCAGCAACAGGCTGTCGACCACCCACAGCGCGTTGATTGCCAGCACCGCCCACACCAGCAGGCGGTTGATCTGCTCGCAGCTGCCCAGCCAGACCAGGAACACGCCCAGCGGCAGCAGGGTCCAGCCGGAGGCCAGCAGCAGTTCGCGCGGCAGGCTCAGCAGTTCGGCCAGCCAGCCGGCGGCCAGTACCAGCAGGGAGCCGGTGCCCAGGCCGACCAGGCCATCGGCGAGCAGGGCGCGGCGCAACAGCGGGGAAGCGTTCAGGGTATGCATGGCGAATCCTCCAGTGAGGGCGCCGGACTGGCGCCTGGGTCTAGAGTTCCCCCGTGGCGAGCGGTGCGTCGATTACCTGCCAGGTAATGGCTGGCTTGACCCCGCTGGTCTATCTTGCCCAGCCATGAACACAGCCCATCACCCCGTCGGCGCCCTGTTGCGCCAGTGGCGCCAGCGCCGCCGCCTGAGCCAGCTCGAGTTGGCCTGCGAGGCGGATATCTCCACCCGCCATCTGAGCTTCGTCGAAACCGGTCGCGCCCAGCCCAGCCGCGAGATGCTCCTGCACCTGGCCGAGCAGCTGGAGATCCCGCTGCGCGAGCGCAACCGCCTGCTCGCCGCCGCCGGTTACGCGCCGCTGTACAGCCAGCACCGGCTGGACGACCCGGCGCTGGCCGCCGCCCGTGCGGCCATCGAGCAGCTGCTCAAGGCCCACGAGCCCTACCCGGCGCTGACCATCGACCGCCAGTGGAACCTGCTGGCGGCCAACGCCGCGGTGGCGCCCTTCCTCGCCGGCGTGCCGGCCGAGCTGCTCGGCCCGCCGCTCAACGTGCTGCGCATCTCCCTGCACCCGCACGGGCTGGCGCCGCGTATCGTCAACCTGGCGCAGTGGCGCGCCTACCTGCTGATGCGCCTGCAGCACGACATCGATATCAGCGGCGACCCGCAGCTGGAGGCGCTGCAGGAGGAGCTGCTGGGCTATCCGGCTCCGGCCGAGAAGGCCGAGCCGGTGCCGGAGAACGTGCTGATGCCGCTGCAGTTCCGCACGGAGCAGGGCGTGCTCAGTCTGATCAGCACCGTCACGGTGTTCGGCACGCCCAACGACGTGACCCTGGCCGAGCTGGCCCTGGAGACCTTCTTCCCGGCCGACCAGGCCAGTGCCGAGTACCTGCGCCAGCTGGCTACTTCGTCGCCCGGCTGAGGCCGGCGCTTGCAGGGCGTCAGCCGAGTCGCCATCCTGACCGCCCATTCAGGAACGCGGACTGCGCCATGCTCGAACTCGTCTCGGTCGTCACCATCACCTTGCTCGCCGTGATCAGCCCCGGTGCCGACTTCGCCATGGTCAGCCGCAACAGCATGTTCCTCTCGCGCCGCGCTGGCCTGCTCACGGCGCTGGGCATCAGCCTCGGCGTGCTGGTGCACGTGACCTACTCGATGCTCGGCATCGGTCTGCTGATCTCCCAGTCGATCCTGCTGTTCAACCTGGTCAAGTTCGCTGGCGCCGCCTACCTGATCTGGCTCGGCATCGGCATGCTGCGCAGCCGCAGGCTTGATCCGCAGCAGGTAGTCGCCGGACCGCAATTGAGTGACTGGCAGGCGCTGCGGGTGGGCTTCCTGACCAACGCGCTCAACCCCAAGACCACGCTGTTCGTGGTCGCCCTGTTCACCCAGGTGATCAGCCCTGACACCGCCACCCTGACCCAGCTCGGCTACGGCGTGTTCATGGCCGTCGCGCACCTGTTCTGGTTCGCCCTGGTGGCCTACGGTCTGTCCTCGGAGGCGGCGCGCGCCTTCGTCGCCCGCAGCCGTCACCTGATCGAACGCGCCATCGGTGGCGTGCTGGTGGCCCTGGGCCTGGGCCTGGCCGTCTCGTCGCTGCAGCGAGGCTGACCTCAGGCGCGCCGCAGCTGCTGGCGTTCGATCTGCCGCTGCAGGCGGTACAGGTAGGCGAAGCCCTGCTCCCAGCGCCGGTGGCCGGACTTCACGTTGATATGCCCGGCGCCGGGCAGGATGGTGGTCTGGCTGCCCCAATCGCGGGCCATCTGCAGGGCGCGCCGGGCGCTGGCGGCGTGGTCGTTGTCCGAGCCCACCAGCAGGCTGGGGAAGGGCAACAGCTCGCGGGAGATCGGCGCGAAGCCGCGCAGGGCCTCGGGGCAGTTGGCGCGCTCGACATCGGCCGGCGCCACCAGCAGGGCGCCGCGCACCTTGCGCAGCGAGGCCAGCGGCGCCTGCGCGGCCCAGCGCGCCAGGGCGACGCAACCGAGGCTGTGCGCCACCAGGATCAGCGGACCGCGGGCGGCCGCCACTTCACGCTCCAGGGCGGCGACCCAGCGCTGCGGGTCGGGGTGGTCCCAGTCCGCCTGCTCGACCCGGCTGGCACTCGGCAGGCTGCGCTGCCAGTGGCTCTGCCAATGGTCGGCGGGCGAACCCTGCCAGCCCGGCAGGATCAGGTAGTGGATGCTCTGGCTGGCCATGGACTGCCTCCTCGGGTGCATTTCGGGCCAGTCTAGGCAGGGATAACCCGCATGTTAAGGAATAAGAATTTATTTGCTTATTCCAATACACTCATCCGAGCACGATGCAGTCCTTGCCCTGGCGCTTGGCCTGGTACATAGCCTGGTCCGCGCGGGCATAGAGGTCGTCCAGCTGGTCGCCCCCGCGCAGCTCGGTGAGTCCCTGGCTGACGGTCACCCCGAAGCTGCTCTCGCCCGCGGCGAACTGCAGGCGCTGCACCTCGCGCTGCAGGCGCTCGGCCGCCAGGCGCGCCTGCTGGCTGTCGCAGCCGGGGAACAGGGCGGCGAACTCCTCGCCGCCGATGCGCCCGAACAGGTCGTCGCGGCGCAGCACGTAGGCGCCGCAATGGGCCACCCGCTGCAGCACGCGATCGCCCATCTGGTGGCCGTGGCCGTCGTTGATCTGCTTGAAGTTGTCGATGTCGAGCAGCAGGAAGGCCAGCGGCTGGCCGGCAGTGCAGGCCTCGGCGAACAGCTCACCGGCACGCTCGAAGAAGTGCCGGCGGTTGCTCGCGCCGGTCAGCACGTCGCGGGTGGCCAGGCGATGCAGCTCGCTCTGCAGGGCCTTCTTCTCGGTGATGTCCTCGGCGATGCCGACGATCAGGCTCTGCCCGCCAAGCAGGCGCGGCGAGCTGAGGAAGCACTTGTCGCTGAGCCAGCGCAACTCGCCGTCGCCCCTGACGATGCGGTATTCGCGCTGCTCCACCGAGCCCAGGCGATGCACCGACTCCAGGCTCTCGGCGGCATAGTCCATGTCGTCCGGGTAGATGGCGTTGCGCCACTCGTCATAGCCGGCCAGCAGCAGGGCCGCGCTGCGGCCGAAGATGCGCTCGTAGGCCGGGCTGACGTAGACCACCTTCTGCGCCTCCCAGTCCAGCGCCCAGAGCACCACGTTGAGGCTGTCCAGCAGGCTGCCCACCAGGCGCTCGCGCTCGCGCAGGCGCCCCACCTCGCCGCGGCTGTGGAGCAGGGCGAGGGTCAGGGTTTCCAGTTCGCTGGGGGCTTTCTCGTCGGCCATGGCGGGCACCTCGGAGAGGACATGGACACAGGCTATGCCTGGCCTGTCGTCACGGCGACAGCGGCGTGACGGGGATGTGACGGACGGCAGAAATTCCATCCAAACAGTCAGGAAGTGGCAACTTCGGCGCGTGCTGCAGGTATCGGCGGAGCGGGTGCAGCGGCCTCGGTAAGTAATGGTGTCTTTATATGCAAAATAAGAATATTCAAATCATTAAATATTCTTTTTAAGTCTAACTTGGCTCCCCCTACCATCCGCTCCATGCCCGTACCGGGCCTCACACCAAGGAGCCGATCATGAGTGTCACGCCCGCAGGTCAGGACGAAGCCAGCATCCTGCGTGAAATCCAGGCCGCCCTGCACAACCTGCGTTTCGGCGCGGTGGAAATCACCGTGCACAACGGCCAGGTGGTGCAGATCGAGCGCAAGGAAAAATTCCGCCTGCCGCCCCAGACCAACAAACCCGCCTGATTCCAGGGCCACCCGACCGGACCTCCGGAGGGCGTATCGCCACTTGCTTCTGGCCGCGAGCACACCCCTGCAGCGCCCAGCCCCATCAAGCCAAGCCCATACGTCTTCTCAGGAGCAGTTCCATGTCCATCCGCCGATTCGCCCTGGCCAGTCTGGCCGCCGCCCTGTTCTCCAGTCAGGCCCTCGCGGCCAGCGAGATCCTCAACGTCTCCTACGACCCGACCCGCGAGCTCTATCAGGAGTTCAACGCCGCCTTCAACCAGCACTGGACCGCCCAGGGCAAGGAAGCGGTGAAGATCCAGCAGTCCCACGGCGGCTCGGGCAAGCAGGCCCGCGCGGTGATCGACGGCCTGCGCGCCGACGTGGTGACCCTGGCCCTGGCCGGCGACATCGACGAGCTGCACAAGCTGGGCAAGCTGATCCCGGAAAACTGGCAGGAGCGTCTGCCGCAGTCCAGCACCCCCTACACCTCGACCATCGTGTTCCTGGTGCGCAAGGGCAACCCGGCAGGCATCAAGGACTGGGATGACCTGATCAAGCCGGGCGTGGAAGTGATCACCCCCAACCCGAAGACCTCCGGCGGCGCACGCTGGAACTTCCTCGCCGCCTGGGCCTATGCCCAGCAGAAGTACGGCAGCGAGGCCAAGGCCCAGGAGTTCGTCGAGAAGCTGTACAAGAACGTCCCGGTGCTGGACACCGGCGCCCGCGGCTCGACCATCACCTTCGTCAACAACCAGATCGGCGACGTGCTGCTGGCCTGGGAAAACGAGGCCTTCCTGGCCCTGAAGGAACAGGGCGGCGACCAGTTCGAGATCGTCGCGCCGAGCCTGTCCATCCTGGCCGAGCCGCCGGTGGCCGTGGTCGACAAGAACGTCGACCGGAAAGGCACCCGCGAAGTCGCTACCGCCTACCTGCAGTACCTGTACAGCGAGGAAGGCCAGCGCATCGCCGCGAAGAACTTCTACCGCCCGCGTGACGCCAAGGTCGCCGCCGAGTTCGCCCAGCAGTTCCCGCAGCTGAAGCTGGTGACCATCGACCAGGACTTCGGCGGCTGGAAAACCGCCCAGCCGAAGTTCTTCAACGATGGCGGCATCTTCGACCAGATCTACCAGGCCCACTAAGAGTCATCCGTAGGACGAGTGCGACCCGCGCGATAAGCCATCACCCGGCCTCGTGCGGGTTTCACCCGTCCTGCCCACCCCAAGAACAAGGGACATCGCAATGTCACGCCGCATTTCCCCCGTCATACCCGGCTTCGGGCTGACGCTGGGCTACACCCTGGTGTACCTCAGCCTGTTGGTGCTGATTCCCCTGGGTGCCATGTTCGTGCACGCCGCCCAACTCAGTTGGGCCGAATTCTGGGCCATCATCAGCGCACCGCGCGTGCTGGCCGCGCTCAAGCTGAGCTTCGCCACCGCCTTCGCCGCCGCCCTGCTCAACGGCGTGATCGGTACCCTGCTGGCCTGGGTGCTGGTGCGCTAC
Source organism: Pseudomonadaceae bacterium (assembly GCA_033838285.1). GTDB lineage: Bacteria > Pseudomonadota > Gammaproteobacteria > Pseudomonadales > Pseudomonadaceae > Aquipseudomonas. The sequence continues at coordinate 39,971 of JAJLLC010000042.1, forward strand.
AGCTTCCCCGGGCGCAAGATCATCGACGCGATGATCGACCTGCCCTTCGCCCTGCCCACCGCCGTGGCCGGCATCGCGCTCACCGCGCTGTATGCCCCGGCCGGTCTGGTCGGCCAGTTCGCCACCGAGCTGGGCTTCAAGATCGCCTACACCCCGCTGGGCATCACCCTGGCGCTGACCTTCGTCACCCTGCCCTTCGTGGTGCGCACCCTGCAGCCGGTGCTGGCGGACATTCCGCGCGAGGTCGAGGAAGCCGCCGCCTGCCTCGGCGCCAGGCCTTTCCAGGTGTTCCGCCATGTGCTGCTGCCGGCCCTGCTGCCGGCCTGGCTGACCGGCTTCGCCCTGGCTTTCGCCCGCGGTGTGGGCGAGTACGGTTCGGTGATTTTCATCGCCGGCAACATGCCGATGAAGACCGAGATCCTGCCGCTGCTGATCATGGTCAAGCTCGACCAGTACGACTACACCGGCGCCACCGCCATCGGCGTGCTGATGCTGGTGGTGTCCTTCATCCTGCTGCTGCTGATCAACCTGCTGCAACGCCGCATCGAAAAACCCTGAGGAGGCGCCATGACATCCATTACCCTCGGCGCCGCCGCCAGCGCCAATGCCGCCCGCCGCGGCAGCCGCGCCGGGCGTATCGCCCTGATCCTCGGTGCCTGGCTGGCCTTCGCCCTGTTCCTCCTGCTGCCCTTGCTGGTGGTGCTAAGCGAGGCGCTCAAGCTCGGTTTCGGCACCTTCTTTACCGCGCTGATCGAGCCGGACGCCCTCTCCGCGCTGCAGCTGACCCTGTTCGCCGTGGGCATCGCCGTGCCGCTCAACCTGGTGTTCGGCGTGGCCGCCGCCTGGTGCGTGAGCAAGTACCAGTTCCGTGGCAAGAGCCTGCTGGTGACTCTGATCGACCTGCCGTTCTCCGTCTCACCGGTGATCGCCGGCCTGATCTACGTACTGCTGTTCGGCGCCCAGGGCTTCTTCGGGCAGTGGCTGCAGGAGCGCGACATCCAGATCATCTTCGCCCTGCCCGGTATCGTCCTGGCGACCATCTTCGTCACCGTGCCCTTCGTCGCCCGTGAACTGATCCCGCTGATGCAGGAGCAGGGCACCCAGGAGGAGGAAGCCGCGCGCCTGCTCGGCGCCAGTAGCTGGCAGATGTTCTGGCACGTGACCCTGCCCAACATCAAATGGGGCCTGATCTACGGCGTGGTGCTGTGCGCCGCGCGGGCCATGGGTGAGTTCGGCGCGGTATCGGTGGTGTCCGGGCATATCCGCGGCTACACCAACACCCTGCCGCTGCACGTCGAGATTCTCTACAACGAATACAACCACGTCGCCGCCTTCAGCGTCGCCAGCCTGCTGCTGGCCCTGGCGCTGATCATCCTGCTGCTCAAGCAGTGGAGCGAATCCCGTCTTTCCCGCCTACGTCACAGCGACGCGGAGGAATAAGCCATGTCCATCGAAATCCGTAACGTCAGCAAGACCTTCGGCGCCTTCCGTGCGCTCAACCAGATCAACCTTGATATCCACAGCGGCGAGCTGGTCGCCCTGCTCGGCCCGTCCGGCTGCGGCAAGACCAGCCTGCTGCGGATCATCGCCGGCCTGGAGACGCCGGATGCCGGCAGCATCCAGTTCCACGGCGAGGACGTGTCCAACCACGACGTGCGTGATCGCAACGTCGGCTTCGTGTTCCAGCACTACGCCCTGTTCCGCCACATGACGGTGTTCGACAACGTCGCCTTCGGCCTGCGCATGAAGCCCAAGGGCGAGCGCCCCAGCGAGCGCGAGATCGCCGAACGGGTGCACGAACTGCTCGGCATGGTGCAGCTCGACTGGCTGGCCGAGCGCTACCCGGAGCAGCTGTCCGGCGGCCAGCGCCAGCGCATCGCTCTGGCCCGCGCCCTGGCGGTGAAGCCCAAGGTGCTGCTGCTCGACGAGCCGTTCGGTGCACTGGACGCCAAGGTGCGCAAGGAACTGCGCCGCTGGCTGGCGCGCCTGCACGAGGAAGTGCACCTGACCAGCGTGTTCGTCACTCACGACCAGGAAGAAGCCATGGAAGTGGCCGACCGCATCGTGGTGATGAACAAGGGCTCTATCGAGCAGATCGGCTCGCCGGCCGAGGTCTACGAGCAGCCGGCCAGCGACTTCGTTTACCACTTCCTCGGCGACTCCAACCGCCTGCGCCTGGGCGATGACCAGCACCTGCTGTTCCGCCCGCACGAGGTGTCGCTGTCGCGCCTGGCCATCGACGAGCATCGCGCGGCGCAGGTGCGCGATATCCGCCCGCTCGGTGCGATCACCCGGGTAACGCTCCAGGTGGAAGGACAGGACGAGCTGATCGAGGCCGAAGTGGTCAAGGACCACGACAGCCTGAGTGGGCTGACCCGTGGCGAGACACTCTATTTCAGGCCCAAGGCCTGGCAGCGCCAGCCTGCGTTCTGACCCGGGTAGCACAGGCGGAGCAGCGTCGGCCCGGCGACGTCAAAATTGCGATGCAAATCACTCTTTTGGCTCATCCTTTGCTATGACAAGCGCAGTAGGCTGTTGCCACTGCGCTGACAGCCAGCAGGCTCACGCTGACAAGAATAATAAGGAGCGACCGGGGATGAATCGTAGTCCTTTGATTCGACTGTACTTTTCCATCGTGTTTGGGGTTCTGGCGAGTTTCTCCGCCGTCGCCCAGGCGGCCGCCATGACGGCCGCCGAGCAGGTCCAGGTGCATGCCAGCCGTGCCACCAGCAGCCTGCTGCTGCTGCGCGGCGAGGGCTTCCAGGAGGCGCACCGGCAGCGCCTGGAGCAGGACATCGCCGATCTGGAGGGCGTCGCGCAGAACGCCATGAGCGCCAGCTCGGAAATTCCCGGATTGACAGCCCAGCTTGTTACCCAGTTACGCCTAGGTGTTTCCTTTGGCCCCAATGAGGAAGACATGCCCTGGGATTATCCGCAGGATCTGGCCCAGGCGCTGCGCGAACTGCTCATAGTCGCCCGCTCCGTGCCCAATGCCGATCCCGCCGGCGAGCTGCCGGCCAAGGTCGAGTACCTCGGCGTGCAGTACCTCAGCCGCTCCTACATCGGCAACTTCGAGATCGCCCGCGAGCAGACCGACAACTACGTCGGCCAGGACGAGCGCCAGCTGGTGCCGCAGATCGACGAGGAGCTGGCCAAGCTGGACGGCAAGGCCAACAGCGCCGTGGCCAAGCTGAAGACCCGCTGGAAGTTCCTGCGCGCCGCGCTGATGGACATGAACAGCGGCAGCAATGCCCTGGCCAGCATCTCCGGCCGCGCCTTCGCGCCGACCACGGTGGATCGCCACACCCGTTCGCTGACCGACCAGTGGATGAGCCTGGGCCAGGTGGCCGGGTCGCCGTAAGCGGGCACGCGCAGTACCCAGAAGCCGGGCCTCTGCCCGGCTTTTTCATGCCTGGCGGTAGTCCCGTGCGGCCTGCAGCAGCCAGTCGCGGAAGGCGCGCAGGGCGGCGGACTCGGCCTTGCGCTCGGGAATCATCAGGCGGTAGGCCTTGTCGCTGCTGTGCAGCGCCGCCGGATGCGCCGGCACCAGGCGACCCTCGGCCAGCTCGCGCTCGATCAGGAAGGGCGGGATCAGCGCCACGCCCATGCCGTGGGCGGCGGCCTGGGCCAGCATGGAGAACAGCTCGTAGCGCGGCCCGCCGAGGTCGTGCGGCACGTTCAGGCCCTGGGCGGCGAACCACTGGCGCCAGGCGTAGGGGCGGGTGCTCTGCTGCAGCAGCGGCAGTTCGGCCAGCTCGGCGGCGGCGAACTGCGTGCGCCCGGCCAGCAGCTCGGGGCTGCATACCGGCAGCGGCTCCTCGGGCATCAGGTAGTGCGCCTCGGTACCCGACCAGTCGCCGTCGCCGAAGTAGATGGCGGCGTCGAAGCCGGTGTCGGCGAACAGGAAGGGCCGGGTGCGGTTGGTCAGGTGCACCGTCACTTCCGGGTGCAGGTGCTGGAAGCCCTTGAGCCGGGGCACCAGCCACTGGGTGGCGAAGGTCGGCACCACCGCCAGCTCCAGCGCCTGCGCGCCCTGGCGGCCCATGGCGGCGAGGGTGTCGCGTTCCACCGCATCCAGCTGCGCGGCGACCTTGCGACTGTAGGCCAGGCCCGCCTCGGTCAGCTTCACGCCACGCCGCGAGCGGCGGAACAGCTCGATGCCGAGGAACTCCTCCAGCCCGGCGATCTGCCGGCACACCGCGCTCTGGGTCAGCGCCAGCTCGTCGGCGGCGCGGGTGAAGCTCTGGTGGCGGGCGGCTGACTCGAAGGCCACCAGGGCGGCGGTGCTGGGGATCTTGCGGCGCATCTATGCCGAGACCTCACTTTATGAAGGTAAAAATGCAGACTCAGGCTATCTCGAAGTGAGTAATGCGCACAACATGGTGCGAAATACTCGTTTGCCCGCAGCCGCTGGCGGGCCTAGTCTCTCTCCATCGCCCGGCCATGCGCCGGCCCGTCACTGCCACGTTGCGAGGATCAATCATGGCCGCCAAGGCAAGCTTCAACTGGATCGACCCGCTGCTGCTGGACCAGCAGCTGACCGAAGAGGAGCGCATGGTGCGCGACAGCGCCCAGCAGTTCGCCGCCGCCAAGCTGGCCCCGCGCGTGCTGGAGGCCTTCCGCCATGAAAAGACCGATCCGGCGATCTTCCGCGAGATGGGCGAGACCGGCCTGCTCGGTGCCACCATCCCGGAAACCTATGGCGGCAGCGGCCTGAACTACGTGTGCTACGGCCTGATCGCACGCGAAGTGGAGCGTGTCGACTCCGGCTACCGCTCGATGATGAGCGTGCAGTCGTCGCTGGTGATGGTGCCGATCCATGAGTTCGGCAACGAGGCGACCAAGCAGAAGTACCTGCCGAAACTCGCGTCTGGCGAATATATCGGCTGCTTCGGCCTGACCGAGCCGAACCATGGCTCCGACCCGGGCTCGATGATCACCCGCGCCAAGAAGGTCGAGGGCGGCTACCGCCTGACCGGCAGCAAGATGTGGATCACCAACAGCCCGATCGCCGACGTGTTCGTGGTCTGGGCCAAGGACGACGCCGGCGAGATCCGCGGCTTCGTCCTGGAGAAGGGCTGGCAGGGCCTGTCCGCCCCGGCCATCCACGGCAAGGTTGGCCTGCGCGCCTCGATCACCGGTGAGATCGTCATGGACAACGTGTTCTGCCCCGAGGAGAACGCCTTCCCCGAGGTGCGCGGCCTGAAAGGCCCGTTCACCTGCCTCAACTCCGCCCGCTACGGCATCAGCTGGGGCGCCCTGGGCGCCGCCGAGTTCTGCTGGCACACCGCGCGTCAGTACTGCCTGGACCGTACCCAGTTCGGCCGCCCGCTGGCGCAGACCCAGCTGATCCAGAAGAAGCTGGCCGACATGCAGACCGAGATCACCCTGGCCCTGCAAGGCTGCCTGCGCCTGGGCCGGATGAAGGACGAGGGCACCGCCGCGGTGGAAATCACCTCGATCATGAAGCGCAACAGCTGCGGCAAGGCACTGGATATCGCGCGCATGGCCCGCGACATGATGGGCGGCAACGGCATCAGCGACGAGTTCGGCGTGGCCCGCCACCTGGTCAACCTCGAGGTGGTCAACACCTACGAGGGCACCCACGACGTCCACGCGCTGATCCTCGGCCGCGCCCAGACCGGCCTGCAGGCGTTCTTCTAAGTCACTTAGTCCGCGCGCACGCTTTTCCCCCCTCGCCCCCTTTCTTTTATGAAGAGGGGAGAGGGGGGGAGGGCGATGTTCCGGCGCACCAACCTTCCCTCTCCCTAACCCTCTCCCGCTAGCGGGAGAGGGGACCTCTCCGAGAGATTCCTATGCCCGGCGCCCTGTCCCATATCCGTGTTCTCGACCTGTCCCGCGTGCTCGCCGGTCCCTGGGCCGGGCAGATCCTCGCCGACCTCGGCGCCGAGGTGATCAAGGTCGAGCGGCCGGGCACGGGCGACGACACCCGCCACTGGGGCCCGCCCTACATCAAGGATGCCGAGGGCAACGACAGCCGCGAGGCGGCCTAC
>JAJLLC010000043.1:0-48808 GCA_033838285.1 Pseudomonadaceae bacterium
CTATCTGTAATGGATACTTACTGACATTATGTGACGCAGTTTCTAGGTTTTGCTGGTAAAACCCGGACAGAATCGGACCTGCGAGGCAGCGCAAGGTTAACAGGCAACCGAAGACAGACCCGCCGGGGAGCCCAATGGGCCGGGGTGGGGGTCGATAATAAATAAAGGGCGTAACCATGTTCCGAAAAACTGGCATCGGACTCGCGGCGCTGGCCATGCTGGCCCCCGGACTCGCAGCAGCACTGGGAGTCGGGGACTACACGCTGAATTCCTATCTCAATCAGCCTCTGGAGATGGAGGTTGAGCTGTTTGATGCAGGCGATCTGACTCCAGAAGAAGTGCTTGCCAATCTCGGTTCCGAGGGTGATTTCCAGAATGCCGGTGTCGAACGGGTGTTTTTCCTCAATGAACTGAACTTTGAGGTAAGCCTGCGCCCGGATGGTAATGGCACGTTGCGCATTACCTCTGTGCAGCCGGTACGAGAACCGTTTCTGAACTTTATAGTCGAGATCATGTGGCCTACCGGCCGCCTGCTTCGCGAATACACCGTACTGCTTGATCCGCCGGTCATGGCGCAAGCGGTTAAACCCACTGCCGTGGCGCCGGTTGCGTCGCAGTCCACTGCGCCGGCGCCAGTGCAGGCGCCGGTCGAGCAGGTGCAGGCGCCGGTGCAGACTCAGCCGACCGTCGTTGCGCAAAGCCAGAGCAAGCGTTTTGATGCGTCTCGCGGGCCCGATTATGTGGTCCAGCCATCTGACACCATGTGGCGTATTGCCCTGAATAATCGGCCAGCCAACAGCATCTCCGTTCAGCAGATGCTGATTGCCATTCAGACCCTGAATCCGGAAGCTTTTATCGACGGTAACGTAAATCTGGTGCGCGAAGGCACCGTGCTGCGTATTCCGTCGGAGCAGGAAGTTCGTCAGATCAGTACTCGCGATGCACTGGTTCAGGTCGCTGAACAGAATCGCGAGTGGCGCGCAAAACTTGAAGCCCGAGGCATCGCTGTTCCGACCCGTCCCCAGCTTGATGGCACCGGCACCGGTCGCCGCACTGCGGACAGCGGCGCTGCGACGGAAGGGCAGGTCAAATTGGTATCACCCGGTGCGGTAAGCGGAGATGGCTCCGGTCGCGGTGCTGGTGGCAGTGGCGGCGCCGATGCGTCTGCGTTGCAAAATGAACTGGCAATTCGAGATGAAAATGTTGATCGGCTTAACCGGCAGAACAATGAACTGCAGAGCCGTCTGAAAGACCTTCAGGAGCAGGTCGCCACCAGCGAGAAGCTGCTTAATCTGCGTAATGACCAGATCAATCAGTTGCAGCAGCAGCTGCGTGAGCTGCAAAAAGCGCAAGGCATTACGCCGAGCGAGCCGGTTGTCATTGAACCTGTGCCCGATGCGGCGCTGACTCCAAAAGCGGGCGGAAATCAGGGGGCGGCTGATGCCGCAGTGCCTGCTGGCGGTGCCGCATCCGGCACCACGCTGGATCCGATTGCTCGTGCCAAACAGGCCACCGCCGCGCTTGAGGCGGCAACCGGGGCGGGCTCTGCGGCGAACGACCCGAACGCAGCGGCGCGCGATGCGGCTGCCATGGATGCCGGCGTCGCTTCGACCCCGGAGGAAATTGCGGCAGCCAAGGCTGCCGCAAGTCTGGATTCCGGCTCGGCCAATCCGGCTGAAGTTGCGGCGGCGCTTGAGGCTGCCGGCGTCAACACCGGGCAGGGCGTGCCGGCACGGCCTGCACCCGCACCCGCACCCGCGCCTGTCCCTGAACCAGGCATTGTCGACATCATCATGGAAAATCTGATGTTGATTCTTGCCGGGGTACTGGCGTTGGTTGCTGTGATTGGTGGCATGGCGTGGATGCGTAATCGCCAGCAGGCCGGTCAGGACGACGAGGAATCACTGGAGCAGCAGAACGCTCTGATGGACGACGAGGCGGAGGATGATTTCTTCGTCGATAACGGTGACTTTGAGGAAGACCTCGAAGACCCGGCAGCGGCCTCTGCTGAGCCGGCTCAGGATCCGCTTGAAGAAGTGGACGTCTACACTGCCTATGGGCGTCATGCCGAGGCGGTTAATTTCCTGCGCAACGAAATCCACAAGGCGCCGCAGCGTGAAGACCTGAAGGTCCGGTTGCTGGAAGTGCTGGCAGAAATGCACGACCGCGACGGCTTTGAGCGCGAGGCTGCAAACTTTGCCGGTGCAGGTGCTGCCGTAGCTGCGGCTATCGGCTCCCTGCGTGGCCGGTTCACGGGCGCTGCTGATGCCGAGCCGAGCCTGGATGATCTGGAGATGGATCTGGCATCCGGCTTTGATGCGCCGGCGGCGAAAGCTGCTGCGCCGGCCAGTGATGAGCTCGATCTGGATCTCGGTGCTGATGACGACCTTGGCGCGCTGGATTTCGATATGGGCGAAAGCAAGACGGTTGCTGCGCCGGCGCTGTCCGCAGATGAGGACGAGTTGAGCCTCGATCTCGGTGGTGAAGAGGAATTGTCGCTTGAAGATGAAGGCCTGAGTCTGGATCTCGGTGGTGATGACGGTGATTCACTGACTCTGGAAGAGGACGACGGCCTGTCGCTGGATATGGGCGATGACAGTGCCGATGAGCTATCCCTTGAGCTTGATGCCGGTGAGGAAGCCCTGTCTCTGGACCTGAATGATGTTCCGGCGCCGCGTGCCTCGGTTGAGCTGGATGACATGAATGCCGAGCTCAGCGGCGACAACGATTTCGGTGAGCTCAGTCTGGAAGACGTCAGTGACGAGTTCTCCGAGACTGCTGTCGAGCAGTCGTCCGAAGAAATTGATCTGTCTCTGGATGATCTGTCTCTGGATGATGAAGAGCCGACTCAGGTAAGCATGCCTGCGGTGGAACCGTCTGCGACGGTTCAGCGCGCAGCGGTGAGTGATCCGGCGGCGACGGTACAACGAGATGCAGTTGACCTTGACGAGCTGTCACTGGACGATGATGCCACCTCTGCCCGTCCGGCCGTCGAGCCAGCGCTTGAGCAGGCGCTTACCGGCGATGACGATGACTTCGACTTCCTCGGTGACACAGACGAAAACGCGACCAAACTCGATCTGGCCAAGGCCTATATCGATATGGGCGATTCCGAGGGCGCTCGCGACATCCTTCAGGAAGTGATGACAGAAGGTAACCCGCAACAGCAGCAGGAAGCCAAGCAGCTGCTCGCGCAAGTCGGTTGATCGTTTCATGCTGACCCGTCAGGGCGGCTCCGGTGACGGTGCCGCCCTGTTCGTTTTAGGGCACAATGCCGGCCGAATCCGCAGCACTCGAATTGTCCATGGCCCGTATCGCACTCGGTATTGAATACAACGGCAATCGCTACCGCGGTTGGCAAACCCAGCAGGAGGGCGTGCCAACCGTCCAGCTGGAGGTCGAGCGGGCACTGGCGAAGGTGGCAGATCACCCGGTCACGGTGATCTGTGCCGGTCGTACCGATGCTGGTGTGCACGGTTGCGGTCAGGTCATTCATTTCGACAGTGATGCAGAGCGCAGCATGCGGGCCTGGCAGTTTGGCGGTAACAGTAACCTGCCCAAGGACATCAGCATTCGCTGGGCGGTGCCGGTGGCGGATGATTTTCATGCCCGCTTCTCGGCTTTTTCGCGGCGCTATCGTTACATCATCTACAACCATCCGATTCGTCCGGCATTACTGGCCGACCAGGTAAGCTGGCAATTCCTGCCCTTGAATGTGCCGTTGATGCGAGAGGGCGCGAAGTATCTGCTCGGCGAGCACGATTTCAGCTCCTTCCGCGGTATCTATTGCCAGTCGAAAACGCCGGTTAAAACCCTGCACCGGCTGGAGATATTCCAGCGCGGCCATCTGATCGTGGTGGAGGCCGAGGCGAATGCCTTTCTGATGCATATGGTGCGAAACATCACCGGCACCCTGATGGCGGTTGGTACCGGCAAGAAGCCGCCGGAATGGGTGAAAACGGTGCTGGAGGCGCGTAACCGCAGCGTTGCCGCGCCGACCGCGCCGCCGTTTGGGCTGTATCTGGTGGGCATCGGGTACCCGCAGCATTTTCAGTTGCCGCAGGAGCCTTATGGGCCCGCCTGGTTGCCGGCAGACCTGGCCGAGGGCTGATCAGGGCAGTGCCATAATCCGGCCGACCAGTGCCGGTAGCGCGGTCTCCACTCGCAGAATGCGTTGGCCGAAGGCATGGCACTGAAAGCCCGCCGAGACCAGCTGGCCAGCTTCGTAATCGGTCCACCCTCCTTCGGGGCCGATGGCCAGTGTTACCGGTTCCTGCAAACTCATCGGCATTGGCGGGTGCGGGCCGGGATGGGCCAGCAGCGCGCGACTGCCTGCCATCAAAGCTGGCAATTCGTCCTCAACAAAGGGCTTGAAGCGGTCGCGCAGCAGCAGCTCCGGTAAGCGGGTATCGCCGCTTTGCTCCAGGCCGAGAATCAGCTTCTCCCGCAGCAGCCCGGCGTGCAGTTCCGGGGTGTGCCAGTAGCTTTTTTCCACCTTCCAGCTGTTTAACAGGACGATGCGCTTGATGCCCAGGCTGGCAGCATCAATCAGGATGCGCTTGAGCATCTTTGGCCGCGGCAGGGCCAGAATCAGAGTCAGCGGCAGAGCAGGCGGGGGCATCAACAGCGGACGGAACGACAGAGTGATTTGTTGTCCATCGTCGTTGGTGAGGACGGCGTCGCCGATCCCACCGTTGAGTAGACCCGCGCGAAGTCTGGCGCCCGGCGTCAGACCAAGGACGTCGCGGACATGACCGGCGCGCCGGTCAGCAATGGACCAGCGGTCGTCATCAAGATGGTCTTCCGGGTGCAGCAGCAGCAGATTCATGGCGCGGATTATGCCATTGACCGGACTGCTCAGTCCCGCGGCCCTTTTCACCTTGCCATCAGAGTGGGCCTTGATAAAGTGGCGGCAGGTTCAGTGGTGGCGTTGTCAGGGTCCGCTGCCGGCCGCCACTTTGATTGATCGTGAGATTCGGAGAACATCATGCAGTTTCAGGGTACCGATAAGTACGTTGCCACCGACGATCTGAAGATGGCGGTGAACGCCTCGATTGCACTGAAGCGGCCGTTGCTGATCAAGGGGGAGCCGGGTACCGGCAAGACCTTGCTGGCCGAGCAGATTGCCGAGTCGCTGAATCTGCCGTTGATTACCTGGCATATCAAATCCACTACCAAGGCCCAGCAGGGTCTGTACGAGTACGATGCGGTGTCACGCCTGCGTGATTCACAGCTCGGTTCCGAAGGGGTGGAAGATGTCGCCAACTACATCAAGAAGGGCAAGCTCTGGGAGGCGTTTGAGAGCGATACCCAGGTGGTGTTGCTGATCGACGAGATCGACAAGGCCGATATCGAATTCCCCAATGACCTGCTGCTTGAACTCGACCGGATGGAGTTCTACGTCTACGAGACCCAGCAGGTGGTCAAGGCCGAGAAACGGCCGATTATTGTCATTACCTCGAACAACGAGAAGGAACTGCCGGACGCCTTCCTGCGTCGCTGCTTCTTCCACTACATCAACTTCCCTGACGCGGAAACCATGATGAAAATCGTGGATGTCCATTATCCCGACATGAAACGCAGTCTGGTCAAGGAGGCGATGGAGATCTTTTTTGATCTGCGCAAGGTGCCGGGCCTGAAGAAGAAGCCCTCCACCAGCGAGCTGGTCGACTGGCTGAAGCTGCTGATGGCCGACAACATCGGCGAGGCCGTGCTGCGCGAGCGCGATCCGACCAAGGCCATCCCGCCGCTGGCCGGTGCCCTGGTGAAGAACGAGCAGGACGTGCAGCTGCTCGAGCGCCTAGCCTTCATGGCGCGCCGCGCCAGTCGTTAACTGTGCACTTGTAGGGTGGGTTAGGCCACAGGCCGTAACCCACCAACCAGCCGCAAGGCTGGCCAAGACGATGCCTGTGGCATCGATGGTGGGTTACGCCGCAACGCGGCTAACCCACCCTACAGATTCATCTGAGGGGCGCACATCATGCTGCTCAACCTATTTAATGAAATGCGCGCGGCCAAGGTGCCGGTCTCGGTGCGCGAGCTGCTCGACCTGATCAATGCGCTCAAGCACAACGTCGTGTTCGCCGACATGGACGAGTTCTACTACCTCGCCCGGGCGATCCTGGTGAAGGACGAGCGCCACTTCGACAAGTTCGACCGCGCCTTCGGCGCCTACTTCAAGGGCCTGGAAAATCTCAACGAACACATCGAGGCGCTGATCCCCGAGGAATGGCTGCGCAAGGAGTTCGAGCGCCATCTGACCGAGAAGGAGAAGGCGCAGATCCAGAGCCTGGGAGGCCTGGACAAGCTGATCGAGGAGTTCAAGAAGCGCCTCGAAGAGCAGAAGGAACGCCACGCCGGCGGCAACAAGTGGATCGGCACCGGCGGCACCAGCCCGTTCGGCTCCGGCGGCTACAACCCCGAGGGCATCCGCGTCGGCGACGCCGGCAAGCGCCAGGGCAAGGCCGCCAAGGTGTGGGACCAGCGCGAGTACAAGAACCTCGACGACCAGGTCGAGCTGGGCACGCGCAACATCAAGGTGGCCCTGCGCCGCCTGCGCAAGTTCGCCCGCGAAGGCGCGGCGGAAGAGTTCGACCTGGCCGGCACCATCGACCACACGGCCAAGGACGCCGGCCTGCTCAACATCCAGATGCGCCCGGAGCGGCGCAACACGGTCAAGCTGCTGATCCTGTTCGACATCGGCGGCTCGATGGACGCCCACGTCAAGGTCTGCGAGGAGCTGTTCTCGGCCTGCAAGACCGAGTTCAAGCACCTGGAGTACTTCTACTTCCACAACTTCATCTACGAGAGCGTGTGGAAGAACAACCTGCGCCGCACCAGCGAACGCTTCTCCACCCTCGACCTGCTGCACAAGTACGGCCCGGACTGGAAGGTGGTGTTCGTCGGCGATGCCGCCATGGCGCCCTACGAGATCACCCAGGCCGGCGGCAGCGTCGAGCACTGGAACGAGGAAGCCGGCTACGTGTGGATGAAGCGCTTCATGGACAAGTACAAGAAGCTCATCTGGATCAACCCCTACCCCAAGGACGCCTGGAACTACACGGCCTCCACCAACATCGTCCGCGAGCTGATCAACGATCAGATGCACCCGCTGACGCTGCGCGGGCTGGAGGAAGGGATGCGCTTCCTCTCCAAGTGACCGGCAAACGGGCCCTGCAGGGCCCGTTCTGCTTTGCGGCGAAAGCCGTTAGGCTTGCCCGGTACTCCTTACCGACGAGTCTCCCATGCACGATATTTCCCTGCAGGACGCCGCCGCACCCGAAGGCGTCTGCTACGGCTGTGGCAGCCGCAACCCGCACGGCCTGCACGTCAAGAGCCGCTGGCACGCGGACGGCATCCACGTGGTCGCCGAACACCTGCCCGACCCCATGCACTGCGGCTGGCCGGACCTGGTCTACGGCGGGCTGATCGCCATGCTGGTGGACTGCCACTCCAACTGGACGGCCATGGCCTACCACTACCGCGCCGAGGGCCGCGAGCCCGGCAGCCTGCCGCGCATCGACTGCGTCACCGGCTTCCTCGGCATCAAGTACATCAAGCCGACCCCCATGGGCGTGCCGCTGCAACTGCGCGCCCGGGTCGAGGGCGAGGTGGGGCGCAAGACCCAGGTGATCTGCGAGATCTACGCCGGCGATGTGCTCACCGCCATCGGCGATTCGGTCTTCGTGCGGGTCGACACCAGCCAGCTGGCCGCCACGGCGCACGGTCGCGAAAACTGACAACGGCGCGGCAAAGGAAAAAGGCCCCTCACGGGGCCTTGTTCATGTCAGCGCCAGTGGCGCTTCTCGTAGGCGATGGCCTTGTGCTTGCGGCCGATGCCCAGGGTCCAGCCGATACCCAGCGCCAGCAGCTCGACCAGCCAGGCCAGGATCAGCCCGACGCCGAGCGCCCAGGCGATGGCCTGGGGCGCCAGCAGCACCTGGTAGCTGTAGGCATCCAGGGTCTGTTGCAGGATCTCGCGATCGGCCGCCGTGGCCAGGTGCCAGGCCTGGGCGTACCAGGCCCCCTGCATGGCCAGCCACTCGGCCTCCAGCAGTTCGGCGCGGGTCACCAGGTGGGCGATGCTCTCGGCGTCGCTGCGCATGACCTCGTCGCTGCTGGCGCGGTAGTGCGCGACCAGGGCATTGAGATCGGCATTGAAGAAGCGCGCAGCGGTCTCGCGAAAGCCCAGCAGGCTCTCCTCGGACTCGGCACGCTGGGCGGCCACGCGCTTGGCGTAGTCGTCGATGAAGCCCGGCACCTGGACCCCGACCAGCAGGCCGAAGGCGAACACCAGCAAGCGCAAGTAGCCTCTGAACATCCTCATTCCCCCATCTGCCCGTGGGCGACACGCTCGCCGCGCCGCCACAGGCTCCATTCGCCGGGCCGCAGCAGGTTCCAGCGCTCGTTGTCGGTCAGCGGTTCGGTGGCGATCACGGTGACCACGTCGTTGGGCGTGGTCTCGGCCTGGAAGTCCACCGTCACGTCCACATCCTTCAGCCGCGCCGGACCGAAGGGCGCACGGCGGGTGATCTGTGCCAGCTTGGTCGAACAGAAGCAGAACAGCCAGTCGCCGTCGCTGAGCAGGCAGTTGAACACGCCCTTGCCGCGGTAGTCCTGCGCCGCCTGCACCAGCACCGGCAGCAGCACCTCGGCCGGCACCGGCTCGGGAAAGGCGCCGCGCACCCGGTTGAGCAGGTCGCAGAAGGCCGCCTCGCTGTCGGTGTCGCCGACCGGGCGGTAGAAATCCAGGCGCGGAACGAAACCGGCCAGCTGGCCGTTGTGGGCGAAGCACCAGTTGCGCCCCCACAGCTCGCGCACGAAGGGGTGGGTGTTGGCCAGGCACACGCGGCCGACGTTGGCCTGGCGGATGTGGCCGATCACCGTCTCGCTCTTGATCGGGTAGCGCTGCACCAGGCGCGCCACTTCCGACTCGACGCTGGCCGCCGGGTCCTGGAACAGGCGCAGGCCGCGCCCCTCGTAGAAGGCGATGCCCCAGCCGTCGCGGTGCGGGCCGGTGCCGCCACCACGCTGCATCAGCCCGGTGAAACTGAACACGATGTCGGTAGGCACGTTGGCACTCATGCCGAGCAGCTCGCACATGGCTCAGCCCTCCGCCAAGGCCGCGCGCAGACGCTCGGCCTCGCCCGCCAGGCGTGCCTCGAGGCGCCTGCGGCCGAGCGGCAGGAAGCGCGTGAGGATGCGCCAGCACAGCGCCGGCAGGTCGCCGACACGGCGCGGGATCAGGTGCAGATGCAGGTGCGGCACATGCTGGTTGGCCACCGGGCCGTCGTTGAGCAGCAGGTTGATGCCGAGCACCGAGGGATCGCTACGCTGCAGCGCCCGCCCGACCCGCTCGGCCAGGGCCAGCAGGGCCTCGCGCGGCGCGGCCGGCAGGTCGGCGAGCAAGGGGGCATGGCCGCGGGCGACGATCAGCACGTGGGCCGGGCGCAGCGGGAAGATGTCCAGCAGTACGAGGAAGTGCTCGTCCTCATGGACGACGTGGGCCGGCAACTGGCCGTCGGCGATGGCGCAGAACACGCAATTCATGGGCTCTCCTTGGCGCATGCCGACCGCGCGCAGCCACTAGAGACGCGGTTCGATGCGCAGGCGGCGCTCGCCTTGGGCGTCCAGGCGGGTGTCGGGCTCGTCGCGCTCCATCAGCTGGCGCAGGGTCGGTTCGTCGTCCTCGGCGGCGGCCTGCTCCGGCCGGCCCTGGCGCGCCTGCCACCAGCGCTCGATGGGCCAGCGCAGGGCGCAGAAGGCCAGCCACAGGGCGAAGGCGATCAGGCCGTAGATGGCCAGGTCGGCCACCGCGCGCCAGGCGTTGTTGCCGACCTTGAACAGCAGGTCCAGCGCGGTGATGGCGATGGCCGGGGCGAACAGCTCGCGGGCCGGATCGACTATGGTCGGGGTCAGCAGCAGCACGGCCACCAGAACGCGCAGCGGCTCGCGCAGCCAACGCCACATCCAGCCGGTCATGCGTATCCATACCAGCAGGCAGCCGAGTGCGGCGATGGCATAGGCGGCCCAGGCGAGCAGATAGTCTTGTTCGGTCATGGCGTTTCGTGGCTTGGCCGGCAAAGGGGCGCTTATGATAGCGGCTTTTGCGCGACCTGCGCCTCCCCGCGGTCGCCCCAGGCCGAAAACCGAGAAGCGCAATGACCGACGCCCCGATTGCCCGCCGCGAAGCCGGCGCCGACCCCTACCGCTGGCTGCAGCAACGCGATGCCGCCGAGGTGCTCGACCATCTCAAGGCCGAGAACGCCTACCTGGAGGCACAGCTGGCCGACCGGGCCGCGCTGCGCGAGACCCTGTTCCAGGAGATCAAGGGCCGCATCCGCGAGACCGACCTGTCCCTGCCGGTGCCCTGGGGCCCCTGGCTGTACTACCAGCGCACCACCGCCGGAGACGAATACCCGCGCCACTACCGTTGCCCGCGCCCGGCCGACGGCTCGCTGACGGTGGACGAGAACGCCGAGCAGCTGCTGCTCGACCCCAATGCCCTGGCCGGCGACGGCTACCTGGCGCTCGGCGCCTTCACCATCAGCCCGGACCACCGCCTGCTCGGCTACAGCCTGGATACCAGCGGCGACGAGGTCTACCGCCTGTTCGTCAAGGAACTGGACAGCGGCCTGCTGCGCGAGCTGCCGTTCGACGACTGCGACGGCCAGATGACCTGGGCCAACGACAACCGGACCCTGTTCTTCGTCACCCTGGACGACACCCACAGGCCGCATCGCCTGTACCGCCATGCACTCGGCAACGCCGGCGCCGAGCTGGTGTTCGAGGAGGCCGACGGGCGCTTCTTCCTCAGCTGCCACCGCACCAGCTCCGAGCGCCAGCTGGTGCTCAGCCTGGGCAGCAAGACCACCAGCGAGGCCTGGGTGCTCGACGCCGACACGCCGGCCGGCGAGTTCCGCTGCCTGGCGCCGCGCCAGGAAGACCACGAATACGACGTCGACCACGGCCTGCTGGACGGCCAATGGACCTGGTTCGTGCGCAGCAACCAGGCCGGCATCAACTTCGCCCTGTATGTCGCGGACGAGGCCCGGCCGAGCCGCGAGCACTGGCGCGAGCGGGTCGGCCATAGCGAGACACGCATGCTCGAGGGCGTCAGCCTCAACCGCGATGCCTTCGTCCTCAGCCTGCGCGAGGGCGGCCTGCCGATCATCGAGGTGCATCCGCAGGGCGCCGCGCCCTACCCCGTGCAGCTGCCGGATGCCGCCTACAGTCTCTATGTGCAGGACAGCCTGGAATTCCACAGCGAGGTGATCCGCCTGCGCTACGAGGCGCTGGGCCGCCCGGCGCAGGTGCGCCAGCTGGAGCTGGCCAGCGGCGAACAGACCGTGCTCAAGCAGACCCCGGTGGAGGGCCCGTTCGACGCCGACGCCTACGAGAGCCGGCGCCTCTGGGCCAGCGCCGCCGACGGCACCCGGGTGCCGATCAGCCTGGTGGCGCGCAAGGACGTGCTCGCGGCAGGCGCGCCCGCCCCGCTCTACCTCTATGGCTACGGCGCCTACGGCGAAAGCCTCGACCCCTGGTTCAGCCACGCGCGCCTGTCCCTGCTGGAGCGCGGCTTCGTCTTCGCCATCGCCCACGTGCGCGGCGGCGGCGAACTGGGCGAGGCCTGGTACCGCGCTGGCAAGCTGGAACATAAAACCAATACCTTCGGCGACTTCATCGCCTGCGCCGAGCAGCTGATCGCCGACGGCCTGACCACGCCCGCGCAGCTCGCCATCAGCGGCGGCAGCGCCGGCGGCCTGCTGATCGGCGCCGTGCTCAACCAGCGCCCCGAGCTGTTCGCCGCGGCCATCGCCGAGGTGCCCTTCGTCGACGTGCTCAACACCATGCTCAGCCCCGACCTGCCGCTGACCGTGACCGAGTACGATGAATGGGGCGACCCGAACGACCCTGAAGTGTTCGAGCGGATCAAGGGCTACGCGCCCTACGAGAACGTGCGGGCGCAGGGCTACCCGGCGATCCTCGCGGTGGCCGGCTACAACGACAGCCGCGTGCAGTACTGGGAGGCGGCCAAGTGGGTGGCCCGCCTGCGCGAACTGAAGACCGACGGCAACCTGCTGCTGCTCAAGACCGACCTCGGCGCCGGCCACGGCGGCATGAGCGGGCGCTACCAGGCGCTGAAGGACGTGGCCCTGGAGTACGCCTTCCTGTTCAAGGTACTGGGAGTGAGCTGATGCAGACCCTGCTCTACCGCTGGTTGCTGCTGGTCGGCCTGGGCCATGTGGCGCTGGGCGTGGCGCTGGCCTTCGCCGCCCACCTGCCGCTCACCCAGGCCTATTTCGACTACCTGCATGCCAGCGTCGCCACCACTCCGCCACCCGCGGAATACCAGGCGCTGCTGCGCACCATGGTCGGCCTGTTCGGCCCCACGGTGGCCAGCTGGGGCCTGTTGTTCAGCGTGCTGGTGGTGCTCTATCGCCGCCATGGCCATGCACTCATCAAGCCGGCGATCTTCGCCGCGCTGCTGCTCTGGTGCCTGCTGGACAGCGCTATCTCGGCCTATTTCGGCCTGTGGCTGCACTTCTACCTGAACAGCGCGGCAGCACTCTCCATCGCCATTCCATTGTGCTTTCTGCAGCCGGGGGTCCGTGGGCGGGAGCCGACGCCCAAGCTGCACCACTTGCCCGAGCGCCGCCTGCGGATACTGCTCACCGGCGGCAGCGGCTTTATCGGCAGCCCCCTGGCCGGCGCCCTGAGCCAAGCCGGCCACGAGGTAATGGTGCTGACCCGCAATCCAGCAAATCTCGGCCAAATCCAGGGGCGTGTCACCTGCCTCACCGATCTTGGGCAGATCGACGATAGCGAGCACATCGACTGCATCATCAATCTGGCAGGAGAGCCACTGGCCGCCGCACGCTGGACGCCGGAGCGCAAACGGCGCTTCCTGCACAGCCGCCTCGAAGTCACCGAGGCTTTGCTACAGCTGGTGCAGCGTCTGGAGCACAAGCCCGAGACTCTGCTCAGCGGCTCCGCCGTGGGTTACTACGGACACTGGCAGGACCAAGAGCTGGACGAAAGCAGTGCACCGCACGACTGCTTCTCCCACCAGCTCTGCGCTCAATGGGAGCAGCGTGCACAGCAGATACGGGATTTGGGCGTGCGCGTCTGCCTGTTACGCATCGGCGTCGTACTCGGCCGCCACGCAGGTCCATTTGCAGAACTGAGGCGCTCCTTCAACCTAGGCGTGGCCAGTCAACTAGGGCATGGGCGCCAGTGGATGCCCTGGATCCATCTGCACGATGTCCTGGATATCTGCACCTTCTTGCTGGATCGCCCGAACATCGAAGGCCCGGTCAACCTCACCGCCCCGAGCCCAGTCACCCATGCCGACTTCGTGACCCTGCTGCAGCAACAGCTTCCCTCGGCCCTGATCAGGGTGCGAATACCGGCCTTTATGGTGCGCTGGCTGGTCGGTGAGATGGCCGAGGAGGTGTTGCTCAGCGGGCAACGGGTCCTGCCCGCCAAGCTGCTCGAACAGGGCTATGCGTTCCGCTACCCCGATCTGAACGCTGCCCTGCAGCAACTCACCGCGGCCCACTGATACGCCCATTCAGGGCTTGTCGATAGACTCGGCCGGATGCCGCTGCTGGCTGCGCCGCTGGGTCTCCAGCGAAGGCAGCGGCTGATCCTGGGGCAACGGCCGTGGTGCGGCGTTGGGCACCCGCGAAGGCTGGCCGGGGTTGACCAGCAGTGGCGGGCTGCCGGGCGGCGCAACCGGCTGCGGACGGATCTGCGGCTGGCCGTAGGGCTGCGGCGTGGCGCTGCCGGGGGCACCCGGCGGCAGGGCCTCGGCACTCGGGCAGGCCAGCAGGATCAGGACGAGCGGTAGAAGACGCATGGGCTCACCAGTGGCGGGACTTTGGCCTTATTCTGGCAGCAGCCGCCAAGCCCGGTAACGCAGCCGACCACAGGTACCGCCATGAACAAGCTCGACCAGATCCTCGCCGAGGCCCAGCGCCGCCGGGAAACCAGCTACCGCGAGAAGGCGCTGAAGATGTACCCGCACATCTGCGGGCGCTGCGGCCGCGAATTCATCGGCAAGCGCCTGAGCGAGCTGACCGTGCACCACCGCGACCACAACCACGACAACAACCCGGAAGACGGCTCCAACTGGGAGCTGCTGTGCCTGTACTGCCACGACAACGAGCACCAGCGCCAGGTCGACCTGCACTACCAGAAGGAAGAAGCCGCCACCGGCGGTGGCGGCGCCAAGGTCACCCACAAGGCCCTGGCCGGGCTGGAGGCGCTGCTCAAGAATCGCCAGTGAAGGCTCAGCGCAGCAGCTTGCTGTCGAGCACCTCGGAACCGCGGCCCATGACGTTCTCGCTGATCTCGATCAGGTCCCGGGTACTGGCCCCGTTCAGGCGCATCAGGCCGCGGGTGACGTCGTCCAGCGAGCGCTGGTTGTCGGTGTGCTTGCGGATCTCCCGGTCCAGCTCCTGCAGCAGCAGCACGGCGCGCGCGGTGACCGGGCCGGTAGAGTTCTCGCTGCGCAGGCTAGTCACCGGCTTGCCCCACTTCATCAGCTTCTTGCGGATGGCCTGGTAGCGGTCCTCGCTCATGCCGCCGGCGCGGCGCACCAGCTCGATGGCGTAATACTCGGCCAGGCCCTCGCTGATCCAGTCACTGCGGTCGGTGTCGCGGATGCGACTGAACACGTGGACCAGTTCGTGCACCAGGGAGCTGGTGCCGTTCTCGCTGACCAGCGGCCGGTCGGCATGAAAGAAGATCGAGTTGGGCGCCGACAGGCCGCCGCGCCACATCGGGTCACCGGCGCCGACGATCAGCAGCTTGGCCGGGTCGCGCGGGAACACCGCCTGGGCTTCGGGCCAGACGAAGGTCAGCAGGGTCAGGATGTCCATGCGGCGCATGCCCTCGCCCACCGGCGCGGCCACGGTCACATCGGTGTCGCCGAGCTGGGCGCGGCGGCTGCCCAGCTTGCCGGCGAGAATCCAGCCGATGGGGCGGTCGAGCTTGCGCGCCGGGTTGTCGATGCGGAAGCGATTCTTGCCGACCCTGGGCCAGCCGGTCTCGACGCCCTTCCAGCCCTTGGGCAGGTCGAACTGCAGACGCGCCACCAGTTCGACCTTGTCGTCCTTGACCAGGCGCGCGCTGGGCACCAGATCATCGCCGCGCAGCAGGGCCCAGTCCGGCGTGATGCGCGCATCGAACCGACCATCCTCGCGCGGATGATCGATGCGCACCTTGTAGCTCAGACGGCTCTTGCCCTTGGCCGGCTTCCAGACGCCGCGCGTGGTGCCCTCCGCCAGCCACTCGCCATCGGCGCTGAAATCACTGAAGTAGCCCTTGTCGCCCAGATTGAAGTCCAGGCTGCGCACCACCTCGCCCTTTTCCAGGGTCAGGCTGACCTCGGCCTGCCCGCTCTCGGGGACGAAGCGCACGAGGTAGTCCAGATCGACACGCTTGGCCGCCCACAGGGGCGCGCTCAGTCCGAGCAGGAGGGTGGCGGTCAGCAGCTTGCGGGCAGGCATCGAGAGGCTCCATGCAGATGGCGCCGGAGCGGGTCTCAGCCGGCGCGAAAGATCAGGTGATCTTCCCAGTCTTCCTCGGCCACGCTGCCTTCGGCGAGCATGCGCCCGGACTGGGAAATGCGTTCGTGATGCACGGCGTCGGGGTCGCCGCAGACCAGATGATGCCAGAGCGGCAGGTCCTTGCCTTCACTGACCAGGCGATAGGCGCAGGTCGGCGGCAGCCATTTGAACTGGTCGGCCTGGGCCGGGGTGAGCTGGACGCAGTCCGCCACGTGCTGACGACGGTTGGCGTAGTCGCTGCAGCGGCAGGTCTTGAGGTCCAGCAGTTTGCAGGCGATGCGCGTGTAATAGACGCTGCCGTCGTCCTCGTCCTCCAGCTTCTGCAGGCAGCACAGGCCGCAACCGTCGCACAGCGACTCCCACTCGTCCTGGTCGAGCTGGGCGAGGGTCTTGCGTTTCCAGAAGGGCTGAACGATGGCGGCCATGGCAGGAGGTAGGACGGGAAAAGGCCGGCAGTCTAGCCCTTGCAGGCAGAGCGGCCAAGCAGGAGCGACTGGCGGTCGCGCGCATCGGTAATTTTACTGACCAATTGACCAGATATTCGCCGAACTGATCTAGGCTTTCTCCTGACATGGCCCCTGGCCACCCCTGCCTCCCCAAGGACGACCGTCATGAAGAACTGGAAGATCAGAACCCATCTGAGTCTGTTGATAGGCACCCTGCTGCTGAGCCTGCTGCTGGTCGGCCTGCTCGGCCTGCAGGGCCTGAAATCCACGGTGCGCGGGCTGGAAACCGTGTACCAGGACCGCGTGGTGCCGCTGCGCGACCTCAAGCTGATCGCCGACCTCTACGCGGTGAACATAGTCGACGCCACCCACAAGGCCAACAGCGGCAGCCTCGACGCCAGCGCCGCGCGGCAGCTGATCGGCGAGGCCCGCGACGAGATCGAGCGCACCTGGCGGGCCTACCTGGCCACCGAGCTGATCGCCGAGGAGCGCCGCCTGATCGCCGAGATAGAGCCGCTGATGACCAGCGCCGAACGCCCTCTCGACGAATTGCAGGCGCTGCTGCGCGACGCGGAGCGCGACGCCGTGCGGCGCTTCGCCGACCAGCGCCTGTACCCGCTGATCGACCCGCTGTCGGCCAAGTTCGCCGAGCTGATCGAGGTCCAGCTCGGCGAGGCCAGGCGCCAGTACGAACTGGGCCAGGCCACCTATAGCAACGATCTGCGCCTGAGCCTGGGCGTGCTGCTCCTGGCCCTCGGCCTGGGCGCGGCCCAGGCCTTGCACTTCAGCCGCCTGCTGCGCCGCCAGCTGGGTGCCGAGCCGGGCGAGCTGGAGGCGCTCAGTGCACGCATCGCCGCCGGCCGCCTGGATGGCCAGGGCGGCGATGCGCCCGGCGAGACCGGGGTGCTGAAGTCGGTGCAGAGCATGCGCCACGGCCTGTGCGACATGATCGGCAACATCGGCGAGGCCTCGGAGCAGATCGAATGCGCCTCGCTGCAGCTGGCCGCCTCCTCCGAACAGGTGCTCAACAGCGCCAACGTGCAGAGCGACACCGCCTCGGCCATCGCCGCGACCATGGAAGAAATGGCGGTGAGCATCGGCCAGATCGCCGAGAGTGCGCAGCACACCCGCGACCGCGCGCAGAAGGCCGGCGACCTCAGCGACGACGGCCTGCGGGTGACCGAGGCGGCCAGCGCCGAGATGGCCCGCATCGCCGACCTGGTGGCGCAGAGCTCGGCGGATATCGAGCGGCTGGCGGCGCAGTCGGCCGACATCAGCGCCATAGTCGACGTGATCCGGGGCATCGCCGAGCAGACCAACCTGCTGGCGCTGAACGCCGCCATCGAGGCGGCCCGCGCCGGCGAACAGGGCCGCGGCTTCGCCGTGGTGGCCGACGAAGTGCGCGGCCTGGCCAGCCGCACGGCGCAGTCCACCACCGAGATCGTGGCACTGGTCGACTCCATCCAGTCCGGCGTCAGGCAGGCCCGCAGCAGCATGGGCGCCGGGCGCGAGCGCCTGGACCAGGGCAGCCTGCTGGTGGCCCGCGCCGGGGAGGCGATGCGCGACATCCGCGCGGCGCTGGACGACTCGCTGGACGCGGTGAAGATGATCTCCGACGCGCTGCAGGAACAGCGCGCCGCCAGCGAGCAGGTGGCCGCCAACGTCGAACGGGTGGCGCAGGTCGTCGAGGAGAATTCCGCCGCCCAGGGCGGCATAGTCCAGGCCATCCAGGCGCTGCAGGCCATGTCCGGGCGGCTGCAGGGGATGATGCAGCGCTTCAGCTTCTGAGTCTGCGCCGCGCTGGCGCGCTCCCCGGCTAGTAGCCGCGGGCGAAGTCCACCTCGCCGCGCAGCGCCTGGCCGGCGCGGTAGCGCTGCAGGTTGTCGCGGAACAGCGCGACCATCGCCGCCGGGTCGGTGGGCGCCGCGCTATGGCCGCTGAGCAGCAGGCGCGGCGCGTCCCAGAACGGATGCTCGGGCGGCAGCGGCTCCTCGCGGCAGACGTCGATCACCGCGCCGGCCAGCTGCCCGGCGCGCAGGGCGGCGACCAGGTCGGCCTCGACCACCGCCACGCCGCGTCCGGCGTTGACGAACAGCGCCTCGGCACGCATGCGGGCGAACAGTTCGGCATCGTAGAGGTCGCGGGTGGCCGGAGTATCCGGCAGCAGGTTGAGCAGGCAGTCGGCCCAGGCCGCCTGCTCGCCCAACTCGTCCAGGCCGTGCACCTCGGCGAAGGGCGGCAGCGCGCGCGGCTGGCGGGCGATGCCGCGCAGCTCGACGCCGAAGGGCGCCAGCAGGCGGGCGACTTCCGTCCCTATGTCTCCGGCGCCAACGATCAGCAGCTTGCAGCCGCGCAGGCTGGGCGGCGCCCGATCGTCCCAGCGTCGTTCCACCTGGCTGGCCAGGCGCGCCAGCAGGCGCCGGCGATGGGCCAGCAGATAGCTCAGCAGGTACTCGGCCATCGGCTGACCGAAGATGCCGACCGCCCGACTCAGGCGATAGTCGCGCGGCAGGCCGAGGCCCAGCAGCGGGGTGATGCCGGCCCAGGTGGATTGCAGCCAGTCCGGGCGCAGGCCCTGACGCAGCAGCGGCAGCAGCAGGTCCGGCTGGCCGAGCCAGATCGGACAGTCGCCGCCGCGCTCGGGCTCGTGCAGCAGTTTCAGGCCCGGCTCGGCGGCACTCAGCAGCTCGGCGTAACGGGCCTGTTCGCGCTCCAGCAGCAGAACGCGCATCAGACCGGGTCGTTCATGCGCAGCAGTTCGTCCGGCAGATGCTCGATGTACTCCTCCTCGGGCGGCGGCATCTGCAGGTGGTAGCCCTGCTTCTCCAGGTTCTCCAGCACCTTGTGGATGTCTTCGCGGGCCAGGCTCTTTTCCGGGCTCAGGACCAGATCGAAGGCGTGCTGCGGCGCCCCGAAGGCGGCCAGCAGGCCCTCCGGTACGCGCTTGAGCGCATCGGCCTTGAGCACGTAGAGGTACATCTCGTTCTTGCGCGGGCTCTTGTAGATGGAGCAGATCTTCTTCATTGCAGTACGTCCAGCAGGGCTTGGCCCATCAGTTCGCGGCGCCAGCCGCGCAGGTTGTCCGGCAGCGCCCAGGGGCCGTCGGGGAAGCCGCTCTTGAGCAGGGCTTCGAGGGATTTCTTGCGCAGCATCAGCTCGGGCGCCATCTGCAGGCGCTCGGCCTCGCGCTGGCCCACCGCGCGCAGTTTCTTCAGCAGCGCGCCGGCCTCGATCGGCAGCGGCGCCGGCAGGGCCTCTGGCCATTGCTCGGGCGGCAGCGCGGCGGCCTCGCGGATCAGCCGCAGGATGGTCTCGCCATCCTGGCGCACGGTGCGCGGATGCATGTCCTCGATGCGCGCCAGGGCCACCGTGTTGTCCGGCTGGAAGCGCGCCAGCGGCCACAGCGAGTGCTCGCGCAGGATGCGGTTGCGCGGCTGGTTGCGCGCGCGCGCCTGACGTTCGCGCCAGGCACACAGGGCGCGCAGCACGGCCAGCTGCTGGCGCGACAGCTTCCAGGCCAGCTTGGCCTCCAGGTAGGCCTCGTCCGGGTCGATCTCGCGGCGCAGGTTGGCGACCAGCTCGGCGCCGTCCTCCAGCAGCCAGGCCAGCTTGTCGGCGGGCAATTTTGGCAACAGCGCCTGGTACAGCTCGGCCAGGTGCTGGGCATCCTCGGCGGCATAGCTGATCTGGGTCGGCGACAGTGGGCGCTGCAGCCAGTCGGAGCGGGTCTCGCCCTTGGGCAGCTCGATGCCGAGCACCTCCTGCACCAGGCGCGAATAGCCCATGGAGAAGCCGATATTGAGGTAGCCGGCGGCCAGCTGGGTGTCGAACAGCGGCGCCGGCAGCGCACCGGTCAGGCGCAGGAAGACTTCCAGGTCCTCGCTGCAGGAGTGCAGCACCTTGGTCACTGCCTGGTCTTCCAGCAGCTCGGCGAAGGGTGCCCAGTCCTTGATCTGCAACGGGTCGATCAGATAGGCGCGCTGGCCGTCGCCGACCTGCAGCAGGCCGGCGATGGGGTAGAAGGTGTCGACCCGCATGAACTCGGTGTCGAGGGCGACGTAGGGCAGCTGGCGCCACTCGGCGCAGTGACGCGCCAGGCTGGCGTCGTCGAGGATCCACTGAATATCGATGGCCACGCGGCACTCCTTGATCAATGCCGCGCAGTATATATGGCCGGCGCTGATGAAGGGCATTCACGCCCGGCATGGCGACGGCGTGTACACTGCCGCCACCTCACCACAGGGAAGGACAACAATGAAGAAGCTTCTCGGTCTGCTGACCCTGGCCGTCGCCGCTGCCGCCGGCTACCTCGCCCTCACCCCCAGCCCCATCGAGCCGCAGGCCTGGCAGCCGCAACCGGCGCCGCCGATGACCGGCGTGATGGAGCCCAACGACACCCTGATGAAGGCCGAGCTGCTGGCCCAGGGGCAGATCCACGGCCCGGAAGACACCGCGGTGGACGCCCAGGGCCGGGTCTACGCCGGCCTGCATGACGGCCGCGTGGTACGCATCGCCAACGGCCAGGTCGAGACCTTCGCCGCCACTGGCGGGCGCCCGCTGGGCATGGACTTCGACGCCCAGGGCAACCTGATCCTGGCCGACGCTTACAAGGGCCTGCTCAGCATCGACCCGAGCGGCCAGATCAGCGTACTGGCGACCGAAGCAGAGGGCCTGCCCTTCGCCTTCACCGACGACATCGACATCGCCAGCGACGGGCGCATCTACTTCACCGACGCCTCCAGCAAGTTCCAGCAGCCGGACTACCTGCTCGACCTGCTCGAAGGCCGCCCCTATGGCCGCCTGATGGTCTTCGACCCGGCCAGCGGCCAGACCCGGGTACTGCTCAAGGACCTGTACTTCGCCAACGGCGTGGCCCTGTCGCAGAACGAGGACTTCGTGCTGGTCAACGAGACCTACCGCTACCGCATCCAGCGCTACTGGCTGAAGGGCGACAGGGCCGGCACCCACGACCTGTTCGCCGACAACCTGCCGGGCATGCCGGACAACCTGCAGGGCGACCGCGCCGGCACCTTCTGGGTGGCCCTGCCGACCCCGCGCAAGAGCGACGCCGACTTCCTGCAGAACCAGCCCTGGATCAAGGCCCAGCTGGCCAAGCTGCCGCGCGCGCTGTGGCCGAAGCCGGCCTCCTACGGCCTGGCCATAGCCCTCAACGAGCAGGGTGAGATCGTGCAGAGCCTGCACGACACCAGCGGCACCCACCTGCGCATGGTCACCTCGGTGAAGCCGGTGGGCGACTACCTGTACCTGGGCAGCCTGGACAATGATCGGATCGGCAAGCTGAAGTTTCGCTGAAACGGTCCTCTGCGCGCCGCATCAGCCGTAGCCCGGATGCAATCCGGGCTACGCGACAGATTACACTCGCCCATGAAAGAGCCCGCCATTCGGCGGGCTTCTTCGTTACACCGGCTGCTCGGTGAGCTGCCCTCGGGGCGTGCTCGGAACAGGCTCGCCGAGCAGCGCCTGCATGCTCGCGCGGGTCTGCGCCATCAGCTCCGGCAACTGCTCGGGGCTGTAGCGGCTGGCGTCGATCGGCGCGCCGATGTGCAGCTGCACCGGCAGGCCCAGGTTGAAGCGCCAGGTGCGCGCCGGCAGCACCTCGTGGATGCCGCGAAAGACGATGGGCACGATGATCGCGTTGGTGTCCAGGGCCAGGTGGAAGCAGCCCTTCTTGAACGGCAGCAGCTGGCCGTCCCTGGAGCGGGTGCCCTCGGGCGCGGCCCACAGGACGATGCCGCTCTCCATCATCTGCCTGGCCTTCGCCAGGTCCTGCAGCGCCTGCTGGCGGTTATGCCGGTCCACCGAGGGGAACTCAGCGGCGCGCATGGCGGCGCCGAGCAGCGGGATGCGGTACAGCTCCTGCTTCGCCAGCATGCGGATCGAGCCATGCAGGGCGACGAAGCTGGCGGGGATGTCGTAATGGCTGGCGTGGCTGCTGAGCAGGATGTAGCGGCGGCCGTCGTTGAAGTCCGGAGCCTGGCCATGCACGCTCAGGTTCATCCGCACCAGACGCAGCAGCAGGGCCGACCAGCGCCGGGTATAGGCATCCACATGGCGCCGCTCCAGGCGCCCCAGGGCGGCGCGGGCCAGCACCAGGCAGCAGAAATAGGCCGTGACCAGCACCGAACCGAGGACCACGCCGACGCGGCGGGCCAGGTTGGCGCTTTCGATGGCGGGTTGCAGGCTGAGCATGGGTACTACCTCTTGCGGCGAACCGCCTGGGGCTCGCTTCTGGTTCTGGAAGGCTGTCTTTATGATGCCCATAGTCATGATTTGGACACAGGAGTTCCCATGCAGCTCGCTCAGCTGATCGCCGCCACCGCCCTGCATGCCCGCCTGCAGGAGCCGGGCCTGGTGATTCTCGACTGCCGCTTCGCCCTCGAAGACCCGAGCTACGGTGCACGCAGCCATGCCGAGGGGCACATTCCCGGCGCCCGCTTCGCCGACCTGGAGCACGACCTGTCGGCACCGGTGGCCAAGGGCGTGACCGGTCGTCACCCGCTGCCCGATCCGCAGGTCCTCGTGGACAGGCTGCGCGCCTGGGGCATCGACAACGACTCGACCGTCGTGCTCTACGACGACGGCCCCGGTGCCTTCGCCGCCCGCGCCTGGTGGCTGCTGATCTGGCTGGGCAAGCGCGACGGCGTGTTTCTGCTCGATGGCGGCCTCAAGGCCTGGAAGGAAGCCGGCCTGGGGCTGACGACAGACACGCCCGCGCAGCGGACGGGCAGTTTCCAGGGCCAACCGGACGACGCGCTGCTGCTCAGCGCCGCGCAGCTGCAGCAGCGCCTGGGCGATGCCGCTCTGACCCTGCTGGACGCGCGCGCCCTGCCGCGCTTTCGCGGCGAGGTGGAGCCGCTGGACCCGGTGGCCGGGCATATCCCCGGCGCGCAGTGTGCGGTGTTCACCGACAACCTGGGCGCCGACGGCCGCTTCCTGCCCGCCGCACAGCTGCGCGCACGCTTCGATGCCCTGCGCGGCGGGCGGCCGGTGGAGTCACTGGTGGCCTACTGCGGCTCGGGCGTCACCGCCTGCCACAACCTGTTTGCCATGAGTCTCGCCGGCTACCCGCTGGCGCCGCTGTACGCGGGCTCCTGGAGCGAGTGGATCACCGATCCGGCAAGGCCGGTGGCGACCGGCGACTGAGCGGACTGAGGGGAAGCGCGCGGCGGGCCTGCAACGGCCTTGGCACTACTGCAGCCCGCGCAGCCGTTTGGGCGTTAGCCCCATGTAGCGACGCATCGCCGTGGTCAGCGCGCTCTGGCTGGAGAAGCCACACTCCTCGGCGATCCGCACCAGCGGCAGCGGGCTCTCGCGCAACAGGCGCGCGGCGTGGTCGAGGCGGGTCTTGAGCAGGTACTGGTGCGGGGTCAGCCCCACGCTGTCCTTGAACTGGGCGTGGAAATGGCTGGGGCTGAGGCAGGCCACCTGGGCCAGTTCGAGCACCCTGATGCGCCGCGAAAGATGCTCGGCGATGTAGGCATCGAGGCGCTCCAGGTCGAGGCCGCCCGCGGCGCGCCTGTCGCGCTCGCCGAACAGGCGCAGGTGCAGGGCGCGCAGCAGCACGCCGCCGAGCGCACGAGCCAGGTGCGGGTCGCTGCCGTAGCGCACCAATTCGGCGCCGGCATAGCTCAGCAGGTTCTGGAAATCGGCATCCAGGGTCGGGTAGCGCGGGCTCTCGAACAGCTCGGCGAGCAGGTCGAGGTCCTCGGGCGCGGTGCCACGCTCGTCGAGGTCGAGGATCAGCATGCGGTTGTCGCCCACCCCGGCGAACTCGTGCGCGGCATCGCCCGGCACCAGGCAGGCGCGCATGCGGCATACCTCGCCGCCGCAACCGCCGACCTCGAACTCGGCGCGCCCCGCCAGCGACATCACCAGCTGATGATGATCGTGGGCATGTTGATGGGCCTGATCGTCCAGGCGCAGCAGGCGTGCGTTGAGCATGCTCGGGTACCGGTGAAGGGCAAGTGCGAACTGTACCCGGTTGCACCTGCAAACGGCAGGGGTTGCGACGGGTGGCACCCTTAGCCGATGGCCTCCATCTTGCTTAGTGCCATGCACCGACTGCCTCGCTGGACCCTCTCATGCTGGAACTCGGCATTTCCTGCCTGCAACGCTGCGGCTCCCTGCGCCCCTGGCTGCTGGCCGCCCTGGCGCTGGGCTGCACGCTGCTGGCGCTGTTCGACCGCCCCACGGCGGCCCTCGCCCTGCTGCTCGCCCTGCTCTACCTCGGTGCCGCCCAGAGCCTCGCCTGGCACCGCCAGCAACGAGCCCAGCAACAGCTGCTGCAGCAACTGGCCACGCTCTTCGGCAGCCGCCCCGAGCGCGCCCGCCTGCTGGCGGCGTGCAGCAGCGAACGGCGCAGCGGCGAGCGCCTGCGCAGCGAAGTAGGCTTCGCCGCCCAGGCCCTGGAGCGCATGGCCGAGCAAACCGAGCGCCAGGGCCAGGAGCAGAACCTGCGGGTCGGCGGCATCGCCGCCGCCAGCGAGCAGATCGGCCAGACCCTGACCCACATCGGCGAACTGGCCGAGGAGGCCCTGCAGGCCTTCCAGCAGCTGCACCGGATGAGCGAGGCCGGCCGTCAGGACGCCCACGCGGTGGGCGAGGAGATGCAGCTGACCCAGGCCAGCCTGGAGCGCACGGCCGACGCGGTGGGCCAGCTGCTGCGCCATGGCGCGGCGGTGACCCAGGCGGTGCAGCTGATCGACTCCCTGGCCAAGCAGACCCAGCTGCTGGCCCTCAACGCTTCCATCGAGGCCGCCCGTGCCGGCGAGCAGGGCCGTGGCTTCGCCGTGGTCGCCGGCGAAGTGCGCAACCTGGCGCAATCCACCGCCGCCGCGGCCGCCGAGATCGGCACGGCCGTCGCCGCCATCGACCAGGCCGTGCAGCGGGTGCGCGGCGAAGTCGACCAGCACAGCAGCCTGCTCGGCCAGGGCTGCCAGCGCAGCCGGGCGCTGGCCGGGCAGCTGCATGCCCAGGCCGAGTACAGCAGCGCCCACCTGCAGGGCTTCGGCGCCATGCGCCAGGCTCTCGCCGAACACACCCAGGCCAATCAGGCGCTCAATCGCCAGCTGCACGAGATCGACGCCGCACTGGCCCAGCAGAGCGCGCAGAACCACGAGCTGCACGGCCTGACCCAGTATCTGGCACGCCTGACCGGAGGGGCCGAGGCATGACCATCGCACTCGCCAGCCTGGCCGTCGCTCTGCTCGCGGCCCTGCTCTATCGCAGGAGCGCCCTGCAGCGCGAGCGCCACCACGGCCACGCCCAGCTGCAGGCCCTGATGCACAGCCTGGAGATGCTCCAGCGCCTGCAGAAGCACCGCGGCCTCGGCGGCCAGGGCGCCGCCGCCGCGCGGGCGCAGTGCAGCCAACTGGCCGACGAGCTGGAGCGCCTGTGGCGCGAACTGCCACCCAGCGCCGACGAGCTGCGGGAGCTGTATCGCGACTGGCAGGCCGTACGCACCCGGGCCGACGACTTCGAGGCGCACTGCCGCCTGATCGAACGCCTGCTCACCGCCATGCAGCTGCTCGAGCTGCGCCAGGCCGCCGAACTCGACATCGCCCGCCAGTGCCGCGAGCTGGAGGAACTGGCCCGCCTGCGCGGCCTGGCGGTGCGCGGTGCCGCCGCGACGCGCTGCCCGCTGCCGCTGCAGGTGCAGCTGCGCTACCTGAGCCTGCGCCTGCAACGCAGTGCCGCAGCCAACGGCGCCCTGGCCAGTGCCCTGGAACGCCTGCAGCGCCAGCTGATCGAGCCACTGCGGGTCGCCATCAGCGCCCAGGAGTGCTTCGAGCTGCTCACCCCGCTGATCGACGAGCAGCTCGGCGAACTGCGCCGCCGCCTGCTCGCCGCCGACCGTCACACTCAGGAGACCCGCGCATGAGCGCCGAACTGATCTTCGCCCTGGGCCTCGGCCTGGTCCTGCTGCTGCTCGGCCAGCTGCTGACCCGGCAGGCCGCGCGCATGCACCGCGCCACCCTGGAGCAGCTGCACGGCCAGTGCCTGCAGCGCAGCCTGGAGCTGCTGCGTGCCCTGCAGAAGCATCGCGGCCTGGGCGCCCAGCAGGACCTGGTGGCGGTCAGCCAGCGCAACGCCCTGGCCCGTCAGCTCGACCAGCTGTGGCTGAACTGGCCCGGCGAGAGCCTGGCGCTGCCGCCGCTGCACTGCGAGTGGCCGCTGCTGCGCATGAAGCCGGCCGACTTCGACGGCCACAGCCGGGTGATCGAGTCCCTGCTCGGGGTGATCGAGACCCTGGCCGAACGCCTGGCCATAACCGGCATCGGCGCCACCTGCCGCCACCTGGAAGACCTCGCCCGCCTGCGCGGCCTGGCGGTGCGCGCCGCCAACTACGGGCAGTGCCCGCCGGTGCTGCAGCAGCAGATGCGCGAACTGTGCACGCGCATCGCCGCCCGCGAAACCGACGAACAGCTGCATGGCCTGCTGGCCCAGCTGCGCAGCGAGCTGATCGAGGCCCGTCAGCCGCGCCTGGCACCGGCCGACTGTTTCGCCCTGCTCACTCCGCCGATCGAGCGCCTGCTGCACAGCACCCAGCTCGGCAGCGCCTGAACGGCGGTTGAAATCGCCGCCAGCCTTCCCCATCTAGCACCCATAGAACCACTCAGGGTGCTCCATGAACGATCAGGACAACTCCCCGGATATCATCGAGGCCAGGGCCACCGGCCTGGCCCTGCCCGGCCAGACGCTGCCGGACAAGCTGTACGTCATCCCCATCCACAACCGCCCGTTCTTTCCGGCCCAGGTGCTGCCGGTCATCGTCAACGAGGAGCACTGGGCCGAAACCCTGGAACTGGTGGCCAACACCGAGCACAAATGCCTGGCCGTGTTCTACGTCGACCAGCCGGTGACCGATCCGCGCCACTTCGACACCGCCAGCCTGCCCGAGCACGGCACCCTGGTGCGCGTGCACCACGCCAGCCGTGCCGACGGCAAGCTGCAGTTCGTCGCCCAGGGCCTGGGCCGGGTACGCGTGCGCGGCTGGCTCAAGCGCCATCGCCCGCCCTACCTGGCCGAGGTGGACTACCCGCAGAGCCCGCTGGATGCGCGTGACGAGGTCAAGGCCTATGCCATGGCGCTGATCAACGCGATCAAGGAGCTGCTGCCGCTCAACCCGCTGTACAGCGAGGAGCTGAAGAACTACCTCAACCGCTTCGGCCCGAATGATCCGTCGCCGCTCACCGACTTCGCCGCCGCACTGACCACCGCACCGGCCGCCGAGCTGCAGGAGGTGCTGGACTGCGTGCCGATCCTGCGGCGCATGGAGAAGGTGCTGCCGCTGCTGCGCAAGGAAGTGGAAGTGGCGCGCCTGCAGAACGAGCTGTCCGCCGAGGTCAACCGCAAGATCGGCGAGCACCAACGCCAGTTCTTCCTCAAGGAACAGCTCAAGGTGATCCAGCAGGAGCTGGGCATCACCAAGGACGACCGCAGCGCCGACGCCGACGAGTTTCGCGCCCGCCTGGTCGGCAAGACCCTGCCCGCCCAGGCGCAGAAACGCATCGACGAAGAGCTGAACAAACTGGCCATCCTCGAGACCGGCTCGCCGGAATACGCGGTGACGCGCAACTACCTGGACTGGGCCACCAGCCTGCCCTGGGGCGTATTCGGCGCGGACAGGCTCGACCTGGCCCACGCGCGCAAGGTGCTGGACAGGCACCACGCCGGCATGCACGACATCAAGCAGCGCATCGTCGAGTTCCTCGCCGTCGGCGCCTTCAAGGGCGAGATCGCCGGCAGCATCGTGCTGCTGGTCGGCCCGCCCGGCGTGGGCAAGACCAGCATCGGCAAGTCCATCGCCGAGTCCCTGGGCCGGCCGTTCTACCGTTTCTCGGTCGGCGGCATGCGCGACGAGGCGGAGATCAAGGGCCACCGCCGCACCTACATCGGCGCCATGCCCGGCAAGCTGGTGCAGGCGCTCAAGGAAGTCGAGGTGATGAACCCGGTGATCATGCTCGACGAGATCGACAAGATGGGCGCCAGCTACCAGGGCGACCCGGCCTCGGCGCTGCTGGAGACCCTCGACCCGGAGCAGAACGTCGAATTCCTCGACCACTACCTGGACCTGCGCCTGGACCTGTCCAAGGTGCTGTTCGTCTGCACCGCCAACACCCTGGACTCGATCCCCGGCCCGCTGCTCGACCGCATGGAGGTGATCCGCCTGTCCGGCTACATCGCCGAGGAGAAGCTGGCCATCGCCAAGCGCCACCTGTGGCCGCGCCAGCTGGCCAAGGCGGGGGTGAAGAAGAGCCAGCTCGCCATCAGCGATGCCGCGCTGCGCGCGGTGATCGAGGGCTATGCCCGCGAGGCCGGCGTGCGCCAGCTGGAGAAGCAGCTGGGCAAGCTGGTGCGCAAGGCGGTGGTCAGGCTGCTCGACGACCCCGGCAGCCGGGTGAAGATCGGCCCGAAAGACCTCGAGGGCTACCTGGGCATGCCGCTGTTCCGCGGCGAGCAGGTCCTGGCCGGGGTCGGCGTGATCACCGGCCTGGCCTGGACCAGCCTGGGCGGCGCCACCCTGCCGATCGAGGCCACGCGCATCCACACCCTCAACCGCGGCTTCAAGCTCACCGGCCAGCTCGGCGAGGTGATGAAGGAGTCGGCGGAGATCGCCTACAGCTACGTCACCGCCAACCTGAAGGCATACGGCGGCGACCCGACGTTCTTCGACCAGGCCTTCGTCCACCTGCACGTACCGGAAGGCGCCACGCCCAAGGACGGTCCCAGCGCCGGCATCAGCATGGCCAGCGCCCTGCTCTCGCTGGCGCGCAACCAGGCGCCGAAGAAGGGCGTGGCGATGACCGGCGAGCTGACCCTGACCGGCCAGGTGCTGGCCATCGGCGGCGTGCGCGAGAAGGTGATCGCCGCGCGGCGGCAGAAAATCTTCGAGCTGATCCTGCCGGAGGCCAACCGCGGCGATTTCGCCGAACTGCCGGACTATCTCAGGGAGGGCCTGACCGTGCATTTCGCCAGACGCTATGCCGATGTGGCCAAGGTGCTGTTCGACTAGGCCGGAAAATGGGGCAACGGCAGCGGACTACACCTTCCCCTGCCCGCACGAATGGCCAGCGGCTATGCTGTGCGGGTTTTCGCTCGACAGGAGTCCGCCATGAACCGCATCCACCGCCTGCTGCTGCCCTGCACCCTCGCCCTGCTGGCCGCCTGCACCTCGCAGCCCAAGCCCAGCGTCAGCCTGGAGGAAAAGCAGCTGGGCCAGTGCCCGATGCAGCTGTACCAGGGGCAGACCCTGACCCTGACCCTGCCGAGCAACCCCACCACCGGTTTCCGCTGGGTGGTGGCCGACGCCGCCCCGGGCGTGCTGCGCAGCCTCGGCCCCGAGGTCTACATCACCCCGGAGGAAGCCGGGCTGGTGGGCGCCGGCGGCCGCTCGGTGTGGCGCTACCAGGCCTACCAGGCCGGCAGCGGCCGCCTGCTGATGCAGTATCGACGGCCCTGGGAAGTGGAAGTGGCGCCGGCCAAGAGCATCGACTGCCAGATCGACGTGCGCTGACGCGATAAGCCCCCTCGCCTGGCACGGCACGCCTGGCCGGCGAAGGCGGCGCGGCAATAATGGGCGCAAACAACAAGAGAACCCCCGCATGCGCGCCCCACTCCTGCTCGTCGCCCTCGCCGGCGTCGCCCTGTTTCTGCTCGGCCTGCACCTCGAACTCAAGTGGCTGACCCTGCTCAGCAAGCCGCTACCGGTGATCTGCCTGCTGCTCTGGCTCCGTGCAGCGCCGGCTGGTGCCTACCGGCGCTGGATCGCCCTCGGCCTGATCTTTTCCCTGCTCGGCGACCTGCTGCTGGAGTGGCCGGCCGACCTGTTCGTGTTCGGCCTGGGCGCCTTCCTGCTGGCTCATCTGGCCTACCTGGCGGCCTACCTGGGCGACACCCGGCGCCTGGCGCCGCTCGAGCTGCTGCTCGCCGCGCTGGCCGCCGGCGCCATGTTCGCCGTGCTGGCCAATACCGGCCTCGGTCCGCTGCTGTTGCCGGTGGCGCTGTACAGCCTGGCCATCGGCGCCATGCTCTGGCGCGCCCTGGCCAGGGTCGGCGCGGTGGCGCCGCGCTCGGCCTGGCTGGCCGCCGGCGGGGCGGCGCTGTTCGTGCTGTCGGACAGCCTGATCGGCATCAACCGCTTCGTCGCCCCCTTCGACGGTGCGCGCTACGCCATCATCCTCAGCTACTGGCTGGGCCAGTTCGGCATCGCCGCCTCGGCAGTCGTCCTGGCGCGGCGAACGGCGGCCCGGGCGTCGGCATGAGCGGGCCGCCCGTCTCGCCGATGAGACGGCAGCCCGTCGACAAATCGTCTATAGAGAAAGGGCGGACTCGTCGACGGAGGGTGCCATGCCAAGCTGCAGATGTACGCTGTTGTTGCTTCCCGTGCTCCTGCTGAGCGGCTGTGGCAGTCTGCTACCCAGCGAGCGCGCCGAGGTGCTCTCGCCCTTCAACGACTACCTGGACGCGGAAATCCGCTACTCCCAGGCGCAACCGGGCAAGACCACCCGCTCCGAGCTGTTCTCCCTCGGCTTCGACCCGCTGGCCCAGGGCAACGGCAAGATGCTCTCCTTCATCGACCTGCGCCTGATGTTCGTGCAGCCCAACGTGCCCATCGAGTACCTGCCGGACGGCCTGCTGCGCTGCCTGGAGGCCAAGGACCGCTGCGTCGGCTACGCCTTCGACTTCAACAAGACCGACACCCAGCGCGTGGGCAACTTCTGGGCCGACGTATTCAACTTCCGCAAGAAGCGCGAGCTGCAGGGCTGGGCCTTCCGCGCGGTGTTCGTGCTGGTCGACGACACCCTGGTGCACAAGGTCAGCAACGGCGAGCCGAACATCCGCCGCTACGAGGTCAAGCGCAACCCGCTGGGCCCGCTGCAGGGCGCCGGCGAGTTCTTTTCCGACCAGCTGAAATGATCACGGTTGGGCCGCGGCCGGCACTTGGCTAGAATGCCGGCCTTTTCCGCAGCGGACCGACCGTCGTGAAACAGCAGCCCGACCGCCTCTTCGCCCAGCCCCTGGACCAGGTGCCGGACTTCGTCTTCAACGAGGACGTGGCCAAGGTCTTCCCGGACATGATCAAGCGTTCGGTGCCGGGCTACCCGACCATAGTCGAGAACCTCGGCGTGCTCGCCGCACAGTTCGCCCAGCCGCACAGCGCCCTGTACGACCTCGGCTGCTCGCTCGGCGCCGTGACCCAGGCCCTGCGCCGCCATGTAAAGACCGACGACTGCCGGGTGATCGCGGTGGACAACTCGCACGCCATGGTCGAGCGCTGCCGCGAGTACCTGCACGCCCAGGACGCCATGTTCCAGGAGCTGCTGCCGGCCGAGGTGATCGAGGCGGACATCCTCGCCCTGGAGTTCCAGCCGGCCTCGCTGGTGGCGCTCAACTTCACCCTGCAGTTCGTCGCCCCCGAGCAGCGCCTGGAGCTGCTGACGCGCATCCGCCAGGCCCTGCTGCCGGGCGGCGCGCTGATCCTCTCGGAGAAGCTGCGCTTCGAGGACGATGCCGACCAGGCGCTGCTGAACGAGCTGCACCTGGCGTTCAAGCGCGCCAACGGCTACAGCGAGCTGGAAATCGCGCAGAAACGCAGCGCCATCGAGAACGTGATGAAGCCCGACAGCCTGCAGCAGCACCGCGAACGCCTGCTGGCCGCCGGCTTCTCCAGGGTCGTGCCCTGGTTCCAGTGCCTCAATTTCGCCTCGCTGATCGCCCTGCCATGATGCTCTCCCGTCTCGACCTCGACGCCCTGCAACAGCAACTGGCGGGCACCCCGCTGCAGGACTGGGCCGCCGGCCTGCCCGGCCAGCTCGATGCCAAGCTGGCCGTGGGGCACGGCGATCTCGAGCGCTGGTATGCCGCCGTCGCGGCCCTGCCGGCGCTGAGCGTGGAACATGCCGAACTGCGCGACGCACTGCGCCTGGACGGTGTCTGCGACGAAGCCAGCCGCGCCGCGCTGAAGAACGCGCTGCAGGGCCTGATCCCCTGGCGCAAGGGCCCGTTCGAGCTGTTCGGCGTGCACATCGACACCGAGTGGCGCTCGGACTGGAAGTGGTCGCGCGTGGCGCCGCACCTGGACCTGGCCGGCAAGCGCATCCTCGATGTCGGCTGCGGCAACGGCTACTACATGTGGCGCATGCTCGGCGCCGGCGCCGAGGCCGTGGTCGGCGTCGACCCCAACTGGCTGTTCCTCAACCAGTTCCTCGCCGTCAAAAACTACCTGCCCGACTCGCCGGCCTGGCACCTGCCGCTGGCCCTGGAGGAGCTGCCGGCCAGGCTGGAAGGCTTCGACACGGTGTTCTCCATGGGCGTGCTGTATCACCGCCGCTCGCCCATCGACCACCTGCTCGACCTCAAGGACAAGCTGCTGCGCGGCGGCGAACTGGTGCTGGAAACCCTGGTGGTCGAGGGCGACGCGCAGCAGGTGCTGGTGCCCGAGGACCGCTACGCGATGATGCGCAACGTCTGGTTCCTGCCCTCGGTGCCGGCGCTGGAGCTCTGGCTGCGCCGCGCCGGCTTCGTCGACGTGCGCTGCGTGGACGTATCGACCACCAGCATCGAGGAACAGCGCGCCACCGAGTGGATGCGCTTCCAGTCGCTGCCGGACTTCCTCGATCCGGCCGACCACAGCCGCACCCTCGAAGGCCTGCCGGCGCCGACCCGCGCGGTGCTGCTGTCACGCAAGCCCTGATGGGCAAAAAGTCGCATTGCGCCGCCGGCTGAATCGCCCACCCTGGTAGCGACGTACCAGTGGATCGCCTGCATGCTCCGATACCTGCCCCTCCTGGCCTGCCTGCTGCTGGGCGCGCCCGCCCGCGCGGAACAGGCGCCACTGCACTTCTACACCGAGGATTACGCGCCGGTCAGCTTCCTCCACAACGGCATCGCCGACGGCATGGCCAGCGAACTGATGCGTGCACTGCTGCAACGCCTGGGCGAGACGGCCAGCATCCAGGTGGTGCCATGGTCCAGGGGCTACCACATAGTGCAGCGCACGCCGGGCACCGCCCTGTTCGCCACCATTCGCAACGCCGAGCGGGAGCCGCATTTCAAGTGGGTGGGGCCGATCCTGCTGGCTCAGGATGCCTACTACGGCCTCAAGGGCTCCGGGCTGCGGATCGACAGCCCCGGCCAGCTGCACGAGGTCGGCCCGATCGCCGTGCCGCGCAACTGGTTCACCTATCAGGAGCTGAGCGCCGCCGGCATGCCCAACCTGC
Source organism: Pseudomonadaceae bacterium (assembly GCA_033838285.1). Taxonomy (GTDB): domain Bacteria; phylum Pseudomonadota; class Gammaproteobacteria; order Pseudomonadales; family Pseudomonadaceae; genus Aquipseudomonas. Next base: position 33,265 of record JAJLLC010000043.1, read on the forward strand.
TCGGCGTCACCGAGCCGGAGCAGATGTTCCGCATGCTGCGCCATGGCCGGGTGAAACTGATAGTCGCCGACAACCTCAGCTTCTACGCACGCGGCGAAGCCGCGCAGCAGGTCGCGGGGCTAAGGCCGGAGGATGTCGAGGTGGTCTACCCCTATCGCAGCTCCGAGGGCTACATCACCTTCTGGCCGGGCACCGATGACGCGCTGATCCGGTGCTGGCAGGCGGCGCTGGATGCGATGAAGGCCGACGGCAGCTTCAGCCGCATCTACCAGCGCTGGCTGCCGGGCGCCGAGGAACCGCGCTAGCTAGCGGGGCCTGTCAGACCAGCTCGATGCGGTCCTCGAGGATGCGGACCAGGCCCTGCTTGAACAGCCCGCCGATGGCCTTCTTGAAGTTGCCCTTGCTCACCCCGAAGGCCTTGCTGATCGCCTCCGGCGGGCTCTTGTCGGACAGCGCCAGGCTGCCGCCGGCGTCGCGCAGGGCGGTGAGGATCTGCTCGGACAGCTGGTCGCGGGCCTGCTGGCCGACCGGCTGCAGGCTCAGGCTGATCTTGCCGTCGGCACGCAGCTCCTTGATGTAGCCCTTCTCCCGCGAGCCGCCACGGAGGAACTTGAACACCTCGTTCTTGTGGATCAGGCCCCAGTGCTGGCCGTCGATGATGGCCTTGAAGCCCAGGTCGGTCTGCTCCACCACCAGCAGGTCGACTTCCTGGCCCACCTGGTAGCGCGGCGGGGTCTTGTCCAGGTAACGGTCCAGGCGCGCGGTGGCGGTGATGCGGCGCGTGCGCGGGTCGAGGTAAACGTGCACCACGCAGTAATCGCCGACCTGCAGCGGGCGCTTCTCCTCGGAATGCGGCATCAGCAGGTCCTTGGGCAGGCCCCAGTCGAGGAACAGGCCGATGCGGTTGATGTCGACCACCTTGAGGCTGGCGAAGCCGCCCACCTGCACCTTGGGCTTCTCGGTGGTGGCGATCAGGCGGTCCTCGCTGTCCAGGTAGAGGAACACGTTGAGCCAGTCGCCGACCTCGCAGGGCTGATCCTTGGGGATGTAGCGCTTGGGCAGGAGGATCTCGCCGTCGGCACCGCCGTCGAGGAACAGGCCGAAGTCGGCCAGCTTGGCCACCTGCAGAGAGTTGTAGCGCCCGATCAGAGCCATCTTGGTCACCCACGAGGAAAAGACCCGCATTCTACACCCAAGGCGCACCGCCACTGGCGCCTAGCACGGCCATGTTTCAGAATCATGGCAGTTCGCAACTTAGATCCTGCCCATCGGTCCGATGGGCATGGCTTCTCGCCGTTCCCCCCAGGAGTTCCCGTGCCTTCCTCCCGCCGCTGGCTGCCCTCTCCCGCCGCGTCGCTCGCCGCCCTCGGCCTGCTGTTCCTCGCCCTGCCCATGGCCTGCCGCTACTGGTTGGGCTGGTCGAGCTGGCCGGGCTACGTCTCCGACCTGGGCCTGGGCAGCCTGCTCCTGCTGCTGTGCTACCGCCGCCCGCTGCTGGCGGCGCCGCTTTCGGTGGCCTGGGCGCTGATGCTGCTGGGCAACGCGGAGCTGGTCAACGCCGTGGGCCGGATGCCGGAACCCAGCGACCTCAAGTACCTGAGCGACCCGCAGTTCGTCGGCCAGTCCACCCAGGGCGGCGGCATCCGCTACCCGCTGCTGGCCGCCGTCCTGGCGTTCGCCGTACTGCTCTGCCTGCTGCTGGGTCGCTGGGGCGGGCCGCGCATGCCCCGCTACGCCTATGCGCTGCCCACCGTCCTGCTGCTCGGCCATGCCGCCCAGCAGTACCTGCAGCCGAGCGAGGAGGAGCAGTGGCAGCTGTTCAACCTGCCGCACAAGACCCTGGCCGAGGGCGTCAGCCGGGCACGCACGGCCCTGGCGGACTGGTCCGCCGGCGACCAATCCGGCCTGCCGCCGGACATCGCCGGACTGAGCAGGCTCGACCTCTCCGGCACCCCGCTGCTGCCCGCCGGCGGCAAGGCGCGCAACCTGCTGATCGTCACCCTGGAGGGCATTCCCGGCGCCTATATCGCCGCCAGCCGCCAGGCCGTCGGCAGCCGCTACGCGGAAGATCCGATGCCGCGCCTGAGCCGGTGGGCCGAGCGCGGCATGCTCACCCCGGACTACGTGCTGCACAGCCACCAGACCATCCGCGGCCTGTACGCCATGCTCTGTGGCGACTACGGCAAGCTGGATTCGGGCACGCCCAAGGGCGTGGAGCTGCTCGCCAGCCAGACGCGCAACCTGCAATGCCTGCCGCACCAGCTGCGCGCCATGGGTTTTCGCACCCACTTCCTGCAGGGTGCCGGGCTGCGCTTCATGGCCAAGGACCAGATCATGCCGCACATGGGCTTCGAGCAGACCCACGGGCGCGACTGGTTCAAGAACGCGCCCTACCTGGAATTCCCCTGGGGCATGGACGACAAGGCCTACTTCGAAGGCGCGCTGCAGTACGTCCGGCAGTTGCGCCGCGACAGCCAGCCGTGGATGCTGACCCTGCTCACCGTCGGCACCCACCAGCCCTATTCCGCACCCAGGGACTACCTGCAGCGCCATGCCACGGCCAAGCAGGCCGCCATCGCCTACCTGGACGACGCGGTGGCCGACTTCCTCGATGCCCTGGAGCAACAGGGCGTGCTCGAGGACACCCTGGTGGTGGTCACCTCGGACGAATCCCACGGCCTGGAGAACGTGCGCCTGGCCTCGGCCTGGGGCTTCAACCTGCTGCTGGCGCCGGAGGCGGACAAGCTGCCCAAGGTCAAGTCCGGGGTGTACGGCCATGTCGACCTGACCGCCTCGCTGCTCGACTACTTCGCCCTGCCCGTGCCGGACAACATCGCCGGGCGCTCGCTGCTGCGCGACTATGCCACGCCCCGCGAGATCCTCTCCTACACCAACGGCCTACTGCGCCAGCACGACGGCAGGCTGTTCACCGAGTGCACCTTCCAGCAGGTCTGCCGGCGCTACGCCAGCAGCGGCTTCATCGCCGCCCAGGCCGAGTACCTGGGCCGGATCACCGGGCGCCAGGCGCGCCTGGTCGGCCAGCGCGCCGCCCTGCTCGACCAGTCGATCAGCGGCGGGCAGCTGGGCCAGCGCTACCAGTTCGCCAACCGCGAGCGCATCGAACTGCGTGCCAAAGCCCGGGACGAATGGGCGGACAACCTGATCGGCGCGCAGTACCTGGAGCTGCCCGGCGGCACCCGCACCCGCGTGACCCTGAAGATCGAGGCCGTGCGCCTGGACCGCCAGGGCGCGGCGCTGCGCCTGGTCGCCAAGGAGTTCGACCGCGCCAGCGATCTGGCCATCCCCGATCTGCCGCCGTTGAAGCGCGGCGAAAGCATCGAGCTGAGCTTCGACTTCGCCAACCCGCAGACGCGCAAGGCTTTCTCCTTCCACCTGCTCGGCGAAGGTCACGGCGCCATCCGCATCAGCGACTTCAGCGTGGTCAGCGAACCGCTGCCGCCGGAACTGCTGGCCGACCAGGCCGCCGACACGGCGCTGGAGGCGGCCGCGCACTAGCCACGAGTTGCCTGGATGCATGGTGCTGCCTGCTTCGCGGATTGCACCGGCTACACAGCGTCCCGCCCGCCTCCGAGCACTATGGCCCCTTATCCAGCCCCAGCCTGAGCAGCTTGCCATCCGCCGCATCGGTCAGCAGGTAGAGGTAGCCGTCCGGCCCCAGGCGCACGTCGCGGATGCGCCAGCCCCTGTCCTCCAGCAGGCGCTCCTCGTGCACCACCCGGTCGCCGTCCAGCTGCAGGCGGATCAGCGCCTGCTGCGCCAGGGCACCGATGAACAGGTTGTGGCGCCAGGCCGGGAAGCGCTCGGCGTCGTAGAAGGCCATGCCGGACAAGGCCGGCGACTTCTCCCACACATGGTGCGGCGGCTCGGTGCCGGCCACGCGCTCGCCCCTGGCCTCGGGAATCGGCAGGAAGCTGTAGTTGATGCCGTGGGTCGCCAGCGGCCAGCCGTAGTTGCGCCCCTTCTCGGGGATATTGATCTCGTCGCCGCCGCGCGGGCCATGCTCGTGCAGCCAGATGCGCCCGCTCCAGGGGTTGAGCGCCAGGCCCTGGGGGTTGCGATGGCCGTAGGACCAGATCTCGGCCCGCGCACCGGCCTGGCCGACGAAGGGGTTGTCCTGCGGCACGCCGCCATCCGCGCCCAGCCGCACCAGCTTGCCCTGCAGCTTGTCCAGGTCCTGAGCGGTGGCACGCTGGTTGTTCTCGCCCAGGCTGACGAACAGCAGGCCGTCGCGGTCGAAGGCCAGGCGCGAGCCGAAGTGAATGCCGCTCGACAGCTTGGGCTGCTGGCGGAAGATCACCCGGAAGTCCTCCAGCGCGCTCATGTCTTCGCGCAGGCGGCCCCGGCCGACGGCGGTGCCGGCCCTGTCGTCGTTGGCATCCGCCTCGGCGTAGCTCAGGTAGACCAGGCGGTCCTCGGTGAAGCCCGGCGACAGGGCCACGTCCAGCAACCCGCCCTGGCCCCGGGCGTAGACCGCAGGCACGCCGGAGAGCGGCGCCGACAGCCGCCCCTGGCCATCCAGCCAGCGCAGGCGCCCGGGGCGTTCGCTGATCAGGCTGCCCCGGCCATCCGGCAGGAAGGCCAGGGCCCAGGGATGCTCCAGGCCGCCGACCACCTCGGTCAGTTGCAGCTCGCCCAGTTCGCTAGGTTCGGCCTGCGCCAGCGGAACCAGCGCCAGCCACAGAACCATCAATACAGGCTTCATGTCCGTCCTCCCTCTCGACGCTAACCTTGTAGCCCAATCCCGGCGCTCCTCCCAGGCCGGGTACAATGCCGTTCATTTCCTTTTGTGACCCGCCGCCATGACCGAAGCCGAACGCCTGTCCAAACGCCTGATCCAGCTCACCTCCTGCTCGCGGCGCGAGGCCGAGCTGTACATCGAAGGGGGCTGGGTCACGGTGGATGGCCAGGTGATAGAAGAGCCGCAACACCCGGTGCTCGACCAGCAGGTGGTGCTGCTGCCCGGCGCCAAGGCCGAGACCCAGCCGCCGGTCACCCTGCTGCTGCACAAGCCGGTCGGCCTCGGTTGCGGCCTGGGCGCCAACTCCGCACAGCAGCTGCTCAGCCACGCCCATCGCTGGGCCGACGACCCCAGCGGCATCCGTCCGTTGCAGCGCCACCTGCGCCGCCTGGAGCTGCTCACCCCGCTGGAGACCGATGCCAGCGGCCTGCTGGTGTTCAGCCAGAGCCACGCGGTACAGCGTCTGTTCAAGGAAAAGGGCGCGGAGCTGGAGCAGGAATACCTGGTGGACGTCGCCGGCAGCCTCGACGAGCGGGGCCTCAAGCGCCTGGCCTTCGGCCTCAGCTACAAGGGCACGACCCTGCCGCCGTGCAAGGTCAGCTGGCAGAGCGAAACGCGCCTGCGCTTCGCCATCAAGGCCGTGCAGCCGGGGCAGCTGCGCGCCATGTGCGAGAGCGTCGGCCTGCAGGTGCTCGGCATCCGCCGCCTGCGCTTCGGCCGCACCGGCCTGGCCAAGCTGCCGGTCGGCCAGTGGCGCTACCTGGGGCTCAACGAGAAGTTCTGAAGGCCCTCACTCGTCGGCGTAACGCCGCTCGATCTCGAGGTACTCGCCGCTCGCCCGGATCGCCGCCAGGCCCCGGTCGAAACGATCGCGCTGCAGCGGCCGGCGGAAGCCGACGCTGTAGGCGGTGGGCTGGAACAGCAGGTACAGGGTCAGCGGTTGCGAGGTATCGACCTGCTCGGCCACCTCGCGATTGAGATAGCGCAGGATGCGCGGATCGCCGACCACCACATCGACACGTCCGCTGTAGAGCAGGCGGTTGCGGTTGATCTGCTGGGCCTCCTCGCGATAGCGCGGATTGCTCTCGGCCATGGCCTGGAACTCCGTCCCCAGCAGGTGCCGGGCACGCTGAAAGGTGCTGATGGAATAGCGGCCCAGCTCGGCGATGCTGTTAATGCGATAGCCGCGCGAGGTCAGCGCCATGGCCGCGTTGTGGTAGTGAATATAGGTGGCCGAGTAGTGCGCCTGAATGCCGCTGAGGGAATTGGTGGTGGCGATGCCGTCCAGCTCGCCGCGACGCAGCGCCAGGTGCAGGCGCTCCATCGGCGCATGGCGCACCTCCAGCTGGTAGCCGGCGGCGCGCACGGCGGCGGCGACTATCTCGAACTCCAGCCCGCGTGCCTCGCCCTCGTAGATGTAGGGCGGCTTGTGCGTGCCGAAGCCGATCAGCAGGGTCTCGGCCTGCAGCAACGGCGCAACCAGCAGCAGTGAACACAACCAGACTCGCAACGGCATGCCTTTCCCCCTGACGGATGGCCTAGCATAGGCACGCTCGCGCGCCTGCGTCATCAACCCGGCGTATGCCGCGCGATTCATCCGTTTGCACCGGCCAGCGGCTAGACTCAGCCCTTCGACAGCCCTGGCCCGAGGAGAAACGCCATGCTCAAAGCCGAATACCAACAGCGCGGCAAGGTTCCGCAGGATGTGATCGCAGCGGTCAAGCTGGAGCTGCCGCCGCTGCCCGCCGGCCAGGCACTGGTCAAGGTGCTGGCCGCGCCGATCAACCCCTCCGACGTGCTCACCCTCACCGGCGAATACGGCATGCTGCCGCCGCTGCCGGCCATCGGCGGCAACGAGGGCGTCGGCCGCGTCGAACAGCTGGGCGAAGGCGTCAAGCACCTCAAGGTCGGCCAGACCGTGCTGCTGCCGGTCGGCTGCGGCACCTGGGTGACCCACCTGCATGCCCCCGCCGACAAGTTGATCCCGCTGCCGGACGCCGATCCGCAGCAGCTGGCGATGATGACCATCAATCCGCCGACCGCCTCCTTGCTGCTCAGCCAGTTCGTCGACCTGCAGCCGGGCGACTGGGTGATCCAGAACGCCGCCAACTCCGGGGTCGGCGGCTACCTGATCCAGCTGGCCAAGCTGCGCGGCTTCAAGACCATCAACGTGGTGCGCCGCGAAGCGGCGGTGGCCGGGGTCACGGCCGAGGGCGGCGACGTGGTGCTGGTCGACGGCCCCGACCTGCACAAGCGCGTGCGCGAGGCCACCGGCGGCGCCAAGCTGATGCTCGGCATCGACGCCGTCGGCGGCAAGGCCACCGACCATATCGCGGCCTGCCTGAGCGAGGGCGGTACCCTGGTCAACTACGGCCTGATGAGCGGCGAGCCGTGCCAGGTGTCGGCCGCCTCCTTCGTGTTCCGCGACGTGACCCTGCGCGGCTTCTGGCTGGCCAAGTGGTTCCAGAAGGCCACCCCGGCCGAGCAGATGAAGGTGTTCGGCGAGCTGACCCAGCTGATCGCCAGCGGCAAGCTCAAGGCGCGCATCGCCGCCACCTACAGCGTCGCGCAGATCAAGGAAGCGGTGGCCGCGGCCGCCAGCGGCGAACGCGACGGCAAGATCCTGATCGTGCCCTGATCGGTTCACGCAAAAAGAAAAGGGGGCCTGCTGGCCCCCTTCTCGTTTCACCGCCGAATGATTGTCGTGGCTCGGCCCCCGTAGAATGGGTTGAGCGTCAGCGATACCCATCAGATGGGTATCGGCGCCAAGGCACCTCAACCCATCCTACGAGCTTGCTCCGTAGCCCGGATGCAATCCGGGAAACAGGCAACTCCGCCCCGGATTGCATCCGGGCTACATGCTGGGGCGGCCCGCGTAGGGAGAGGGCATGCCCGACCGAGCCCCTCTCCCCGGCCCTCTCCCGTAAACGGGAGAGGGGGCTACTGCCTGATAGCGCCCGAGCCAATAGAGAAGGGGGCCGACTGGCCCCCTTCTCGTTTCACTCCGCCGCCGGTTTCTTGCGCTTGAGCGGGGCCAGGCCGTCCTGACTGACCAGGGGCGCCGCCTTGGGCGCGTTGGGACGGCGCTTCGGCGCGGTCTTGGCGGCCGTCTTCTTGGCGCCGTCCTTCTTGTCGGCCTTTTTCTTCTTCACCCCGGCGGCTTTGCCCGAGGCCTTGACGTTCTTCGGCCCCTGGTAGCTGCCCTTGAGTTCCTTGATCACCCGGCGCTCGAAACGCTGCTTGAGATAGCGCTCGATGCTCGACATCAGGTTCCAGTCGTAGTGGCAGATCAGCGAGATGGCCAGGCCCTCGGCGCCGGCACGGCCGGTGCGACCGATGCGGTGCACGTACTCGTCGCCCGAACGCGGCATGTCGAAGTTGATCACCAGGTCGAGGTCTTCGATGTCCAGGCCGCGCGCGGCCACGTCGGTGGCCACCAGCACCTTGCTGCCGCCCTGGCGGAAGCGATCGATGGCCAGCTTGCGCTCCTTCTGGTCCTTCTCGCCGTGCAGCACGAAGGCCTTGTAGTCCAGCGCCACCAGGTGGCCGTAGAGACGGTCGACCTGGGCGCGGGTGTTGCAGAAGATCATCGCCTTGCGATGCGGCTCGTTGGACAGCAGCCACTGCACCAGGCGCTCCTTGTGCGCCGGGTCGTCGGCCGTGATGATCTGCTGGCGAGTGGTCTCGCTGAGCTGGTCGACGCTGTTGAGCTTGAGATGCAGCGGCTCGCGCAGCACCTTGGTGATCATCTCGCGCAGCACCTTGCCGCCGCCGGTGGCGGAGAACAGCAGGGTCTGCTGGCGGTTGGCGCACTCGGCGGTGATCCGTTCGATGTCCTCGGCGAAGCCCAGGTCGAGCATGCGGTCGGCCTCGTCCAGCACCAGCACCTCGACGCCATCGAGCTTCAGGCTGCCGGCATTGAGGTGCTCCATCAGCCGCCCCGGAGTGGCGATCAGCAGGTCCGGCTGCTTGCGCAGCAGCGCGGCCTGCTCCTTGAAGTCCTCGCCGCCGGTGACCAGGCCGGCCTTGAGGAAGGTGTACTGGGAGAAACGCTCCACTTCCTTGAGGATCTGCTGGGCCAGCTCGCGGGTCGGCAGCAGGATCAGCGAGCGCACGTCGGTGCGCTTCTTCGAGCCGGCGTCGCCGAGCAGGCGGTTGAGCAGCGGCAGCAGGAAGGCCGCGGTCTTGCCGCTGCCGGTCTGCGCCGTCACCCGCAGGTCGCGCCCCTGCAGCGCCGGCGGAATGGCCGCCAGCTGCACCGGCGTCGGCTCGGTGAAGTTCAGCTCGGCGACGGCCTTGAGCAGGCGTTCGTGCAAGGCGAATTGGGTGAACACGGGTATTACCTCGGCGCAATCGGAAAACAGCTGCATAGGTTACCCGCTCGGCCGCCAGGCCGCACGATTGGCAGCACGCAACGCGCAAGCTGCTCAAGCTTTGCACAAAGCTGACCCGGAAGTTAGAATGCGCGCCGCCGCCAATCCCGGACGGCATGGGTTCCCTCACCCCATCCAGCAAAAAGGTGTCCGTCATGCTCTCTTCTGCCGCGTCGCGCCAGCCTCTGGCGCTGCCCCTGCTGATCGCCTTCCATATTCTGGTGATCATCGCCAGCAACTACCTGGTCCAGCTGCCGATCACCCTGTTCGGTTGGCACACCACCTGGGGCGCCTTCAGCTTCCCCTTCATCTTCCTGGCCACCGACCTGACCGTGCGCCTGCTCGGCAAGAGCCCGGCGCGCCAGGTGATAGCTCGGGTCATGCTGCCGGCGCTGGTCGCCTCCTACGTGGTCTCGGTGCTGTTCCAGGAAGGCGCCTTCCGCGGCCTGGCGGCGCTCGGCGAGTACAACGAGTTCGTCCTGCGCATCTCGGTCGCCAGCTTCCTCGCCTATGTGCTCGGGCAGATCCTCGACATCCAGGTGTTCGACCGCCTGCGCCAGCTGCCGCAGTGGTGGATAGCGCCGACCGCCTCGACCGTGCTGGGCAACCTGTTGGACACCTTCGCATTCTTCTCGGTGGCCTTCTGGCGCAGCGACAACCCCTTCATGGCCGAACACTGGGTGGAGATCGCCACGGTGGACTACGGGGTCAAGCTGGCCGTGAGCATTCTGCTGTTCGTGCCTATTTACGGCGTGCTGCTCAAGGCCATACTGCATCTGCTGTCCGAGCATCGCCCGCAGCCCGCCTGAGCGCCCTGCCCGGGGAACCCTGGCGAGCTGGCGGCATCCAAGCTTTCGTCACCCTCCGGAGCACGACTATGACCCGCACATCGCTGCTTGCCCTGACCGGCCTGGCGCTGGCCCTGAACCTCGGCCCGGCGCAGGCCGGGCCGAAATACGACAAACCCGAGAAACACGCCGGCGGCCAGCAGGAGAGCCTGCGCGGGCCGAGCGTCGATATCGGCCTGGTACGCGCCGTGCTCGGCAACAATCGCGAGCTGATCGGCCCGGCGCAGTCCCTGCCACCGGGCATCCGCAAGAACCTGGCGCGCGGCAAGCCGCTGCCGCCCGGCATCGCCAAGCGCTTCGACAACCGCCTGCTCGGCCAGCTGCCGCACTACGACGGCTACGAGTGGCGCCAGGTCGGTACCGACGTGGTGCTGGTGACCCTGGCCACCGGACTGATCTACGAAATCCTCGAGAACGTCCTCGACTAAGACGGGAAACTTCGCCACCCGGGCGAGCTCAAAAGGCGGAGCAGGCCATAGCCGAGAACGCCCATGAAACCCGCGCTGATCTACCACGTGGCCGCCAGCCTGGACGGCTACATCGCCCGCCCGGATGGCGCTCTGGACTGGCTGCGGGACGTCGAGGCGGCGGCCGACGAACACGGCCATGCCGCCTTCTACGCCAGCATCGACGGCCTGCTGATGGGCCGCGCCACCTATGGCCGAGTACGCGACGACGGCGACTGGCCCTACCCCGGCAAACCCTCTCTGGTACTGGCACGCAATCCGCTGGAGAACGCACCGGCCGGCATTCAGGGCCGCCACTGCACGCCGGCCGAAGCCCTGGAAGAGCTGGCCGCCTGCGGCTGCGAGCGAGTCTGGCTGGTGGGCGGCGGCAGCCTGGCCGGCAACTGCCTGGCCGCCGGGCTGCTCGACGAACTGGTGGTCGACTTGATTCCGCACCTGCTCGGTGCCGGCATCCCGCTATTCGCCACCGCCCTGGAGCGGCGCCTGCAGCTGCACGGGCAGCGCAGCTTCGCCTCGGGCCTGGTGCAACTGCACTATCGGGTCTTGCCGGAAGCTATCTAAACCCCGCGCCGCGCCTGCTTGCGCAGCAGGCGCGCGCTGTCCCAGCCGGTCAGCAGCACCGCCAGCCAGATCGGCCCGTAGGTCCACAGTTGCTGGGCGGCGAAGGCCTCGCCGAGGAACAGCACGGCGACGCCGAACAGCAGCACCGGCTCGACATAGCTGAGGATGCCGAACAGCCCCAGCGGCAGCAGGCGGCTGGCCGCCATCATTGCGCCGAAGGCCAGGGCACTGAGCAGGCCCAGGCCGGGCAGCAGCCACCACAGCTGCGGTGCCTGGGCGAACAGGTCCAGCGGGCCATGGGCCTGGATCAGCCAGATCGCCAGCGGCGCCAGCACCAGCATCTCCAGGACGAAGCCGGACAGCGCGTCCAGGCGCATCCAGCGGCGCAGCATGAAGTACGGCGGGTAGCCCAGCGCGGCGACCAGGGTCACCCAGGAGAAGGCCTGGGTCAGCCACAGCTCATGCACCACGCCGAGCAGCGCGCAGGCCACGGCGAGGCGCTGCAGCGGGCGCAGGCGTTCGCCGTAGAACAGCCGGCCGACCAGCACCATGGCCAGCGGCAGGAGGAAATAGCCGAGCGACACCTCGAGCATGCGCCCGGCCAGCGGCGCCCAGACGAACAGCAGCCACTGCACGCCCATCAGCGCCGCCGCCAGCGGCAGTGCCGCCAGCAGCAGCGGCTCGCGGCGCAGCCGCACGAAGGCCGCGCCCAGCACCCGCCACTGCCGCGCCAGGGCCACCAGCAGCAGCACCGCCGGAATCGACCAGAGCACGCGCTGGGCGAACACCTGCAAGCCATCCAGCGGCGCCAGCTCGCGCACATAGCCGGGAATCAGCACGAACAACACCGACGCCGCCATCGACAGCGCCACACCGCGACCCGACAGCTGCACGGCCGCCTCCGATAACCAGGTTGATGGCGGCTATGGCAGCACAAGGCGTTCGATATTTCAAACACAGTTTGGCGCTGGCGCCACGATACAGTTCGCCCGAAGCGCCGCCATGGAGGCTATTTGCTCCAAAGCGTCCTTTGCTTATAAGATCGCGCCTTCCCCATTCGTCGCCCCCTGCGCGGCTCGCGCCGCTGTGTGGATGGCTTTTCCCCGGAAAAACCGGGGCCGCGACCGCTGTCGAAAAGGTAGTGAATAAAATGAACGCCAGGCACTTTCTCTCGTTGATGGACTACAGCCCGCAGGAACTCTCCGGCCTGATCCGTCGAGCCATCGAGCTGAAGGACCTGCGCCAGCGCGGCATCGCCCACGAGCCGCTGCAGGGCCGCGTGCTGGGCATGATCTTCGAGAAGGCCTCCACCCGTACCCGCCTGTCCTTCGAGGCCGGCATGATCCAGCTCGGCGGCCAGGCCATCTTCCTTTCCCCGCGCGACACCCAGCTGGGCCGTGGCGAGCCGATCGGCGACACCGCCATCGTCATGTCCAGCATGCTCGACGCGGTAATGATCCGCACCTTCGCCCACAGCACCCTCACCGACTTCGCCGCCAACAGCACGGTGCCGGTGATCAACGGCCTGTCCGACGACCTGCACCCCTGCCAGCTGCTGGCCGACATGCAGACCTTCGAGGAGGCCCGCGGCAGTATCAAAGGCAAGACCGTGGCCTGGATCGGCGACGGCAACAACATGTGCAACAGCTACCTGGAAGCCGCCGTGCAGTTCGACTTCCAGCTGCGCATCGCCTGCCCCGAGGGCTACGAGCCCAAGGCCGAGTTCATCCAGGCCGCCGGTGACCGCGTGCGGATCGTCCGCGATCCGCGCGAGGCGGTGGCCGGCGCCCACCTGGTGAGCACCGACGTGTGGGCCTCCATGGGCCAGGAAGACGAGAGCGCCGAGCGCCTCAGGCTGTTCGCCCCCTACCAGGTCAGCCGCGCCCTGCTGGATGCCGCCGACCCGGGCGTGATCTTCCTGCACTGCCTGCCGGCCCACCGCGGCGAGGAAATCAGCGAAGACCTGCTCGACGACCCGCGCTCGCTGGCCTGGCAGCAGGCCGAGAACCGCCTGCACGCGCAGAAGGCGCTGCTGGAAATGCTGGTGGCCCCGGGCCTGCGCCGCGCATGAGCGACCTGCTGCTGTCCCTGCGCGGAGTGGCCTGCGGCTACCAGGGCCATCGCATCGTGCAGGCGCTCGACCTGCACCTCAATGCCGGCGACATCGGCTGCCTGCTCGGCCCCTCCGGCTGCGGCAAGACCACCACCCTGCGCGCCATCGCCGGTTTCGAGCCGGTGCAGGAAGGCGAGATCGAGCTGGGCGGCCAGGTGATCTCGCGCGCCGGCTTCACCCTGGCGCCGGAGAAGCGCCGCATCGGCATGGTGTTCCAGGACTACGCGCTGTTCCCTCACCTCAACGTGGCGGACAACCTGGCCTTCGGCATCCGCAAGCACCCCGAGCGCGAGCGCATCACCGCCGAGCTGCTGGAACTGGTCAAGCTCGGCCACCTGGGCAAGCGCTTCCCCCACGAGCTGTCCGGCGGCCAGCAGCAGCGCGTGGCCCTGGCCCGCGCGCTGGCGCCGGAGCCGCAGCTGCTGCTGCTCGACGAACCCTTCTCCAACCTCGACGGCGAGCTGCGCCGGCGCCTCAGCCATGAGGTGCGCGACATCCTCAAGGCACGCGGCACCAGCGCCATCCTGGTCACCCACGACCAGGAGGAGGCCTTCGCCGTCAGCGATCACGTCGGCGTATTCAAGGACGGGCGCCTGGAGCAGTGGGACACCCCCTTCAACCTGTACCACGAGCCGCTGACGCCCTTCGTCGCCAGCTTCGTCGGTCAGGGCTACTTCATCCGCGGCCAGCTGCTGAGCCCCGACACGGTGCAGACCGAGCTGGGCGTGATCCGCGGCAACCGCGCCTACACCCTGGCCCCGGGCAGCGCGGTGGACGTGCTGCTGCGCCCCGACGACATAGTGCCGGACGACCAGAGCCCGCTGCGTGCCCAGATCGTCGGCAAGACCTTCCTCGGCGCCGCCACCCTGTACCGCCTGCAGCTGCCGACCGGCAGCCAGCTGGAAGCGATCTTCCCCAGCCACGCCGACCACCTGCCGGGCCAGCAGGTCGGCATCCGCGTCGCCGCCGACCACCTGGTGGTGTTCGCCGCACCCGGCAGCGTGGCCGCCCATGTCAGCCTGGGCGAGTCCGGCGTGCGCCGCTACAGCAGCAGCTGAACGGCGCGCTGCGCTTTACACGAACAGCCTGCCACTGGCCACCAGCACCGCCTGGCCGGCGATCTGCACCCGCTCGCCCAGCACCCTGCAGTGCAGCTCGCCGCCACGCGCCGAACACTGGTAGGCGCTCAGCTCGTGCCTGCCCAGGCGCCCGGCCCAGTAGGGCGCCAGTATGCAGTGGGCCGAGCCGGTGACCGGGTCCTCGTCGATGCCGATGCCCGGGGCGAAGTAGCGCGAGACGAAATCGTGGCTGCGCCCCGGCGCCGTGACTATCACGCCGAGCCCGGGCAATCCAGCCAGCGCGGTCAGGTCCGGCGTGCAGGCGCGCACTGCCTGCTCGGACTCCAGCTCCGCCAGCAGCTCCTTGCCCAGCTGCACCGCCAGCACCTTCTGCCCCAGTATCCGCTCGACCTCGGCCTGCATGTCCGCCGGCGCCAGGCCGATCGCCGGGAAATCCAGCACCAGCCGGCCAGACTCGCGGCTGACCGCCAGCGCGCCGGACAGGCAGACGAACTCCAGGCGCTCGCCCGCCTCGCCATACACCTCGAACAGCACATGGGCCGCGGCCAGGGTGCCGTGGCCACACAGCGGCACCTCGCAACTGGGGGTGAACCAGCGGATGCGCCAGGCCGCGCCCTCCTTCACCACGAAGGCGGTCTCCGCCCGGTTGTGCTCGGCGGCGATGCGCTGCATCAGCTCCTCGCTCGGCCAGGCGTCCAGGCGATAGACCATGGCCGGGTTGCCGGTGAAGGGACGGTCGGCGAAGGCATCTATCTGGTGGAATTCGAACGGCATGCAGCGGTGCTCCCGGAGAATCGCAAGGGCCGCCAGCATGCCGCGCCCGATAGCCGCCGGCGCGATACAGTCGCCTGCTTTTGCGGCCATACAGCTGCACTGTCTCAATGCGCGGCGGTCGAGCGCGGTGCAGCCCGAAATCGCGAAAAGTTCTGAAAGAACCGCTAAATCTCAGTAAATCAGCCACTTGCCGATCCTGGCACGCCGCCTGCTATGGCCGACTCCGGTCAGCACAACGGCGTGTCTGCCACTCAACCGACAACGACGTCACAGAAGCCCTGCCCCCTCGGGAGCCCGGCGCTGTGGCGTTTTTTTTTGCGTTATTTGGCCAACAGGAAGACCGCTATGAGCATGATCAAACCCACCCTGCTGTCACTCGCCATCGCCGCCGCAAGCTGCAGCCACGCCGCCTTCGCCGCCGAGGACTTCAGCAACCTGTTCACCCAGGGCAAGCCGATCCTCGACGCCCGCTACCGCTTCGAGAACGTCGACCAGGACAACGCCCTGCGCGACGCCAACGCCCAGACCCTGCGCACCCGTGCCGGCTTCCAGAGCGGCAAGTGGTACGGC
>JAJLLC010000044.1:0-6325 GCA_033838285.1 Pseudomonadaceae bacterium
TCGGCCTGCTCGGGCTGCTGTGGATGCTGCCCAATACCTTCATCCTGCCGCATGCGCTGCAGGTGATGAGCAGCCTGGTGATGCTGATGATCGTGGCGGCGGTGGTGCATGAGGCCTACCAGATGGCCTACCGCGACGAACTCACCGGCCTGCCCGGGCGCCGCGCGCTGAACGACCGCCTGGAGCGCCTGGGGCGCAACTACGTGATCGCCATGGCCGACGTCGATCACTTCAAGAAATTCAACGACACCCACGGCCACGACGTCGGCGACCAGGTGCTCAGGCTGGTCGCCAGCCAGCTGCGCAAGGTCGGTGGCGGTGGCAAGGCCTACCGCTACGGCGGCGAGGAGTTCACCCTGGTGTTCCCCGGCAGGTCCATCGACGAGTGCCGGCCGCACCTGGAGGCGGTGCGCCAGGCGGTGGAGGGTTATCCGTTGCAGCTGCGCGACCGGCAGCAAAGGCCGAAGGATGACAAGGAGGGCCGCCAGCGGCGCAAGGCCGCCAGCGCGGCCAGCGTGTCGGTGACCATCAGCATCGGCGTGGCCGAGCGCGAGGCGCACCAGCGCGGCGCCGAGGAGGTGATCCGCAGTGCCGACAAGGCGCTCTATGCGGCCAAGCGCGCCGGGCGCAACTGTGTGGTGGCCCAGGGGGAAAAGCGCCGTGGCGCGGTGCGTGTGGCCGAGGCCCAGGGCTAGGGCCGGCGACGGCCGGTCGGCAGGCTAAGCGGCTGTTTTTGTGGTGGTTATTCGGCAGGGTCTAAGTGTGACTTAGGTTGGAATGATTGGTCACATTGCGACCTCTTATCTCCTTCTGGTTGTTTGGCTACACTCGGCCGCCTATGCACTCGCGGTCCGCCGACCGCACCGCCGTCTCGTTCGAGGATTGCTCCATGGCCGACTACAAAGCCCCCCTGCGCGACATGCGCTTCGTTCTCAATGAAGTCTTCGAGGTCTCCAAGCTGTGGGCCGAGCTGCCCGGCCTGGCCGAAGTGGTCGACGCCGACACCGCCGCCGCCATCCTCGAAGAGGCCGGCAAGGTCACCGCGGGCACCATCGCCCCGCTGAACCGCAGCGGCGACGAGGAAGGCTGCAGCTGGACCGACGGCGCGGTGAAGACCCCGGCCGGCTTCCCCGAGGCCTACCAGACCTACGCCGATGGCGGCTGGGTCGGTGTCGGCGGTTCGCCGGAGTTCGGCGGCATGGGCATGCCCAAGGTGATCGGTGCCCAGGTCGAGGAAATGGTCAACTCGGCCAACCTGTCCTTCGGCCTGTACCCGATGCTGACCGCCGGCGCCTGCCTGTCGATCCTCAACCACGCCAGCGAAGAGCTGAAGCAGCAGTACCTGCCGAACATGTACGCCGGTGTCTGGGCCGGTTCCATGTGCCTGACCGAGCCGCACGCCGGTACCGACCTGGGCATCATCCGCACCAAGGCCGAACCGCAGGCCGACGGCAGCTACAAGATCAGCGGCACCAAGATCTTCATCACCGGCGGTGAGCACGACCTGACCGAAAACATCATCCACCTGGTGCTGGCCAAGCTGCCGGACGCCCCGGCCGGCCCGAAGGGCATCTCGCTGTTCCTGGTACCGAAGGTGATGGTCAACGCCGATGGTTCGCTGGGTGCGAAGAACTCGCTGGGCTGCGGCTCGATCGAGCACAAGATGGGCATCAAGGCTTCGGCCACCTGCGTGATGAACTTCGACGGCGCCACCGGCTACCTGGTCGGCGAGGTGAACAAGGGCCTCAACGCCATGTTCACCATGATGAACTACGAGCGCCTGGGCGTCGGCATCCAGGGCCTGGCCCTGGGCGAGCGTTCCTACCAGAGCGCCGTCGAGTACGCCCGCGAGCGTATCCAGAGCCGCGCCCCGACCGGCCCGGTGGCCAAGGACAAAGCGGCCGACCCGATCATCGTGCACCCGGACGTGCGCCGCATGCTGCTGACCATGAAGGCGCTGAACGAGGGCGGCCGCGCCTTCTCCAGCTACGTCGCCATGCAGCTGGACACCGCCAAGTACAGCGAGGACAAGGCAACCGCCAAGCGCGCCGAGGAGCTGGTCGCCCTGCTCACTCCGGTAGCCAAGGCCTTCCTCACCGAC
This sequence comes from Pseudomonadaceae bacterium, assembly GCA_033838285.1. Taxonomy (GTDB): domain Bacteria; phylum Pseudomonadota; class Gammaproteobacteria; order Pseudomonadales; family Pseudomonadaceae; genus Aquipseudomonas. The sequence continues at coordinate 2,102 of JAJLLC010000044.1, forward strand.
ATGGGCCTGGAAACCACCGTGCACGGCCAGCAGATCTTCGGCGGCCACGGCTTCATCCGCGAGTGGGGCCAGGAGCAGCTGATCCGTGACTGCCGCATCACCCAGATCTACGAAGGCACCAACGGCATCCAGTCGCTGGACCTGATGGGGCGCAAGATCGTCGGCAGCGGTGGCAGCTTCTACAAGCACCTGTCCGACGAGATCAAGGGCTTCGTCGCTTCCGCCGATGCCTCGCTGGCCGAGTTCACCGGCCCGCTGAAGGCCGCCGTGGAGAACCTCGATGCCCTGACCCTGTGGGTGATCGAGCAGGCCAAGGCCAACCCGAACGAAATCGGCGCCGCCTCGGTGGAGTACCTGCACGTGTTCGGCTACACCGCCTACGCCTACATGTGGGCCCTGATGGCCCGCGCCGCGCTGGGCAAGGAAGGTCAGGACGACTTCTACGCCAGCAAGCTGGGCACCGCACGCTTCTTCTTCGCCCGCCTGCTGCCGCGCATCCACTCGCTGACCGCTTCGGTCAAGGCCGGTAGCGAGTCGCTGTACCTGCTGGACGCCGCGCAGTTCTAAGCACTGTCCGGTGACGAAAGCCCCGCCTCGGCGGGGCTTTTTCATTTCAGTGGACCATGCTCGCTCCCATCGCAGCCAGGCCGTGCGAGGCCCGGAGGAACGTAAGCAAGCGAAGCGTTGTGTCTGTGCGCCAGTTGGCCTACGTCTTTGTAGTGTCTCGCAGGTGCGCCGATATACTCGCAGCTCCTCCCAGGGACTTCGCCTCAACGGCTCGGGAATTACTGCATGCAATGGATCTTCATGCTGGTCGGCCTGGTGCTCGGTGCACTGGCCGGAGAATCGGTGACCTCCGCCCTGCTCGGCGGGCTGATCGGTCTGGGCCTGGGCCAGGCACTGCGCCTGCAGCAGCTGGCGGCCGACAACGCGCGGCTGCGCCAGGAGCTGAAGGGCTTCGCCGAGCGCTTCGAGCGCGGCACCACGGCCGTGGTCGAGCGCCTGGTCCGGCTGGAGAGCGGCCAGCCGGCGGGCGCCGCAGCCGAGTCGCAGGCGCCGGCTGCAGCCACAGCCACTCCACCCAGGCCAGAGCCCGAACCGGCACCGGTCGAGGCAGGGCCTCTGCCTGAGAGCCCGGCCGACGAGCTGGTCTGGGAGCTGCCGGAACTGCCCGCCGCTACGGCCGCCGAACCCCAAGTGCAGGTCGAGCCGGTCGCTGCACCTGTCGAGCCTTCGCCATCTCCCCGCCCGGCTACCCCGCGTCAGCCGGCGCCGCCGCGCGAACCCTCGCCCATCGCCTGCGCTTTTGCCCTGGCCAAGGCCTGGTTGCTCGGTGGCAATACCGTGCTGCGCGTTGGTGTGGTGCTGCTGTTCCTCGGCCTGGCTTTCCTCCTGCGTTACGCCACCGAAGGCATGGTGGTGCCGGTGGAGCTGCGCTATGCCGGGGTGGCGGCCAGCGCCATCGCCCTGCTCGGCCTTGGCTGGTGGCTGCGCCGGCGCAACCCCAACTACGGCCTGATGCTGCAGGGCACCGGCATTGCCGTGCTGTACCTGACGGTGTTCGCCGCCATGCGCCTGCATCCGCTGCTCGACCCCAAGCTGGCGCTCGGCCTGCTGGTGCTGGTCACCGCCTTCTCGGCCATTCTCGCCGTGGCGCAGAACGCCCTGGGCCTGGCGGTGGCGGCGGCGCTCGGCGGTTTTGCCGCGCCGATCCTCACCTCCACCGGCAGTGGCAACCATGTGGCGCTGTTCAGCTACTTCATCCTGCTCAATGCCGGCATCCTCGCCATCGCCTGGTTCAAGGCCTGGCGCCTGCTCAACCTGGTCGGCTTCCTCGGCACCTTCGGCATCGGCTTCGCCTGGGGCCTGCGCTCCTACACCCCGGAGCTGCTGTGGAGCAGCGAGCCGTTCCTCATTATGTTTTTCCTGATGTACGTGGCCATCGGCCTGCTGTTCGCCCGGCGCAAGCTGCACGAGGCGGCGGATGCCCCCGAGGATCGTGAGGAGCTGCTGCGCTGGAGCCGCGGGCGCGCCGACTATGTCGACGGCACCGTGCTGTTCGGCCCGCCGCTGGTGGGCTTCGGCCTGCAGTACGCCATTGTCCAGCACATCGAGTTCGCCGCCGCCTTCAGCGCCCTGGGCCTCGGCCTGTTCTACCTGCTGCTGGCGCGACTGCTGCGCGGGCGCCACGTGCTGCTGTTGATGGAAACCTGCCTGGCGCTGGGCGTGGTGTTCGCTACCCTGGCCATCCCGCTGGGCCTGGATGCGCGCTGGACTTCCGCCGCCTGGGCGGTGGAGGGCGCCGGCATCTACTGGCTGGGCCTGCGCCAGGGGCGACCGCTGGCACGTGTCTTCGCCCTGCTGCTGCAGGCCGGCGCGGCGCTGGCCTTCCTTGGTCAGGTCGATATCGGCCAGGACAAGCTGCTCGACGGTGCGCCGCTGGGGGCGCTGATGCTCGGCGCCGCCTTGCTGTTCAGCTTCTGGCAGCTGCGTCGTGCTCCGCTCGAGGCGACTCGCGACTGGGAGCGCCGTGGCCTGCCCTGGCTGGCGGTGGCGGGCCTGCTGTTTCTCTACCTGATCGCGCCGCTGTGTTTCGGCGCCGAGGGTACGGCCATCACCTGGGCGCTGGCGGGACTGGCTACCCTGTTCGTCGGCCTGCGCCTGCAGGCACGCAGTTTCCTGTTCACGGCCTTCGCCGTGCAGCTGCTCGGCGGCGCGGTGTTCCTCAGCCAGATGCAGGGCAGCGGGTTGGGCGAGTCCGGGGTGTTCTATTCCGGCTGGCGCGGCCTGCTGGTCTGCTCGCTGATCGGTCTGGCGCTGGTGGCCGGCATGCTGATCGCGGTGCGCGACAAGCTGGTCAGCGAGGATCGCCGGCTGATGCGCGGCCTGTCGCTGGTGATGCTGGTCGGCCTGCTGTTCGTCAACCTCGCCGTGCTGTTCGTGCTGCCCTGGCAGAGCGCCGCGGCGGTGTGGGCCGGCAGCGGCCTGCTGATCATCTGGCTCAGCCTGCAGCTGCAGCTGCGCGCCAGCTTCCTGTTCGGCCTGCTGCTGCAGGTGGTCGGCGGCATCGCCTTCCTCGCCGCCAGTCCGCTGCTGCTCGGTTATTTGCCCAGCGAGGGGCTGCGTCCGCTGGCGCATGCCGGCTTCTGGGCGCCGCTGGTGCTGGGCCTGGCCGCGCAGGTCGGCGCCTGGCGCCTGCGCCATGTGCTGCTGCGCCAGCAGGCCGGCAGCCTGGGTAGCCTGAGCCTGCAGCGTTTTTCCCAGCTGTTGCTGGCCTGGGGCGCCGGCTGGTGGGCGCTGGCCCTGGCCAGCGAGGTGCTGCGTTTCGTCGCGGCCGAGCTGCAGGGCGCCGCGCTGCTGGCGCTGGCCGCGCTCAGCGTGGCGCTGTGGGCCTGGCTGGCCGGGCGCCTGCGCTGGCACTCCCTGGCCCTGCTGTGCACCTTGCTGGTACCGACGGCCGTGGTCATCCTGCTGCACCTGGCGCATCGTACCTACCATCCAGCGGCCGGCTTCGGCTGGCTCGGCTGGGGCCTGCTCTTCGCCGTGCACCTGTGGTCGCTCAAGCGCTTGGCCGAGTTGCTGCCGGCGGGTGTGCGCAGCGCGGCCCATGTGCTGGGCTGCTGGCTGACTCTCGGCGTGCTGGCCCTGGAGTTGCGTTACGGTCTGATGCTGCTGGCCGAGCACTACAACGCCTGGCGTTGGCTGGGCTGGGCCGTGTTGCCGAGTGCCTTCCTCCTGGCCATGGCCGCACCGCGCGCCTGGCCCTGGCCGGTGGCGGCCTACCCGCGCGAGTACCGGGTGCTGGCGGCCGCGCCACTGGCGCTGCTGATGCTCGGCTGGTTGTGGCTGGCCAACATCGCCAGCGACGGCAGTGCCGATCCGTTGCCCTACCTGCCGCTGCTCAACCCGCTGGAGCTGGGCATGCTGCTGGTACTGCTGGCGATCTACACCTGGCTGAGCAGCGGCCTGCCGCAGCTGGGGCTGGCGGCGTATGGCGAGCGCATCGCGCAGACCGTCGCCGGTGCCTCGCTGTTCGTGGTGCTGACTGCCAGCGTATTCCGCGCGGCCCATCATTGGGGCGGGGTGCCCTACGAGCTGGATGCGCTGCTCGACTCGATGCTGGTGCAGGCCGGCCTGTCCATCGTCTGGACCCTGATCGCCCTGCCGCTGATGATCCTCGGCCACCTGCGCGGCCGCCGCGAGCTGTGGCTGCTGGGCGCGGTG
>JAJLLC010000045.1:0-27277 GCA_033838285.1 Pseudomonadaceae bacterium
ATCCAGCACCGAAGGCAGGGCTATCCACGGCATCAGCCACTGAGTTGCCGGCTTTGAAGTCATTGCTTCGGCCCCCCTGCCAACCACTGGGCTTGAGATCCTGCCACCGGCATATCAACGGTCCGCACATTTTTCGCAGGACGGACGTTGAGCAAGCGCAGCGCATCACCAACAACACGTGAGAAAATGGGCGCCGCAACCTCGCCACCAAAATACTGATTACCCTGCGGCGCATCGACAATCACCACGCAGGCCACCCGTGGCCGATCTGCCGGCGCAAGTCCGGCAAATATGGATTTGTACTGGCTGGCTTCATAGCCGTTCGCTCCAACCAGATGCACCGTCCCGGTTTTGCCGGCAGATTGATAGATACCCAACTGCGCACGCTTACCTGTACCTTCTTCGACCACGGCCCGCAGCATGTTCTGCACGCTCAGTGCCACCGGCTCGGACATCACGCGCTCACCGACCGGCTGGGTATCCTGACGAAGCAGTGTGGAAGGATACCGAACGCCGCCGTTAGCCAACGCCATATAGGCCTGGGTGAGCTGGAGAGCATTCACGCTCATGCCATAGCCATAAGAGAGTGCGGCCACTTCTGCAGGACGCCACTTGACTCTGGCCGGCAGCACGCCAATCGCCTCGCCCGGGAAGCCAATGCCCGTGGACTGACCAAAACCCAGACGTGAAAACATTTCCTGAACCCGTTCACCGGAAAGATCCAGCGCAATACGTGACGTACCAACGTTACTGGATTTAGCAATGATGCCCGTCAGGTCCAGAATGCCGTAGTTTCGATGGTCCCGGATGGTAAACCCGCCCACCCGTATGTAACCCGGCGACGTATCGATCTCCGTCGTTGCTGTATAGCGGCCCGATTCCAGAGCCAACGCCACGGTCAGCGGTTTGACCGTCGATCCAGGCTCAAACAGATCTGTAATGGCCCGGTTACGCATGCTGGATGGTTCGCGCGTACTGCGATTGTTGGGGTTGTACGACGGTTGATTGACCATCGCCAACACCTCACCCGTATCCACATCGAGCATCACCAACGTACCGCCTCGCGCACGATGAGCGGTCACGGCGGCTTTCAACTCTCGATAGGCCAGATACTGCAATCGCAGATCGATACTAAGCCGCACTTCCTTCCCCGGTGCGGCGTCCTGAATCAGGCTCAGATCCTTGATCATTCGGTTGTTGCGATCCTTGAGGACGCGCTTGCGACCGGGCACACCGGTCAGCCAGTGATCGAAGGCCAGCTCCATGCCTTCCTGGCCAGCTTCATCAATGTTCGTAAAACCAACTACGTGGGCCGCAACTTCGCCCGCCGGATAGTAACGCCGATACTCCCGGCGGCTATCGATCCCGGGAATGCGCAACGCCTTGATCTGCGTCGCCAGCGCAGGCTGTGCCTTGCGCTTGAGATACAGGAACTCGCGAGAGCGGTTGCTTTCGATGCGCGCCCTTAAGTCACGTACATCCATACCCAACAGAGCCGCCATACGGCCAAACTCCGGGTGCTGCACATCGACCAGACTGGGATTAGCCCATAGCGTCTCGACGGGGGTGCTGACCGCCAAAGGCTCTCCGTTACGATCAACAATCATGCCTCTGTGGGCATCAATCGTCTCAATCCGGACGGTACGCGCATCGCCCTGATTACGCAGAAACTCTGGGTCCACCACTTGCAAACTGATCAGCCGGGCGATCACGCCCAAAAAAGCAGCGCCAAAAACGAACAGCACCAAACCGTAGCGCCAGGCTTTGAGACTGGATACCAAACGGTTCAGCAATGTTCGATTCGAAGTATCGGGGCTGCCCACGTCCACTCCCGCTCTGTCACTCAAGGGGCTTCAATCACGATCATGTCTGCGGCTTCCGGCACGCGCATCTGGAAGCGTGCGGTTGCCTCAGACTCGACCCGGCTATGTGCGCTTAAAGCTCCCTGCTCCAGCAACAACTGACTCCAAACCCGCTCATACTCATCACGTGCCGCCTGCACCTTGGCCAACTCGTTGAATAACTGGCGATTGATATGCGCCGCGTAAATGACTCCAACCGCTGAGATCACCAGAACCACGACAAGCATCAACGTCAAAAGCACGTCACGACGCCAAAGGCTCGCCAAAAGCCCCAGAGAAATCCTGACCGTCTGATCCAGCGTTTCTCGCCAGCGGACCACGCCCTCATCACTGGTCTGCAGATTCGCCATGTTCACCCCGCACAACGCTCCAACACTCTCATCACCGCACTGCGTGCCCGAACATTGGCCGCCACTTCCTGCTCACTCGGCATGACGGGTTTACCCACCAAACGAAATCCGGCACCCATGCTGTGCACCTGAACCGGCAAGCCCCGCGGCAACTGCGGCCCTCGTGCCTGATCACGCATGAATCGCTTCACAATCCGATCTTCCAGCGAATGAAAGCTGATCACCACCAAACGACCGCCCAGCCTCAGCCGCTGACTGGCCACGCCCAGTACCCGCTCCAATTCCGCCAACTCTTGATTGACGTGAATGCGGATGGCCTGAAACGTGCGCGTCGCCGGATGCTTGCCCTTTTCCCGAATCGGCACCGCATCTTCGACCAAGCGCGCCAGCTGCAGAGTGGTGCGCAAGGGTGATTCCACCCTGGTTTCCACCACGCGGCGCGCAATTCGACGCGAAAAGCGCTCCTCACCGAACTGCCACAACACCTGCGCTATGGATTCCGCATCGGCACGCGCCAGCCACTCCGCCGCACTCTCGCCCTTGTCCGGATCCATACGCATATCCAAAGGTCCCTCGCGCATGAAGCTGAATCCACGAGCGGCGTCATCCAGTTGAGGCGATGAAACGCCCAGGTCCAGCAACACGCCATCAACCTGATCCCAGCCTCGGCCATCCAGATAGTCACCCAGCGCCACGAAGCCACCACGCTGAACCACCACTCGCGAGTCCTCAAGCGCCAGAGCATCGGCTACCGCAATGGCTCGCGGATCCTTGTCGACAACCAAGACCTGGGCGGCAGGCCCAAGCCGACTCAACAGTAATCGGGTATGACCACCACGCCCGAAAGTTCCGTCGACATACCGCCCGTCGAGCCGGGTTGTCAGCGCTTCCACCGCCTCATCCAAAAGTACTGTGCGATGCTCAGGCGGCGTTTCCATGCGTTCTCCGATCACAGCGGCAAATCCAGCAAAGCAGCTGGCACATCATCATCCATTTCGGATTCGTTAACCCACGCGGCAAAGCGCTCTTCGTTCCAGATTTCGAGCTTTTTGCCTTGCCCCAGCAACATCACACGCCGCTCAAGGCCCGCATAGTCACGCAGGGTCGGCGGAATCAGGATTCGCCCGGCGCCATCCAGCTCCGTTTCGCAAGCGGTCCCCAATACCAGACGACGCACTCGCTCTGCGCTGCGATTGTGGGATGGCAGGGCACTGATACCCGCCTTCAGCGTCTGCCAGTCCGGGTCAAGATACACCTGCAGACAGTGCTCGGACGCTGATCGTGCCGCCGAATTGGCGGTCAGGGTAATGCGGCCACCACAGGCAGCCAGAAGCTCCTCACGCACCTTTGCCGGTATCGCGAGTCGCCCCTTGGCATCCAATGTGATGGCATGACTGCCGGTGAAGCTCGTCATTTATCCGCATCCGGTCACTGACGGCCCGCGATGGCCGTCCCACATTTTCCCACCCGCCGATGGGAAACTCCACAAAAAACCACTTTAACCCACATTTTCCCACTGCTGCACACTATAGAAACAGGCCTGCACCAATGCAACCGAGCGGCACCCCGTGGCACGCAGCCAAGCGCCTTTAAAGACAAGGAGTTAGTGGAACAGGGATGACATCGAGAATGATCCCAGGGAAACAATGACTAGAAAATCAATCAACTGGCGAGAACAGCTCATAAAGCTGCTGAAATATAAGATTGTTTGGAAATAAGGAGGGGCAAACACTCGCAAATGGCAAAATCTGAGGCGACGGCTTCTGCGTATCACGTGGAGAAGCGGTCAAGGGGGCGCTTGCAAGACACCCCCCAGAGGGAAATAGCGAGTCTGCCGATAAGCCGGGTTCTGTCGAGGACAGTCATTCATCTGGGATGTGTGTCACCACACACCTCAAGCAACCTACCCGAGTCCAGTGCGGGCCACACCAACGGACTCCTATTTGGTCTTGCTCCAAGTGGGGTTTGCCGTGCCGTGAACTGTTGCCAGCCACGCGGTGCGCTCTTACCGCACCCTTTCACCCTTACCGGCGCCGAAGCGCTTAGGCGGTTGTTTTCTGTGGCACTTTCCGTAGGCTCGCGCCTCCCAGGCGTTACCTGGCACTCCGCCCTATGGAGCCCGGACTTTCCTCCCCCTTCGGTGAAGAAGGCAGCGACTGTCCGATCGACTCTCCGCCGCCAAGGGTAGCGAGCCCGGCGAGCCAGGACAAGCTCAAGCGTCCTTTTGCCGATCGAGGGCAGCCTGGTACAGCAGGTTCTTGCGCACTCCGGTGATCTCCGCCGCCAGCGCCGCCGCGCGCTTGAGCGGTAGCTCGGCGAGCAGCAGGTCGAGCACGCGCAGCGCCTCGCCGCTGACCGCCTCCTCGCCCTCCGGCACCTGCCAACCGGCGATCAGGATCACGCACTCACCGCGCTGCTGGTTGCAGTCGGCCGCCACCCAGTCGTGCAGTTCGCCCAGCGGCAGGCCCTTGAGCGTCTCGAAGGTCTTGGTCAACTCGCGCCCCAGCACGGCAGGCCTGCCTTCGCCGAAGATGTCGCGCATGTCGGCGAGGGATTCGAGCAGGCGGTGCGGCGCCTCGTAATAGATGAGAGTGCGGACATCCTCGCGCACCTGCTCCAGGCGCGCGCGGCGCCCGACGGTCTTGGCCGGCAGGAAACCCTCGAAGCTGAAGCGATCCGACGGCAGACCGGCCGCCGACAGCGCCGCGATCAGGGCACAGGCCCCGGGCACCGGCACCACGCGGATGCCGGCGGCACGCGCGGCACGCACCAGGTGGAAACCGGGATCGGAGATCAGCGGCGTGCCGGCATCGGAGATCAGCGCCACGTCTTCGCCGGCCTGCAGGCGGGCGAGGAAGCGCCCGCCCTGGTCGCGCTCGTTGTGCTCGTGGCAGGCCGCCAGCGGCGTGGCGATACCGAAGTGCTGCAACAGGCGCACGGAATGCCGGGTGTCCTCGGCGGCAATCAGCGCCACCTCGGCGAGAATGCGCAGCGCTCGCGCGCTGATATCGTCCAGGTTGCCGATCGGCGTGGCGACCACATAGAGGGTACCGGCGGCAGGAGCAGGGGAAGCACTCACGAGCGCACCTCGATTGCGGAAAGCGCGCATTGTAGCCCGTTTCACGGCCGCAACATCGCGCCCACCGTGCCCCTTGGGTACAATCGCACCTTCATTTTGATCAGTACCGGGAACGTATTCGATGATCGCCTGCCTGCGCCCGCTCTCCGCCCTCTGTCTCGCCGGCCTGCTCGCCGCCTGCGCCAGCTCGCCCTCGTCCAGCCTGGGCGAACTGCCGCGCACCCCGCAGGCCAGCATCGAGCAACTGCTGCAGCAGGCCGCCGAGAGCCAGCCCGAGCAGGCCACCCTGTTGCGCCTGTCGGCCGCCGATCAGGCCTGGCGCCAGCAGGATATCGGCCGCGCCACGCGCATCCTCGACGAAGTACCACTGGAAGGCCTGAAACCGGCCCAGCAGGTGTTCGCCAGCACCCTCGCCGCCGAACTGGCCATGGCCCGCAACAAGCCGAAGAGCGCGCTCAAGGCCCTGCAGCACCCGAGCCTGGAGCGCCTGGGCGAGCTGCCGGTGGAGCAGCAGATCCGTACCCAGCTGGTCCGCGCGCGCGCCCTGGAAGCCGACGGCCAGAACCTGCAGGCCGCGCGCGAGCGCGTATTCATTGCCCCGCTGCTCTCCGGCGAAACCGCCAAGAGCAACCATGAGGCCATCTGGAGCCTGGTCTCCAGCCTGCCGCAGAGCCAGCTGATCGGCTCCGGCGACAGCGACCTGGACGGCTGGCTGAGCCTGGCCCTGGCCACCAAGAGCGCCGGCACCCCGGACCAGCAGCTGGCCGCCATCGACACCTGGAAGAACCAGCACGCCGGCCACCCGGCCGCCGAGCAGCTGCCGCAGGCGCTGGTCAAGCTCAAGGAGCTGGCCGGCCAGCCGCTGCAGAAGATCGCCCTGCTGCTGCCGCAGGACGGCCAGCTGGCCGCCGTGGCCCGCGCCCTGCGCGACGGCTTCCTGGCCGCCCACTACCAGGCCCAGCAGGCCGGACAGAACCCGCCCGAGGTGCTGCTGTACGACAGCTCGCGCCTGTCCTCGCTGGACGACTTCTACCGCCAGGCCCAGGCCGATGGCGCGCAACTGGTGGTCGGCCCGCTGGAGAAACCGCTGGTCAAGCAGCTCAGCGAGCGCCCGCAACTGCCGTTGACCACCCTGGCCCTGAACTACAGCGACGCCGGCCGCGAGGCACCGGCGCAGCTGTTCCAGTTCGGCTTGGCCGCCGAGGACGAGGCCCGCGAAGCGGCCCGTCGCGCCTGGGCCGACGGCATGCGCAGCGCCGTCGCCCTGGTGCCGCGCGGCGAGTGGGGCAACCGCGTGCTGGCCGCCTTCCAGCAGAGCTGGCAGGCCGCCGGTGGCACCCTGATCGCCGCCGAACACGTCGACCAACCGGTGGAACTGGCCCGCCAGATCGCCGACCTGCTCCAGCTGCGCCAGAGCGAGGCGCGCGCCAAGCGCCTGCAGAACACCCTGGGCACCCAGCTGGCCTCGCTGCCGGCGCGGCGCCAGGACATCGACTTCATCTTCCTCGCCGCCACGCCGCAACAGGCCCAGCAGATCAAGCCAACCCTGGCCTTCCAGTACGCGGGCGACCTGCCGGTCTACGCCACCTCGCACCTCTACACCGGCGGCCACAATCCGACCCAGTTCCAGGACCTGGAAGGCATCCGCTTCTGCGAAACCCCCTGGCTGCTGGACGCCAACGACCCGCTGCGCCAGCAGGTCGACCAGCAGTGGCCGCAGGCCGCCGGCAGCCTCGGCCGCCTGTACGCCATGGGTGTCGACGCCTTCCGCCTGGCACCGCGCCTGAGCCAGCTCAAGGCCCTGCCGGATAGCCGCGTCGAGGGTCTATCCGGCAGCCTCAGCCTGAACCAGAGCCAGCGCATCGAGCGCCAGCTGCCCTGGGCCGAATTCCGCAACGGCCAGGTACAGCGTCTGCCGGATGTCGTTTATCAGTAAGCCACAGGACAGCGGGCGCGCCGCCGAAGCCTCGGCCCGCGAGCACCTGCAGCGCCATGGCCTGCGCCTGCTGGCGCAGAACTGGCGCTGCCGCGGCGGCGAGCTGGACCTGGTCATGCTCGACGGCGACACCCTGGTCTTCGTCGAGGTGCGCTACCGCACGCACAGCGCCTGGGGCGGCGCGCTGGAGAGCATCGACGCCCGCAAGCGCCAGCGCCTGATCCTCGCCGCCGAGCAGTTCCTCCAGCGCGAGAGCCGCTGGAGCCACCATCCCTGCCGCTTCGACGTGGTGGCGCTGAGCGCCGACAAAGCGCCGAACTGGCTGCGCAACGCCTTCGAAAGTTGAATCGAGCCGATCGATGATTTCTAGTCGACACACCACGCCGGCTCGGGTAAAAACCGCTGCAACTTCGCATTTTCCCGGCTGTCTCAGCCAGCACACCTAAGGTTCGCCCCCATGGACATGCAATCCCGAATCCGCCAGATGTTCCAGGCCAGCATCGACACCAAACAGCAGGCCATGGACGTGCTGGTGCCCTTCATCGAACACGCCAGCCAGGTGATGGTTCACTCGCTGCTGGGCGAGGGCAAGATCCTCGCCTGCGGTAACGGCGGCTCGGCCGGCGACTCGCAGCACTTCTCCTCCGAACTGCTCAACCGCTTCGAGCGCGAGCGCCCCAGCCTGCCGGCCATCGCCCTGACCACCGATAGCTCGACCATCACCTCGATCGCCAACGACTACAGCTACAACGAGGTGTTCTCCAAGCAGATCCGCGCCCTCGGCCGCCCCGGCGACGTGCTGCTGGCGATCTCCACCAGCGGCAACTCGGCCAACGTGATCCAGGCCATCCAGGCCGCGCACGACCGCGAAATGACCGTGGTAGCCCTCACCGGCCGCGACGGCGGTGGCATGGCCTCGCTGCTGCTGCCGGAAGACGTGGAGATCCGCGTGCCGTCCAAGGTCACCGCACGCATCCAGGAAGTGCATCTGCTGGCGATCCACTGCCTGTGCGACCTGATCGACCGTCAACTGTTCGGGAGTGAAGAATGACCCGCAATCCGCTGATCCTCGCCATCCTCGCCCTGGGCCTGGCGCTGGGCGGCTGCAGCAACCGCAGCATCGGCAACAAGATCGACGACCAGTTCCTCGAGCCGGACGTAGCCCGCACCGTGTCGCGCGCTCATCCGGACCTCAGCGCCCCCACTTCGCACGTGGTGGTGACCGCCTACAACGGCGTGATCCTGCTGGCCGGCCAGACCCCGCGCGCCGAGCTGAAGGACAAGGCCGGGCAGGTCGCGCGCGGCGTGCAGGGCGTGACCAAGGTGCACAACGAGCTGCAGGTGCTGCAGCCCAGTTCGCTGGCCGCCCGCAGCAACGACGCGGCGCTGACCGCCAAGATCAAGGCCCAGATGCTGTTCGACAGCCGGGTGCCCAGCGCCAAGGTCAAGGTGGTGACCGAGAACGGCATCGTCTACCTGATGGGCCTGGTCACCCGCGCCGAGGGTGCCGCCGCCACCGGCCTGGTGCAGAGCGTGTCCGGAGTGCAGAAGATCGTGCAACTGTACCAGTACACCAACTGAACAGGCCTCGCGGCGGACATGAAAAAGGCGCTCCTCGGAGCGCCTTTTTCGTGGGCTACTTGACCACCTTGAGGCTGGGACGCCCACTCGGCCTGGGTGGCTCGCCGCCGGACGGGCCGTCGTCATCCGGCTCCGGACCTTCGTCCTCGTCATCCAGCGGCGGCTCCAGCTCGAACACCATGCCCTGCCCGTTCTCCCGCGCATAGATCGCCAGCATGGCGCCGGCCGGAATGAACAGCGAATGGGCCACGCCACCGAAGCGCCCCTCGAAACTGACCGCCTGGTTGTCCATGTGCAGGTTGCGCACGGCGCTGGGCGACACGTTGAGGACGATCTGGCCGTCGTTGGCATAGCCGGCCGGCACGCGCACACCGGGGTACTCGGCATTGACCAGCAGGTGCGGGGTGCAGTCGTTGTCGACTATCCACTCGTAGAGGGCGCGCACCAGATAGGGGCGACTGGAATTCATCTCGACTCTCCTCGTCTCAACGCATATCGCGCTCTACGGTGGACAGGCTGGCCTGGAAGGCCTCGCGGGCGAACATCCGCTCCATGTAGTCCAGCAGCGGCTTGGCCGGTCGCGGCAGTTCGATGCCCAGCTGCGGCAGGCGCCAGAGGATCGGCAGCAGGCAACAGTCCACCAGGCTCATCTCCTCGCTGAGGAAGTACGGCTTGTCGGCGAACAGCGGCGAGACGCCGGTCAGGCTCTCACGCAGCTCCTTGCGCGCCACAGCCTTGTCGGCCTCCTTGGTCCGCGCATCGAGGATGCGGTCGACCAGCTGGCACCAGTCACGCTGGATACGGTGGATCAGCAGGCGGCTGTTGGCCCTGGCCACAGGATAGACTGGCAGCAGCGGCGGGTGCGGGTAGCGCTCGTCGAGGTACTCCATCACCACGGTGGACTCGTACAGCGCCAGGTCGCGATCGACCAGGGTCGGCAGGCTGCCATAGGGATTCACCTCGGCCAGCTTGGCCGGGCAACGCCCACCCTGTACCTCGATGATTTCGACGGCAACGCCCTTCTCGGCCAGCACCAGGCGTACGCGATGGGAATAGTGGTCGGCGGGGTCGGAATAACAGGCCAGCTTATTGATCGTGGCCATAGCGCCCTCCTAAAAACAGAAAGACGCACGCGCCCCGAGGGCGCGTGCGTCGACAGCGGTACCGCGGAATATCAGTGCACGTCCTTCCAGTATTCGCGCTTCAGCAGGTAGGCGAACACGAAGAAGAAGGCCAGGTACAGCAGCACGTAGGTGCCGATGCGCTGGCTTTCCAGCTTGACCGGGTTGGCCGAGTAGGCGAGGAAGGTCACCAGGTTGTGGATCTTCTCGTCGAACTCGGCTTCGCTCAGCTTGCCGGTGTCGGGCACCACGGTCAGCTGATCGCAGGCCTCGTGGGTGATCGGCGCGCCGGTCAGCGGGTCGTACTGTTTCTTGCCGTCCTCGACCACCTGGACCTGCTTGCAACCGATGACCTGACGACCCTGCAGGCCGACCAGCACGTTGGGCATGCCGACGTTCGGGAACACCTTGTTGTTGGCGCCCAGCGGACGAGCCGGATCTTCGTAGAAGGTGCGCAGGTAGGTATACAGCCAGTCGGTGCCACGCACGCGGGCGACCAGGGTCAGGTCGGGCGGCGCGGCGCCGAACCAGACCTTGGCGTCTTCCGGCTTCATGCCGATCTTCATGTGATCGCCGATCTTGGCGCCGGTGAACACCAGGTTTTCCAGCATCAGCTCGTGCGGGATGCCGATGTCGTCGGCCACGCGCTCGTAACGCTGGAACTTGGCGCTGTGGCAGCCCATGCAGTAGTTGGCGAAGGTACGCGCGCCGTCCTGCATGGCGGCCTTGTCGGTGAAGTCGATATCCACCTTGTCCAGGGGATAACCGCTGCCGGCGGCAAGAGCCAGACCCGGCAGTACAGCGAGAATCAGTGCGGCAAAGTGCTTTTTCATCAGCCAGTCACCCTTTCCGGAACCGGTTTAGTCTTCTCCATCCGGGTGTAGAACGGCATCAGGATGAAGTAGGCGAAATACAGCGCGGTGCAGATCTGCGACAGCAGAGTACGGCCCGGGGTCGGCGCCAGCACGCCCAGCACGCCGAGGATCACGAAGGAGATGCAGAACACCACCAGCCAGATCTTGCTCATCCAGCCCTTGTAGCGCATGGACTTGACCGGGCTACGGTCGAGCCACGGCAGGACGAACAGAATGGCGATGGCCGCGCCCATGGCGATCACGCCCAGCAGCTTGTCCGGCACGGCGCGCAGGATGGCGTAGTAAGGGGTGAAGTACCACACCGGGGCGATGTGCTCGGGGGTCTTGAACGGGTTGGCCTGCTCGAAGTTCGGTTTCTCCAGGAAGTAACCGCCCATCTCCGGGAAGAAGAACACCACGGCGCAGAAGACGAACAGGAACACCACGACACCGACGATGTCCTTCACGGTGTAGTACGGGTGGAAGGCGATGCCATCCAGCGGTACGCCGTTCTCGTCCTTGTTCTTCTTGATGTCCACGCCGTCCGGGTTGTTCGAGCCGACTTCGTGCAGCGCCAGGATATGCAGCACGACCAGGCCGAGCAGGACGATCGGCAGGGCGATCACGTGCAAGGCGAAGAAGCGGTTCAGGGTGATGCCGGAGATCAGGTAGTCACCACGGATCCACTGGGTCAGGTCGTCGCCGATCACCGGGATGGCACCGAACAGCGAGATGATCACCTGGGCGCCCCAGTAGGACATCTGGCCCCACGGCAGCAGGTAGCCCATGAAGGCCTCGGCCATCAGGCACAGGTAGATCAGCATGCCGAAGATCCACACCAGCTCGCGCGGCTTCTGGTAGGAGCCGTAGAGCAGGCCGCGGAACATGTGCAGGTAGACCACCACGAAGAACGCGGAGGCACCGGTGGAGTGCAGGTAGCGGATGATCCAGCCGTACTCCACGTCGCGCATGATGTACTCGACGGAGGCGAAGGCCTCCTCGGCGGACGGGGTGAAGCTCATGGTCAGCCAGATGCCGGTGAGGATCTGGTTGACCAGCACCAGCAGGGCCAGCGAGCCGAAGAAATAGAAGAAGTTGAAGTTCTTCGGGGCGTAGTACTTGCTCAGATGGTCTTCCCACATCTTGGTCGCGGGGAAGCGCTCATCGATCCAGGCCATGAATTTTTCCATCATGCTTTCTCCTGGTCCACGCCGACGATGATGACATCATCGGACTCGTAGGAATGCGGCGGAACCGGCAGGTTCAGCGGCGCGGGCTGGGCCTTGTAGACACGCCCGGCGAGATCGTAGCGGGAGCCGTGGCAGGGGCAGAAGTAACCACCCACCCAGTCCGGGCCGAGGTCGGCCGGAGCCACTTCCGGGCGGAAGGACGGTGCGCAGCCCAGGTGGGTGCACAGGCCGACCAGCACCAGGATTTCCGGCTTGATCGCGCGAGTCTTCTTGTCCACGTACTCCGGCTGCACCGAGGCGGCGGATTCCGGGTCGGCGACGCTGCCCTCGATCTTGGCCAGGTTGGCCAGGATCTCCTCGGTGCGGCGCACGATGAACACCGGCTGACCGCGCCATTCGGCAACCATCTGCTGGCCGGGCTCGATCTTGGCGATATTCACTTTCACCGGTGCGCCGGCCGCCTTGGCCTTGGCACTGGGGAACCATGACCCCACGAACGGGGTCGCAGCACCCACCGCTCCGGCAGCACCAACCACCGAAGTGGCCGCCACCAGGAAGCGACGCCGGCCTGCATTCACGCCGTCATTGCTCATTCAGTCGTCTCCCATCAGCTTTGTGGCCTGTGGTCAGGCCTCTACTAAGTAATAAATCGGGCCGCACAAAAATTTGCCGAATGGTAAAGAAAAGCCCCTTTTCTGACAAGGTAATTGCCCGATACAAAATGGTCGCAGGCCTTGCAGATCGGGCCTTCCGCCAATGCGACAGGTTGTCGCAGAGAAAACTCGAGGCAATAAAAAACGCCCAGCTCCGGATGGAACTGGGCGCTTTTGAACGTAGCAGCGAATTAACGCTTGGAGTACTGCGGACGCTTACGCGCTTTGCGCAGACCCACTTTCTTACGCTCGACTTCACGGGCGTCACGAGTGACGTAGCCGGCCTTGCGCAGCGGGCTGCGCAGGCTCTCGTCGTACTCGATCAGGGCGCGAGTGATGCCGTGACGGATGGCACCGGCCTGGCCGCTGACACCGCCACCGAGAACGGTGACGTAGATGTCGAACTTCTCGGTGGTCTCGGTCAGCTCCAGCGGCTGACGCACGACCATGCGAGCGGTCTCGCGGCCGAAGAAGTTATCCAGGCTGCGATTGTTGATGGAGATCTTGCCAGTACCCGGGCGCAGGAATACGCGCGCGGTTGCGGTCTTGCGACGGCCAGTGCCGTAGTTTTGAGTCGCCGACATAATGAACTATTCCGTTAAATCTTCAGTTCTTGGGGCTGCTGAGCGGCGTGCGGGTGGTTGGCACCCTTGTACACCTTCAGCTTGCGATACATGTCGCGACCCAGCGGGTTCTTCGGCAGCATGCCCTTGACCGCGGTCTCGATCACGCGCTCGGGGGCCTTGGCAATCAGCTTCTCGAAGCTGATTTCCTTGATGCCGCCCGGGAAACCGGAGTGCGAGTAGTACATCTTGTCGCTGGTCTTGGCACCGGTGACACGCACCTGCTCGGCATTGATCACGACGATGTAGTCGCCGGTATCAACGTGCGGGGTGTATTCCGGCTTGTGCTTGCCGCGCAGACGGCTGGCGATTTCGGTGGCCAGACGACCCAGGGTCTGACCTGCAGCGTCGACGACGTACCAGTCGCGCTTAACAGTTTCCGGTTTTGCAGTAAAAGTCTTCATTCGCTATAGCCTCAGGGGCCGCCCTGAAAATAAGACGGCGGATCTTACTGAATAGTGCTTGCTTTGACAAGGTCAAAGACAGCCGGAAACAGACGCTGTCGGGGGCTCGGGTCAGCGCGTCCGCTACGGCGGGGGTTCGGTGGGCTAGGCATCCCCACCTTCCTTCTCGAGCAGGCTAGGCATCCCCGCCGAGAAAGCCGCGGAATTATGCCGATTGCTGCGAAAAAGGCAACCTGCTTTATGATCGACCGCTCTAGTCAGCACCAAGGAGCCGCACATGGAGTACCGTCAACTGGGCCGCAGCGATCTCAAGGTCAGCGCTCTGTGCCTGGGCAGCATGACCTGGGGCGAGCAGAACAGCGAGGCCGAGGCCTTCGCCCAGATCGACCGCGCCCGCGCTGCCGGCATCAACTTCCTCGACACCGCCGAGATGTACCCGGTGCCGCCGCGCGGCGCCACCTACGGCGCCACCGAACGCATCATCGGCAACTACTTCAAGGCCCGCGGCAACCGCGCCGACTGGGTGCTGGCGAGCAAGGTGGCTGGCCCCGGCAACGGCATCGACTACATTCGCGGCGGCCAACTGAAGCACAACCGCCAGCACATAGTCGCGGCGCTGGACGACAGCCTGAAGCGCCTGCAGACTGACTGGATCGACCTCTACCAACTGCACTGGCCGGAACGCAGCACCAACTTCTTCGGCCAGCTCGGCTATCGCCACCAGGAACAGGACTTCACCCCGCTGCAGGAGACCCTGGAGGTGCTCGGCGAACAGGTGAAGGCCGGCAAGATCCGCCACATCGGCCTGTCCAACGAGACGGCCTGGGGCGCGATGAAATACCTGCAGCTGGCCGACAGCCTGGGACTGCCGCGCGCGGTGTCGATCCAGAACCCCTACAACCTGCTCAACCGCAGCTTCGAGGTCGGCCTGGCCGAGGTGGCGATGCGCGAACAGTGCGGCCTGCTGGCCTACTCGCCACTGGCCTTCGGCATGCTCACCGGCAAGTACGAGAACGGCGCCCGCCCGGCCAACGCGCGCATCACCCTGTTCAGCCGCTTCGCTCGCTACACCAATCCGCAGGCCATCGCCGCCTGCAGCCGCTATGTGCGCCTGGCCGAGGACCATGGCCTGGACCCGGCGCAGATGGCCCTGGCCTTCGTCACCCGGCAGAGCTTCGTCACCAGCAACATCATCGGCGCCACCAGTCTGGAGCAACTGGAAAGCAACCTGGGCAGCCTCAGCCTGGAGCTGGGCGAGGAACTGCTGGCCGCCATCGAGGCGATCCACCGCGAACAGCCCAACCCGGCACCCTGAACGAAAAAGCCCGGCCAGAGCCGGGCTTTTCGCATCTGCCAGCCTTACAGGGC
Source organism: Pseudomonadaceae bacterium (assembly GCA_033838285.1). GTDB lineage: Bacteria > Pseudomonadota > Gammaproteobacteria > Pseudomonadales > Pseudomonadaceae > Aquipseudomonas. The sequence continues at coordinate 15,022 of JAJLLC010000045.1, forward strand.
ACGGCTGATGATTTCCTTCATGATCTCGTTGGTGCCGGCATAGATGCGCTGCACCCGCGAGTCGGCCCAGGCGCGGGCAATCGGGTATTCCCACATGTAGCCGTAGCCGCCATGCAGCTGCACGCACTCGTCGATCACCTTGCACTGCAGGTCGGTGCCCCAGTACTTGAGCATGGCCGCGGTCGGCACATCGAGCTTCTTGTTCAGGTGCAGCTCCAGGCAGCGGTCGACGAACACGCGACCGACCTGGATCTCGGTGGCCATCTCGGCCAGCTTGAAGCGGGTGTTCTGGAAGTCCGCCACCGGGCGGCCGAAGGCCTTGCGCTCGCGGGTGTAGTCCAGGGTCCACTTGAGCGCCGCCTCGGCCGAGGCGATGGCGCCGACGCCCACGGTCAGGCGCTCCTGCGGCAGCTCCTGCATCAGGTAGACGAAGCCCATGCCCTCCTTGCCCAGCAGGTTGGCCTTGGGAATGCGCACGTCCTGGAAGAACAGCTCGGAAGTGTCCTGAGCCTTCATGCCGACCTTCTCCAGGCGCTTGCCCTTGGAGAAGCCGGGCGTGTCCGCCTCCACCAGGAACAGGCTGATGCCCTTGGCGCCGGCCTTGGGGTCGGTCTTGGCCACCACTATCACCAGGTCGGCCAGCCAGCCGTTGGTGATGAAGGTCTTGGAACCGTTGATCACGTACTCGTCGCCGTCCAGCACGGCGGTGGTCTTCACTCCCTGCAGGTCGGAGCCGGTGCCCGGCTCGGTCATGGCGATGGCGGTGACCAGCTCGCCGCTGACCAGCTTGGGCAGGTAGTGCAGCTTCTGCTCTTCGGTGCCGTAGTGGAGGATGTAGGGGGCGACGATATCCGAATGCAGGGAGAAGCCCACGCCGGACAGGCCCAGGCGCGACTGCTCCTCGATCACCACGGCGCTGTAGAGGAAGTCGGCGCCCATGCCGCCATACTCCTCGGGAATGTGCGAGCAGAGCATGCCGGCCTCGCCGGCCTTGTTCCACAGAGCGCGGTCGATATGGCCATCCTTCTCCCACTGGGCATGGAAAGGCACCGCCTCCTGCTCGAAGAACTTGCGCACGGTTTCGCGGAACAGCTCGTGCTCCGAGCTGAACAGGGTTCTTGGAATCATTGTTACACCTGCATCTGAGTGGTCATCGGGTGGCCACCACTCTAGGCCAGCCCCAGCCCGAGCGGCACTGGACACAAGCGACAAAAAATAAGACGATCCAGCCAGCCTATGACCGTTTAACCACCTAAAAGAATAATCATGCCGCTCATACGCATCGCCATACTCGCCATCAATGGCGTGTTCGCCGCCACCCTGATGCAGGCCCGCGACTTCTTCCACATGGCCGGCCTGCGCCATGGCAAGCAACAGGGCCAGGGCGCCTCGCCCTTCCAGATTCGCGTGCTCAGCCCGGATGGCCAGGCGGTGACCAGCTTCAGCGAGGCGCTGATTCCCGTGGACGGCGCACTACAGGCGGCAGACGTGATCGTCCTGCCGGCCTTCTGGGGCGACTTCGATGCACTGTGCCAGCGCTACCCGCAGATCACCCCCTGGCTGCGCGAGTGCCACGCCGCTGGTGGCGCCATCTGCGGCGAGGCCACCGGGGTGTTCTGGATGGCCCAGGCCGGCCTGCTCGACGGCAAGGAGGCGACCACCTACTGGCGCTTCTTCCGCGAGTTCGCCGAGCGCTTCCCCAAGGTACTGCTGAACCAGGACAAGCACCTGTCGGACGCCGACAACCTGTATTGCGCCGGCGGCGTCACCTCGGCCTGCGACCTGTACATCTACCTGATCGAGCGCTACTGCGGCGCCGGCGTGGCCCGCGGCGTGGCCCGCGACATCCTCTACGAGACCCAGCGCAGCTACAGCCCGGGGCGCATCGGTTTCGGCGGACAGAAGCTGCACCAGGACGTGGCCATCTTGCAGGTGCAGCAGTGGCTGGAAGAACACTTCGCCGAGAAGTTTCGCATCGAGGACGTGGCGCGCCAGCACGGCATGAGCATTCGCAACTTCATGCGCAGGTTCCAGAGCGCGACCGGCGACAAGCCCCTGCATTATCTGCAGCGCCTGCGAATCGAGACGGCCAAGAGCCTGCTCAGCGCGACCCGCAAGAGCATCAAGACCATCAGCTACGAGGTCGGCTACGACGACGCCAGCTTCTTCGCCCGGCTGTTCCGCCAGCACGCCGGGCTGTCGCCGAACCAGTACCGCCGCCAGTTCCAGCACAAGGAAGGCGCCTGAGTGCAGGCCGCCTGAGCGCAGGCCGCCTGAAACGCAAAAGGGCTGCCCCTGGGCAGCCCTTTTCGTGCCGAGCCTGCCGGCTCAGGGTTTGTGCGGACGCGAGAGGAACTCGTGCGACTGCATCTCCAGCAGGCGGCTGAGGGTGCGCTGGAACTCGAAGTTCAGCCGGCCGCCGCTGTACAGGTCCTTCAGCTCCACCTCGGCGGAGATGATCAGCTTGACGTTGCGGTCGTAGAACTCGTCCACCAGATTGATGAAGCGCCGCGCCATGTCGTCCTTGGCCACGCTCATCTGCTCGACGTTGGACAGGATCACCGCGTGGTAGATCTTGCCCAGCTCGATGTAGTCGTTCTGGCTGCGCGGGCCGTCGCACAGCTCGCGGAAGTCGAACCAGGCGATGTCGTCGCCCTCCTTGCGCGCCACGATCGGGCGATTCTCGATCATCAGCGTCTTGTTCTCTTCCACCTGGCAGTGCTCCGGCAGCAGGCTGCGGAAGCTCTTCTCCAGGCTGATCTCGGCCTCGGCATCCAGCGGGAAGTGGAACAGCTCGGCCTGCTCCAGGGCGCGCAGGCGGTAGTCCACGCCACTGTCGACGTTGACGATCTCGGTGTGCTGCTTGAGCAGGGCGATGGCCGGCAGGAAGCGCGCACGCTGCAGACCGTCGCGGTACAGGCCGTCCGGCACGATGTTGGAGGTGGCCACCAGGCTCACGCCGTTCTTGAACAGCTCTTCCAGCAGGGTGGCGAGGATCATGGCGTCGGTGATGTCGCTGACGAAGAACTCGTCGAAGCAGATCACCCGCGCCTCGTCGGCGAAGCGCTTGCCGATGATGGTCAGCGGGTTCTTCTCACCCTTGAGGGTGCGCATTTCCTCGTGCACGCGCTTCATGAAGCGGTGGAAGTGGGTGCGCATCTTCTGCTCGAAGGGCAGCGCATCGAAGAAGGTGTCGACCAGGTAGGTCTTGCCGCGACCGACGCCGCCCCAGAAATAGATGCCCTTGACCGGCCCCTGGCGCTTCTTGCCGAACAGCTTGCCGAGCAGCCCGGAGGACGCCTGGGCATCGGCCACCAGCTCGTCGTACAGGCGCTGCAGGTGGCGCACGGCGTTTTCCTGCGCGGCATCGTGGAAGAAGTCCGGCCGCTTCAGATCGGCCTGATAACGCTCAAGAGGAGTCATGCTGGGAACTTCGGTAACAAAAACGGGGCGGTCACTTTAGCGACGGCCCCGTGGCTTGGCAATCGTGCCGTGCACCTCACTCCTGCGGGGCGAGGGCCTCGTGCAGGCGGGCGATGGCCTGCTGCAGCGCGCCGTCGTCGGCGAAGGCCGGGCTGTCGCCGATCTGCTCGTCGCCCAGCCACACCGAGAAGCTCAGGCCCTCGCTGCGCACATCCAGCTCGGCGCCGGACTGCAGCGCCTTGCTGGCCTGGCCGGCGGCCTTGCCGTCGGCGAAGGATTTCGACAGCAGCAGTTGCTCGCCGGCGGCATCCAGCAGGCGGAAGCGGAAGCTGCCGTCGTCGTCGCGGAAGCTGACGAAGCGCGCGCTCTTGGCGGCCTTCCTCTTCTCGCCAGCGGCGACCCGCACCTGCTCGCGGAACGAACGCAGGCCCACCGCCTCGCGCAGCTCGCCGAGGAAGGGGGTGGCGATCCTGCGCGCCTTGGCGGCGCCGGCCAGGAGGATGTCCTCCAGGTCGGCGGGACGGGCGATCAGCGCGTTGTAGCGCTCACGGGCCTCGCCCAGCTCGTTTTCCAGCAGCTGGTACAGGCGGTTCTTCGCCTCGCCCCAGGCCAGGCCGCCTTCCAGCTCGGCACGGAACTCGGCCTGCTGGGCCTGAGTGGCGAAGGCCTGGTACAGGGTGAACAGGTGCGAGCCGTCGGCATCCTTGGGCTCGCCGGGCGCGCGCGAGTCGGTGACGATGCGCGCGATCGCCTCCTTCAGCTGCTTGGCGCTGCCGAACAGCGGGATGGTGTTGTCGTAGCTCTTGCTCATCTTGCGGCCGTCGAGGCCGGGCAGGGTCGCCACCTCCTCCTCGATCACCGCCTCGGGCAGAGTGAACAGCTCGCGGCCGGCACCGAACAGGTGGTTGAAGCGCTGGCCGATGTCGCGCGCCATCTCCACGTGCTGGATCTGGTCGCGGCCGACCGGCACCTTGTGCGCGTTGAACATCAGGATGTCCGCCGCCATCAGCACCGGGTAGCTGAACAGGCCCATGGTGATACCGGCGTCCGGGTCCTCGCCCTGCTCGACGTTCTTGTCCACCGCGGCCTTGTAGGCATGGGCGCGGTTGAGCAGGCCCTTGCCGGCGACGCAGGTGAGCAGCCAGCACAGCTCGGGAATCTCGGGGATGTCGGACTGGCGATAGAAGGTTGCCTTGTCCACGTCCAGGCCCAGCGCCAACCAGGTGGCGGCGATCTCCAGACGCGAACGCTGGATGCGCGCCGGGTCGTCGCACTTGATCAGCGCGTGGTAGTCGGCGAGGAAGTAGAAGGAGTCCACGCCCGCGGCGCGGCTGGCGACTATGGCCGGGCGGATGGCGCCGGCGTAGTTGCCCAGGTGTGGGGTGCCGGTGGTGGTGATGCCGGTGAGGATACGGGTGGTCATCGGGAGTTTCGCTTCAACTTATTGGATACGCGGCTGCACCAGGTCTTTCAGCTCGGGCAGCTTGCCGTGAAAAAAGTGGCCGCATTCTGCCACTTTCAGCAGCTCATGCGGACGTTGCAGTTCGGTCGACCAGGCATAGACAGACTCGGGCGCCACCACCTCGTCCTGCTCCGGCTGCACCACCACCAGCTCGCCACCCTGCGGCAGATGCTCGGGGGCCTGCAGGCGATGCACGGCCGGCGCCACCATAAACAGCCTGGGAATGGCGATACCCTGGTCCTCCAGACGCCCGGCCAGGGCGCCGGCGACGAAGCCACCGAAGGAGAAACCGAGCAGGGTCAGCGGCAGCCCGGGGCGCCTGGCGCGCAGCCAGTGGGCCGCCGCCTCGGCATCGTCCACCTCGCCGCTGCCCATGTCGTGGCTGCCGGCGCTGGCGCCAACGCCGCGGTAGTTGAAACGCAGGGTGTGGTAGCCCATGTCGCGCACGGCGCGTTGCAGGGTGGAGACCACCTTGTTGAGCATGGTGCCACCCTGCACCGGGTTGGGATGGCAGATCAGGGCGACGCCGCGGGCATCGGACACCTCACAGAGCAAGGCTTCGAGCGGACCGCAGGGGCCGTCGAGGGTAAGAGGGGTTTCGCGGATCAACAGCGGGAACTCCGTGACCCCGGCCAGGGTCGACACGTCTTGGTAAGGCACATCGCACAACGGGCTTTGCCGCGGTATACAGCGCCGGCGAGAGCCGCTACCGTAAAACAAAGCCGCTTGTAGAGGAAGGACTCGTGGAACAATCGCTCACCCCCTGGCTGCTACCCGCCATCGCCCTGCTGGCCGGCGTCGCCATAGGCTTCCTGGCGGCGCGCCTGCTGCCCAATGCCGTCCCCGGCCGCACCCAGCGCCAGCTGGACGATCTGCAGCAGCGCTTCGACAGCTATCAGAACGAGGTGGTGACCCACTTCAACACCACCGCCAGCCTGGTGAAGAAGCTGACCCAGAGCTACCAGGAGGTGCAGGAGCACCTGTCCCAGGGCGCCAATCGCCTGGCCGCCGACGAGCTGACCCGCCAGCGCCTGCTGGCCGCACTGAACACCGAGGACGTGAAAGCCCCGCGCGAGCGCCTGACCCCGCCGAAGAGCGCCGAGGCGCCGAAGGACTATGCGCCCAAGAGCCCCGACCAGCCGGGCACCCTGGAGGAGGGCTTCGGCCTCAAGCGCTGATCGACAGACATAAAAAAGCCCCGCAATCACGGGGCTTTTTTATGGGCATAGATATCAGGCGTACCGACCTTCGACCGCACACAAAAAAGCCCCGCGGCGCGGGGCTTTTTCGATCCGGCAGGCTTAGATGGCGCCGCGACTACGCAGTAGATCCAGCACCTGCTTGACGCCCTCCTCCACCGAGACGGCCTGGGTATCGATCACCAGATCGGCATCCAGCGGCACGTCGTAGGCGAAGGACTCGCCAGGGATGTTGTCGCCAGCGGCGGCATACAGGCCCTGCGGGTCACGCTCGCGGCACACGGCCGGCGAAGCCTGGACGTAGACGGTGAGCAGTCGCTCGGCGCCGACGATGGCCCTGGCCTGTTCGCGGCCCTCGGCATCCGGGGCGACGAAGGCAGCCAGGGTCAGCAGGCCGGCCTCGTTGAACTGCTTGGCCACCTGGGCGGCGCGGCGCCAGTTCTCGGCACGCCCGGCACGGTCCTGCGGCAGCCCCTTGTTGATGTCGTGACGCAGATTCTGGCCGTCGAGGACGTACACGGCACGGCCCATATCGAACAGCTTGCGCTCCACGGCATAGGCCAGGGTGCTCTTGCCGGCGCCGGACAGGCCGCTGAACAGCACGGTGGCCGGCTGCTGGCCGAAGCGCGCGGCGCGTTCCTCGGCGCTGACGTGGGCCAGTTGGCCATGCTGCTCGTGGCTGCCGACGGTCGGCTTGGCGATGATCATGCCGGCGCCGACCGTGCCGTTGGTCAGGCGGTCGATGACGATGAAGGCGCCGGTGGTGCGGTTGTACTCATAGCCATCGAGGGCGATGGGCGCATCCAGGGCGACCTTGACCTTGGCGATCTCGTTCAGCTTGAGTTCGCTGGCGGCGGTCTGCTCCAGGGTATTCACGTCGACCTTGTGCAGGATGCTCGGGATCGAGCCCGGCACATAGCTGGTGGCGCGCTTGATGTCGTACTTCTTGCCGGGCAGCATCGGCTCCTCGGCCATCCACACCAGCATCGCCTCGAAGCCGTCGGTGACCTGCGGACGGTTGTCGGCATGCACCAGCATGTCGCCGCGCGACACGTCGATCTCGTCTTCCAGGGTCAGGGTCACGGCCTGGCCGGGGCCGGCGTGCTCCAGTTCACCGTCGTAGGTGACGATGGACTTGACCTTGCTGCTCTTGCCCGAGGGCAGGGCCACCACTTCGTCGCCCTTGCGTACGATGCCGCTGGCCAGGGTGCCGGCGAAGCCACGGAAGTTCAGGTTGGGACGGTTGACGTACTGCACCGGGAAGCGCATGTCGTCGAAATTGCGGTCGCCGGCGATCTCCACGGACTCGAGGATTTCCATCAGCGACTGGCCGTCGTACCAGGGCGAACGCTCGGAACGGTTGACCACGTTGTCGCCCTTCAGCGCCGACATCGGCACGAAGTGCAGGGTGCTGGTCTTCAGCTCGATCTTCTCGGCGAAGGCCAGGTAGTCGGCCTTGATCTGCTCGAACACGCCCTGGTCGAAGTCCTTGAGGTCCATCTTGTTGATGGCGACCACGATGTGCTTGATGCCCAGCAGCGAGGCGATGAAGCTGTGACGCTTGGTCTGGGTCTGCACGCCGTAACGGGCGTCGATCAGGATGATCGCCAGGTCGCAGGTCGAGGCCCCGGTGGCCATGTTGCGGGTGTACTGCTCATGGCCGGGGGTGTCGGCGATGATGAACTTGCGCTTGGCGGTCGAGAAGTAGCGATAGGCCACGTCGATGGTGATGCCCTGCTCGCGCTCGGCCTGCAGGCCGTCGACCAGCAGCGCCAGGTCGACCTCCTCGCCGGTGGTGCCGACCTTCTTGGAGTCCTTGGTGATGGCCTCCAGATGGTCCTCGTAGATCATCTTGGAGTCGTGCAGCAGGCGCCCGATCAGGGTGCTCTTGCCGTCGTCGACGTTGCCGCAGGTGAGGAAGCGCAACAGTTCCTTGCGCTCGTGCTGGGCCAGGTAGGCGAGGATGTCCTGGCTGATCAGTTCGGATTGATGGCTCATGGTGCGCGATCCTTAGAAATAGCCCTGACGTTTCTTCTCTTCCATCGAACCGGCCGAATCGTGGTCGATCACCCGGCCCTGGCGTTCGCTGGTCTTGGTCAGGAGCATTTCCTGGATGATTTCCGGCAGGGTCTGCGCGGTGGACTCCACGGCGCCGGTCAGCGGGTAGCAGCCGAGGGTACGGAAACGCACCATCTTCTTGGTGATGCCGGCCTTCTGCTCGGGCGTCAGGTGCTCGAGGATGCGCTCGTCGTCGATCATCACCAGGGCGCCGTTGAGTTCCACGACTTCGCGCTCGGCGGCGAAGTACAGCGGCACGATCGGGATCTGCTCCAGGTAGATGTACTGCCAGATGTCCAGCTCGGTCCAGTTGGACAGCGGGAACACGCGGATCGACTCGCCCTTCTTGACCTTGCCGTTGTAGATGTTCCACAGCTCGGGGCGCTGGTTCTTCGGGTCCCAGCGGTGCTTGCTGTCGCGGAAGGAGTAGACGCGCTCCTTGGCACGCGACTTCTCCTCGTCGCGACGGGCACCACCGAAGGCGGCGTCGAAGCCGTACTTGTCCAGCGCCTGCTTGAGACCCTCGGTCTTCATCACGTCGGTGTGCTTGGCACTGCCGTAGGTGAAGGGGTTCATGTCCTGCGCCACGCCATCGGGGTTGATGTGGGTGATCAGCTCCAACCCCATCTCCGACACCATGCGCTCGCGGAAGCGGTACATCTCCTGGAACTTCCAGCGGGTATCCACGTGCAGTACCGGGAACGGCAGCTTGCCGGGGAAGAAGGCCTTGCGCGCAAGGTGCAGCATCACGGCGGAATCTTTACCGATGGAGTACAGCATCACCGGGTTGTCGAACTCGGCGGCCACTTCACGGATGATGTGGATGCTTTCCGCTTCGAGCTGTTTCAGGTGCGTCAGTTTGTCGAGCATGGCTAGTCACGATCAGGAATGGACGGCCGCGGGCCGTGGACGAGGGCGCACTCTAACACAGCGCCCGCTTCTATTCAGGCGGCTACTTAGAACGAAAGAATCTAGTTTTATGCCGGAAAATCAGCGCCTTTCCCGGCGCCTGCAGGCATCCGCGCCCCGCACTCAGATCGGATTGGGGCAGTCGACGAACAGATGCTCAATGGCGAAGCGCCGCGCCAGATAGTCGCCCAGGGCCTGCACGCCGTAGCGCTCGGTAGCGTGGTGGCCGGCGGCGATGAAGCTCACGCCGTTCTCGCGGGCGCTGTGGAAGGTCTGCTCCGAAGCCTCGCCGGTCAGATACAGGTCGACCCCCGCGGCAATCGCGTCGTCGATATAGCCCTGGCCGCCGCCAGTGCACCAGCCGACCTTGCGCACCATGCCCTGCCCCTCCACCAGCAGCGGCTCGCGGCCCAGCACCTCCTGCACCCGGCGGGCGAAGTCGCGCGCGCTCATGGGCTCGGCCAGCGCGCCGAGCAGGCCGACCACCCTGGGATTGTCCGGATCGAGCGGCCCCTCCACGGTGATGTCGAGCTGGCGCGCCAGCTGCACGTTGTTGCCTACTTCCGGATGCACATCCAGCGGCAGGTGGTAGGCCAGCAGGCTGATGTCATGGCTCAGCAGGGTCTGCAGGCGGCGGCGCTTCATGCCGGTGATGCGGGCGTCCTCGCCCTTCCAGAAGTAGCCGTGGTGCACCAGCACCACGTCGGCCTCGGCCTCGACGGCGGCCTCCAGCAGCGCCTGGCTGGCGGTCACGCCGCTGACGATGCGGCGCACCTGCGGCCGGCCCTCGACCTGCAGGCCGTTAGGGCAGTAATCGCCGATGCGGGCAGCATTGAGGTAGCGGTCGGCTTCCTCCACCAGGGTGGTCAGGGCGATGGCCATGGGAATTCCTCGTCAAACTGTTACCCAGCGCTGCCGGTTTGCCGGGCGCCTCTCTATAATGCCGCCACCTTAAGGGCCACTTCCGGGCCCCGCAACCCTCAGGATTCCCCCGCAATGCTCAAGGCTCTGCGCTTCCTCGGCTGGCCCCTGCTGGTCGGCGTGCTGCTGGCACTGCTGCTGATCCAGCGCTATCCGCACTGGGTCGGCCTGCCGGCCAACGGGGTGCACCTGCGCCAGGCGCCGCAGTACGGCATCGCCCAGGAGGGCCCGGTGTCCTACGCCGACGCGGTGAACCGCGCCGCGCCGGCGGTGGCCAACCTGTACACCACCAAGGTGGTCGGCAAGTCGAGCCATCCGCTGCTGGAGGATCCGGTGTTCCGCCGCTTCTTCGGCGACAGCCTGCCGCGCCAGCGGCGCATGGAGTCGAGCCTGGGCTCGGCGGTGATCATGAGCCCGGAAGGCTACCTGCTGACCAACAACCACGTGGTGGCCGGCGCCGACCAGATAGTGGTGGCGCTCAAGGACGGCCGCGAGACCCTGGCCCGGCTGATCGGCAGCGACCCCGAGACCGACCTGGCGGTGCTCAAGATCGACCTGCCGAACCTGCCGGCCATGACCCTCGGCCGCTCCGACCAGATCAAGATCGGCGACGTCACCCTGGCCATCGGCAACCCCTTCGGCGTCGGCCAGACCGTGACCATGGGCATCATCAGCGCCACCGGGCGCAACCAGCTGGGCCTGAATACCTACGAGGACTTCATCCAGACCGACGCGGCGATCAACCCGGGCAATTCCGGCGGCGCCCTGGTCGATGCCCACGGCAACCTGATCGGCATCAACACGGCGATCTTCTCCAAGTCCGGCGGCTCCCAGGGCATCGGCTTCGCCATCCCGGTCAAGCTGGCGCGCGAGGTGATGAAGGCCATCATCGAGCACGGCCAGGTGATCCGCGGCTGGCTGGGCATCGAAGTGCAGCCGCTGACCCCCGAGCTGGCCGAGTCCTTCGGCCTGCAGGGGCGCGCCGGCATCCTGGTGGCCGGCATCTACCGTGGCGGCCCGGCGCAGCTGGCCGGCCTGCAACCGGGCGACCTGATCCTGCGGATCGGCGAGGAGCCCGCGACCGACGGCCGCCGCTCGATGAACCAGGTGGCGCGCACCCAGCCCGGCGAGAAGATCAGCATCGAGGTTCTGCGCGGCGGCGAGCCTCTGGAGCTGACCGCCGAGGTCGGCCTCAGGCCACCGGCCGAAGTGCAGCAGTGAGACGAAAAAGGCGCCCGCGGGCGCCTTTTTCATGACCTCAGAGCAGCGGCCCGAGGGCGTCGAGCAGGGCCCGGTTCTGCTCCTCGGTGCCGATGGTGATGCGCAGGAACTGGGCGATGCGCGCCTGCTTGAAGTGGCGCACGATCACGCCCTGCTCGCGCAGGCCGGCGGCCAGCATGGCGGCATCCCGGTGAGGGTGGCGGGCGAAGACGAAGTTGGCCGCCGAGGGCAGCACCTCGAAACCATGGGCCTGCAGGCCGGCGACCACCGCCTCGCGGCTGTCGATCACTTTCTGGCAGGTGGCGCGGAAGTAGTCTTCGTCCTCGAAGGCCGCCGCCGCGCCGGCAATGGCCATGCGGTCCAGCGGGTAGGAGTTGAAGCTGTTCTTGATCCGTTCCAGAGCCTCGATCAGCTCCGGGTGGCCGACCGCGATGCCGACCCGCAGCCCCGCCAGCGAACGCGACTTGGACAGGGTCTGGGTCACCAGCAGGTTCGGGTAGCGATCAACCAGCTTGATCGCCGTCTCGCCGCCGAAGTCGATATAGGCCTCGTCCACCAGCACCACGCTGTCCGGACTGGCCTTGAGCATCTGCTCGACGGCCTCCAGCGGCAGAAGGCAGCCGGTCGGCGCGTTGGGATTGGGGAAGATGATGCCGCCATTGGGCCGCGCGTAGTCCTCGACGCGGATCTGGAACTGTTCGTCCAGCGCCAGCGCCTGGTACTCGATGCCGTACAGGCCGCAGTAGACCGGGTAGAAACTGTAGGTCACGTCCGGGAACATCAGCGGCTTGCCGTGCTGGAACAGGCCGTGGAAGGCATGCGCCAGCACCTCGTCGGAACCGTTGCCGACGAACACCTGGCTGGTCTGCACGCCGTAGTAGTCGGCCACCGCCTGCTTGAGGCGGTCGCTGTTGGGGTCCGGATACAGACGCAGGCTGTCGCCCAGCTCGGCCTGCATGGCGGTGATCGCCTTGGGCGATGGGCCGTAGGGGTTCTCGTTGGTGTTGAGCTTGACCAGCTTGGCCAGCTTCGGCTGCTCACCCGGCACGTAGGGCACCAGGTC
>JAJLLC010000046.1:0-83375 GCA_033838285.1 Pseudomonadaceae bacterium
CCCTGGGCCGGGCAGATCCTCGCCGACCTCGGCGCCGAGGTGATCAAGGTCGAGCGGCCGGGCACGGGCGACGACACCCGCCACTGGGGCCCGCCCTACATCAAGGATGCCGAGGGCAACGACAGCCGCGAGGCGGCCTACTTCCAGTGCGCCAACCGCAACAAGCAGTCGCTGACCCTGGACTTCACCCAACCCGAGGGCCAGCGTCTGGTGCGTGAGCTGGCGGCGCAGTGCGACGTGGTATTGGAGAACTTCAAGGTCGGCGGCCTGGCGGCCTACGGCCTCGACTACGAAACGCTGAAAGCGGTCAACCCGCGACTGATCTACTGCTCCATCACCGGCTTCGGGCAGGACGGGCCCTACGCCAGGCGGGCAGGTTACGACTTCATGATCCAGGGCCTCGGCGGGCTGATGAGCCTGACCGGCAAGCCCGATGGCGAGGAAGGCGCCGGCCCCATGAAGGTCGGCGTGGCCCTCACCGACATTCTCACCGGGCTGTACGCCACCATCGGCGTGCTGGCCGCGCTGAACGCCCGCGAACAGACCGGGCAGGGCCAGTACATCGACGTGGCCCTGCTCGACGTGCAGGTGGCCTGCCTGGCCAACCAGGCTATGAACTACCTGGCCACCGGCAACGCACCCAGGCGGCTGGGCAACGCCCACCCGAACATAGTGCCCTACCAGGACTTCCCCAGCGCCGACGGCGATTTCATTCTCGCCGTGGGCAACGACGGGCAGTTCCGCAAGTTTTGCGAGGTCGCCGGCCTTACGGCTTTGGCCGACGACCCGCGCTTCTCCACCAATCAGGCGCGGGTCGCCCACCGCGCCGAACTGATCCCGCTGCTGCGCCAGGCCACGGTGTTCAGGACCACCGCCGAATGGATCGGCCTGCTGGAGGCGGCCGGCGTGCCCTGCGGGCCGATCAACGACCTGGCCCAGGTGTTCGCCGACCCGCAGGTGCAGGCCCGCGGCCTGCGCCTGGACCTGGCCAACGGCCTGGGCAGCACGACGCCGCAGGTGGCCAGCCCGCTGCGCCTGTCCGCCACCCCGGTGGACTACCGCCTGGCGCCGCCGCTGCTCGGCGAGCACTCGGAGGCCATCCTGCAGCGCCTGCTCGGCCTGGATGGCGCCGCCATCGCCCGCCTGCGCGAGCAGGGCGTGGTGTAAGCGGCGCTTGCGCTCCGCGGCGCGGCCCGGTAGCGTGAAGCCCAGTTTTCAGGAGACGCCTCGTCCATGACCCTTCGCCCGTATCTCGCCTCTGCCTGCGCCGCCCCGCGTGCCGCGCTGGTGTCGGCCGTGCGCGGGTATTTTTATGGGTACTGGTTTAGCCACGGGCGCGCCTGATACCCCACAGGCGCCCCGCACATCCGGGTCGCCACCAGAGAGTTTCCCCAGAACCCCCGGTCGGCCACCCGACCGGGGGTTTTGTTTTGCACCGAGGAAACCGACATGACCGCATACCGATACCGCAGCTCCGCCTGGCGATTTAGCCGCTCCATCCAGCCGCCCAGACCCCATTGCCGAACACCTCGCTAGCGCCGCGCGGCACCGCCGCCGGCCAAGGACTGCCGAACATGAATGCTCCGCTGAACCCCGTCGCCACCGCCCGACCCCACTCCGAAGCGCTGCCCAGCCCGGCGCAGCTGCGCCAGCAACTGCCCCTCGAACCCCTGCTCGCCGAGCGCGTGCATCAGCAGCGCGCCGCCATCCGCGCCGTGCTCGACGGCCGCGACCCGCGCCTGCTGGTGGTGATCGGCCCCTGCTCGCTGCACGACCCCGCATCCGCCCTCGACTACGGCCGGCGCCTGGCCGCCCTCGACCGGGAGGTCGGCGACCAGCTGCTGCTGGTGATGCGTGCCTACCTGGAGAAGCCGCGCACCACGGTGGGCTGGAAGGGCCTGCTGTTCGACCCCTACCTGGACGGCAGCGGCGCCGCCGACGCCGGCCTGCGCCTGTCGCGTCAGCTGCTGCTCGACCTGCTGCACCTCGGCCTGCCGCTGGCCAGCGAGCTGCTGCAGCCGCTGGCGGCGGCCTATATCGACGACCTGCTGGGCTGGGCGGCGATCGGCGCGCGCACCAGCGAATCCCAGGTGCACCGCGAGCTGGTCAGCGGCCTGGAGCTGCCGGTGGGCTTCAAGAACGGCACCGACGGCGGCCTGGAAATCGCCTGCGACGCCCTGCAGGCGGCGGCCCGCGGCCATCGCCACTTCGGCCTCGACGCGCAGGGGCGGCCGGCGCTGCTGCTCAGCTGCGGCAACCCGGACGGCCATCTGGTGCTGCGTGGCGGGCGCAACGGCCCCAACTACGCCGCCGCCGATGTCGCCGCCGCGCGCCAGACCCTGCAGCGTCGCGGCCTGCCGGCGCGCATCCTGGTCGACTGCAGCCACGCCAACAGCGGCAAGGACCCGGCGCGCCAGGCCGAGGTGCTGCGCGCGGTGCTGGCCCAGCGCCTGGCCGGTGACCTGGCGCTGCGCGGGGTGATGCTGGAGAGCCACCTGCTGGACGGCTGCCAGCCGCTGCAGCAGCCGCTGCGCTACGGTCAGTCGATCACCGATGCCTGCCTGGGCTGGGAGGCCAGTGCCGAGCTGTTGCGCGAGGCTGCCGGGAGGCTGCGCCAGGGCCGCTGAAGACGTGCCAGGGTGCCCGCTCCGGCCATCAGCCGGAGGGCATCACTCCGATTCAGCCTGTTGATAACACTTCCAGGCGATATTAGCGGGGGCCAAGCGGGGCTACCCTGACCTTCACTTCCTGAGGTCGAGGAGCCCCGGCGATGTCCAACAACAATAATGCCTACCCCTCCAGTCTCTCCGCCTGGACCACCGTGACCATCCTGATGGTCGCCTACGTGCTGTCGTTCATCGACCGGCAGATTCTCAACCTGCTGGTCGAGCCGATCCGCCGCGATCTGGTCATCAGCGACACGCAGATGAGCCTGCTGATGGGGCTGTCCTTCGCCCTGTTCTATACGGTGTGCGGCATCCCCCTCGGGCGCCTGGCCGACACCCGCAGCCGGCGCGGCCTGATCGCCCTCGGCGTGCTGTTCTGGAGCGCGGCCACCGCGGCCTGCGGCATGGCCAAGCTGTACTGGCAGTTCCTCCTGTGCCGGGTCGGCGTCGGCGTGGGCGAGGCGGCGCTGTCGCCGGCGGCCTACTCGCTGATCGCCGACAGCTTCCCGCCGGAGCGCCGTGCCACCGCCATCAGCGTCTACTCCATGGGCGTGTACCTGGGCTCGGGCATCGCCTTCCTGCTCGGCGGCCTGGTGATCCAGTTCGCCTCGGCGCAGGGTGACCTGGTGCTGCCGCTGCTCGGCGAGGTGCGCCCCTGGCAGCTGATCTTCCTCATCCTCGGCGCCGCCGGGGTGCTTTTTACCCTGGTCATGCTGGCGGTGCGCGAGCCGGTGCGGCGTGGTGTGGGGGCCGGAGTGGCGGTGCCGCTGGCCGAGGTCGGCCGCTACATCCGCAGCAACCGGCGCACCGTGCTGTGCCACAACTTCGGCTTCGCCGGCCTGGCCCTGGCCGGCTACGGCAGCGCGGCCTGGATCCCGACCTTCTTCATCCGCACCTACGGCTGGGACGCCGGCCAGGTCGGCATCGTCTACGGCAGCCTGGTGGCCGTGTTCGGTTGCCTCGGCATCGTCCTCGGCGGGCGCCTGGCCGACCGCCTGGCCAGGCGCGGGCAGAGCGACGCCAACATGCGCGTCGGCCTCTACGCGGCGCTGGGCGCTCTGCCCTTCGTCCTGGCCTTCCCGCTGATGCCGGATGCCACCTGGGCCTGCGTGCTGCTGGCGCCGGCGGTGTTCTTCCTGAGCATGCCGTTCGGCGTGGCGCCGGCGGCGATCCAGGAGATCATGCCCAACTCGATGCGCGGCCAGGCCTCGGCCATCTACCTGTTCGTCATCACCCTGATCGGCCTGGGCCTGGGCCCGACCGCTGTGGCCCTGGTGACCGACTTCGTGTTCGCCAACGACAACGCCCTGCGCTACTCGCTGCTGATCGTCACCGCCCTGGCGGTGTTCAGCTCCATCGTCCTGCTGTGGAAGGGCCTGCACCCCTACCGCGAGAGCCTGCAGCGCCTGCAGCAGTGGGCGCTGCAGCCGGCCTGAGGCGCCCGCCAGCGCCACGATAAGGCCCTGTGGCCCGGATGAAATCCGGCGGAGCAGGCGGCTCCGCTCCCGGATTGCCTCCGGGCTACGGTTTGCAGAAATCGCTATGCCGGAAACGACAAAGGCCACCCGCAGGTGGCCTTTGTCTTTACCGCTCTGGAATCAGGCCGCCTGGGCCGGTTTCCAGTTGTTGCCGGTGACTTCCTCGGCCATCGACTCCATGGCCTGCTGGATGGCGCGCTTGCGGCGCTCTTCGGCACGGCGGGCGAAGTACCAGGCGAAGAAGGTGAAGATCGACACGGTCAGCAGGATCAGGCTGGCCACCGCGTTGATCTCCGGCTTCACGCCCAGGCGCACGGCGGAGAAGACTTCCATCGGCAGGGTGGTGGAGCCCGGGCCGGAGACGAAGCTGGCCAGCACCAGGTCGTCCAGCGACAGGGCGAAGGACATCATGCCGCCGGCTGCCAGCGAGGGCGCGATCATCGGGATGGTGATCAGGAAGAACACCTTCCAAGGCTTGGCGCCCAGGTCCATGGCCGCTTCCTCGATGGACAGGTCCAGCTCGCGCAGGCGCGCCGACACCACCACCGCCACGTAGGCCGAGCAGAAGGTGGTGTGGGCGATCCAGATGGTCAGCAGGCCGCGCTCGGCCGGCCAGCCGATCAGCTGGGCCATGGCCACGAACAGCAGCAGCAGCGACAGACCGGTGATCACTTCCGGCATCACCAGCGGCGCGGTGACCAGGCCGCCGAACAGGGTGCGGCCCTTGAAGCGGGTCACCCGGGTCAGCACGAAGGCGGCCAGGGTGCCCAGCGCCACGGCGGCGATGGCGGTGTAGCAGGCCACCTCCAGCGAGCGCATCACCGAGCCCATCAGCTGGCTGTTGTCGAGCAGGCCGACGTACCACTTGATCGACCAGCCGCCCCACACGGTGACCAGCTTGGAGGCGTTGAAGGAGTAGATGACCATGATCAGCATGGGCAGGTAGATGAACAGCAGTCCGACCCACAGCATCACGGTGGAGAAGCTGAGCTTTTTCATGCGCGGCCCTCCATTTCTTTCGCTCGGCTTGGGGATTGAGAGCCGGTTGAACCCAGGGTTCGGCAAGACAGCTTGATGGCACTCATGCCCTGCCCTCCATCTCTTTCGCTTGGTTGCGGTTGAACCAGATGATCGGGCCCATGAGGATCAGCAGCATGATCACCGCCAGGGACGAGGCCACCGGCCAGTCGCGGTTGTTGAAGAATTCCTGCCACAGCACCTTGCCGATCATCAGGGTCTCCGGGCCGCCGAGCAGTTCGGGGATGACGAACTCGCCGACCACCGGGATGAACACCAGCATGGAGCCGGCGATGATGCCGTTCTTCGACAGCGGCACGGTGATCTTCCAGAAGTTGTTGAAGTTGCTCGAGCCCAGGTCGGAAGCCGCCTCCAGCAGACTCATGTCATGCTTCACCAGGTTGGCGTAGAGCGGCAGGATCATGAACGGCAGGTACGAGTAGACGAGGCCGATGTACACCGCCAGGTTGGTGTTGAGGATCTGCAGCGGTTGCTCGATCACCCCGAGCATCTGCAGGAAGCCGTTGAGCAGGCCGTTGTTGCTGAGGATGCCCATCCAGGCGTAGACGCGGATCAGGATCGCGGTCCAGGTCGGCATCATGATCAGCAGCAGGAACACGGTCTGCGCTTCCTTGCTGGCGCGGGCGATGGCGTAGGCCATCGGGTAGCCGATCAGCAGGCAGAGCAGGGTGCTGATGAAGGCCATCTTCAGCGAGCCGAGGTAGGCCGCCAGGTACAGCTCGTCCTCGGTGAGGAAGATGTAGTTGCCCAGGTTGAGCACGACCTGCAGCTGGTTGTCGGCCCAGCTGTAGATTTCGGTGTAGGGCGGGATGGCCACGTCCGCTTCGGCGAAGCTGATCTTCAGGACGATGAAGAACGGCAGCAGGAAGAACAGGAACAGCCAGAAGAAGGGCACGCCGATCACGACATGCCGGCCCTTGGGCAGGATGCGCATCAGTTTCTTCATGATTGCAGTACCACGCCGCTGTCGTCTTCCCAGTACACCACCACGGCGTCGTCCCAGGTCGGGCGCTTGCCGCGGCGCTCGGCGTTGGCGATGAAGCACTGCACGATCTGCCCGGAGGCCAGCTTGACGTAGTACACCGAGTGGCCGCCGAGGTAGGCGATGTCATGCACGGTGCCGTTGCACCAGTTGTAGTTGGGGTGCTCGTGGTCTTCCGGCAGGGCGCTGGCCATCAGCAGCTTCTCCGGACGCAGGGCGTAGGTGACCGCCTTGGTCTCGGCGCGGGTGGTGACGCCGTGGCCGATGTAGATCGGCTTGTCCAGCTGCGGGCAGTCGATGATGGCGTGGTCGGCCTCGTCGGTGCTGATCACGCCGTCGAACAGGTTGACGTTGCCGATGAACTCGCAGACCAGGCGGCTGGCCGGGGTCTCGTAGATGTCCACCGGGCTGCCGGTCTGGGCGATCCAGCCGAGGTGCATGATGGCGATGCGCTGGGCCATGGTCATGGCCTCTTCCTGGTCGTGGGTCACCATCACGCAGGTCACGCCCACGCGCTCGATGATCTCGACAAGCTCAAGCTGCATCTGCGAACGCAGCTTCTTGTCCAGAGCACCCATGGGTTCGTCGAGCAGCAGCAGCTTGGGCCGCTTGGCCAGGGAGCGGGCCAGGGCCACGCGCTGGCGCTGGCCGCCGGACAGCTGGTGCGGCTTGCGCTTGGCGTACTGGGTCATGTGCACCAGCTTGAGCATCTCGGCCACGCGCTCGTCGATCTCGGCCTGCGGCAGCTTGTCCTGCTTGAGACCGAAGGCGATGTTCTGCGCCACGGTCATGTGCGGGAACAGGGCGTAGGACTGGAACATCATGTTGATCGGCCGCTCGTAGGGCGGCATGTCGGTGATGTCCACGCCATCCAGCAGGATGCGGCCCGAGGTCGGCCGTTCGAAGCCGGCGAGCATGCGCAGCAGGGTCGACTTGCCCGAGCCGGAGCCACCGAGCAGGGCGAAGATCTCGCCCTTGTTGATGGTCAGCGAGACGTCGTCGACGGCTACGGTTTCGTCGAACTTCTTGGTTACGCGATCAATCTTGACCAGCACTTCTTTCGGTTGCTGGTTGCCCTCGAGGGCTTTCTTGTAGGCGCTGGAGGCGACAGCCATTGCCAAAACTCCCGGAAAAAGAATTCGCGCCCGGCCCGCGCGGGGCCGGGCAATACACTCACTTGCCCGACTTGACCTTGGTCCAGCTGCGGGTCATCAGGCGTTGCACTTTCGGCGGCAGCTCGGCCTGGATGAACAGATTATCCAGCACCGCCTGAGGGGGGTAAATCGACTCGTCGTTACGCACTTCCGGGTCCATCAGCTCGCTGGACTTGGGGTTGGGGTTGGCGTAGCCGACATAGTCGCTGACCTGGGCGATCACCGCCGGGTCGAGCAGGTAGTTGATGAAGGCGTGGGCTTCCTTGACGTTCTTCGCGTCGGCCGGGATGGCCATCATGTCGAACCACAGGTTGGCGCCTTCCTTGGGAATGGCGTAGGCGATCTCGATGCCCTTGCCGGCCTCTTCGGCGCGGTCGGCAGCCTGGATGATGTCGCCGGAGTAGCCGACGGCCACGCAGATGTCGCCGTTGGCCAGGTCAGCGATGTACTTGGAGCTGTGGAAGTAGGTGACGTAGGGGCGCACGGCCATCAGCTTGTCTTCCGCCTGCTTGTAGTCCGCGGCGTTGGTGCTGCTGGGCGGCAGGCCCAGGTACTTGAGCACGGCCGGGATCATTTCGTCGCCGGAGTCGAGGAAGGCCACGCCGCAGGCGCTGAGCTTCTGCATGTTTTCCGGCTCGAACACGGTGGCCCAGGAGTCGATGCTGTCGACGCCGAGCACGGCCTTGATCTTCTCGACGTTGTAGCCGATGCCGTTGGTGCCCCACAGGTAGGGGACGGAGTACTGGTTGCCCGGGTCGTTGTTTTCCAGCTGCTTGAGCAGCAGCGGGTCGAGGTTCTGCCAGTTCGGCAGCAGCGAGCGGTCCAGCTTCTGGAAGGCGCCGGCCTTGATCTGCTTGCCGAGGAAGTGGTTGGACGGCACCACCAGGTCGTAGCCGGAGCGGCCCGCCAGCAGTTTGCCTTCCAGGGTCTCGTTGGAGTCGAACACGTCGTAGATCGGTTTGATCCCGCTGGCCTTCTCGAAGTCCTCCAGGGTGGTCTCGCCGATGTAGTCGCTCCAGTTGTAGATGTGCACGGTGGACTCGGCCTGTGCCGCTGCCGAGACGCTCAGGGTCACCGCCACGGCGGTCAGGGTTTTGCGGAAGGAAATTCGCACACGTCAGTCCTCTTTCTTGTTGATCTTGCAGGCCATCTCGCGACCTGGGGTTGCTGGTGAATCTGTCTGCCGGTCCCTGACACCCATGCCGATCGGCGAGCCGATCCCCCACGGAGCTGTGTGGGGCTCGTGTGTAGCGGCCTTCGATAAGGTCATGGGGGCCTCCTGGCGGGGCTCCGGCGGGAGCACCCGCCGGAGGGTGTCGCTGTTGTCGGTTACTTGCCGGACTTGATCGCGGTCCAGCTACGGGTCATGGCGCGCTGCACCTTGGCCGGCAGGTCCGGGAAGGCGTAGAGCTTGGCCATGGTCGCATCGTTCGGGTAGATGCCCGGGTCGTTGCGGATCGCCTCGTCAACCAGCGGGGTGGCCGCCGAGTTGCCGCTGGGGAACTGCACGTAGTTGACGATTTCGGCCATCACTTCCGGCTTCATCAGGTAGTCCATGAAGGCGTAGGCCGCGTCCACGTTCTCGGCATCCTTCGGCATGGCGATCATGTCGAAGAAGGTACCGGCGCCTTCCTTGGGAATGTTGTAGGACACGCTCACGCCGGCGGCGGCTTCTTCGGCGCGGGACTTGGCCTGGTACACGTCACCCGAGTAGCCGACCGCGACGCACAGGTTGCCGTTGGCCAGGTCGGAGATGTACTTGGAACTGTGGAAGTAGGTGATGTGCGGACGAATCTTGAGGAACAGTTCCTCGGCCGCCTTCAGCTCCTTCGGATCTTCGCTGAGCGGGCTGTAGCCCAGGTACTGCAGGGCGATCGGCAGGATCTCGGTCGGCGAGTCGAGGAAGGACACGCCGCAGGACTTCAGCTTCTCGATGTTTTCCGGCTTGAACAGCAGGTCCCAGGAGTCGACCGGGGCGTTCTCGCCCAGCACGGCCTTGACCTTCTCCGGGTTGTAGCCGATGCCGATGGAGCCCCACAGGTAGGGGAAGGAGTACTGGTTGCCCGGGTCGCTGACTTCCAGGGTCTTCAGCAGATCGGTGTTGAGGTTCTTCCAGTTCGGCAGCTTGGACCTGTCCAGCGGCTGGTAGACGCCGGCCTTGATCTGCTTGGCCAGGAAGTTGTTGGAGGGCACCACCAGATCGTAACCGGACTTGCCGGCCAGAAGCTTGGCTTCCAGGGTCTCGTTGGAGTCGAAGACGTCGTAGACGACCTTGATGCCGGTTTCCTTGGTGAACTTCTCGACGGTATCCGGGGCGATGTAGTCCGACCAGTTGTAGACGTGCAGCACCTTGTCGTCGGCCTGTGCCATACCGGCCACGGTGCCGGCCAGGGTCAGGGCCAGCAGGGTTTTACCGAAGGTCTTGATCATGCGGTTAGCTCCATTGTCGTTTGTAGTATCCGGGGCTGCGTCGCCTTAGCGACGCACCCTCCGGTGAGCCTGGCCAACGCTCGTGCAGTCTGGCAAGGTCGAGCCTGGGGCTCAAGCCTTACACCAGCACCGCGCGGGCGGTCAGATCGAGGCACTTGCGCGCCTTTTCCACCAGTTCGTCGATCTCGGTTTTGCTGATCACCAGGGGCGGGGCGATGATCATGGTGTCGCCCACGGCGCGCATGATCAGCCCGTTCTCGAAGCAGTGGCCGCGGCAGATCATGCCGACGCCCATCTCGCTCGGGAAACGCTCGCGGCTCTGCTTGTCCTTCGCCAGTTCGATGGCGCCGAGCATGCCCACGCCGCGGACCTCGCCCACCAGCGGATGATCCGCCAGCTCACGCAGGCGTTGTTGCAAATAGGGTGCCGTTTCTTCGCGAACCTGCTCGAGAATCTTCTCTTGCTTGAGGATGCGCAGGTTGGCCAGGCCGACGGCGGCCGCCACCGGGTGGCCGGAGTAGGTGAAACCGTGGTTGAAGTCGCCGCCGGCGTTGATCACCTGGTACACCTTGTCGCTGACGATCAGGCCGCCCATGGGCACGTAGCCCGAGGTCAGGCCCTTGGCGATGGTCATCAGGTCGGGCTTGAGGCCGTAGAGATCGCTGCCGAACCACTCGGCGGTACGGCCGAAACCGCAGATCACCTCGTCGGCGACGAACAGGATGTCGTACTTCGCCAGGATCTCGCGGATGCGCGGCCAGTAGCTGTCCGGCGGAATGATCACGCCGCCGGCGCCCTGGATCGGCTCGGCGATGAAGGCGGCGACATTCTCTTCGCCGACTTCGAGGATCTTCTTCTCCAGCTGGTCGGCGGCCCACACGCCGAATTCCTCCGGGCTCATATCGCCGCCTTCGCCGAACCAGTAGGGCTGCGGGATATGCACGATGCCGGGGATCGGCAGGTCGCCCTGTTCGTGCATGTACTTCATGCCGCCCAGGCTGGCGCCGGCCACGGTGGAGCCGTGGTAGCCGTTGTGCCGGCTGATGATCACCTTCTTGTTCGGCTGGCCCTTGCACGCCCAGTAGTGGCGGACCAGGCGCAGCATGGTGTCGTTGCCTTCCGAGCCGGAGCCGGTGAAGAACACGTGGTTCATGCCGGCCGGCGCCACCTCGGCGATCGCCTTGGCCAGCTCCAGGGCCGGCGGGTGGGCGGTCTGGAAGAAGGTGTTGTAGAACGGCAGTTCGCGCATCTGCGCCGCGGCGGCCTCGACCAGCTCCTCGCGGCCGTAGCCGACGGCCACGCACCAGAGGCCGGCCATGCCGTCGAGGATCTTGTGGCCTTCGCTGTCCCACAGGTAGACGCCGTCGGCCTTGGTGATGATGCGCGGGCCCTTCTCGTGCAGCTGCTGGTAGTCGCTGAACGGCGCGAGGTGGTGCTCACGGCTCATGGCCTGCCACTCGCGGGTTTTCGGGTTGGTCACTGCATTGGTCATAACAACACCTTTTATAACGCGGGTCGCCGGCGGCGCCCCGATGAAATCAGCGGCAACGGGCGCGGCTGGCCGCGCCCGCTCCGGTCACACCGACAGCAGCAGGAACTCGCGTTCCCAGGAGCTGATCACGCGCTTGTAGTTCTCGTGCTCGGCACGCTTGACCGCGACGTAGCCACGAATGAACTTCTCGCCCAGGTACTTCTCGGCGCCCTTGCAGGCTTCCATGCGCTCCAGGGCGCTCTCGATGGTCACCGGCAGGCGCAGGTTGCGCCGCTCGTAGCCGCGGCCCTTGACCGGCGCGCTGGGGTTGACCTGCTCGACCATGCCCATGTAGCCGCACAGCAGGGTGGCGGCCAGCACCAGGTAGGGGTTGGCGTCGGCACCGGCCAGGCGGTTCTCCACGCGGCGGTTCTGCGGGCCGGCTTCCGGTACGCGCAGGCCGACGGTGCGGTTCTCCTCGCCCCATTCCACGTTCACCGGCGCCGAGGTGTCGGGCAGGAAGCGGCGGAACGAGTTGACGTTGGGAGCGAACAGCGGCAGCAGCTCGGGGATGTACTTCTGCAGGCCGCCGATGTGGTGCATGAACAGCTCGCTCATGGTGCCGTCGGCGTTGGAGAAGATGTTCTTGCCGGTCTTGATGTCCACCACGCTCTGGTGGATGTGCATGGCGCTGCCCGGCTGGTCGGTGATCGGCTTGGCCATGAAGGTGGCCGCCACGTCGTGCTTGAGCGCGGCCTCGCGCATGGTGCGCTTGAACACCAGGATCTGGTCGGCCAGGGACAGGGCGTCGCCGTGACGGAAGTTGATCTCCATCTGCGCCGGACCTTCCTCGTGGATCAGGGTGTCCAGGTCCAGGCCCTGCAGTTCGCACCAGTCGTACATGTCCTCGAACAGCGGGTCGAATTCGTTGGCCGCGTCGATGGAGAAGCTCTGGCGGCCGGTCTCCGGGCGGCCGGAGCGACCCACCGGGGCCTCCAGCGGGAAGTCCGGGTCGGCGCAGCGCTTGGTCAGGTAGAACTCCATCTCCGGGGCGACGATCGGCTGCCAGCCCTTGTCGGCGTACATCTTCAGCACTTTCTTGAGGATGTTGCGCGGCGACAGCTCGATCGGGTTGCCCTGCTTGTCGAAGGTATCGTGGATCACCATCGCGGTCGGCTCGATGGCCCAGGGCACGAGGAACACGGCGTTCTCGTCGGGGCGGCAGAACATGTCGATGTCCGCCTCGTCGAGCAGGTCGTAATAGATGTCGTCCTCGACGTAGTCGCCGGTCACGGTCTGCAGCAGCACACTCTCGGGGAGGCGCATGCCCTTCTCGTCGAGGAACTTGTTGGTCGGCGAGATCTTGCCACGGGCGATGCCGGTAAGATCGCTGATCAAGCATTCAACTTCGGTGATTTTGCGTTCTTTCAGCCAGCTGGTGAGCTGGTCGAGCTTGCTAGTCATAAAGACCTCAGGGTTATAGAGCGGCTACTGCGGACCGGTTAGAGCCTAGCGAAACCTGGCGGTTTCGCCGCGCGCCGGTTGCTCACCTACTCAGCGTTGCCTCGCTCTCTTCCTGCATGCCTCACCAAAGGCCTGGAAGATGGCGAGATAATTCGGGTTGGATCCTACCTGCCATTCCGGGTGCCATTGCACCCCGAGCGCGAAGCTCGGCGCACCCTCGACGGAGAAGGCTTCGATCAACCCGTCAGGCGCCAGTGCTTCTACGCGAAGGCCCGGCGCCAGACGCTGAACGCCCTGGCCATGAATGGAATTGACTTGAATCTCGCTCGGCAAGCCGAGGCCGGCGAGCACCCCGCCCGGCTGCACGCGCACGGCGTGGCGAGGGGCATACTGAACTTCGACCGGCTCGTCGGCCGGCTCGCGGTGGTCCATCATCCCGGCCACTTCCTGCACGCGCTGGTGCAGGCTGCCGCCGAAGGCCACGTTGATTTCCTGGAAGCCGCGACAGATGCCCAGCAGCGGAACGCCGGCGTCTATCGCCTTGCGGATCAGCGGCAGGGTGGTGGCGTCGCGAGCGCTGTCGTGCTGCGTGCCCGGCACGCTGGCCGGGCCACTATAATGATGGGGCTCGACGTTGGACGGCGAGCCGGTGAACAGCAGGCCGTCGAGGCTGGCCAGCAGGGTGTCCTGATCGATCAGCTCGCCCAGCGCCGGAATCACCAGGGGCAGGCCCCCGGCCCCCACCGCGACGGCACGGACATACTTGTCGCCGACGATGTGGTTGGGATGCAGGCCCACCTGCTTGGTGCAGGCGGTGACGCCGATGATCGGCAGGCGCGACATGGGACACCTGTTTTATTGCTGTTGTTAGGTTGAAGCCGAGATTAGCCTTGTTCAATTTTTTACACAATAGGGCTGTAAAAAATCGAACACAGTCGGCTGAGCACTAGGCGTGACAAGGCTGACCGGCGGGTCTGAAAACCTTGAAACGCCCCAAAACTGGCCATCGAGCCCCGTTTCAGGGCAAAATGGCCCGCTATTGACAGCCATGGGTGTTTGGGATTGACTCACATCCAAGCGCTTGCATGATTGAAATTTTTAACAATAAAGGTGTTGCATCATGTCGGTACCCCCGAGTGCCGTTACGCTCAACGAAGCGAACGAATTCCTTAAGGCGCATCCTGAGGTGCAGTTCGTCGACCTTCTGATCGCGGACATGAACGGCGTGGTACGCGGCAAGCGTATAGAGCGCGCCAGCCTGCACAAGGTGTATGCCAAGGGCATCAACCTGCCGGCGTCCATCTTCGCCCTCGACATCAACGGTTCCACGGTAGAGAGCACCGGCCTCGGCCTGGACATCGGCGATGCCGACCGCATCTGCTTCCCGATCCCCAACACGCTGAGCAACGAGCCCTGGCAGAAGCGCCCCACCGCGCAGCTGCTGATGACCATGCACGAGCTGGACGGCACGCCGTTCTTCGCCGACCCGCGCGAGGTGCTGCGCCAGGTGGTGGCCAAGTTCGATGCCATGGGCCTGAAGATCTGCGCCGCCTTCGAGCTGGAGTTCTACCTGATCGACCAGGAGAACGTGAACGGCCGGCCGCAGCCGCCGCGCTCGCCGATGTCGGGCAAGCGCCCGCAGTCGACCCAGGTCTACCTGATCGACGACCTCGACGAATATGCCGACTGCCTGCAGGACATCCTCGAGGCCGCCAAGGAGCAGGGCATCCCGGCCGACGCCATCGTCAAGGAGAGCGCTCCGGCGCAGTTCGAGGTCAACCTGCATCACGTCGAAGACGCGATCAAGGCCTGCGACTACGCGCTGCTGCTCAAGCGCCTGATCAAGAACATCGCCTACGACCACGAGATGGACACCACCTTCATGGCCAAGCCCTATCCGGGCCAGGCCGGCAATGGTCTGCACGTGCACATCTCGCTGATCGACAAGAAGACCGGCAAGAACATCTTCGCCAGCGAGGACCCGCAGCAGAACGCCGCGCTGCGCCACGCGATCGGCGGCGTGCTGGAAACCATGCCGGCGTCGATGGCCTTCCTCTGCCCCAACGTCAACTCCTACCGCCGTTTCGGCGCGCAGTTCTACGTGCCCAACGCGCCGAGCTGGGGCCTGGACAACCGGACCGTGGCCGTGCGCGTGCCCACCGGTAGTGCCGATGCCGTGCGCATCGAGCATCGCGTGGCTGGTGCCGACGCCAATCCCTACCTGATGATGGCGGCCATCCTGGCCGGCGTGCATCACGGCCTGACCCAGCAGATCGAGCCGGGCGCGCCGATCGAGGGCAACTCCTACGAGCAGCTGGAGCAGAGCCTGCCGAACAACCTGCGCGACGCCCTGCGCGTGCTGGACGACAGCGAGGTCATGAACCAGTACATCAGCTCGGATTACATCGACATCTTCGTCGCCTGCAAGGAAGCCGAGCTGCAGGAGTTCGAGACCACCATCTCCGATCTCGAATACAACTGGTACCTGCACACCGTTTGACGCAACACCCGACGCCGGCCCCTGTGCCGGCGTCGTTTTATCTGCCGACAACGCTCTGCCGAGCCGCCTTCCCCTGGATGCGCGGAGCGGCGAAGCCATGCCCCCAAGGAGGTCGTCATGTTTCGCGTTCTTGCTCCGCTGCTGCTGGCCCTCGCCCCCGGACTGGCGGCCGCCGCCGACAGCATCCGGGTGTACAACTGGAACGACTACATCGCCCCGCAGGTGCTGGAGGACTTCACCAAGGCCACCGGCATCGCCGTCGAGTACCGCACCTTCAGCACCGACGAGGAGCTGAACCAGGCCCTGAACGGCGGCGAGAGCATCGATGTCGCCGTGCCCTCGCACGACGAGCTGCCGGCGCTGATCGCCGCCGGCAGGCTGCAGCCTCTGGACATGAGCCGCCTGCCGGGACGCAAGCACCTGGACAAGCAGCTGCTCAGCAAGCTGGCCGCGGTCGACCCGCGCAACCGCTACGCGGTGCCCTACCTGTGGGGCTCGGTGGGCCTGGCGATCAACGTGCCGCAGGCCGAGGCCGCCTTCGGCGGGCCGCTGCCGCACAGCTGGAGTCTGCTGTTCGACGCGCAGCAGAGCGGCAAGCTGGCCGGCTGCGGCATCAGCGTGCTGGATGCGCCGGACGAGATGCTCTACGGCCTGCTCAACTACCAGGGACGCAGCTTCGCCAACAGCTCGCCCGGGCGCATTCGCAAGGCCGGCGAGATGCTCCAGGGCCTGCGGCCGAACCTGCGCTACGTGGACAGCGAGCGCTACATCGACGACCTCAACAACGGCCAGCTGTGCCTGGCCATGGCCTGGGTCGGCGATGCCCTGGGCGCCATCGACGCCGGCCAGTCGGTGCAGTTCGTGGTGCCGGAAGAGGGTTCGACCCTGTTCATCGATAACCTGGTGATTCCGGCCAGCGCACGGCGTGCCGACCTGGCGCACCGCTTCATCGACTACCTGCTGCAACCCGAGGTGGCGGCCAGGATCACCAGCGAGGTGCTTTACCCCAGTGCCAACGCCGACGCCCGCGAGTTCCTCGATCCGGCCCTGCGCGACCAGCCCGGCCTGTACCCGGGCCGCGACACCAAGCGCCGCCTGTTCGCCACGGTGCCGCTGCCGGACAAGCTCAAGAGCACCCGCGACGAGGTCTGGAGCCGCTTCCGCGACGGTGGTTGATGGTCCTGGCGCGTCGTCATCGGCATGCCACACTGCAAGGGGCATCCCACCCGAGACCCACCATGGAACCTAGACGCACCAGCAGCGTACGCTGTCTGCCGCTTATCGCGCTGTGCCTGGCACTTTCACAGGCCGTGCAGGCCGAAGGGATGGGACAGCCTCTTACCGTGGCTTTCTAAGAAGCGGGTTTTCTCTACTCGGATAGCGCCGGTATCGATCGCGATGTGGTCGAGGAGCTCAAGCGACGTGGCGGCTACCGTTTCGACTATGTGGAGCAGCCACGGGCGCGAATCTGGAAGGGGCTGGCCGATGGCACCCTGGCCATGACTGCGCTCGGGGTTGGAAAACCCCGAGCGCAGTCGCTTTGCCTACTTCATTCCCTACATTGCGCAGAAGAACATGGTGGTGGTGATCAACTCGCGCATCCAGCATGCGCAGCAGCTGCTGCAGATGCAGGGCGCTCAGCTGGCGGTGGTGCGAGGCTTCCGCCATGGCCCGACCTACGACCGCATCGTCGAGCAGCTGATGCGCAACGGCCAGGTCACCGAAGTGGCGACCACCCACAGCCTGTTTCTGATGCTCAAGGCGGGCAATCGGATAGACGTGATCTTTTCTCAGCCGCTGTTCTACGAGAAGGAATTGGCCGAGCTCGGCCTGCAATCGGTTGTCACGGTCAGGGACTGGGCCGTGGATGAAGCGCCACTGCAGCTTTCTCTGGTGCTAAGCAAGGCGCATTTTTCCGAACAGGACTATCGCCGGATGGCCGGCCTGGTGGAGGACATGCGTGCCGATGGCACCTTGCGCCGCATCGTGGGGCGCTATGTTTCCGGCCCTACGCTGGACAGTGCCCTTGGCTACTGAGTCCGGCCTACGCCTCCTTCCAGCTTGCGCCAGAGTAGGCGCACCGCGGCCTTGCGCGACAGCACGCAGCGGTACAGGCGGATTTCCAGCGGCACCTGCCACTGCTCGCCGCCGCACACCGCCAGCTCGCCGCGTGCCAGCTCGGCGGTCACCGACAGGCGCGGCACCCAGGCCACGCCGAGGCCCTGCAGGGCCATGGTCTTGAGGCTGTCGGCCATCGCCGTCTCGTACACCGTGGTCGAGCGCAGGGCGCGCTGGCGCAGCAGCTGGTTGACCGAGCGGCCGAGGAAGGCACCGGCGCTGTAGGCCAGCAGCGGCACGCTCTGTCCGTCTTCGAGGCTGAACAGCGGTGTGCCGTCCTCGCCTACCGCACACACCGGCAGCATGGCCGTGGTGCCCAGGTGCAGCGAGGGGAAGATGTCCGGCGCCAGCTGCATGGCCGCATCCGGGTCGTAGTAGGCGAGGATCAGGTCGCAGCCGCCCTCGCGCAGCGAGTGCACCGCCTCGCCGACGTTGGTCGCCACCAGCCGGGTGGACAGTGGCAGGCCCTCGCGGCGCAGGCGGGCGATCCACTCGGGGAAGAAGCCCAGGGTCAGCGAGTGCGCGGCGGCGATCTGCAGCACTTCACCCTGCTGGCCTTCCAGGTGGTGCAGGTGGCGCACCACCTCGCCGAGCTGCTCGATCATGCTACGCGCGGTGACCAGGAACAGCTGGCCGGACTCGGTCAGCTCCACCGGGGTGCGCTGGCGGTTGACCAGGGTCAGCCCCAGCGCCGCCTCCAGGCTGCGGATGCGCCGGCTGAAGGCCGACTGGGTGACGAAGCGCTTCTCCGCGGCCTGGGAGAAGCTGCGGGTGGCGGCCAAGGCGACGAAGTCCTCCAGCCACTTGGTTTCCAGGTTCATTGCCTCGTTTCTCGTTTGAAATTATGCACGCGCGACATTTGCCCCGAGTCACTGCGACATTATGCCGTTTGTGCATACCATAGCGTTTAACAGCATTGGCCGACAGGCGGCAGCAAGCCTAGATTATTGGGCATCGCGGCGCCAAGCCGTATTTCCCAGAGAACTGACACATCATGTCCGCTGCTGCATCCGCCCGCATCGAAAAAGACCTGCTCGGCAAACTCGAAGTCCCCGCCGACGCCTACTACGGCATCCAGACCCTGCGCGCCGTGCAGAATTTTCGACTGTCCGGTGTTCCGCTGTCGCACTACCCGAAGCTGGTGATCGCCCTGGCCATGGTCAAGCAGGCCGCGGCCGACGCCAACCGCGAGCTGGGCCACCTGTCCGCCGCCAAGCACACCGCGATCAGCACCGCCTGCGCGCGCATCATCCAGGGCGAGTTCCACGACCAGTTCGTGGTCGACATGATCCAGGGCGGTGCCGGCACCTCGACCAATATGAACGCGAATGAAGTCATCGCGAATATTGCGCTCGAGGCCATGGGCCACGAGAAGGGCGAGTACCAGTACCTGCACCCGAACAACGACGTGAACATGGCGCAGTCGACCAACGACGCCTACCCGACCGCCATTCGCATCGGCCTGCTGCTCGGCCACGACAGCCTGCTCAACGCGCTGGACAAGCTGATCCAGTCGCTGGCCGCCAAGGGCCTGGAGTTCGGTCACGTGCTGAAGATGGGCCGCACCCAGCTGCAGGACGCCGTGCCGATGACCCTGGGCCAGGAATTCCGTGCCTTCGCCACCACCCTTGGCGAGGACCTGCAGCACCTCAAGCGCCTGGCGCCGGCCCTGCTCACCGAAGTGAACCTCGGCGGCACTGCCATCGGCACCGGCATCAACGCCGACCCGAAGTACCAGAAGCTCGCCGTCGAGCGCCTGGCCATCGTCAGCGGCCACCCGGTGGTGCCTGCGGCCGACCTGATCGAGGCCACCAGCGACATGGGCGCCTTCGTGCTGTTCTCCGGCATGCTCAAGCGCACCGCGGTCAAGCTGTCGAAGATCTGCAACGACCTGCGTCTGCTCTCCAGCGGCCCGCGCACCGGCATCAACGAGATCAACCTGCCGCCGCGCCAGCCGGGCAGCTCGATCATGCCGGGCAAGGTCAACCCGGTGATCCCGGAGGCGGTCAACCAGGTGGCCTTCGAGGTGATCGGCAACGACCTGGCGCTGACCCTCGCCGCCGAGGGTGGCCAGCTGCAGCTGAACGTGATGGAGCCGCTGATCGCCTACAAGATCTTCGACTCGATCCGCCTGCTGACCCGCGCCATGGACATGCTGCGCGAGCTGTGCATCGACGGCATCAGCGCCAACGAGGCGCACTGCCGCGCGCTGATGGAGAACTCCATCGGCCTGGTCACCGCGCTCAACCCCTACATCGGCTACGAGAACGCCACGCGCATCGCCAAGACCGCGCTGGACAGCGGCCGTGGCGTGCTGGAGCTGGTACGCGAGGAGCAGCTGCTGGACGAGGCCACCCTGGCCGACATCCTGCGCCCGGAGAACATGATCGCGCCGCGCCTGGTGCCGCTGCAGGGCTGATCGGCAACGCTTTCATAGACGAGGCTCTCACCGGCCTCACCCCTCAGGGATGGCCCAGGCCATCCCTTTTTTATGCCGCGGGCGGCTCAGCGAACGTCGATCACCAGCTTGCCCACCGCCTTGCGCTGGCCCAGCGCATCGATGGCCTCGCCGCCGCGGGCCAGCGGGAAGGTCTGCGACACCAGCGGCTTGAGCTTGCCCTCGGCATGCCAGGCGAACAGCTGCTGGAAGTTGGCCGCGTTGTCCTGCGGCTGGCGCTGGGCGAAGGCGCCCCAGAACACCCCGACCAGGGCCGCGCCCTTGAGCAGCGGCAGGTTGGCCGGCAGGGCCGGGATGCCGCCACCGGCGGCGAAGCCGACCACCAGGAAGCGGCCGTTCCAGGCCATGCAGCGGAAGGCCTCCTCGAACAATGCGCCGCCCACCGGGTCGTAGATCACGTCCACGCCCTGGCCGCCGGTGAGCTTCTTCACCTCGTCCTTCAGGCTCTGCTCGCTGT
Source organism: Pseudomonadaceae bacterium (assembly GCA_033838285.1). Taxonomy (GTDB): domain Bacteria; phylum Pseudomonadota; class Gammaproteobacteria; order Pseudomonadales; family Pseudomonadaceae; genus Aquipseudomonas. The sequence continues at coordinate 20,217 of JAJLLC010000046.1, forward strand.
AGTTGATCAGCTGGTCGGCGCCGGCGTTGCGCGCCACTTCCAGCTTCTCCGCGCTGCTCGCCGCGGCGATCACCTTGGCGCCCATGGCCTTGCCGATTTCCACCGCCGCCAGGCCGACGCCGCCGGAGGCACCGAGCACCAGCAGGGTCTCGCCCGGCTGCAGGTTGGCGCGCTGTTTCAGCGCGTGCATCGAGGTGCCGTAGGTCATGCCGAAGGCGGCCGCGGTGGTCAGCTCCATGCTCTTGGGCACCGGCAGCACGTTGTAGGCCGGCACCGCCACTTCCTCGGCGAAGCCGCCCCAGCCGGTCAGGGCCATGACCCGGTCGCCGGCGCGCAGGTGGCTGACCTTCTCGCCCACCGCCTTGACCACCCCGGCCACTTCGCCACCCGGAGCGAAGGGGAAGGGCGGCTTGAACTGGTACTTGCCCTCGATGATCAGGGTATCGGGGAAGTTGACTCCGGCGGCATGCACCTCGATCAGCACCTCGTTCTTCTTGAGTTCCGGGCTGGGCAGCTCTTCCAGGACCAGGCTGGAGGCCGGGCCGAAGGCTTTGCAGAGCAGGGCTTTCATCGCGCTTTCCTCGCGTTCGTGATTGCCGGCAGTGTAGGAGGCACACCCGGCGGGTCAACGAGCATGGTCGCACCTGATGGCACACCATAAGCTTGGGCGCGCGGGCGGCTATGGCTATGCTAGGCGCAATTCGCTCCGAGGAATGCCCCGTGAAGACAAGCATCGCCCTGCTGTTTGCCCTGCTCCTGCCCTGCACCGCCCTGGCCAGCGGTGGTGGCGAGGAAGAGAACGCCGCGCCCAAGGTCGCCTACTACAGCCTGGTGCCGGCCCTGGTCGGCAACTTCGGCGCCGGGCCCAAGCTGAAGTTCTACAAGGCCGATATCGCCCTGCGCGTCACCGGCAGCGAGGCCGAGGAGAAGGTCGAGCACCATGAGCCGCTGATCCGCAACCAGCTGGTGATGCTGTTCTCTCAGCAGACCGAGGCCAACATGGCCGACGAGAACGCCAAGGAGACCCTGCGCCAGGAAGCGCTCAAGCAGGTGCAGGAAGTGCTGACTCAGGAAGAGGGTCAGCCGATCGTCGAGGACCTTCTTTTCAACAACCTGATCATCCAGTAACCCGTCAGGTTCCGAATCTCCCGAGCCCGGATCGCTGGCAGGCGACCCGGGCTTTTGTCTTTCGCCCGTGATCGCGCCTCAGGCCATCTGCGCCAGGGCCTTGCGAAAGCGCAGCATGGCTCCCGCGAAGAACAGCGTGCCGATGCCGGCGATGGCCAGCAGCTGCGGCCAGACGATGGGCAGCCCGGCGCCGCGGTAGAGGATGGCCTGGGCCAGGTCGACGAAGTGGGTGGTCGGCGCCGCCAGCATGATCTGCTGCACCAGCTCCGGCATGCTCTCGCGCGGCGTGGTGCCGCCGGAGAGGATCTGCAGCGGCAGCAGCACCAGGATGATCAGCAGGCCCAGCTGCGGCATCGAGCGCGCCACGGTGCCGAAGAAGATGCCCATCGAGGTGGTGGCGAACAGGTGCAGCGCCGCGCCGCCGAGGAACAGCGCCAGCGAGCCTTCGATCGGCACCTGCAGCCAGCCCTGCACCACCAGCAGCAGTGACAGCGCTGCCGCCGTCAGCACCACCAGGCCCATCGACCAGACCTTGGCCAGCATGATCTCCAGCGGCGTCACCGGCATCACCAGCAGGTGCTCCACGGTGCCGTGCTCGCGTTCGCGGATCAGCGCGGCGCCGGTGAGGATGATCGACAGCATGGTGATCTGGTTGATCACCTCCATCACCGAACCGAACCAGCTGCGCGTCAGGTTCGGGTTGAACTGCACGCGCACCGCCAGCTCCGCCGCCTGCGGCAGGTCGCCACGGTAGCGGCGGACGAACTCGGCCACTTCGCTGGAGCCGATGCTCTGGATGTAGCCGGCGCCGGTGAAGGCCATGCTCACCTGAGTGGCATCGACGTTGAGCTGGATCGCCGGGCTGCGCCCGGCCAGCACGTCGCGCTGGAAGTTGGGCGGGATATTGAGGGTGAAGGTGTAGCGCCCGGAGTCCATACCCTGGTCCATCTGGCTCAGGTCGATGCGTTCCGGGGTGCGGAAGTAGGGTGCCTGGAAGGCCTGGATCAGGCGCTCGGAGAGCTGCGACTGGTCTTCGTCGACCACGGCGATGGCAGCGTTGTGCAGGCTCTCCGGCATGCTGGTGGCCGAGGAGTACACGCCCAGGCTGAAGGCCCAGAGGATCAGCAGCACCAGCGCCAGGTCATGCTGCAGGCTGCGCAGCTCCTTGATGCCGAGGTGGAAGATGTTGGCCAGGCGTTCCATCACAGCTCCTGTTTGCGCAGCAGGCTGGCGCTGAGCAGGGTCAGCAGCGGCACGGTCAGCGCCAGGGCGACGAAGTAGCCGAGCAGGTCGCGCAGCTCCAGTGCCTTGGAGAACACGCCGCGGCTGATCACCAGGAACTGCGAGGTGGGATACAGCTGGCCGACCAGGGCGCCGAAGCCTTCCAGCGAGGCGACCGGGTAGATCAGCCCGGAGAACTGGATGGCCGGCAGCAGGGTGGCGATGGCGGTGCCGAACACGGCGGCGATCTGGCTGTTGGTGAAGGTCGACATCAGCAGGCCCAGGCCGGTGGCGCAGGCGACGTAGAGCAGCGCGCCGAGGCCGAGGGTGAACGGGCTGCCCTTCAGCGGCACGTCGAACACCGTCACCGCCAGCAACACCAGCAGGGCGCAGTTGAACAGGCCGAGGGCGATGTAGGGCAGCTGCTTGCCGATGAGGAACTCCAGGCGCGTGACCGGAGTGACGTAGAGGTTGATGATCGAGCCCAGCTCCTTCTCGCGCACCACGCCGAGGGCCGTGAGCATGGCCGGGATCAGCATCAGCAGCAGCGGGATCACCGCCGGCACCATGGCCTTGAGGCTCTCCACGTCGGGGTTGTAGCGATAGCGCACCTCCAGCTCGGCGGCGTTGGCGGCCTGCGGCTGCGGCGAGCGTCGGGCCAGCTCGGCCAGGTAGTGCTGGTGCAGGCCGGCGACGTAGCCCTTGATGGTCTCGGCGCGGGTCGGCATGGCGCCGTCGATCCACATGCCGATCTGCGGGCTGGCGCCACGCTTGAGGTCGCGACCGAAGTGCGGCGGGATCTCCACCGCCAGGCTGATGTCGCCGTCGCGCAGGCGCCGCTCCAGCTCGGCGTAATCGCGCAGCGCCGGCTTCTCGAGGAAGTAGCGCGAGCCGGAGAGGTTGCGGTGGTACTCCTGGCTGGTGGTGGTCTGGTCGCGGTCGAGCACGGCGAAGGTCAGGTCCTCGACGTCCAGGCTGATGCCGTAACCGATGATGAACAGCAGCAATACCGTACCGAGCAGGGCCATGCCGCCGCGGATCGGGTCGCGGCGCAGTTCCAGCGCCTCGCGGCGGGCGTAGCTGAACAGGCGGCGCAGGCTGAAGCGCTGGCGCTGCGGGGCTGGCGCCTGTTGCAGCGGCGGCGCGCTGTTGGCGGGTTGCTCGCCGACCGCCTCCTGCAGGTAGGCGATGAAGGTGGCTTCCAGGCTGTCCAGCCCGCGCTTGGCCATCAGCCCCTGCGGCGTGTCGCTGTCCAGCACCGTGCCGGCGTGCATCAGCGAGATGCGGTCGCAGCGCTGCGCCTCGTTCATGAAGTGGGTGGAGATGAAGATGGTCACGCCGTCCTGGCGCGACAGGTCGAGCATCAGCTGCCAGAAGCCGTCGCGCGCCACCGGGTCGACGCCCGAGGTGGGCTCGTCGAGGATCAGGATCTCCGGCTGGTGGATCACCGCGACGGCCAGCGACAGGCGTTGGCGAATGCCCAGCGGCAGGCGCTCGGGGAGCATGTCCATGACCGCGCCGAGGTCGAAGCGGCGCGCCATCGCGGCGACGCGATCATCGATCTGCGCGGCCGGCACGTGGAACAGGCGGGCGTGCAGTACCAGGTTCTGGCGTACCGTCAGCTCGCTGTAGAGGGAGAAGGCCTGAGACATGTAGCCGACCCGCCGGCGCGTGGCCATGTCGTGCGGGTCCACCGTCTGGCCGAACAGCAGGGCCTCGCCTTCGGAAGCGGGCAGCAGGCCGGTGAGCATCTTCATGGTGGTGCTCTTGCCGCAGCCGTTGGAGCCGAGGAAGCCGAAGATCTCGCCGCGGCGGATGCGGAACGACACCGCGTCGACCGCGACGAAGTCGCCGAAGCGCATGGTCAGGCCCTTGGCCTCGATGGCGATCTCGCTGTTGTCCTGTAGCGGCTGGATCACCACCTCGCGGTGGCCGCGGCGCTTTTCCTCCGGCAGCAGGGCAATGAAGGCCTGCTCCAGGCTGGCGCAGCCGGTACGCCTGCGCAGCTCGGCCGGGCTGCCTTCGGCCAGTACGCGACCGGCGTCCATCGCCACCAGGTGGTCGAAGCGCTCGGCCTCCTCCATGTAGGCGGTGGCCACCAGCACGCTCATCTGCGGGCGCTGCGCGCGGATGCGCGCGATCAGCTCCCAGAACTGGTTGCGCGACAGCGGGTCGACGCCGGTGGTCGGCTCGTCGAGGATCAGCAGGTCGGGGTCGTGGATCAGCGCGCAGCACAGCCCGAGTTTCTGTTTCATGCCGCCGGACAGCTTGCCCGCCGGGCGTTCGCGGAACGCCGACAGGCCGGTGCTGCGCAGCAGGTCGTCGATGCGCCGCTCGCGCTCGGCGGCGTCCTGGCCGAACAGGCGGCCGAAGAAGTCGAGGTTCTCGAATACCGACAGCGTGGGGTAGAGGTTCTTGCCCAGGCCCTGCGGCATGTAGGCGATATGCGGGCAGACGCGGCGGCGGTGGCGGGCATCGGCCATATCGCCGTCGAGTACCTCGACGCTGCCGGTCTGGATCTGGCGCGCACCGGCGATCAGCGCCAGCAGGCTGGACTTGCCGACGCCGTCCGGGCCGATCAGGCCGACCATCTTCTGCGCCGGCAGGCTCAGGTCGATGGCCTCGAGGGCGCGGGTCGCGCCATAGCGCAGGCCGGCGCCGCTGAGGCGGGCGACCGCCGGGTTCATTGCGGAACCTTGATCGCCAGGTGTGCCGGCCACTCGGCCTCGGGATCGAGGCGCAGGTAGGCCATGCCGGGCACGCCAGTCTTCACCTGCTGCAGGTGCTTGCTCAGCAGCTCGGGATCGATGCGCGCCTTGACCCGGAACATCAGCTTCTCGCGCTCGCTGGCGGTTTCCACGGTCTTCGGGGTGAACTGGGCGACGCTGGCCACGTAGCTGACCTTGGCCGGAATCACATACTGCGGCGCGGCATCGATCACCAGGCGTACTTCGCTGCCGAGGGCCACGCGGCCGGCCTGGCGCTCGGGCAGGAAGAAGGTCATGTAGACGTCGGTGAGGTCGACCAGGTTGAGCACCTTGCCGCCGGCGCCAAGCACTTCGCCCGGCTGGGTCACGCGGTACTGCACGCGCCCGGCGCGCGGCACCTTGAGCTGGCTGTCGTCGATGTCCGCCTGCAGGCGCGCGACCATGGCGCGTGCCGCTTCGCTGGCGGACTGTGCCTCGATCGCCTGCGACTGCGCGGCGGCGATGCCGGCCGCGGCCGAGCTGACCTGGGCACGCGCTGCCGCCAGCGCGGCCTCGGCGCTCTGCAGGCGGGCCAGGTCGTCATCCAGCTGCTGCTGCGCCAGGGCGTTGCGCTCGACCAGCTTGGCGCTGCGGGTGTGGCGCTTGCGGGCGGCCTCCAGTTCGGCCTGGCGCTGGCGCACCACGGCCTCGGCGGCGAGTTTCTCGCTCTCGCGCAGGGTGATCTGGCTGGCGGCGGTGACTTCGCCATTCTCGGCCTGCTTGAGCTGGGCGCGGGCCTGGCCCAGCTGGGCGTCGAGCACCTGGGTGTCCATCTGCGCGAGCAGCTGGCCGGGCTGGACGAAGTCGCCCTCGTCCACGGCGATGCTGGCGATGCGCCCGGCCAGCTTGGTGGCGACATCCACCTCGGTGGCCTCGATACGCCCGTTGCCGCTGGCGAAGCCTTCGCCCAGCCCGGCCGGGCGCAGCTGCCACCAGGCGGCCGCCGCCAGCAGGGCGAGGCCGGCGGCGATCAGGTAGGGCAGGGGGCGTTGCGCGTTCATCATCAGGGCTTCCCTTCTGCGCCCCGCTCGGGGCAATGGTTAGCAGGCTTCCATTTTCTGCCGTTCGTCGCTCACGCGGTTTGATGCAGGTCAAGCGGGCGGGTCGAGCTTCACGTCATGGGCGCTCCACACGCAGGTGCGGTTGCGCCCCTCGCGCTTGGCCCGGTACAGCGCCTGGTCGCTGCGTGCCACCAGGCCGGCATGCAGCTCCTCGGCGACCGGCTCGGCCACCGCCAGGCCGATGCTCAGGGTCAGGCGGCCCTCGGGGCTGGCGGGATGGGCGATGCCGAGGCTGGCGACCAGCTCGTGGACCCTTGCCGCCACATGCTCGCCGCCCTCCAGGCCGGTGTTGGCGAGGATGATGGCGAACTCCTCGCCGCCGTAGCGGCAGACCACGTCGCCCTCGCGCTGCAGGCTGTCCTGCAGCGCGGCCGCGACCTGGCGCAGGGCGTCGTCGCCGGCCAGGTGGCCGAGGCTGTCGTTGTAGGCCTTGAAATAGTCGATATCCAGCATCAGCAGGGCCAGCGGCGCGCCGATCCGGCGCAGGCGCCGCCATTCGCTGTGCAGCTGCTGGTCGAAGAAGCGCCGGTTGTACAGCCCTGTCAGCCCGTCCAGCTGCGACAGGCGCTGCAGGCGCGCCTCCAGTTCCAGGCGCTCGCTGTTGTCGCGCGACACGGCGATCAGGTACTCGCGTTCGCCCTGTTGCACCAGCTGGGTGTTGATCTCGGCCGGCTGGCGGCTGCCGTCGCGGCGGATCAGCTCGCGCTGGAAGATCCGCGACTGGTTGTCGCGCTGGGCCTGGCGCGCCAGCTCCAGCCAGGCATGAAAGCCGGGCAGCAGCTTCTCCGGCTCGTCGCGCAGCAGCTGGGCGAACTGTTCCGGGCGGTAGCCCAGGCCGGCGTAGGTCGCCTGGTTCATGTGCAGCAGTTCGCGGCTGCGGGTATCGAAGATGAACAGGCTGTCGTGACTGGAGTCGGTCAGGTCGAGCACCAGCTGCAGGCGCTCGCGGCTGTCGCGCAGGCTGCTCTCGGTCGCCGCGCGGCGCGTGGCCTCCACATGCAGGCGCCGGTTGGCCTGTTGCAGGGCACCGGCGCGGCGGGCGTTTTCCAGGGCCAGGCCGAACGCCGCGGTCAGCAGCAGGCTGATCGCCAGGCCCGCGCCCAGCACCACCTGCGGCAGCGGGGTTTCCAGCTGGCGCAGGAGCGTCTCGGTGGGGCTCAGCTGCAGGCTGAAAGCGTCGTTGTTGAGCAGCTGCAGCGGTACTTCGCGGGCCATGCCCGGCAGGGTGTCGGGGTACTCGCGGCTATACAGGCTGCGGCCTTCTTCCAGCAGGCGCACGCTGAAACTGTCGTCGTCGAGTTGGGCGAGCAGCTGGTCCATCAGCGGTTCGACGCGGAACACGCCCTGGAGGAAGCCGTCGAATTCGCGCTGACCGCGGTTGTCCTGCAGGTACAGCGGGGTGTAGAGGACGAAGCCGCGCCCGCCCTGGACCAGCTGGAAGCTGTTGGAGAAGCGCTGCTCGCCGCTGTCGCGGGCCTGCATGGCCAGTGGGTGGTTGGGGTGGTCTGCGCTCAGGCGAAAGTGCATGGCCGCCTCGTTGCCCTGCAGCGGCAGCAGCCAGCGCATGCGCAGGTCGGCGTCGACCCACTGTATCGACTGGTAGGCGGGGAAGTCGCTCAGGGCCAGCAGGACCTCGGTGTCCCAGGCGCCGCGCGACAGCCGCCCCAGGTTGTTCCACAGCCGGGCGATGCGGCCCAGGCTTTCCACCTCGGTGTACAGGGTGCTCTCCAGCTGGCGCGCCAGGCTGCGGGCCTGGTAGGCGACGCGCTCGTCCAGGCGCGCCTGCTGGTCGCGCTCCAGCTGCTGCCAGAGCGTCAGGCTGGCGGCCACCAGCACCAGTAGCAGGAGGGCCAGCGCCAGGCGCGCAGGCCAGAGGGTTTGTGCGCGCATGATCGGCTCCGCAGGCTATGCACTGGTCATAGCACAGCGCCACTGGCGACTCAACGCATGGCGAGGATCGCCGCCCACTCGGCCGCGCCCACCGGCATCACCGACAGGCGGCTGCCGCGCTGCACCAGGGCCAGTTCGGCCAGCGCCGGATTGTTCTTCAATCGCGGCAGCGGCAGCACCTCGGCGAAGGCCTCGACGAACTCCACGTCCAGCGCGCTCCAGGGATTCTTCTCGGCGCTGGCCTTGGCATCGAAGTAGTGGCTGGCGGGGTCCAGGGCGGTGGGGTCGGGGTAGGTCGGCCCGGCGATGCGGCCGATGCCGGCGATCCCGGGTTGCGGGCAGCTGGAGTGGTAGAAGAAGAACAGCTCGCCCGGCTGCATGGCGCGCAGGAAGTTGCGCGCCTGGTAGTTGCGCACGCCATCCCAGCGCGCGCGGCCGAGGCGCTGCAGGTCGTGGATGGACAGTTCGTCGGGTTCCGACTTCATCAACCAAAAAGGCATGAACTTTGCTCCTGTTTGCCGGTCTTTGCGCTGGAACTGCAAATCGTTCCCGTATTCGACGGTCGTCTGGCGCCAGAACTGAGAGGGGTTTCACTGCATGGCAGTGTGCATTGTCCCAAGCTGGCTGGCGCCTTTCAGGGCCTATAAAAACACCACTACCGGTCAAACGCAGCAGTGTGCCGAAAAGGGGGAGGCAACTCGATGAAACGCAAGCCCGACATGCTTTGGGTACTGGTCATCATCTTCAGTCTGGGCATGGTTACCACGGGTTACACCCAGAGTCTCTGGGACCGCCAGGAAAGCCTTAGCGCCAACCAGGCCGAGCAGTAACCGCAGTCGACGAACGCCGCAGAGAACGCGGCGCCTTCGTTCCGCTTCAGGCGTACCAGCGCCGATCCGTCACCACGCCCTGCAGGCGTACGTCCCAGCTGGCCAGCGCCAGCCGATCCACCTTCTGACACTCATGGGCCAGGCCCAGTAGCGTCGGCTTGTGCCAATTTTTGCGCAATCGCCGGTAGGCCAGGCTGCGGTCGTAGAAACCGCCGCCCATGCCCAGGCGCCCACCCTGTTCGTCGAAACCCACCAGCGGCAGCAGCACCAGGTCCAGGCTCCAGACCTGGCGCTGGCGGGCAGGCCGCGGCGACGGCTCCTCGATACGGAAGCGATTGCGCTGCAGGTGTTCGCCAGCCCTGACCCGCTGGAAGCTCATGCGCTCGCGCGGCCAGCGCTTGAGCACCGGCAGGTAGGTGGCCTTGCCGCGCCGTTGCGCCGCGCGCAGCAATAGGCGCGGGTCGATCTCGCCGTCGTTGGGCAGGTACAGGGCGATGTGGCGGGCGCGACGGAACAGCGGATGCTGCGCCAGCTGGCGGTACAGCGCCCAGGCGGCGCGCTGCTGTTGCAGGGGAGAGAGCTGGCGGCGGGCCTGGCGCAGTTGGCGGCGCAGGGCCGCGCGGGAAAGATCACCGGCCAGGATCATGGAATTCGGGACTCCCCGGTTGTGCCGCTGTCGGGTTAGCCCTTGAACCCGAAAGTTCAAGGTGGAGGTTGCAGAGGGCGTTAAGGCTTTCCGTCAGGCGGACATGCACACCGGCCCCACTGGCAACCCCCGAGGTTGTGCGTATCGGCTCAGGGACATCACCGACTGGCCAACACTCCAGGGAGCTGGCGCGCAGTATACCCCATCGCGCCGCTTGCGGCTCAGAGCAGTTGGCCATCCGGATCGGTGGCCAGGGCGCTGTCGACCCGGTCCAGCAGGTCGCGCACCTTGTCGCGGGTGGCGCTGGCTTCCTGGTCCAGGCGCTGCTGCTTGTGCAGCAGGTCGTGGGTGATGTTCAGCGCGGCCATCACCGCGATGCGGTCGGCGCCTATGACTTTGCCGCCGGAGCGGATCTCGCGCATCTTGCCGTCCAGGTAGCGGGCGGCGCTCTCCAGGTTGGCGCGCTCGTCCGCCGGGCAGGCGATGCAGTATTCCTTGTCGAGGATGTGTACGGTGACGGTGTTCGGCTGGGTCATGAGTCCTGCTCCAGGGCCTTCAGGCGCGAAATCATCGCTTCGACCTTGAGCCGGGCCATTTCGTTCTTTTCGATCAGATGGGCGCGTTCCTCGCGCCAGGCCTTCTCGCTGGCCAGCAGGGCACGGTTCTGCGACTTGAGCTGCTCGACACGCTGGATCAGCAGTTCCAGCTTGCGCGTGAGGGCTTGCAGTTCGGCGTCTTCCATGGGCTCTACCAGGGCTGTGAGTGGCTGCACTATAAAGGATGCGCGGCGGGGGTGCGACGGCGGCGTCGATGGCCTGGCCGCGCCCGCCGGTGCTAGGATACGAAGCCTCCATTCTAGAGATCGCGCGGTTCAGCGCCTAGTTGCCATGTCCACTTCAAATTCCCCCTACGCCGCCTTCGCCGCCCTGCTGGCGAGCACCGGCAAACCCGTTTCCCCCGCCGAACTGCACGGTCTGCTGCTCGGTCGCAGCTGCGCCGGCGCCGGCTTCGAGGTCGAGCCCTGGATCGCCGACGCCGGCGAACTGCTCGGTGGCGAGCCGGCCGACAACGTGCGCCAGGCCCTGATCGGCCTGCAGGAGATGGTCAAGGGCGAGCTGTCCGGCAGCGACGTCACCCTGGTCCTGCTGCTGCCCGCCGACGACGCGCCGCTGGCCGAACGGGCCAAGGCCCTCGGCCAGTGGTGCCAGGGCTTCCTCGACGGCTTCGGCATGGTGGTCGGCAATGCCGCGCTGAGTGCCGAGGCCATGGAAGTGCTGCAGGACCTCTCCGCCATCGCCCAGGTGCAGAGCGGCCTGGAGGAGTCCGAAGATGGTGAGAGCGACTACATGGAGGTGATGGAGTACCTGCGCGTCGCGCCGCTGCTGCTGTTCGCCGAGTGCGCCAAGCCCGCCGCGCCGGCCCCGAAACCTTCCCTGCATTAAGGTCGAGCCCATGGTCAGCATCCCCCGCGCAGAATATGCCCGCCGGCGCAAAGCGCTGATGGAGCAGATGGAGCCCAACAGCATCGCCATCCTGCCGGCGGCGCCGGTCTACATCCGCAACCGCGACGTCGAGCATGTCTACCGCCAGGACAGCGACTTCCAGTACCTCACCGGCTTTCCCGAGCCGGAGGCGGTGATGGTGCTGATCCCCGGCCGCGAGCACGGCGAGTATGTGCTGTTCTGCCGCGAGCGCGACCCCGAGCGCGAGCTGTGGGACGGCCTGCGCGCCGGCCAGGACGGCGCGGTGGCGCAGTACGGCGCCGACGATGCCTTCCCCATCGGCGATATCGACGACATCCTGCCCGGCCTGATCGAGGGCCGCGAGCGGGTCTACTACGCGATCGGCACCAACGAGAAGTTCGATCACCGGCTGATGGAGTGGATCAACGTGATCCGCTCCAAGGCCCGCCAGGGCGCCACCCCGCCCAACGAATTCGTCGCCCTCGACCACCTGCTGCACGACATGCGCCTGTACAAAAGCGCGGCCGAGGCCAAGGTCATGCGCGAGGCCGCCGAGATCAGTGCGCGCGCCCACGTGCGCGCCATGCAGGTCAGTCGCGCCGGCCTCTACGAGTACCACCTGGAAGCCGAGCTGGACTACGAGTTCCGCAAGGGCGGGGCGAAGATGCCGGCCTACGGCTCGATCGTCGCCGCTGGCAAGAACGCCTGCATCCTGCACTACCGCGAGAACGATGCACTGCTGCGCGACGGCGACCTGGTGCTGATCGACGCCGGCTGCGAGATCGACTGCTACGCCAGCGACATCACCCGCACCTTCCCGGTCAGCGGCAAGTTCTCGCTCGAGCAGAAGGCCATCTATGAGCTGGTGCTGGCCGCCCAGGAGGCCGCCTTCAAGGAAATCGCCCCGGGCAAGCACTGGAACGAGGCGCACGAGGCCACCGTGCGGGTGATCACCGCCGGCCTGGTCGAGCTGGGCCTGCTCGAAGGCGCGGTCGACGAGCTGATCGCCGCCGAGGCCTACAAGTCCTTCTACATGCACCGCGCCGGCCACTGGCTGGGCATGGACGTGCACGACGTCGGCGACTACAAGGTCTGCGGCGAGTGGCGCGTGCTCGAGCCGGGCATGGCGATGACGGTCGAGCCGGGCATCTACATCGCCGTGGACAACGACAAGGTCGCCAAGAAGTGGCGCGGCATCGGTGTGCGCATCGAGGACGACGTGCTGGTGACCAAGACCGGCTGCGAGATCATCACCGGCGGCGTGCCCAAGACCGTGGCCGAGATCGAGGCGCTGATGGCCGCCGCGCGTGAACAGGCGGCCTGAGTCATGAGCCGCGTGCAGCTGGCGATCATCGGTGGCGGCCTGGTCGGGGCGAGCCTGGCCCTGACCCTGCAGGCCGGCGCGCGGGCGCGCGGCTGGCGCATCCTGCTGGTCGAGCCCTTCGCTCCCGGCAACGACTACCAGCCGAGCTACGACGCCCGCTCCAGCGCGCTGTCGCAGGGCAGTCGGCTGATCTTCGAGCGCCTGGGTGTGTGGCCGCAGCTGGCCGAGCGCGCCGAGGCCATCACGCAGATCCAGGTGTCCGACCAGGGCCGTTTCGGCGCCACCCGCCTGAGTGCGGCGGACGAAGGCGTGCCGGCGCTCGGCTACGTGCTGGAGAACGCCTGGATGGGCCACTGCCTGTGGAAGGCGCTGGACCCGGCGGTGGTCGAATGGCGCTGCCCGGCGGAAGTCGTCCGCCTGGAGGCGCTGGGCGACGGTTACCGCCTGCACCTGAACGACGACACCAGCCTCGACTGCGACCTCGCGGTGCTGGCCGATGGCGGCCGTTCCGGCCTGCGCGAGCAGCTGGGCATCGCCGTGCGCCACACGCCCTACGACCAGTGCGCGCTGATCGCCAACGTCACCCCCGCCGAGCCGCATGGCGGCCAGGCCTTCGAACGCTTCACCGAGCAGGGGCCGCTGGCCCTGCTGCCGCTGTCCGACAACCGCTGCGCGCTGGTCTGGACCCGCCCGCCGGTGGATGCCGAGCGCCTGCAGCAGTTGCCCGAGCGCGCCTTCCTCGGCGAGCTGCAGCAGGCCTTCGGCTATCGCCTGGGCAGCCTGCGCCAGGTCGGCGCGCGGCACCTGTACCCGCTGGCGCTGGTCGAGGCCGCCGAACAGGTGCGCCCGCACCTGGTGCTGCTGGGCAATGCCGCACACAGCCTGCACCCGGTGGCCGGGCAGGGCTTCAACCTGTCGCTGCGCGATGCCCAGACCCTGGCCGAGTGCCTGCTGGCCGGGCCGCAGGTGCCTGGCGACTTCGCCACCCTGCAGCACTACCTGCAGCGGCAGAGCCAGGACCAGGCGATGACCGTCGGCTTCTCCGACCGTGTCACCCGCCTGTTCGGCCGCGACGAGTCGCTGCTGGTGGCCGGGCGCACCCTCGGCCTGCTCGGCCTCGACCTGCTGCCGCCGGCCAAGCGCTGGTTCGCCCGCCAGGCCATGGGCCTGGGCACCCGCAGCCTATGACTGAGCGCAAGCTTGCCCGCATGTCCCGCCTGCTGCGCCTGGGCCTGAACCTCTATCCGCCCTACCTCGGTGCCGGCATCCGCGTGCGCGAGATCAGCCCGGACTTTCGCCGCGTGCGGGTGCGCATGGGCCTCGGCTGGTACAACCGCAACTATGTGCGCACCCAGTTCGGTGGCTCGCTGTACAGCATGACCGACCCCTTTTTCATGCTCATGCTGATGCAGCTGCTGGGGCGCGACTACATCGTCTGGGACAAGGCCGCCAGCATCGACTTCATCAGCCCCGGCAAGGGCCCGGTGCATGCCGAGTTCCGCATCGACGACGGGCTGCTGGCGCAGATTCGCCAGCACACCGCGGGCGGCGACAAGTACCTGCCCGAGCTGCGGGTGGAGGTGCGTGACGACGAGGGCACCCTGGTCGCCATCGTGCACAAGACCCTGTACATCCGCCTCAAGCCGCGTGCGCGGCAGACAGCCTAAGGAAACAGCATGCAAGCGGACCTGATCATCGTTGGCTCCGGCATGGTCGGCAGCGCCCTGGCCCTGGCCCTGGAGCACAGCGGCCTGGAGATCCTGGTGGTCGACGGCGGCCCGCTCAGCGTCAAACCCTTCGCTGCCGAGGGCGCTTTCGAGCCGCGGGTCAGCGCGCTGTCCGCCGCCAGCCAGCGCATCCTCGAGCGTCTCGGCGTGTGGGAGGGCATTGCCGCGCGGCGCGTCTCGCCCTATCGCGACATGCGCGTGTGGGACGGCTCCGGCACCGGCAGCGTGCATTTCGCCGCCGCCAGCGTGCATGCCGAGGTGCTCGGCCATATCGTCGAGAATCGCGTGGTCCAGGATGCCCTGCTCGATCGCCTGCATGACAGCCAGATCGGCCTGCTCGGCAGTGCCCGTCTGGAGCAGCTGCGCCGCTCCGGCGATGGCTGGCTGCTGACCCTGGCCGACGGCCGCGAGCTGCGCGCGCCGCTGCTGGTGGCCGCCGACGGCGCCAACTCGGCGGTGCGCCGCCTGGCCGGTTGCGCCACCCGCGAGTGGGATTACCTGCACCACGCCATCGTCACCAGCGTGCGCTGCGAGCGTCCGCACCAGGAAACCGCCTGGCAGCGCTTCACCGACGACGGTCCGCTGGCTTTCCTGCCGCTGGCGCGCCAGGGCGACCAGCACTGGTGCTCGATCGTCTGGTCGACCGTGCCGGCCGAGGCCGAGCGCCTGATGGCGCTGGACGACGAGGCCTTCCGCCACGAACTGGGCAAGGCCTTCGAATGGCGCCTGGGCCAGGTCACGGGGGCCGACCCGCGCCTGTGCATCCCGCTGCGCCAGCGTCACGCCAAGCGCTACGTGGAGAGCGGCCTGGCGCTGATCGGCGACGCCGCCCACAGCATCCACCCGCTGGCGGGGCAGGGGGTCAACCTCGGCTTCCTCGACGCCGCGGTGCTGGCCGAGGTGCTGCAGCATGCGCTGCAGCGCGGCGAGCAGGCCAATGACGTGCGCGTGCTCAGCCGCTACGAGCGCCGGCGCATGCCGCATAACCTGGCGATGATGGCGGCCATGGAGGGTTTCGAGCGCCTGTTCCAGGCCGACCCGCTGCCGATCCGCCTGCTGCGCAACAGCGGCCTCAACTGGGTCGATGAGCTGCCGGACGCCAAGGCCCTGTTCGTCCGCCGCGCCCTCGGCCTGGTCGGCGACCTGCCCGCGCTGGCCCAGGCCTGAGGCGGGGGCGGGCAACACCCGGTAACGCTGCGGCCTAAAGTCACGTTGATAAGCTAAATAGCATTCACTACCATTCAGCCTCTTTCGAAACAACAAGAGGCAGCACCCATGCAGCTCCGCTCCGGTTTCCTGGCCACTCTGGCCCTCTCCGCCCTGGCCGGCACCGCCCAGGCCGCCGATGAGATCGTGGTCTACACCGCGCGTATCGACGAACTGATCAAGCCGGTGTTCGACGCCTACACCGCCAAGACCGGTACCCCGATCAAGTTCATCACCGACAAGGAAGCCCCGCTGCTGGCGCGCCTCAAGGCCGAAGGCGAGAACACCCCGGCCGACCTGCTGATCACCGTCGACGCCGGCAACCTCTGGCAGGCCGAGCAGGAAGGCGTGCTCAAGCCGCTCAAGTCCCCGGTCATCGAGGCCAACATTCCCGCCCAGTACCGCGCCAGCAGCGGTGCCTGGACCGGCCTGTCGCTGCGCGCGCGGACCATCTTCTACTCCACCGAGCGGGTGAAGCCGCAGGAGCTGTCGACCTACGAGGCCCTGGCCGACAAGAACTGGGAAGGTCGCCTGTGCCTGCGCACCAGCAAGAAGGTCTACAACCAGTCGCTGACCGCCACCCTGATCGAGGCCCATGGCGAGGCCAAGACCGAGGAGATCATCAAGGGCTGGGTGAACAACCTGGCCACCGACGTGTTCGCCGACGACACCGCCCTGCTGCAGGCCATCGACGCCGGCCAGTGCGACGTGGGCATCACCAACACCTATTACTATGGCCGCCTGGCCAAGCAGAACCCGGCGCTCAAGGTCAAACCGTTCTGGCCGAACCAGGCCGACCGTGGCGTGCACGTCAACCTCTCCGGTGCCGGCGTGACCAAGCATGCCCCGCATGCCGAGGCCGCCCAGCAGCTGCTGGAGTGGATGACTTCGGCGGAGGCGCAGAACCTGTTCGCCGACCTCAACCAGGAGTACCCGGCCAACCCGGCGGTCAAGCCGTCCGCGGAAGTGGCGGCCTGGGGCGAGTTCAAGGCCGACAGCGTGCCGGTGGAAGTGGCCGGCAAGCGCCAGGCCGAAGCCACCAAGCTGATGGACCGCGCCGGCTGGAACTGAGCCGCGACGGCTTGCGCGTCGCTCAATCGCGACGCGACACCGTTATACTCGACGCCCCGGCCTGGCCGGGGCGTTTCGTTTCCGCCTGCCAGGAGTCCGCGTGAGCCATTCCGTACAGCGCCGCTGGTAT
Organism: Pseudomonadaceae bacterium; assembly: GCA_033838285.1. Classification (GTDB taxonomy): domain Bacteria; phylum Pseudomonadota; class Gammaproteobacteria; order Pseudomonadales; family Pseudomonadaceae; genus Aquipseudomonas. The sequence goes on from JAJLLC010000046.1 coordinate 36,661, forward strand.
CCCATCGCGTTCGCCATCGCCGCCCTGGTGCTGCTGCCGCTGTCGGTGTTGCTGCTGTCCTGGCACGAGGTCGATGGCGAGATCTGGGCGCACCTGTGGGCCACCCAGATGCCGCGCCTGCTGGGCAACACCCTGCTGCTGGTCAGCGGGGTGAGCGTCGGTGTGGTGCTGCTCGGTGTCAGCCTGGCCTGGCTCACCAGCCTCTGCGAGTTTCCCGGGCGGCGTTGGCTGGACTGGGCGCTGATGCTGCCCTTCGCCATTCCCGCCTATGTCCTGGCCTTCGTCTTCGTCGGCCTGCTGGATTTCGCCGGGCCGCTGCAGAGCCTGGCGCGTGAGTGGTTCGGCAGCGGCATTCGCTTCCCGCGGGTGCGTTCCAGCGGCGGGGTGATCCTGGTGCTGGTGCTGGTGTTCTACCCCTACGTCTACCTGCTTGCCCGCGGCGCCTTCCTGGCCCAGGGCAAGGGCCTGATGGAGGCGGCGCGGGTGCTCGGCCTGTCGCCCTGGCAGGCGTTCTGGCGGGTGGCCCTGCCGATGGCGCGGCCGGCCATCGGTGCCGGCCTGGCGCTGGCGATCATGGAGACCCTGGCCGACTTCGGCGCCGTCTCGGTGTTCAACTTCGATACCTTCACCACCGCCATCTACAAGACCTGGTACAGCTTCTACAGCCTGTCCAGCGCCACCCAGCTGGCCAGCCTGCTGCTGCTCGCCGTGCTGCTGGTGCTCTACGGCGAGCGCCGTGCCCGCGGCGCCAGCCGCCCGGCCAGCGAGCGCCCGCGCGGCAAGCCGTTGTACCGCCTGCACGGCTGGCAGGCCTTCGCCGCCAGCGCCTGGTGCGGCCTGGTGTTCGCCTGCGCCTTCGTCGTGCCCATGCTGCAGCTGCTGGTGTGGTTCTGGCAGCGCGGCCGCTTCGACCTCGACGAACGCTATGTCGGCCTGATCCTGCATACCCTCTGGCTCGGCGCCAGCGCCGCCTTGCTCACGGTGGGCGTGGCCCTGCTGCTGGCCTTCGCCCGCCGCCAGGCGCCGACCCGGCCGATGCGCGCGCTGGTCAGCACCGCCAACCTGGGTTACGCGCTGCCCGGTTCGGTGCTGGCGGTGGCGATCATGCTGGCCTTCAGCTGGTTTGACCGCGAGCTGGTGATACCGCTGTCCGCCTGGCTCGGCGGTGCCGGCAAGCCACTGCTGCTGGGCAGCCTGTTCGCCCTGCTGCTGGCCTACCTGGTACGCTTCATGGCGGTGGCCTACGGCCCGCTGGAAAGCAGCCTGGCGCGCATTCGTCCGTCGCTGCCGCAGGCCGCGCGCAGCCTCGGCGTCGGCGGGCCGGCGCTGTTCCTGCGGGTCTACCTGCCGCTGCTGCTGCCAGGGGCACTGTCGGCGGCGCTGCTGGTGTTCGTCGACGTGCTCAAGGAAATGCCGGCCACCCTGCTGATGCGCCCCTTTGGCTGGGACACCCTGTCGGTACGCATCTTCGAGATGACCAGCGAGGGCGAGTGGGCGCGCGCCGCGCTGCCGGCGCTGACCCTGGTGCTGGTCGGCCTGCTGCCGGTGATCGGCCTGATCCGCCGCTCGGCCCGCCAGCCCGGGCATTGACGGGGTACGGCGACAACTTGTGACTGGCTGGTCCGTTCGTGGCGTGACCAGTCGCATTGGCGGGGCTACAATGCGCGCCTGCTTACGCAGCCGTCCATGAACCCCGCACCCGCCGACCGGCAGGGCAGGGGGCCCGCAGAAGGAGTTATCCATGGGACAGCGTACACCCCTGTATGAACAGCATCTGGCGCTCGGCGCCAAGATGGTCGATTTCGGCGGCTGGGACATGCCGCTGCACTACGGTTCCCAGGTCGAGGAACACCACCAGGTACGCCGCGACTGCGGCGTGTTCGACGTTTCCCACATGACCGTGGTGGACATCACCGGCGCCCAGGCCAAGGCCTGGCTGCAGCACCTGCTGGCCAACGACGTGGAGCGCCTGAAGACCCCCGGCAAGGCCCTCTACAGCGGCATGCTCAACGAGCGCGGCGGGGTGATCGACGACCTCATCGTCTACCTCACCGACTTCGGCTATCGCATGGTGGTCAACGCCGCCACCCGCGACAAGGACCTGGCCTGGATGCAGGCGCGCACCGCCGGCTTCGAGGTCACCCTCAGCGAGCGTGCCGAGCTGGCCATGCTCGCCATCCAGGGCCCCAACGCCCGCGCCAAGACCGCCGAGCTGGTGACCCCGGCCCGCGCCGCGCTGATCCACGAACTCAAGGTGTTCCAGGGCCTGCCGGAAGGCGACTGGTTCATCGCCCGTACCGGCTACACCGGCGAGGACGGCCTGGAGATCATGCTGCCGGCCGCCGAGGCCCCGGCCTTCCTCAGCGAACTGGTCGGCGCCGGCATTGCCCCGATCGGCCTGGGCGCGCGCGACACCCTGCGCCTGGAAGCCGGCATGAACCTGTATGGCCAGGACATGGACGAAGACACCTCGCCGCTGGCCGCCAACATGGCCTGGACCATCGCCTGGGAGCCGGCCGAGCGTGACTTCATCGGCCGCAGCGCCCTGGAGAGCCAGCGCGCCGCCGGCGACCAGCCCAAGCTGGTCGGCCTGGTGCTGGAGGAGCGCGGCGTGCTGCGCGCCCACCAGGTGGTGCGGGTGGAAGGCGTGGGCGAGGGCGAGATCACCAGCGGCAGCTTCTCGCCGACCCTGAACAAGTCCATCGCCCTGGCCCGCGTGCCTGCCGCCACCGGCGACCGCGCCGAGGTGGAGATCCGCGGCAAGTGGTATCCGGTACGCGTCGTGCAAGCGAACTTCGTGCGCAACGGCAAGGCCGTCATCTGATTCGCCTGGCGCGAGGCAGAGCCCGCGCCAGCTGCTAAATTTTCCGGGCGGCCGATCCGCCCAGCGATTTCGAGGAGTACGACATGAGCAACATTCCCGCCGACCTGCGTTACGTCGCCAGCCACGAGTGGATCCGCCTGGAGGCCGACGGCTCGGTCACCGTGGGCATCACCGACCATGCCCAGGAGGCCCTGGGCGACGTGGTCTACGTCGAGCTGCCGGAAGTCGGCAAGCAGCTGGCCAGCGGCCAGGAAGCTGGCGTGGTGGAGTCGGTGAAGGCCGCCTCGGACATCTACGCACCGATCTCCGGTGAAGTGCTGGCAGTCAACGAGGCCCTGGCCGACGCCCCCGAGCAGGTCAACGGCGAGCCCTACGCCGCCTGGTTCTTCAAGCTGCAGCCGAGCAACCCGGCCGAGCTGGAAGCGCTGCTCGACGCCGCCGGCTACCAGGCCGTCTGCTCCGTCGATGCCTAAGAACCTATTTACGATCTGCTGCGCGTCGGAAAAACTGCGTTGAAAGCGGCTTCGGAATGCTCATTTACGTTGTGTAAACTCCGCTTCCTCAGCCACTTTCGCCTTGCTTTTCTCTAGCTCGCGAGATCGTAAACAGGTTCTGAGATGAGCGGCCGCGTCTAGCACGCGGCCTGTCGCCGAGAATCACGATTTCCGCTGTCGAGCCTCGATCCGTCGAGGCTCTGTCATTTTCCGAGAGCCACGCCATGTCCCAGACGTCCCGTCTCGATCAACTGCAACAGCCCGATGCCTTCCTTCGCCGCCACCTCGGCCCGGACGCCCGCGAGGAGCAGGCCATGCTCGACGCCCTCGGCGTGGCCAGCCGCGAAGAGCTGATCGTGCAGACCGTGCCGCCGGCCATCCGCCTCAACCGCGAGCTGGACCTGCCGGCGGCGCTGGACGAGCAGGGCGCCCTGGCCAAGCTCAAGGGCTACGCCGAGCAGAACCAGCTGTGGACCAGCCTGATCGGCATGGGCTACCACGGCACCATCACCCCCACGGTGATCCTGCGCAACCTGCTGGAGAACCCGGGCTGGTACACCGCCTACACCCCCTACCAGCCGGAGATCGCCCAGGGTCGCCTGGAGTCGCTGCTGAACTTCCAGCAGCTGACCATCGACCTGACCGGCCTCGACCTGGCCAGCGCCTCGCTGCTCGACGAGGCCACCGCCGCCGGCGAGGCCATGGCCCTGGCCAAGCGCGTGGCGAAGAGCAAGAGCAACCTGTTCTTCGTCGACGAGAACTGCCACCCGCAGACCATCTCGGTGGTGCAGACCCGCGCCGAGGGCTTCGGCATCGAGGTCAAGGTCGGCGCGCTGGACGAGCTGGCCGGCCTGGAAGTGTTCGGCGCCCTGCTGCAGTACCCGGATACCCACGGCGAGATCCGCGACATCAAGCCGCTGATCGAGCAACTGCATGCGCAGAACGCCCTGGCCTGCGTCGCCGCCGACCTGCTCAGCCTGCTGCTGCTGACCCCGCCCGGCGAGCTGGGTGCCGACGTGGTGTTCGGCTCGGCCCAGCGTTTCGGTGTGCCCATGGGCTACGGCGGCCCGCACGCGGCCTTCTTCGCCACCCGCGACGCCTTCAAGCGCGCCATGCCCGGGCGCATCATCGGCGTGTCCAAGGACGCCCGCGGCAACACCGCGCTGCGCATGGCCCTGCAGACCCGCGAGCAGCATATCCGCCGGGAAAAAGCGAATTCGAACATCTGCACCTCGCAGGTGCTGCTGGCCAACATGGCCAGCTGCTACGCCGTGTACCACGGCCCCGAGGGCCTCAAGCGCATCGCCCAGCGCGTCCATCGCCTGACCGCCGTGCTGGCCGCCGGCCTGGCGCAGAAGGGCATCCAGCGCGACAACCAGCATTTCTTCGACACCCTGACCCTGGATGTCGGCGGCATGCAGACCGCCATCCTCGAGTCGGCCAAGGCCGCGCGCATCAACCTGCGCATCCTCGGCCGCGGCAAGCTGGGCGTGAGCCTGGACGAGACCTGCTCGGAGCAGACCGTCGAGCAGCTGCTCGCGATCTTCCTCGGTGCCGACCACGGCCTGTCCGTCGCCGCCCTGGATGCCGGCGAGGTGCCGGAGGGCATCCCGGCCGCGCTGCGCCGCACCTCGGCCTACCTGACCCACCCGGTGTTCAACAGCCACCATAGCGAAACCGACATGCTGCGCTACCTCAAGCGCCTGGAGAACAAGGACCTGGCGCTGAACCAGGCGATGATCCCGCTCGGTTCCTGCACCATGAAGCTCAACGCCACCAGCGAGATGATCCCGGTGACCTGGCCCGAGTTCGGTGCTCTGCACCCCTTCGTGCCGGCCGACCAGGCCGTCGGCTACAAGCTGATGATCGACGAGCTGGAAGCCTGGCTGCGTGCCATCACCGGCTTCGACGCCATCTGCATGCAGCCCAACTCCGGCGCCCAGGGCGAGTACGCCGGCCTGCTGGCGATCCGCAAGTACCACGAGAGCCGCAACGAAGGCCATCGCGACATCTGCCTGATCCCGGCCTCGGCCCACGGCACCAACCCGGCCTCGGCGCAGATGCTCAACATGCGCGTGGTGGTGGTCGAGTGCGATGCCGCCGGCAACGTCGACATGGACGACCTCAAGGCCAAGGCGGCCGAGGCTGGCGACAAGCTGTCCTGCCTGATGATCACCTACCCCTCGACCCACGGCGTGTACGAGGAAGGCATCCGCGAGATCTGCGAGGTGGTCCACAGCTTCGGCGGCCAGGTGTACATGGACGGCGCCAACCTCAACGCCCAGGTCGGCCTGGCCCGTCCGGCCGACATCGGCGCCGACGTGTCGCACATGAACCTGCACAAGACCTTCTGCATCCCCCACGGCGGTGGCGGTCCGGGCATGGGCCCGATCGGCGTGCGCGCGCACCTGGCGCCCTTCGTCGCCAACCACCCGGTGGTCGAGCTGCAGGGGCCGAACCCGCACAACACCGCGGTCAGCGCCGCGCCCTGGGGCAGCGCCAGCATCCTGCCGATCAGCTGGATGTACATCGCCATGATGGGTCCGCAGCTGGCCACCGCCACCGAGACCGCGATCCTCAACGCCAACTACCTGGCCAGCCAGCTCAAGGGCGCCTTCCCGGTGCTCTACAGCGGCCGCAACGACCGCGTCGCCCACGAGTGCATCCTCGATCTGCGCCCGCTCAAGGCGGAGACCGGCATCAGCGAGGAGGACGTGGCCAAGCGCCTGATGGACTACGGCTTCCACGCCCCGACCATGAGCTTCCCGGTGCCGGGCACGCTGATGATCGAGCCGACCGAGAGCGAGTCGAAGGAAGAGCTGGACCGCTTCATCGAGGCGATGCTGAGCATCCGTGCCGAGATCGCCAAGGTCGGCAGCGGCGAGTGGCCGGCGGACAACAACCCGCTGAAAAACGCGCCGCACACCCTGGCCGACGTCACCGGCGCCTGGGATCGTCCGTACAGCATCGCCGAGGCGGTGACCCCGTCCGCCCACACCCTGGCGCACAAGTACTGGCCGGCGGTGAACCGCGTGGACAACGTCTACGGCGACCGCAACCTGTTCTGCGCCTGTGTGCCGATGGACGACTATCGCGAGTAAGGAGCTGCCCGTGATCCGGCCTGCAAGATCCTGGGTCGGTTCCGTGCTTTAGCGCCGATGCAGAGGCCGCCCATGGGGCGGCCTCTGTGTTTCTAGCCGGCGTGGCGCGCCATCCACTGCAGGAACTCGGCCTCGGCCAGCGGCCGGCCGAACAGGTAGCCCTGGCCCAGCGAGCAGCCCTGCTGGCGCAGCCAGTCCAGCTGGAAGTCGTTCTCGATGCCTTCGGCCACGCACTCCAGGCCGAGGTTGCGGGCGATCACCAGGATGGTCTCGACCAGCATCCGCCCACTGTCCTCGGCGCCTTCCAGGTCGCTGATGAAGCTGCGGTCGATCTTCAGGCGGTCCAGCGGCAGGCGCTTGAGGTAGGTCAGCGAGGAATAGCCGGTGCCGAAGTCGTCGATGGCGAAGCGCACCCCCTGGGCCTTGAGCGCCTGCATGGTGGCGATGCAGTGCTCGACGTCCTCCAGCAGCACGCCCTCGGTGATCTCCAGTTCCAGGGCGCCGGCGACCAGGCCGTTGCGCCGCAGGCAGGCGCCGATGCGCTCGGCGCAGTCGCCCTGGCGCAGCTGGCGCGGGCTGAGGTTGACCGCCAGGACCAGCTGCGGCCAGTCCGCCTGCCAGCGGCCCAGGTAGGCGCAGGCCTGTTCCAGCACCCAGTGGCCGAGTTCGTGGATCAGCCCGGTTTCCTCGGCCAGCGGGATGAACTGGCCGGGGGGGATGTCGCCGCGCTCCGGGTGGTGCCAGCGCAGCAGCACCTCGGCGCCGGCCACCCGCCCGGTGGCCAGCGCCAGCTGCGGCTGGAACACCAGGCTCAGCTGCTCGCGGGCCATGGCCTGGCGCAGTTCGCTCTGCAGCTGCAGGCGCTGGTCGATCACCGCCTGCATCTCCGGGGCGAAGAAGTGCAGGGCGTTGCGCCCGGCGTGCTTGGCCCGGTACATGGCGGTGTCGGACTGCTTGAGCACGTCGGCGGCGTCCTGGTCCTGCAGCGGGTGCAGGGTGATGCCGATGCTGGCGCTCACCGCCAGGTCGTGGCCGTGGATATGGAAGCTGCCGTGCAGGCTGGCGAGCAGCTTGTCGCCCACCTCGGCGGCCAGTTCGGCGGCCTGCGCCGGGGTTTCCGCCAGGCTCTCCAGCAGCACCACGAATTCGTCGCCGCCGAGCCGGGCCAGGGTGTCCTCGGCGCGCAGGCTGCGCCCCAGGCGCGCGGTGACTTCGCGTAGCAGGGCATCGCCGATGGGGTGGCCGAGGCTGTCGTTGACCGTCTTGAAGTGGTCCAGGTCGATGAACAGCAGGGCGCCGAAGTTGCCCTCGCGGCGTTCGCGGGCCATGGCGTGCTGCAGGCGGTCCTGCAGCAGGCGGCGGTTGGGCAGGCCGGTCAGCTCGTCGCTGTAGGCCAGGCGCTCGATCTCGCGCTGGTAGCGCTGGCGCTCGGAGATGTCGATCACGCTGCCGCGCAGCAGCAGCGGCTCGCCGGGCATGCGCACCAGGCGGATCTCGCAGGGCAGCAGGCGCCCGGCGCTGTCGCGGTGCAGCCACTCGAACACCGGCATCTCGCCGGCGATGGCGCGCTCCACATAGGCCCGCCCGGCGGCCTCGGAGGGGCTGCCGTCGGCCTGGCGCGGCGGGCTCAGCTCGCTCGGCTTGCGCCCGAGCAGGTCGTCGCGGCTGCAGCGGAACAGGCGCAGGGCATTGGCGTTGGCCTCGATGATGCCGCCGTCGGGGCTGAACAGCAGGATGGCCTCGGGCGCGTGCTCGACCAGGGTGTGGTAGCGCGCCTCGGCCTCGCGCCGCGCGGTGATGTCCTCGACCAGGGTCAGGCAGGCCTCCAGCTGACCGCCGGGATCGCGCACCGCGCGCAGGCTGAGGCGGGTGTAGACGGTGCTGCCGTCCTTGCGCAGGAAGCGTTTCTCCAGCTCGAAATCGTCGCGGCTGCTGCTCTGCATGGTGGCGAACAGCGCTTCTTCCGCCTGCGTGTCCTCCGCATGGCTGATTTCCAGCCAGCGGCTGGCGCGCAGCTCCTCGCGAGTGCGCCCGAGGATCTGGCACAGCTTGGCATTGACCTCCAGCCACTGGCGTTGCGGGCTGATCATGGCCATGCCGATCAGTGGCGCCTCGAAGAACAGGCGCAGCCACTCGTCGCGTTCGCGCAGGCGCCGCTCGGTGCGCTTGCGTTCGCTGATGTCCTGGATGGCGCCATACAGGCGCACCACCTGCTCGCCGTCGCGCTCGGCGAAGCCCTTGAGGCGCACCCAGCGCGCCGTGCCGCGGGCACCGAGCAGGCGCACCTCGAGGTCGAAGGGCTCGCCGGTGCGCAGGATGTGCTCCAGGGCCTCGAGCATGCGCTGCCGGCTCGGCTCGTCGTAGCGCGCCAGCGAGCCCTGCATGTCCGGGGCGCCGCCGGCCGGGTCCAGCTCGTTGAGGCGGAAGCAGCCCTCGGTCCAGTACATCCGCTGGCTGGCCAGCTCCAGCACCCAACCGCCGATATCGGCCAGCGCCTCGGTCTGGCTCAGCAGGTGGGTCTGGCGCAGGAGTTCCTCGCGGTGCCGGGCCAGCTCCTCGGCGAGCCGCTCGCGCTCGCTGACGTCGTGGTTGAGCGCCACCACGTGGCTGATCCGCCCCTGCTCGTCGAGCATGGGCGCCACCGTGACCTCGTTCCGGAACGGCTGGCCGTCCTTGCGCCAGTTGCGCAGCACCTCGCGGTGCACCTGGCCGAGAGCGATGGCCTGGCGGATGCGCAGCAGGCCGCTCTGCGCCTCGTCCCTGGCGATCAGCAGGCGGCTGGACGCACCGATCAGCTCCTCGCGGGGGTAGCCGCTGATCTTCTCCAGGGCCGGGTTGCAGTAGATGAACGGCACCTCCGCCTGGCGCAGGTCGGAGATCGACACGCCGAGCGGGCAGGCCTGCAGGGCCAGGTTGGCCAGGGCCAGTTCCTCCTGCATGGCGGCGTTGCGTGCCAGGCTGTCCTGGCGGTCGGCGAGGGCGCGCCCGACCAGCAGGGCGGCGATCATCATCAGCAGCACGCTGAAGTGCATCTCCAGATGCTGCGGGCTTTGCCAGTCGACGCCGACCAGCCCGCCGAACAGCGGCATGGCCAGCACCGCCAGGCTGGTCGGTGCCGCGCCCCAGAGGGCGCCACCGAAGCCCCAGAGCAGGGCCAGGGCCAGCATCATCGCGCCGATCAGCGGCAGCACCAGCAGCAGCGGCAGCCACAGCAGCAGGAGCGGGATGCCGCACAGCAGCGCGCCGGCCAGCCACCAGGGCAGGTGCCTGGCCGGCTGCGGCGCCGTCCCGTTCGCCGTCGGCGCCGGCAGGGCCCAGCCGCGCCGGCGCAGCGCTGGGGTGGCCAGCACCAGCAGCGGCAGGCTGGTGCCCAGCACGGTCAGGCTGTCGGCCAGCCACAGGGTCAGCGCGGTCTGCCGCCACTGCTCGCTGGCCAGCTGGCCGCTCAGTTGCAGGTTGCCCTGGACCCAGAGCCCGACCAGCAGCGCCGGCAGCAGGGTACCGAGCAGGATGAAGGCCAGCAGGTTGCGCACGTCCGGCAGCTGGGCGTCGCAGCGGCGCTGCTTGAGCAGCAGCCAGGCGAGGCCGATGCACAGGGTTTCCGGCAGGGCGTAGAGCGGCGCCCAGCGCCAGTCGAGCCCCCACAGGGGGATGCTGAGCAGGGCGTTGAGGTAGATCGCCGGCAGCACCCGCGGCCCCCACCAGAGGACGAAGCTCAGACCGAGGGCGAACGGCAGGTACCAGAGCGCCGCGCCGCTGACGAACTGGGTCGACAGGGACATCCAGGTGCCCAGGTGGAGCAGCGGCAGTGGCAGCCACCAGGTCCATCTCGGCAGTCGCGCGGAATCCACGGCCATGCTGACCTCATGCTGATCGCTAGGGCCCGCTGCCGTTTCGGCGAAGCGGCAGCGGGCCCTAAGGCAGCATAGATCAAGGCGCTAGGGCAGCGGGCTCAGCTGGCGTCGCGCGGCAGCAGCAGGCCCAGCGGCAGGCAGATGCGCGCCTCCAGGCCGCCGCCGGAGCGGTTGCGCAGCTCCACGCTGCCGCCGTGCAGGGCGGCGATGCGCTTGACGATGGCCAGGCCCAGGCCGGTGCCCTTGCCGCCGCGGGCGCGGTCGCCGCGGATGAAGGGGTTGAAGATCTCGCCCATCTCCGTCGGGGCGATGCCCGGGCCGCGGTCCAGCACGCTGAGCACCACGTAGGGCGCGCTCTCGTCGCCGGCCAGGCTGGTGACCACCTCGACGTTCTGCCCGCCGTAGCGCAGGGCGTTGTCCAGCAGGTTGACCAGCAGACGCTTGATCGACACCCGGCGCAGCGGGAAGGGCGGCACCTGCTCCAGGCACAGGCGCACCCGCTCTTCATGCTGGTTGTAGGGCGCCACCGTCTCGCGCACCAGCTCGTCGAGCAGCACCGGCTCCGGGGTCTCGTCGCGGCCGTCGCGGATGAAGGCGAGGAACTGGTCGAGGATGGCGTCCATGTGCTCGATGTCGCGGATCATGTCCTCGCTCATCTCGGCGTCGCCGCCGAGCATCTCCAGCGCCAGGCGCAGGCGCGTCAGCGGCGTGCGCAGGTCGTGCGACACGCCGGCCAGCATCAGCTCGCGCTCGCGCGCGCCCTGCTCGATGTTTTCCGCCATCTGGTTGAAGGCGCGGTACACCTCGGTCATCTCGCTCGGCGTGTCGCTCACCGGCAGGCGCACGCTGCGCCCCTGGCCGAACTGGCGGGCGGCGAACACCAGGCGCTTGAGCGGGGCATTGAGCTGGAGCACGAAGATCCAGGCCGCCGCGGTGGACAGCAGGCCGATGCCGAGGAACCAGCCGAGCACGCTCCAGATCTTCTGCCCGCGCAGCGGGTGGGGGTAGAGCGGCACCTTGAGCCAGTCCGGGCCCAGGCTGGGGGCGCGCACCCAGAGCGCCGGCGGGCTCTGCACGCGCACCCGCACCTCGGTGTCCGGGCCCAGCTCGGCCTGCATCTGCCGCTGGAAGATCTCCGAGTAGGGCCAGTGCTGCTCGGTGGGCGGCACCTGATCGGCCGTCACCCGGGTCAGGGTCGCCGCCTCGGCGATGTGCGCACGGTCTTCCGGCTCGGCGGCCCAGTAGGCGCGCAGGGTCAGCGCCGCGCCGTGGCTGTACTGGCGGTCGACCAGCACGTCCTCGTTCATCATCAGGTAGACCAGCGTCAGCGCCTTGGAGAACAGCACGACGATCAGCACCAGCCACAGGGTGCGGGCGAAGAAGCTTTGCGGGAACCAGACGGGGGTTTTCATCGAGGGTATCGGCTCGGACTCTGTAGGGTGGGGCCGTGGGCCGTAACCCACCAACCGCCCCAGCGGGGCGGCTGGGCGCTGCCTTCCGGCATCGACGGCGGGTTACGCCGCTACGCGGCTAACCCGCCCTACGACTTGGCGCCGTCTGGCACGAACACGTAGCCCACGCCCCAGACGGTCTGGATGTAGCGCGGCTTGGACGGGTCCGGCTCGATCAGCCGGCGCAGGCGGCTGATCTGCACGTCGATCGAGCGTTCCAGGGCATCCCACTCGCGGCCGCGGGCCAGGTTCATCAGCTTGTCGCGGGTCAGCGGCTCGCGGGCGTGCTGCACCAGGGCCTTGAGCACGGCGAATTCGCCGGTGGTGAGCATGTGCAGCTCCTCGCCTTTTCTCAGCTCGCGGGTGGCCAGCGACAGCTGGTAGTCACCGAAGCTCACCGTCTCGTCCTCGCTGGCCGGTGCGCCCGGCACCACCGGCGCCTGGCGGCGCAGCACGGCCTTGATCCGCGCCAGCAGCTCGCGCGGGTTGAACGGCTTGGCCAGGTAGTCGTCGGCGCCGCCTTCCAGGCCCTGGATGCGGCTGGCCTCGTCGCCTTTGGCGGTGAGCATGATGATCGGCATCTGGTTGTTCGCCTCGCGCAGGCGGCGGCAGGCGGACAGGCCGTCCTCGCCGGGCAGCATGAGGTCGAGCACCAGCAGCTGGAACAGCTCGCGCGCCAGCAGGCGGTCCATCTGCTCGACGTTCTCCACCGCACGCACGCGGTAGCCCTGCTCGCTGAGGAAACGCTCCAGCAGGCGGCGCAGGCCGGGGTCGTCGTCGACTATCAGGATCTTTTCGCCTTCCGGCGCAGCGGCAGTGCTCATGCATTCTCCCCTTTGACAGTGGCGGCATTATGGCCGAAGGCCGCGGGCTGCCGCGTCAGCCATTGTTAGCAGATTTTTCCCGATGGAGTTCCCGCCGGCCACGGGAAGCGGTGTTTATAATGCGGCGCTTTCGCACCGGCCGGGCCGGTTCCCGTTCCATTGCAGGTAGGTTTCATGGACAGCATCAACCAGCGTATCGCCGCCGAACTTTCCACCTTGGCCAGTGGGCGCGTCCTCCCGCAACAGGTCGCCGCCGCCGTGGCGCTGCTCGACGAAGGCTCCACCGTGCCCTTCATCGCCCGCTATAGGAAAGAGGTAACCGGCAGCCTGGACGACACCCAGCTGCGCCTCCTGGAGGAGCGCCTGCGCTACCTGCGCGAGCTGGACGAACGCCGCGCGGCGATCCTCGCCAGCATCGAGGAGCAGGGCAAGCTGACCCCCGAGCTGAAGCGCGAGATCGATGAGGCCGACACCAAGACCCGCCTCGAAGACTTGTATTTGCCCTACAAGCAGAAGCGCCGCACCAAGGGCCAGATCGCCCTGGAAGCCGGCCTCGGCGAGCTGGCCGACGCGCTGTTCGGCAACCCCGAGCTGGACCCGGAGGCCGAGGCCGCCCGTTTCGTCGATGCCGAGAAGGGCTTCGCCGACGTCAAGGCGGTGCTGGAGGGCGCCAAGTACATCCTCATGGAGCGTTTTGCAGAAGATGCGAGCCTGCTCGACAAGCTGCGCTCCTTCCTGAAGAACGAAGCCACCCTGAGCGCCCGCGTGGTCGCCGGCAAGGAGGCCGAAGGCGCCAAGTTCAGCGACTACTTCGAGCACGACGAGCCGCTGAAGAACGTGCCGTCGCACCGTGCGCTGGCGATTTTCCGCGGGCGCAACGAGGGCATCCTCGGTGCCAGCCTCAAGGTCGGCGACGAAGCGCCGGGCACCCTGCACCCCTGCGAGCTGATGATCGCCGAGCGTTTCGGCATCGAACAGCGCGGCCGCGCCGCCGACAAGTGGCTGGGCGAGGTGGTGCGCTGGACCTGGAAGGTCAAGCTCTACACCCACCTGGAAACCGACCTGCTCGGCGAGCTGCGCGAGAAGGCCGAGGACGAGGCGATCACCGTGTTCGCCCGCAACCTGCACGACCTGCTGCTGGCCGCCCCGGCCGGCCCGCGCGCCACCCTGGCGCTGGACCCGGGCCTGCGCACCGGCTGCAAGGTGGCGGTGGTCGACGCCACCGGCAAGGTGCTGGAAACCACCACCGTCTACCCGCACGCACCGCGCAACGACTGGGACGGTACCCTGGCCATCCTCGCCAAACTGTGCGCCAAGCACGCGGTGGACCTGATCTCGATCGGCAACGGCACCGCCAGCCGCGAGACCGACAAGCTGGCCGGCGAACTGATCAAGAAGCTGCCGGGCCTCAAGCTGACCAAGGTGATGGTCTCCGAGGCCGGCGCCTCGGTGTACTCCGCTTCCGAGCTGGCCGCCCGCGAGTTCCCCGACCTCGACGTGTCGCTGCGCGGCGCCGTCTCCATCGCCCGCCGCCTGCAGGACCCGCTGGCCGAGCTGGTGAAGATCGACCCGAAATCCATCGGTGTCGGCCAGTACCAGCACGACGTGTCGCAGCTCAAGCTGGCGCGCTCGCTGGATGCGGTGGTCGAGGACTGCGTGAACGCCGTCGGCGTGGACGTCAACACCGCCTCCGCCGCCCTGCTGGCGCGCATCTCCGGCCTCAACAGCACCCTGGCGCAGAACATCGTGCAGTTCCGCGACGCCAACGGCGCGTTCAAGAGCCGCAGCGACCTGAAGAAGGTGCCGCGCCTGGGCGAGAAGACCTTCGAGCAGGCCGCCGGCTTCCTCCGCGTGATGAACGGCGACAACCCGCTGGACGCCTCGGCCGTGCACCCGGAAACCTACCCGCTGGTGCAGCGCATCGCCCAGGATACCGGCCGCGACATCCGCTCGCTGATCGGCGACTCCAGCTTCCTGCGCAGCCTCGATCCCAAGCGCTTCACCGACGAGACCTTCGGCCTGCCGACCGTCACCGACATCCTCAAGGAACTGGACAAGCCCGGCCGCGACCCGCGCCCGGAGTTCAAGACCGCCGAGTTCCAGGACGGCGTCGAGAGCCTCAAGGACCTGCAGCCGGGCATGGTGCTGGAAGGCGTGGTGACCAACGTCACCAACTTCGGCGCCTTCGTCGACATCGGCGTGCACCAGGACGGTCTGGTCCACATCAGCGCCCTGTCGGAGAAGTTCGTCAAAGACCCCTACGAGGTGGTCAAAGCCGGCGATATCGTCAAAGTGAAAGTCATGGAAGTGGACATCCCACGCAACCGCGTCGGCCTGTCCATGCGCATGAGCGATACCCCCGGCGAGAAGGTCGACGGTCCGCGTGGCGGTCGTGGCAATGGTGGGCAGAATCGCGGCGGCAACCAGCCGCGCAGCGAGCGCCATTCCAGCCAGGACAAGCCGGCGCCGACCAACGCCGCCATGGCCGCCCTGTTCGCCAACGCCAAGCAGCTGAGGAAGTAAGCCATGAGCGAGAAGTCCCCGGTGGGCCAGGACAGCAACTTCAGCCGCCTGCTCGGCATCCGCATCCTGCGGGCCGAGAACGGCGAGGCCGAGCTGCGCATGGCCATGCAGGAGCAGATGCTCAACCTGCACGGGCGCATGCACGGCGGCGCGCTCTACTCGCTGATCGACACCGCCCTCGGCCAGGCCAGCCACAGCCTGTTCGGCGGCGAGGCCGGCAGCATGACCCTGGAGTGCAAGATCAACTACATCCGCGGCGTCGAGGCCGGCGAGCTGGTCTGCCACGCCCGCGTGCTCAACGCCGGGCGCAAGGTGCATGTGCTGGAGGCCAGGGTGGAGCAGGGCGACAAGCTGATCGCCACGGCCCAGGCCACCTTTATCTGTAAGTGATCTGACTCCCTCTCCCTCCGGGAGAGGGTTGGGGCGGCCCGCGCAGGGTGAGGGAAGCACCACACGCAGCGCCAGACTCCCTCACCCCCGGCCCCTCTCCCAAGGGGAGAGGGGAGCTAGAGGCATTGCGCAGAGCCAGGCTGTCAGCGCATGCTCCCCTTCCGGTCAGGCGACGGCGCCAGTCCGCATCCGACTTGCAGTGTGGCGGCTCCACCCCCATATAGGGGCGACCGTCGAGTGAAGGAACCCGAATCTTGAGCGATCTCCTCAACCGCCGCCTGGCTTTGCTCGGCGATGCCGCCCACCTGTCCCTGCTCACCCAGTGCCTGCATGGCATCGAGCGCGAGACCCTGCGCGTCACCGCCAGCGGTGAGCTGGCGCAGACCCCGCATCCGCCGGCGCTGGGCTCGGCGCTGACCCATGCGCAGATCACCACCGACTATTCCGAGGCCCTGCTGGAGTTCATCACCCCGGCCGAGCCCGACCCGGCCGACACCCTGGCCGACCTCGAGCGCATCCACCGCTTCGCCGCCAGCCGCCTGGACGGCGAGTACCTGTGGAGCCCGTCGATGCCCGGCCTGCTGCCGGACGAGGCGGACATCCCGATCGCCCGCTACGGCAGCTCCAATATCGGCCGGCTCAAGTACGTGTACCGCCGCGGCCTGGCCCTGCGCTACGGCAAGACCATGCAGTGCATCGCCGGCATCCACTACAACTTCAGCCTGCCCGAGGCCGTGTGGCCGCTGTTACAGCGGCTGGACGGCGAGCAGCAGAGCGCGCGCGATTACCAGTCCGCCGCCTACATCGCGCTGATCCGCAACTTCCGCCGCTACAGCTGGTTGCTGATGTACCTGTTCGGCGCCTCGCCGGCGCTGGACGCCAGCTTCCTGCGCGGCCGCTCGCACCAGTTGCAGCGGCTCGACGCCGACACCCTCTACCTGCCCTGGGCCACCAGCCTGCGCATGAGCGACCTGGGCTACCAGAGCAGCGCCCAGTCGGGCCTCACCCCCTGTTACAACGACCTGGCCAGCTACACCGAGAGCCTGCGCTCCGCGGTCGCCACGCCCTATCCGCCGTATGCCGAAATCGGCACCAAGGACGCCGGCGGCGAGTGGCAGCAGCTCAACAGCAACATCATCCAGATCGAGAACGAGTACTACTCGAGCATCCGCCCCAAGCGCGTCACCCGCTCCGGCGAGCGGCCGATCCAGGCCCTGCGCAGCCGCGGCGTGCAGTACGTGGAAGTGCGCTGCTTGGACATCAATCCCTACCTGCCGCTGGGCATCGATCTGCAGCAGGCGCGCTTCCTCGATGCCTTCATCCTGTTCTGCGCCCTGGCCGACAGCCCGCTTCTGGCCGACGGTGAGTGCCACGCCTGCACCGAGAACTTCCTCAAGACCGTCAAGGAGGGGCGCCGTCCCGGTCTGCACCTGCAGCGTGGCGGGCAGCAGGTGGAACTGCGCGCCTGGGCCGGCGAGCTGCTCGAGGCCTTCGCCCCGATCGCCGCGCTGCTCGACCGTGCCCACGGTGGCGAGGCCTACCGCGAGGCCCTGCAGGCGCAGCGGGCCAAGGTGCTCGATCCCCAGCTGACGCCCTCGGCGCGGCTGTTGGCCGAGCTGCAGCGCAATGGCGAAAGCTTCCGCGCCTTCGCCCTGCGCCAGAGCCAGGCCCACGCCGAGACCTTCCGCGCCCAGCCGCTGAGCGCCGCCGAGGAGCAGGCCTTCGAGCGCATGGCGCGCGAATCGCTGGCCGAGCAAGCCGAGCTGGAGCGCGCGCCGGAGATCGACTTCGATCAGTTCGTCGCCGCCTACCAGGCCAGCATTCTCGACATAGGCGTTTGAAATCAGAGACTTGGTGATAGAGTCGGCGGCGCCTGCGGGATTGCGTCACAAATCCGCCAGCTCGACCGCTCGGCCCTGACCAGCGGTAATCCGCCGCGCGGGTCAGGGGCTAGCCTGTGGGGAAACCCGCACCGGCTCTCCGTCATGACGCCCGCCGAAGACAACCACGACTGGAGCCTGGAAAGCCTGAACAAGGCCTACCAGCAAGGCTACATGGCCGGCCTCACCGGCCAGCCGCAGCACCTGCAGCCCTACCCGGTGGAGGTATTGGCCGCTGCCTGGGAGGCTGGCTGGGACGATGGCAACGAGCAGTACGCCCTGCACCAGCGGCGCAGCGCCTGATTTTCCACCCCCCATAAAGAAGGGCCGCATGCGCGGCCCTTCTTGTTTCAACCCGTAGGATGGGTGGAGCCGCCAGGCGATACCCATCGACACCACCACGATGGGTATCGCTACGCTCCACCCATCCTACCGAGCTTTCTCGTCAGAGGGCCTTCTCGAAGATCTTCGAGTTGCGCTGGTAGTTGTACAGCGAGGCGCGCGCCACCGGCAGGCGCTCGACGCCGCTGGCCTCGAAACCGCGCTCCTGGAACCAGTGCGCGGTACGGGTGGTGAGCACGAACAGGGTCTTCAGGCCCATGGCCCGGGCGCGTTCCTCGATGCGTTCCAGCAGCTCGTCGCCTCGCCCGCCGTGGCGGTACTCGGGATTGACCGCCAGGCAGGCCAGCTCGCCGGCATCCGAGTCGGCGATCGGGTAGAGCGCGGCGCAGGCGATGATCAGGCCGTCGCGCTCGACGATGCTGAACTGCTCGATCTCGCGTTCCAGCACCTCGCGCGAGCGGCGCACCAGGATGCCCTGGTCCTCCAGCGGGGTGATCAGCTCGATCAGACCGCCGACGTCCTCGATGGTCGCCTCGCGCAGCGATTCGAACTGCTCCTGGTCGACCAGGGTGCCGCCGCCGTCGCGGGTGAACAGCTCGGTGAGCAGCGAACCGTCCTCCATGTAGCTGACGATATGGCTGCGCTTGACCCCACCGCGGCAGGCCTGGGCGGCGGCATCCAGCAGCTCGGCCTGGTAGCAGCTGCCCAGGCGCGCCAGGTGCGCCGGCACCTGCTGCGGGCGCAGCTCGCGTACCAGCTTGCCGTTCTGGTCGAGCAGGCCGCGCTCGGCGGAGAACAGCAGCAGCTTGTCGGCCTGCAGGTCGATGGCGGCGCGGGTGGCGACGTCCTCGCAGGCCAGGTTGAAGATCTCCCCGGTAGGCGAGTAGCCGAGCGCCGAGAGCAGCACGATGCTGCGCTCGTCGAGCAGGCGGCCGATGCCCTTGCGGTCGACCCGGCGCACTTCGCCGGTGTGGTGGTAGTCGATGCCGTCGACCACGCCGATCGGCCGCGCGGTGACGAAGTTGCCGCCGGACACGCGCAGGCGCGAGCCCTGCATCGGCGAGGCGGCCATGTCCATCGACAGCCTGGCCTCGATGGCGATGCGCAGGCGGCCGACCGCGTCGATCACGCAGTCCAGGGTCGGGCCGTCGGTGATGCGCAGGTCGCGGTGGTAGCGCGGGGTCAGCCCGCGCTCGGCCAGGCGCGCCTCGATCTGCGGGCGCGAGCCGTGCACCAGCACCAGGCGCACGCCGAGGCTGTGCAGCAGCACCAAGTCGTGGACGATGTTGCCGAAGTTCGGGTGTTCCACGCCTTCGCCGGGCAGCATGACCACGAAGGTGCAGTCGCGGTGGGCGTTGATATAGGGCGAAGCGTGGCGCAGCCAGTTGACGTAGTCGTGCATGAGAATGTTCGCAGTACGGGTCCATGACTCCCCCTCCCGCGCGGGAGTGGGGCCGGAGGAGGGGCATCGGCGGCCCTCTCCGCAACCCTCCCCGGAGGGGGAGGGGACAGTCCGTGGTTATCGTCGTAGCACGGTGAACAGGCTCCGGTCGGTCTGGCGGGTCATAGGCAGTAGTGCTGGATCAGCTGGCGCAGCAGGCGCACGGTCGGTTCGAGGCGCGCCAGTTCGAGAAATTCCCCCGGCTGGTGGGCGCAGGCGATGTCGCCCGGGCCGAGCACTATGGTCTCGCAGCCGAGCTGCTGAAGATACGGCGCTTCGGTGCCGAATGCCACCGCCTGTGCCGCATGCCCGGTCAGCTTTTCCGCAATGCGCACCAGCTCGCTGTCGGCGTTCTGCTCGAAGGGCGGCACGTTGGCGAACAGCGGTGCGTAGTCGATGCGCACCTGGTGCCGCTCGGCCAGCGGCCGCAGCTTGGCGCGGATGGCCGCGCGCAGCTGCTCCGGGTCCATGCCCGGCAGCGGGCGCAGGTCGAATTCCAGGGCGCACTGGCCGCAGATGCGGTTGGGGTTGTCGCCGCCGTGGATGCAGCCGAGGTTCAGCGTCGGTTGCGGCACGCCGAACTGCGGGTTGTTGAACTCCCGCTGCCACTGGGCGCGCAGGCCGCGCAGCTCGCCCATCACGTCCTGCATGGCCTCCAGGGCGCTATGGCCGAGGCTGGGGTCGGAGCTGTGGCCGCTCTGCCCGAGGATGTCGATGCGCTCCATCATCACGCCCTTGTGCAGGCGGATCGGCTTGAGGCCGGTCGGCTCGCCGATCACCGCGGCGCGCCCCAGGGGCCGGCCGGCTTCGGCCAGGGCGCGGGCGCCGGCCATCGAGCTTTCCTCGTCACAGGTGGCGAGGATCAGTAGCGGCTGCCTGAACGGCTGGTCGAGCAGGCCGCGCACGGCCTCGATCGCCAGCGGGAAGAAGCCCTTCATGTCGCACACGCCCAGGCCGACCCAGCGGTCGCCCTGTTCGCTCAGTTTGAGCGGGTCGCTGTGCCACAGGGCGGCGTCGAAGGGCACGGTGTCGCTGTGCCCGGCCAGTACCAGGCCGCCGGGGCCGCTGCCGAAGCTGGCCAGCAGGTTGGCCTTGCCCGGCGCCACCTCCTGGATCTCGCAGGCGAAGCCGAGCTCGGCCAGCCAGCTGGCCAGCAGGTCGATGACGGCGCGGTTGGATTGGTCCCAGTGCGGCTGGGTGCAGCTCACCGAGGGGGTGGCGATCAGCGCGGCGAACTGGTCTTTGAGGGAGGGCAGCGGCATCGGCGGTCTCCGCGGGCGATGGCCCATCATAGGGCCATCGTCGCCGCGGAATAAACCCGCCTGGCGCAGGGGTTTACAGGAAGATGCCGCGCAGGATCAGGAAGAACAGGATCGACAGGCCGGCGCCGACCGGCAGGGTGATCAGCCAGGACATGAAGATCGAGCCGATCACGCCCAGGTTCAGCGCGCCGATACCGCGAGCGATGCCGATGCCGAGTACGGCGCCGACCAGGGTGTGGGTGGTGGACACCGGCAGGCCGATGGCCGAGGCGCCGACCACGGTGGAGGCGGTGGCCAGCTCGGCGGCGAAGCCGCGGCTGGGGGTCAGCTCGGTGATCTCCTTGCCGATGGTGGCGATCACCTTGTAGCCGTAGGTGGCCAGGCCGATGACGATGCCGACCGCGCCGAGCAGCAGCACCCAGCCCGGCACGGCGGACTTGGCGGCGATGTCGCCGGCGCCGCCGGACTCGATCACGCCGACGATGGCGGCCAGCGGGCCGACCGCGTTGGCCACGTCATTGGCGCCGTGGGCGAAGGCCATGGAGCAGGCGGTGAACACCATCAGCACGGCGAACACCCGCTCGACGCTGGCGAAGTGGAAGGCCTTGTCGGCTTCCTCGTCGATCTTGATGCGGCTGAGGATGGCGATGCCGAGCAGCATCACCAGGGTGCCGACGCCCACCGACAGCAGCAGGCTCTCGTTGCCGGAGAGGTTCAGGCCGATGTGCTTGAGGCCCTTGGACAGGGTCATGATCGACACCATGAAGCCGGTGAGGAACATGTACAGCGGCACGAAGCGTTTGGCGTTCTTGAACGGGCTGTCGGTGTTGATGATCAGCGCCTGCACGCTCATGAACAGGCCGAAGGCGACCAGGCCGGAGAGCACCGGCGTGACCACCCAGCTGGCGACGATCGGACCGACCGACTCCCAGTGCACGGCATCGACCGACACGCCGACCGCCGCGAAGCCGATCACCGCGCCGACGATGGAATGGGTGGTGGACACCGGCCAGCCCTTCATCGAGGCGATCAGCAGCCAGGAGCCGGCGGCCAGCAGCGCCGACATCATGCCCAGCACCATCAGGTCGGGGCTGATCACCGAGGCATCGACTATGCCGTTCTTGATGGTTTCGGTGACTTCGCCGCCGGCCAGGTAGGCACCGCAGAACTCGAAGATCATGGCGATCAGGATCGCCTGCTTGATGGTCAGCGCGCGCGAGCCGACCGAGGTGCCCATGGCGTTGGCCACGTCGTTGGCGCCCACGCCCCAGGCCATGAAGAAGCCGAACAGGCAGGCGAGTACCAGGAGTACGAAGCCGTAATCCGCAATAAGAGACATAAGTAGAGTTACCTGTTATCCCAGAAAGGACACTGGCGCTTAGCGCGCCAGCAGTTGTTCCAGACGGTTGCCCACGCGTTGGGCGCGGTCGGCGACATCGCCGACCCAGTCGATGATCTGGTAGAGGAACATCACGTCCACGGCCGGCATGTCCTTTTCCAGCTTGAACAGGGCGCGGCGCACCTCGATCTGCAGGCGATCGGTGTCGTCCTCGATGTCGTCCAGTTCCTCGACCAGGGTTTCCACCAGCTTGGCCTCGCGGCCGCCGAAGCCGGTCTCCAGCAGCTCGTCGAGTTCCTGCATGGCCTTCAGCGCCTGGGCGCTGGCATCCACGGTGCGCTGCACGAAGGCGCGGATCAGCGGCTGCAGTTCGGCCGGAATGGCCATCTCGCGACCGAGCATCAGGCCGGCGATGTCCTTGGCTCGGTTGGCCACTTTGTCCTGTACACTGAGCAGTTCCAGCAAGTCCGAGCGCGGCACCGGCAGGAACAGGCTCTTCGGCAGGTTCAGGCGCACGCTCTTCTTGAGCTTGTCGGCCTCCTTCTCCAGACGCACCATTTCCTGCTGCACCCGTGCGACCTCGGTCCAGTCCTGCGCCATCACCGCCTCGAAGAAAGGCAGCAGATTGGCGGCGCATTCATGGGCCTTGGCGATGTGCTGCTGCATGGGGCCGATCGGCGAACGACCAAACAGGCTGACGAACGGGTTGGTTGGCATTTGGGAAACCCAAGTGGAAAAAAAGGGCCGCAATTATAAGTGGCCCGAGGCCAGCGGCCAATGCGATACATCGGACTGCAACAATTTCATGATAGGCGCCCCGTGAACAAAGAAACCGAAATCAAGCTGCGCGTCAGTCGCGAAACCCTGGCCGCCCTGCGCGAGCATCCGCTGCTGAAGAAGCGCAACAAGTCCGGCTGGCAGCGCTGCGAGCTGTTCAACCAGTACTTCGACACGCCCGCCCGCGACCTGGCCGGCGCGCGCGTGGCGCTGCGCCTGCGCCGCGACGGCGAGCAGGTCATCCAGACCCTGAAGAGCCGCGGACAGAGCGTGGCTGGTCTGTCCGAGCGCCACGAGTGGGACTGGTACCTGAAGAAGGCCAAGCTGGACACCAAGCTGCTCGGCGACGACTGCTGGCCGGCCAGCCTGGCCGAGCTGGACAAGAAAAGCCTGCAGCCGATCTTCACCACCGACTTCGTCCGCGACAAGGCCGAGATCGCCTGGGGCCGCGGCAAGGCCAAGGTGGTGATCGAGGCGGCGCTCGACCTGGGCAAGGTGATCGCCGGCGAGGGCGAGGAAGAGATCTGCGAACTGGAACTTGAGCTGCGCCAGGGCGAGCCGGCCGCGCTGCTGGAGCTGGCCTGCGAGCTGGCTGCCGACCTGCCGCTGATGCCTTGCGACATCAGCAAGGCCGAGCGCGGCTACCGCCTGTTCGATGCCGCCAGCTACGGCCTGAGTCTGCCCTTGCCGGAGCTGAACGCCGAGATGAGCCTGGACGATGCCTTCGCGGCCCTCGCCTGGCACCTGCTCGGCAGCAGTCAGCGCCTGGCCGAGCAGTACCGCTGGAACGGCCACTGGAAGCTGCTGGAGCAGTGGCTGCAGCAACTGATCGACCTGCGCGCCCTGCTCGGCAGCCTCGGCCAGGCCGCGCCGCGCGCCAGCAGCCGCGAGCTGCGCGAGGCGCTCGATGCCCTGCTGGCGGACTGGCGCCCGCGCCTGGCCGCCGGCCAGGACGACGAGGCGCTGCGCCACAACGCCCCGGCCATGTTCGCCGGCGAACTGCAGGGCAATCGCTGGGGCCTGCTGTCGCTGCAACTGTCGCGCTGGCTGCTGCAGCGCGGCTGGACGGCCGGCCGCAACGCGCGGGGCGAGCGTCAGGGCGCGGCGGCGCTGGGCAACTGGCTGGTGCATCTGCTCGGCGAGGAGGCCGCGGGCCTGCGCCTGAAACACTACCAGCAGTTCCCCGAGGCGCTGGCCGAGCAGCTGCCGCGCATCGAGCGCCTGCAGGCCTGGCTGCGCCTGGCGCGCCAGGTGCCGGAGCTGCCGGAGCTGGATCGCCTGTACGGCGAGCTGGGCAAGCTGCAGGCCCTGGCGGGGCAGGACGGCGACGCCGAAGTGCTGGTCGCCCGCCAGGCACAGGCCCATACTGTGGCAAGGCTCAACCCCTGGAAGCTGCTGCTGAAATAAGCTGCCCACCCCGTCGTCGATAACAAAGGGAGCTCCATGTCCACCCTCGCTTCGCCCGCTCAGGATCGCTGGCTCGACCTCAACGACATCCTTCGCGAACTGGTGGCCCAGGGCCGGGTCTCCCAGGAGAGCGCCGAACAGTGCATGTTGCTGCGCCGCGCCTCGGCCAATGCGCAGCTGCATCCCCTGGAGTTCCTCGCCGCCCAGCAGGTCGACGACCTGCAGCGGCCGGGCAAGAAGCACGATCTGGAGGGGCTCACCGTCTGGCTGGCCAACCACGCCGGCCAGCCCTACCTGCGCATCGACCCGCTGAAGATCGACGTGGCGGCGGTCACCCCGCTGATGTCCTACGCCTTCGCCCAGCGCCACAAGATCCTCGCCGTGGCGGTGGACAGCGAGGCGGTGACCATCGCCAGCGCCCAGCCCTTCGTGCACAACTGGGAAAGCAACCTGACCCACGTGCTCAAGCGCCCGATCAAGCGCGTGGTGGCCAACCCGGCGGACATCCAGCGCTTCACCACCGAGTTCTACCGCCTGGCCCGTTCGGTGACCGGCGCCACCGCTCAGGACATCAAGATCAGCGGGGTCGGCAACTTCGAACAGCTGCTCAACCTGGGCGCCAGCGACCAGGAGCCGGACGCCAACGACGCGCACATCGTCAACATCGTCGACTGGCTGTTCCAGTACGCCTTCCAGCAGCGCGCCAGCGACATCCACATCGAGCCGCGCCGCGAGATCGGTACGGTGCGCTTCCGCATCGACGGCGTGCTGCACAACGTCTACCAGTTCCCCGCCCAGGTCACCATGGCGGTGGTCAGCCGCCTCAAGCACCTGGGGCGGATGAACGTGGCGGAGAAGCGCAAGCCGCAGGACGGCCGGGTCAAGACCAAGACCCCGGAGGGCGGCGAGGTCGAGCTGCGCCTGTCGACCCTGCCCACCGCCTTCGGCGAGAAGATGGTGATGCGCATCTTCGACCCCGAGGTGCTGCTCAAGACCCCGGACCAGCTCGGCTTCTCCCCGGACGACCTGCGCCGCTGGGAGAGCATGACCTGCCAGCCCAACGGCATCATCCTGGTCACCGGACCGACCGGCTCGGGCAAGACCACCACCCTGTACACCACGCTCAAGCAGCTGGCCACGCCGGAAGTGAACGTCTGCACCATCGAGGACCCGATCGAGATGATCGAGGGCGCCTTCAACCAGATGCAGGTGCAGCACAACATCGACCTGACCTTCGCTAGCGGCGTGCGTGCGCTGATGCGCCAGGACCCGGACATCATCATGGTCGGCGAGATCCGCGACCTGGAGACCGCCGAGATGGCCATCCAGGCGGCGCTCACCGGCCACCTGGTGCTGTCCACCCTGCACACCAACGACGCCCCGAGCGCCATCACCCGCCTGCTCGAACTGGGCGTGCCGCACTACCTGCTCAAGGCCACCATCCTCGGTGTCATGGCCCAGCGCCTGGTGCGCACCCTGTGCCCGCACTGCAAGGCGCCGGTGGAGATCAGCGAGGAGGACTGGCAGAGCCTGACCAGGCCCTGGAGCGCGCCGCTGCCGACCGGCGCGCACCGTGCCGTCGGCTGCCTGGAGTGCCGCGACACCGGCTACCGCGGGCGTGCCGGGGTCTACGAGATCATGCTGCTGAACGACGCGATCAAGCCGCTGATCACCCACGACACCGACCTCATCGCCCTGCGCCGCGCGGCGTTCAAGGACGGCATGCGCAGCCTGCGCCTGTCCGGCGCGCAGAAGGTCGCCGCCGGCCAGACCACCCTCGAGGAAGTGCTGCGGGTCACCCCGCAGAGCGAGCAGCGCTGAGGCGCCTCAGTCGCGGCGAGCCAGGCGCAGCGGCTGCGCCTGGCACCTGAGCAGGGCCGTGCGGTTCAGCCAGCGCGGGTCGGAATGCCAGGCCAGGAGAAACTGCCCGCCCTTGAGCTTGTCCACCACCAGCCGCGCGATCTCCGGGCGTACCGCCGGACAGCCCAGGCTACGGCCGATGCGGCCCTGCTTGGAGACCAGCGCCGGGTTCACGTAGGCCGCGCCATGGATGACGATGGCGCGCTCGCGGGCCAGGTCGTTGATGCCGGGGTTGAGGCCGTCCATGCGCAGCGAGTAGCCGTGCTTGCCGTGATAGCTCTCGGCGGTGCGGAACAGGCCCAGGCTGCTCTGGTAGCTGCCGAGGCGATTGGAGAAGCGGCTGGCGTAGTTCTCCCCGGACAGCCGGCCATGGGCCACGTAGTCACGCAGCAGCAGGCGCTTGCTGTGCAGGTCGAAGATCCACAGGCGGCGCGCGGTGGAAGGCTGCGAGTAGTCGATCACCGCCAGTCGGCGGGCGGGCTCGGCGCCCTGCTTGAGCGCGCACTGCATGGCCGCCACGGCATCGCTCAGGGCCTGGCGCTTGAGCCCGGGCGCGGCGCGCGACAGTTCATCGATCAGGCTCGAGGATTCCACCGGGGTCGCCGCCAGCAGCGGCGCACAGACCAGATACAGCCCCGCCAGGCAGAGCCGGCCAACGCGTCCGAACATTCGCGCAATACCTCACAAGAAAGCACGTGCCCCCGACTTCCTGTCACAAGATCCGACCTCGACCCACCTATACTTGTCGGTGTTATGGCGCGCGGCGCCCTGAGCCATGGACCGGAGCAGCAAGTTGTTCAAAAAATGCGCATCCTACCCGAGCATCGTCCTGCTCGTTCTACCGCTGGTCGCCCTCGCCACGGAGGCACGGGACGATCCGCAAGCCTTGCGGGCGTCCGTCGCGGCACCCTGTGCCCCCCTGTATCCCAGCCTAGACGATGCCGCGCACCAGTTGCTGGAGGATTTCTACCGCGCGCGCGAGGGCCTGCCCGCCTGGGCCGACGAGCTGCGCCGCAACTGGCTGCGGGCCGAGCTGCAGGCCCTGGCCGACGATGGCCTGGACCCCGCCGACTACCCCCTGCCGACCGTCTACGATGCCTGCAGCGAGCGCCAGTTCAGCCTGAGCTACCTGCGCGCCCTGCTCGACCTGCGCCGGGGACGGCAGCCGGGCATGCGCGCGGAACGACTCTGGCACGCGCCCAGCGAGGTGCGCCCCGACCCCCTGCGCGCCGTGCTCGCGGCCGCGCTTGCGGACGACCCGACCGCCGCCTTCGCCGCCGCCCGTCCTTCCTCGCGGCGCTACCTCGACCTGCGCGCCGCCTATGCCTTCGCCCGTCGCCAGCCGCTGCCGAGCTGGCCGACGCTGCCTGACGGCCCCCTGCTCAAGCCCGGCGGCCACGACGCGCGGCTGCCGCTGCTGCGCCAGCGCCTGGCCGCCGAGGGCCTCCTGGCGAGCGCCGAGGGCACATCCATCGAATTCGATCCGGCCACCGTGCTCGCCCTGCAGCGCTTCCAGGAGCAACACGGCCTGCAGGCCGACGGCGTGCTCGGCCCGGCCAGCCTGACCGAGCTGAACGTCGGCGCCCTGGCCCGGCGCGACCAGCTGCGCGTCAACCTGGAGCGCCTGCGCTGGCGCGTCGACGACCTGCGTCAGGCCCGCGTGCTGATCAACGTCGCCGCCGCCGAACTCAGCGTGATCGACGGCGACCGCCAGCTGTGGCGCACCCGCACCCAGGTGGGGCGCCCGGCGCGGGCCACGCCGCTGCTGGCCTCGCGCATCGAGCGGCTGACCCTCAACCCGACCTGGACGGTGCCGCCGACCATCCTGCGCGAGGACAAGCTGCCGGCCATCCGCGCCGATATCGGCTACCTGCAGCAGCACCAGATGAGCGTCTACGACCACCAGGGCAACCGGCTCGACCCGCAGCAGCTGGACTGGGCCAGGCCCGGGGCGATCCTCCTGCGTCAGGCCGCCGGCCCGCAGAACCCGCTGGGCCGGGTGGCGCTGCGCTTCCCCAACCCCTTTGCCGTGTACCTGCACGACACCCCGAGCCAGGCGCTGTTCGACAAGTCGCCGCGGCTGTTCAGCTCCGGCTGCGTGCGCGTCGAGGCGGTCGACCAGCTGCTGCCCTGGCTGCTGGCGGAGGACGAGCTGGAGACCGTGCGCCGGCGCATCGCCAGCGGCAAGACCCAGGAGTACCGCCTGAGCCAGTCGGTGCCGCTGTTGCTCGGCTACTGGACCGCGGAAGTCGTCGCCGGCCGGCTGCGCTACTTCCCCGACATCTACCAGCGCGACCCCGCGCTGCTTGCCGCGCTGCTCTCCAACCATCCCTGAGAGCGGCGCTATGCTTAACTCGCACCCCCAGCACAGGAGTTTTGCCCCGTGGAAATTGGCAGTGTCATCTTTCTCTTCGTCGGCCTGGCCGTGGCCGTGGTGTTCATGGGCTTCAAGGTGGTGCCGCAGGGCTACGAGTGGACGGTGGAGCGCTTCGGTCGCTACACCAATACGCTCAAGCCGGGCCTGAACATCATCGTCCCGGTGATGGATCGCATAGGGCGCAAGCTCAACGTGATGGAAAGCGTGCTGGACATCCCGCCGCAGGAAGCGATCAGCGCCGACAACGCCATCGTCACCATCGACGCGGTGTGCTTCTTCCAGGTGATCAACTCGGCCCAGGCGGCCTACGAGGTGAACAACCTGGAGCACGCCATCCGCAACCTGGTGATGACCAATATCCGCACCGTGCTCGGTTCCATGGAACTGGACGCCATGCTCAGCCAGCGCGACGCCATCAACGAGCGCCTGCTGCGCACCGTCGACGAAGCCACCGCGCCCTGGGGCATCAAGGTCACCCGCATCGAGATCAAGGACATCAGCCCGCCGGCCGACCTGGTCGAGGCCATGGCCAGCCAGATGAAGGCCGAGCGCCTCAAGCGCGCGCAGATCCTCGAGGCCGAGGGCAAGCGTCAGGCCGAGATCCTCATCGCCGAAGGCAAGAAGCAGGCGCAGATCCTCGAGGCCGAAGGCGAGCGCCAGGCCGCCTTCCTCGAGGCCGAGGCGCGCGAGCGCGCGGCCCAGGCCGAGGCCGAGGCGACCCGCATGGTTTCCGAGGCCATCGCCCAGGGCAACGTGCAGGCGGTCAACTACTTCGTCGCGCAGAAGTACGTCGAGGCCCTCGGCCAGCTGGCCTCCGCCAACAACAGCAAGGTAGTGCTGATGCCGCTGGAGGCCAGCCAGGTGATCGGCGCGGTGGCCGGCATCGGCGAGATCGTGCGCGCCACCTTCGACGGCAAGGAAGGCAAGAAGTGATCGAGTACCTGCAGCACCTGTCGTTCTGGGACTGGCTGGCCTTCGGCACCGTCCTGCTGATCCTCGAGGTGTTCGGCGCCGGCGGTTATCTGCTGTGGATAGGCGTGGCGGCCGCCTGCGTCGGCGTGCTCACCTACCTGTTCCCGGAGCTGCCCTGGGCCTGGCAGTTCATCGTCTTCGCCCTGCTCTCGGTGCTCACCGCCGTGCTCTGGTGGCGGCGCCAGCGCAGCGCGGCCAAGCCCTCCGATGTGCCGGGGCTGAACCGCCGCGGCAGCGAGTTCCTCGGCCGCACCTTCGTCCTGCACGAGGCCATAGTCGGCGGGCGCGGCAAGATCCGCGCGGGTGATAGCCTGTGGCTGGTCAGCGGCCCTGACCTGCCGGCGGGCAGCGAGGTACGGGTGGTCGGTCAGGACGGCGTGCTGCTCAGGGTCGAGGCGCTCTAGCCGCGGCCGCGGGTACGGGTCTGGCCGGGGGCGGCGTTCTTCTCCAGGTGCTGGATGATGATGCCGGCCACGTCCTTTCCGGTGGTGGTTTCGATGCCTTCCAGGCCGGGCGAGGAGTTCACCTCCATCACCAGCGGGCCGTGGTTGGAGCGCAGGATGTCCACGCCGGCCACCGACAGACCCATGACCTTGGCCGCGCGGATGGCGGTGGAGCGTTCCTCCGGGGTGATCTTGATCAGGCTGGCCTGGCCGCCACGATGCAGGTTGGAGCGGAACTCGCCGGGCTTGGCCTGGCGTTTCATCGAGGCTATCACCTTGTCGCCGACCACGAAGCAGCGGATGTCGGCGCCGCCGGCCTCGCGGATGTATTCCTGCACCATGATGTCCTGCTTGAGGCCCATGAAGGCCTCGATCACCGACTCGGCGGCCTTGTGCGTTTCGGCCAGCACCACGCCGATGCCCTGGGTGCCCTCCAGCACCTTGATCACCAGCGGCGCGCCGCCGACCATCTCGATCAGGTCGGGGATGTCGTCCGGCGAGTGGGCGAAGCCGGTCACCGGCAGGCCGATGCCCTTGCGCGACAGCAGCTGCAGCGAGCGCAGCTTGTCGCGCGAGCGGCTGATGGCCACCGACTCGTTGAGCGGGAACACGCCCATCATCTCGAACTGGCGCAGCACCGCGCAGCCATAGAAGGTCACCGAGGCACCGATGCGCGGAATCACCGCGTCGAAGCCCTCCAGGGCCTGGCCGCGATAGTGGATCTGCGGCTTGTGGCTGGCGATGTTCATGTAGGCACGCAGGGTGTCTATCACCATCACCTCGTGACCGCGCTGCTGGCCGGCCTCCACCAGGCGACGGGTCGAGTACAGGCGCGGGTTGCGCGACAGGATGGCGATCTTCATTGGGCACCGGAAAGCGGGTTGAGCAGGGGTTTGTCTTGCACGTAGGTCAGCGCCGGGTTGACCACCAGCTGGCCGTCCACCAGCGCCTTGGCACCGAGCAGCACCCGGTAGCGCATGGTCTTGCGGCAGGCCAGGGTGAAGTCCACCGGCCACAGGCGGTCGCCCAGCGCCAGCTGGGTGCGGATCACGTAGCGGGTCTGCGCCTGGCCGTTGGAGCTCTTGATGGTCTTCACCGAGACCACCCTGGCCTCGCACGGGTGGCGGCGCTGCACCAGGGTGCCGAAGTGCGCGGTGAAACGCACCCAGCGCGCGCCGTCGCGCTCGAAGGGCTGTATGTCGCTGGCGTGCAGGGTCGAGGTGCTGGCGCCGGTGTCGATCTTCGCGCGCAGGCCGACCATGCCCAGCTCGGGCAGGTTGATCCATTCGCGCAGGCCGATCACCGACAGTTGGTCGAAAGTCTTCAATGCAGGCTTTCCCTGGAAATTCGCAGGAGTTTAGCTGTGCCATGTGACAACGGCATCAGGCAAGATTCCGACCTGTGATCGATTGTGGTGGAACGCGCATGAGCGACAAAGACGACGGCAAGGTACGCCTGGACAAGTGGCTGTGGGCCGCACGCTTCTACAAGACCCGCTCGCTGGCCAAGGAGGCCATAGACGGCGGCAAGGTGCATTGCCGCGGCGAGCGCTGCAAGCCGGGCAAGGAGCCGAGGATCGGCGACGAGTACGTGATCCGCTGCGGCTTCGACGAGCGCACCGTGGTGGTCAGGGCGCTGTCCATGGTGCGTCGCGGCGCGGCCGAGGCGCAGCTGCTCTACGAGGAGACCGCCGACAGCCTGGCGCGCCGCGAGCAGGCGGCGGCCCTGCGCAAGGCCGGCGCCCTCGGCGTGCAGACCGAGGGGCGGCCGAACAAGAAGCAGCGCCGCCAGTTGCTCGGGCTGCGCGGCTGAGCGCTCAGCGGCGCTTCAGCACGCCCAGCCCGCCGATCAGCGGCAGGCGTTGCAGCAGCGGCAGCAGCGGCCGGCAGGCGCGCTCCAGGCCTTGGGCGATCAGGCCGACCAGCGGCGTGCAGTAGCCCCAGGCGAAGCTGAACAGGGCGATGAACAGGCCGCCGACGGCGACGTCGACCAGCCAGTGGGCGCCGGTGACCAGGCGCGGCAGCATGAACAGCACGACGATGGCGAGGTTCAGGGCCAGCTTCCAGCCGCGGCAGAAGCAGGCCATGAACAGGCCCCAGAGCATCAGCACCGAGGCATGGTCGCCGGGGAAGCTGCGGCTGGAGCGGTCCTTCAGTTCGAACACGCGCTCCAGGCCGGGGAAGGCGTCGCTCAGGTGGAGGGCGCCGGCGATCTGCACCGAGGGGCTGGCGTGCTGCCAGCCCAGCGCCACCGTCAGCTTGGTGAACAGCACGCGCACCACCAGCAGCACGGCGAGCAGGGCGAGGAAGTGCAGGAAGGCGGGGCGCAGCTCGCGCTCGGCGAACACCCAGCGCGGATGGATCAGCAGGGTCAGCATCAGCGCGCCGACCAGGATGTCGCACAGGCGGATGCTGGTCAGCGCCC
Organism: Pseudomonadaceae bacterium; assembly: GCA_033838285.1. GTDB lineage: Bacteria > Pseudomonadota > Gammaproteobacteria > Pseudomonadales > Pseudomonadaceae > Aquipseudomonas. The sequence goes on from JAJLLC010000046.1 coordinate 68,646, forward strand.
AGAACCAGTCCCACAGCGGGTTGTGCCCCAGCGAGCCGTTCAGGCCGTGGAATACCCAGAGATTGGCGGCGTCCCACAGGCTGCGGGTCGCCGGCAGCTGCCAGCTGATCAGGATGGCCAGGGCCAGCAGATTGAGCCCCAGCAGGGCCGGCCATCGCCAGGTGGCTTGGATGCGCGCGCGGTTGTCCATAAAATCCCCTTTTCCTTCCTTGGCCAAGAACACGATGGCGCGCTTTATAAAGTGCTGTCATGGTCTTGTCATCACTTCTCGATAGCCGGTCTTCCTCATGCACGATCTCGATCACACCCAGCGCTTTCTCTTCGACGACAACGACGTTCGCGGCGAGATGGTCGGCCTCGCCGAGAGCTACCGGCACGTGCTGGCCAAGCATCCCTACCCGCAGCCGGTGGCCGAGCTGCTCGGCGAGATGCTCGCCGCTGCCGCCCTGCTGGTCGGCACCCTCAAGTTCGAGGGGCTGCTGATCCTCCAGGCGCGCTCCTCCGGCCCGGTGCCGCTGGTGATGATCGAATGCTCCAGCGAGCGAGAGGTGCGCGGCATCGCCCGCTACGACGCCGAGGCCATCGAGCCCGGCGCCGGGCTGCGCGAACTGATGCCCGACGGCGTGCTGGCGCTGACCATCGACCCGGCCAAGGGCCAGCGCTACCAGGGCATAGTCGAACTGGAAGGCGACAGCCTGGCCGCCAGCCTGACCGCCTACTTCGCCACCTCCGAACAGCTGCCGACCCGTTTCTGGCTGCGTGCCGACGGCCAGCGCGCCCGCGGCCTGCTGCTGCAGCAGCTGCCGGCGCAGCAGCAGACCGACGCCGAGGAGCGCCAGGAGAGCTGGAACCACCTGCTGACCCTGGCCGATACCCTGAGCGCCGAGGAGCTGCTGGGCCTGGACAACCAGACCCTGCTGCACCGCCTCTACCACCAGGAGGAGCTGCGCCTGTTCGAGCCGAGCCCGCTGCAGTTCCGTTGCAGCTGCTCGCGCGAGCGTTCGGCGCGCGCCCTGGTCAGCATCGGCCAGGCCGATGCCGAGGCGCTGCTGGAGGAGAGCGGCGGCCAGGTGGAGATCGACTGCCAGTTCTGCAACCAGCGCTACTTCTTCGACGCCAGCGACGTGGCCCAGCTGTTCGCCAACGGCGGCAGCCAGGAGCCCTCGGCGACTCGTCACTGAGGGCGATAGTCGCACTCTATCGAAAGCCATAGCGGACAAGAGGCTGCCAAGAAGCACGCTTTTCTGGCATACTCCCGCGACTTTTTTATCGCTGTAGTGGAGTTTCTGACCCACTACACAAGTTCGGAAGACTCGGCCAGCCGCCGACGGGGACCCACATGACGCAAGCCAACACCGCCGTTTACACCGACATCAGCGCTGCCCAACTGGTCGAACAGGCCATCCGCCGGGGCGAAGGCGAGCTGGCCGCCAACGGCTCCCTGGTCGTGCGCACCGGCCATCGTACCGGCCGCTCGCCGGCCGACCGTTTCATCGTGCAGGAGCCGAGCACCGAGGCGCAGATCGCCTGGGGCAACATCAACCGCCCGTTCCCGGCCGACAAGTTCGATGCCCTGTGGGACCGCGTCGAGGCGTTCAACAACGCCCAGGACCACTTCGTTTCCCACGTCCACGTAGGTTCCGCCGCCGAGCACTACCTGCCGGTGAAGATGACCACCCAGACCGCCTGGCAGAACCTGTTCGGCCGCTGCCTGTTCATCAACCCGGAAACCTACAACCCGGCCGCCAAGGCCGAGTGGCAGATCCTCAACGTCGCCAACTTCGAGTGCGTGCCCGAGCGCGACGGCACCAACTCCGACGGCTGCGTGATCATCAACTTCGCCGCCAAGAAGGTGCTGATCGCCGGCATGCGCTACGCCGGCGAGATGAAGAAGGCCATGTTCTCCGTACAGAACTTCCTGCTGCCGGAGGCCGACGTGCTGCCGATGCACTGCGCCGCCAACATCGGCGAGGACGGCGACGTGACCCTGTTCTTCGGCCTGTCTGGCACCGGCAAGACCACCCTGTCCGCCGATCCCTCCCGCTACCTGATCGGCGACGACGAACACGGCTGGGGTGAGGGCGTGGTGTTCAACATCGAGGGTGGCTGCTACGCCAAGTGCATCGACCTGTCCGAGAAGAACGAGCCGGTGATCTGGAAGGCCATCCAGTTCGGCGCCGTTCTGGAGAACGTGGTGCTCGACGAGAACCGCGTGCCCAACTACGCCGACGACAGCCTGACCCAGAACAGCCGCGCGGCCTACCCGCTGGAGCTGGTCGAAAAGCGCAGCGAGAAGAACCTCGGCGGCGAGCCGAACGCGGTGATCTTCCTGACCTGCGACCTGACCGGCGTGCTGCCGCCGGTGTCCATCCTGAACAACGAGCAGGCCGCCTACCACTTCCTCTCCGGCTACACCGCGCTGGTCGGTTCCACCGAGATGGGCAGCGGCGGCGGCATCAAGTCGACCTTCTCCACCTGCTTCGGTGCGCCCTTCTTCCCGCGTCCGGCCGGCGTCTACGCCGAGCTGCTGATCAAGCGCATCAAGGCCTTCGGCTCCAAGGTCTACCTGGTCAACACCGGTTGGACCGGCGGCGGCTACGGCGTCGGCAAGCGTTTCAGCATCCCCACCACCCGTGGCGTGATCGCCGCCATCCAGAGCGGTGCGCTGGTCGGTGCCGAGACCGAGCACCTGCCGATCCTCAACCTGGACGTGCCGAAGGCCGTGCCGGGCGTCGACACCGAGCTGCTCAACCCGCGCAACACCTGGGCCGACGGCAATGCCTACGACGAAGCGGCCAAGGGCCTGGCCCAGCAGTTCATCGACAACTTCAAGAAGTTCGATGTCTCCGACGCCATCCGTGACGCCGGTCCGCAGCTGTAACAGCCGCCGCCAATGAAAAAGCCGCCCGAGGGCGGCTTTTTTGTGTCTGTCCGCCTGGCGGCTCAGGCACGGGTTGCAGCGTAGGGCTCCGGCCTGGCCGGATCGGTCTCGGGCCGCTCGGGGCGGCTGGCAATGTCTGCGATGTTCTGCGCCCGGTCGCGGCGCTGCTCGGCTTCGCGCAGTTCTGCAGCGCTCTCCAACACGCTCGGCTGGCTGTCGATTTCGCCTTCGCTGGCCACCGCCAGATAGGTTTCGATCTGCCTCTGCTGGGTGTTGGCGCTGTAGATGCGCGCCGCCGCGTCGCGCTGTGCGGCCTGGTTCAGTTCGCGGCCTTGCTGGCCCTCGGCGACTCGGTCGGAAGCCTGGTCGACGGCCTTGTTCACCTGTTCGGGACTGGCCGGACCGTACTTGTTGATGACCTGAGTCGAGAGGGGCAGGTTGCCGCTGTAGCCGGTTACCTGCATGAAATCTCTCCCTATAGTGGAATGATTTCACTTTAATCCAGCGCCCGGCAGAAGGATTAGATCGATTGGCGATAGGTCAGTCGATCACTTCGGCGCCCTGGATGGTCAGCTCCGGCAGGGCGGCCGGCATCGGGCAGATCTGCAGGTACTTGATGCTCTCGCGCGGGATCAGCAGCAGGTCGCCGTCCACCTCGATGCTGAGGAAGGGCGACTCCAGCTGCTTGCGCAGGGCGCGGGAGACCGCCGCCGGGTCCTCGCTCTGCTTGGGGAAGCGCAGGGCCAGGCGCTGGCCGTCCTGAAAATACAGGTAGAGATGCTTGAGTGGTTTCATGGGGCTGCTCCTTGCGGCCAGCCCCGAGGGCGGCCTAGCTGCGGTCGGCCAGTACGCCGATCAGGAAGAAGACTAGTAGCAGCACCGGCGACAGGGTGAAGTTGTTGAAGTAGCCCAGGCCCTTGGCCAGCCAGGGGGTGAGGAAGACGATGGCCAGGCCGTAGCCGATGGCGCAGACCAGGACGAAGACCAGGGTGCGCAGGATGAAGTTGAAACTGCTGATGGACTTCTGCACCCAGGCGTTGATACCCGGGCCGAACAGGACGAAGAGGGTGGCCATGATGGCCAGGGAGATGTCGTACAGGTTGCCGCGGCACCAGCGCGAGAGGGTGGCGATCAGGTCGAGTACGAGATCCATCGGTGGTCCTTGTTGTGGTTGGCGGGCGCGGGGAGTTTACCGTCTGTCGGCGGCGCAGCGGTAGGCGGGCATCAGGGCAGGAAGTGCTGCAGCAGATCGTTCAGGAACAGCTGGCCCTCGCGGGTGGCGACCAGGCGCTGCGGGTCCGCCTGCAGCAGCTGGCGCGCCTCGGCCTCGCGGCGAGCCGCAGCCAGGCTGGTCAGCGGCAGGCCGGTGCGTTGCTCGAACAGCGTGGCCGGCACGCCGTCGCTCAGGCGCAGCACGTTCATCAGGAACTCGAAGGGCAGCTCCCCGGCATCCAGCACGCGCTCGCCGGCCTGGAAGCTCTTCGCCGGGTCGAGGTAGTCCTTGGGCAGGCGGGTCTTCCAGGTGCGGACGATGCGCCCGTCCGGTGCGCTGAGCTTGGCGTGGGCGCCGGCGCCGATGCCGAGGAAGTCGCCGAAGCTCCAGTAGTTGAGGTTGTGCCGTGCCTGGCGCCCGATCTGGGCGTAGGCGGAGACCTCGTACTGGGCGTAGCCCTCGGCGGCCAGCAGGGCCTGGCCGGCCTCCTGGATGTCCCACAGCAGGTCGTCTTCGGGCAGCGTAGGCGGCTGGCTCCAGAACAGCGTGTTGGGTTCCATGGTCAGCTGGTACCAGGACAGGTGCGTCGGCCCCTGGGCGATGGCGGTGCGCAGGTCGAACAGGGCGTCCTCGATGCTCTGCTCGGGCAGGCCGTGCATCAGGTCCAGGTTGAAGTTGTCGAAGCCGGCGGCGCGCGCCATATCGGCGGCGCGGATCGCCTCATTGCCGTCGTGGATGCGCCCCAGGGCCTTGAGCTTGGCCTCCTGGAAGCTCTGCACGCCGATCGACAGGCGGTTGATGCCGAGGCCGCGGTAGTCGCGGAACTTGGCCTGCTCGAAGGTGCCCGGGTTGGCCTCCAGGGTGATCTCTATGTCGGCGGCGAACGGCACGCGCTGCTGCACGCCCTGCAGCAGCCGACCGAGGGCGCGGGCGGAGAACAGGCTGGGGGTGCCGCCGCCGAAGAAGATCGAGGTCAGTTCACGGCCATGGACGTGCGGCAGATCCTGGTCGAGATCGGCCAGCAGGGCGTCGACATACTCCTCTTCCGGCAGGCTCGGCCCGGCGGCATGCGAGTTGAAGTCGCAGTAGGGGCATTTGCGCACGCACCACGGAATGTGGATGTACAGCGCAAGGGGCGGCAGCACGAAGCCACCGCCGGCGGGCCTGTTCATTGCAATCCCAGGCGCTGCTTGAGCAGGGCCATGGCGCGGGCGCGGTGGCTGATGCGGTTCTTCTCGTCGCTGGCCAGCTCGGCGCTGGAGCACTGGCGCTCGGCGACCCAGAACAGCGGATCGTAGCCGAAGCCCTGCTCGCCGCGGGCCTCGTGCAGGATGCTGCCGTGCCACAGGCCCTCGCAGAGGATCGGCAGCGGGTCGTCGGCATGTCGCAGCAGGGCCAGGGCGCAGACGAACTGGGCGCCGCGCTCGGCGTCCGGCACGTCCTTCAGTGCCGCCAGCAGCTTGGCGTTGTTGGCCGCGTCACCCTGGCCATCGGCATAGCGCGCCGAGTAGATGCCCGGGGCGCCGCCGAGGAAGTCCACCGCCAGGCCGGAGTCGTCGGCCAGCGCCGGCAGGCCGGACACACGGGCGGCGTGGCGCGCCTTGAGGATGGCGTTCTCGACGAACGACAGGCCGGTTTCCTCCGGCTCGACGCTGGAGAATTCGCCGATCGAGCGCACGCGCACATGCGCGCCGAGCATGGCCTGGAGTTCCTTGAGCTTGCCGGCGTTATGGCTGGCCAGTACGAGTTCTTTGAACGGCATCATTCGTCCGGAAACACTTCCTGGTTGAAGGTGAGGGTGTGCGGGGCGGCGTCGCCGATCTGCACCTGGATGCTGAAGGTCAGCACCTCGCGCTCGCGCAGCGGGAATTCGGCCAGGTAGTACACGGCGCCGCTCTCCAAAACCTGCTTGAACTGCAGCTCGCTGGTCTGGCCGAGCAGGTTCTTCAGGGTGCCGCTGACCTTAGCCGGCTGGCCCTGGCCGCCCTTGAGCGCGGCGATGTTGAGCACGCCGACGGTCTTGCTGCGGGTCAGGCCGACTGCCGCGGCCACGTCCGGTTGCAGGAAGCTGGAGTTGAACACGCTGTAGTGCACGTCCAGCTCGCCGAAGCTCTGTTTGCGTTCGGCGAAGGCGGGCAGGGCGAGCAGTAGGCACAGGAACAGGGACACGAAGCAGCGCATGGCGGGATCCTCCGGGACGGCGCGGGTTAGACGGCTACGCGGTGATCGGCCAGGCCAGACCCGCTGACGCGATAGATGCCGATCTCTCCCAACAGATTAGGCCAGAGTCGGCTGCCCAGGTTGTGCCGGTGTGCGTGGTCCACCGCCAGGCGCTCCTCGACCCGTGCGCCGAGCTCGCGGCACAGGCGCTCGAAGTCCTCGAAGGTGCAGAAGTGGATGTTCGGCGTGTTGTACCAGGTGTAGGGCAGGAACTCGGAAACCGGCATGCGGCCCTTGGTGGTCAGGTACCAGCGGCAGCGCCAGTGGCCGAAGTTGGGGAAGGTGATGATGCAGGTCTTGCCGACCCGCAGCATCTCCGCCAGGACCTTGTCCGGGTACTTCAGGGCCTGCAGCGACTGGGTCATCACCACCACGTCGAAGCTGTTGTCGGCGAAGTTGCCCAGGCCCTCGTCGAGGTTCTGCTCGATCACGTTGACGCCACGCTCGATGCAGGTGGCGATCTTCTCCGCGTCGATCTCCAGGCCGTAGCCGCCGACCTGCTTGTGGTCGCGCAGGTGGGCCAGCAGCGCGCCGTCGCCGCAGCCGAGGTCGAGCACCCGGCTGCCCGGGGCGATCCAGTCCTGGATGATTTCCAGATCCGCGCGCATGGCTACACCTCGATCCGTTTCATGTAGGCGCCGAAGGCCTGCAGGTAGCGCGGGATCGGCATGAGGAAGGCGTCGTGGCCCTGCGGCGCGTCGATCTCCAGGTAACAGACGTTCTTTTTCGCCGCCAGCAGGGCGTCGACGATCTCCCGCGAGCGCGCCGGCGAGAAGCGCCAGTCGGTGGTGAAGGACATCAGGCAGAAGTCGGCCTTGGCCGTGCTCAGGGTCCTGGCCAGGTCGCCGTCGTGGGCGGCGGCCGGGTCGAAGTAGTCCAGCGCCTTGGTCATCAGCAGGTAGGTGTTGGCGTCGAAGCGCCCGGAGAACTCCTCGCCCTGGTAGCGCAGGTAGCTCTCGACCTGAAACTCGACGCTGTGGAAGTCGTAGTTGAGCTTGTCGGTCTTCAGCTCGCGGCCGAATTTCTCGCCCATGGCGTCGTCCGACAGGTAGGTGATGTGGCCGACCATGCGCGCCAGCATCAGGCCGCGCTTGGGGATCACACCCTGTTCCTGGAAGTGCCCGCCGTGGAACTCCGGGTCGGTGAGGATGGCCTGGCGCGCCACCTCGTTGAAGGCGATGTTCTGCGCCGACAGCTTGGGCGCCGAGGCGATGCACAGGCAGTGGCGCACGCGCTCGGGGTAGCTGATGGTCCACTGCAGGGCCTGCATGCCGCCGAGGCTGCCGCCGACCACCGCGGCCCACTGGGCGATGCCCAGCCGGTCGGCCAGGCGTGCCTGGCTGTGTACCCAGTCCTCCACCGTCATCACCGGGAAGTCGGCACCGTAAGGTTTGCCGGTGGCCGGGTTGAGGCTGGAGGGGCCGGTGGAGCCGTTGCAGCCACCGAGGTTGTTGAGGCTGACGACGAAGAACTTGTCGGTGTCGATCGGCTTGCCGGGGCCGATGCAGCTGTCCCACCAGCCGGGCTTGCGTTCCTCCGCGCTGTGGAAGCCGGCGGCATGGTGGTGGCCGGACAGCGCGTGGCAGATCAGCACGGCGTTGCTGGCGCTGGCGTTGAGCGTGCCGTAGGTTTCGTAGACCAGCTGGTAGTCGGCCAGGCTGCGGCCGCAGACCAGCGCCAGCGGTTCGCTGAAGCGGGCGGTCTGGGGGGTGACCAGGCCTACGGAATCGGCGGGGAAAACAGTGGGCATCGACCCTGCTCTCGGTCCAGGAAAGTGCAGCAGTCTAAAGAGCGCGGCCCCCGGCAGCAAGCGCCGGGGGCCGCGGGCAAGTCCCTGAATCCAGAGGCTTTCAGGCCGGGTCGGCGGCGCCCTGGGCACGCGCCGCGGTGGGCAGGGTGACCACCTTGCCCTGGCGCTGGATCGGCGCTGGGCGGCGCAGCACGCGGAGCATCTCGTTGGCCTCGCCGAGCTGCTTCTCCAGCAGGCTGCAGTAGCCGGCCAGTTGCTGGCCGCGCTGGCGGCTCTGCTGGGTTTCCTGGGCCAGGGCCTTGAGGCGCAGCATGTGGGTTTCCAGCATCTGCTTGTGTTCCAGGGTGTGCTGCATCAGCGGCATCAGGGCGTCGCCCGCCCACTGTTCGGCCTCGCCGCGCAGGCGCTGGTGCAGGCCGATGACTTCCTGCACCAGGGTGGCGAAGAAGCGCTTGCTCAGGCTGCGCTGCTCGGTGAGCAGGGTCTTCAGCTGCAGGCGGAAGCGGTCGGCCTTGTTGCGCAGCTGCTTGAGTTCGCGCTGGTAGCGCTGGCCGTTGAACAGCGGGGCGTCGACCCCGTGCAGCGGGTTCTCCTCGTTGTGCCGGCGGTAGATGGCGGCGACCATCTTGTTGGCCATCTCGGCTTCCTGCAGCAGGTTGCCGAGATCGTGCTCCACGCTTCTGAAGAACTGCACGATGGCCTGGTTGATGCCGAGGGTGGTCCAGCTGCCGGTCAGGCCCTGGCGCACCTGGGCCAGGTGCTCCTCCAGGCGCTCCGGGCGCACCGCGTTGCGCAGCAGGTCGCCCTGGCGCTTGAGCAGGCGCTGGTTGGTCTTCAGGCCGAGCAGGCGCTTGTGATGCTGGCTGTGGTCTTCCTTGGTCTTGGCGGTCAGCTCGAACAGCAGCTGGCCGTTGTCCTGCTGGTGGGCGCTGAGCAGGGTCTGCTGCTCGCGCACCTTGTCCAGGCGCAGGCTGAGCACGTGCTGGCTGTTGTTGAGCAGGGCCAGCACCTGGTTGACCACGCGCTCCTCGAGCAGGCGTTCCTTCTGCGCGACGATGCGCTCGCACAGCAGCTGCTCCAGGTCGGCCAGCTGGCTGCGCGCGAGCAGCGCTTCGTCACCGCGCACCTTGGCCAGCAGCGCCTGCTTGGCCGACAGCGGCAGCACGCTGGCGGCGGGGATGCCGAGCTGCTTGGCGGTGCTGTTGCGCACCAGGCCGATGGCTTTCTGCACGAACTCCTCGCCGGCCAGATCGTCCCACAGCACGTCGATCTTGTTCAGCACGGCGAACAGGCTGGCCTGGATGTCCTCGTCGAGCTGGAGGATGTGCTCTTTCCAGATCGCCATGTCGCTGGCGGTGACGCCGGTGTCGGCCGCCAGCAGGAAGATGATCGCCTGGGCGCTGGGCAGCAGCGACAGGGTCAGTTCCGGCTCGCTGCCGAGGGCGTTCAGGCCGGGCGTATCGAGGATGCGCAGGCCCTGGCGCAGCAGCGGGTGGTCGAAGTTGACCATGGCATGGCGCCAGGCCGGCACCAGCACCTGGCCGGGCTTGTCGGTGGCCTCCAGCATCTCCGGCAGGAAGCCGAGCTGGATCGCCTGTTCCACCGCCATCGGCTTGGTCTTGGCCACCTGGGCGAAGGCCAGGGCCATGTTGTTCGGGTCGCTGGGGTCGAGCGGGATGTTCACCCAGTGCCTGGGGATGCGCTTGAACTGCGCCACGCTGGCGTCGGCCATGCGCGTCTCGATCGGCAGCAGGCGGATGTAGGAGCGCTCCGAGCGCGGGTCGAAGAACAGCTCGGTAGGGCACATGGTGGTGCGCCCGGCATGCGACGGCAGCATGCGCTGGCCGTATTCGGAGAAGAACAGGCTGTTGATCAGTTCGGTCTTGCCGCGCGAGAACTCGCCGACGAAGGCCAGGGTGATGTGGTCGGTGCGCAGCAGCTTGAGGGCGCGTTCCAGGCGCGTGTCCATCGCCTCCGAGCCCAGGCGGTTATGCGCCAGCCAGCTGCGGTAGCGGGTGATCTCGCGCATCAGCTCGCGCTTCCAGGCGACGTAGGCATCTACCTGCTGGCTGAGACGTTCCATGCTCATCCTGGCTCTCCTCTGGGTGGCGCGTCCTGCTTGGGCCGAGATGGCTCGGCTCGATGTCGCCGAAGCCGTGCCGACGATGGCCGCATTATGCGGTGGTCGCTTCGCCCGTCAATCCGCCCGCTTCACAACTTCGGCCGGAAGGTTGCTCAGGGTGACCGGGCGGTCAGTCCTGGCAGCTCCGGCAGGCAGCGCGGCGCGCGGATGCGCATGCGCTTCTGGCGGTTCAGCTCGCCGCTTTCCAGGCTGACCTGGCTCTTGGCAACGCCGAAGGCGGCGGCGAGGAAGGCCAGCAGCTGGGCGTTGGCCTTGCCCTCCACTGGCGGCGCGGTGAGGCGGATCTTCAGGCGCTCGCCGTGCAGCCCGGCGAACTCGTCCTTGCTCGCCTTGGGCTGCAGGTGGCAGTCGAGCAGCAGGTCGTCGCCGTCCCAGCGGTACCAGCTCACATCAGCAGGCCGAGCACCGCAGGCATGCCGCTCATGGCCGCCAGGTTCTTCACCACCAGCATGTCGATCAGATTGATCGCGATGAAGGCGAAGATCGGCGAGATGTCCAGGCCGCCGAGGTTCGGCAGGAGCTTGCGGAAGGGCGCCAGCAGCGGCTCGCAGAGCTGGTTGACCAGCTGCGCGCCGGGGTTGTAGCTGCCCGGGGCGACCCAGGACAGGATCACGCTGATGATCAGGGCGAAGAAGAAGATCTTGAGGAACAGCGAGGTCACTCCGATCAGCGCCCAAACCAGCAGCTGCAGCGGGTTGCCGGTGGTGCCGTAGGCCAGCAGCAGGGTCAGGGCCATGATCACCAGCTGCACCAGCACGGCCAGCACCAGCGAGGCCAGGTCGACCCCGCCGAAGCCGGGGATGATCCGCCGCAACGGCCTGAGTAGCGGCTGGGTGGCCTTCACGGTGAACTGGCTGAGCGGGTTGTAGAAGTCGGCGCGTACCAGCTGCAGGATGAAGCGCAGCAGCACGATCAGCAGGTACAGGCTGCCAAGGGTCTGCAGGATGTAGATGGCGGCGGTGTCCAGTCCGTTCATGGGGGTTCCTTATTGGCCCAGTTGTTCGGCGAGTTCGGCGGAGCGCTTGGCGGCGGCGTCCAGCGCCTGTTGCACCAGGGCTTCGAAGCCGCCGGCCTGGAAGGTCCTGATCGCCGCCTCGGTGGTGCCGTTCGGCGAGGTGACGCCGCGGCGCAGTTCGGCGGCGTCGACCTCGCTCTCGCAGGCCATGCGGGCGGCGCCGAGGGCGGTGTGCTGCGTCAGTTTCGCCGCGGTGGCGCGCGGCAGGCCGAGCTGCTCGCCGGCGGCGGTCATCGCCTCGATCAGCAGGAAGAAGTAGGCCGGGCCGCTGCCGGAGACGGCGGTGACCGCATCGATCAGCTGTTCCTCGTCCAGCCACAGGGCCAGGCCGACCGCCGACAGCAGCTGTTCGGCCTGCTGGCGCTGGGCGGCGGAGACCCGGGCGTTGGCGTACAGGCCGCTGACGCCCTGGCGCAGCAGCGCCGGAGTGTTGGGCATGCAGCGCACCAGCGCCACCTCGCCGAGCCAGGCGCTCAGGCTGGCGCAGGTGATGCCGGCGGCGATCGAGACGATCAGCTGGCCCGGCTGCAGGCTGGGCGCCAGGGCCTGGCACACGCTCTTCATCACCTGCGGCTTGACCGCTAGTACCACCACCTCGGCGCCGGCAACGGCTTCGGCGTTGCTCTCGAACAGTTCGATGGCGAACTCGGCGGCGACCTTGGCGCGCTGTTCGGCGCCCGGGTCGCTGGCGCGGATGTGGCTGGCCGGGATGCCTTGGGCGAGCAGACCGCCGATCAGGCTGGCGGCCATGTTGCCGGCGCCGATGAAGGCGATGCGGGGGTGACTCATCGTGCGTGCTTCCTTAGTTAGTGGGGCTGGCCATAGTCGCGGGCGCCGAACAGGGCGGTGCCGATGCGCACCCAGGTGGCGCCTTCGGCGATGGCCGCCTCCAGGTCCTGGCTCATGCCCATGGACAGGGTGTCGAGGTCGAGGCCCAGCGCGTCGCGCAGCTGGCGCAGGCGGGCCAGGGGCGCGCGCTGGGCCTGCGGGTCGTCGCTCGGCTCCGGAATCGCCATCAGGCCGCGCAGGCGCAGCCCGGGCAGTTGTGCGACCGTGCGGGCCAGCGCGGGCAGCTCCTCCGGTGTGCAGCCGGACTTGCTGGGCTCAAAGCTGACGTTGACCTGCAGGCAGACGTTCAGCGGCGGCAGGTGCGCGGGGCGCTGCTCGGACAGGCGCTGGGCGATCTTCAGGCGGTCCACCGAGTGCACCCAGGCGAAGTGCTCGGCGATGGACCTGGTCTTGTTCGACTGGATGGGCCCGATGAAGTGCCAGACCAGGTCCAGGTCGGTCAGCTCGGCCTGCTTGGCCAGGGCTTCCTGCAGGTAGTTCTCGCCGAAGTCGCGCTGGCCGGCGGCATGTGCCTCGCGTATGGCCTGCGCCGGCTTGGTCTTGCTCACGGCGAGCAGACCGACTGCCTGCGGATCGCGCTGCGAGGCTTGCGCCGCCTCACGGATACGGCTGCGAACCTTTGCAATATTCTCTGCTATCGTGGACATTACTTGCGCTCTTTGGCCCGCCCGTCAGGGTCTGCGGCATTCTACCCGCTTGCATTGGATTGGGGAGTCCCATGGATATTACCGAGCTGCTCGCCTTCAGCGCCAAGCAGGGCGCGTCGGACCTGCACCTCTCGGCGGGTCTGCCGCCGATGATTCGCGTCGACGGCGACGTGCGGCGGATCAACCTGCCGCCGATGGACCACAAGCAGGTCCACGCGCTGATCTACGACATCATGAACGACAAGCAGCGCAAGGATTACGAGGAATTCCTCGAAACCGACTTCTCCTTCGAAGTGCCCGGCGTGGCGCGCTTCCGGGTCAACGCCTTCAACCAGAACCGCGGCGCCGGCGCCGTGTTCCGGACCATTCCGTCCAAGGTCCTGAGCATGGAAGACCTCGGCATGGGCGAGGTGTTCAGGAAGATCACCGACGTGCCGCGCGGCCTGGTGCTGGTTACCGGGCCGACCGGTTCGGGCAAGTCGACCACCCTGGCGGCCATGCTCGACTACCTGAACAACAACAAGTACCACCACATCCTCACCATCGAGGACCCGATCGAATTCGTTCACGAGTCGAAGAAGTGCCTGGTCAACCAGCGCGAGGTGCACCGTGACACCCACGGCTTCTCCGAGGCCCTGCGCTCGGCGCTGCGTGAGGACCCGGACATCATCCTGGTCGGCGAGATGCGTGACCTGGAGACCATCCGCCTGGCGCTGACCGCCGCGGAAACCGGCCACCTGGTGTTCGGCACCCTGCACACCACCTCCGCCGCCAAGACCATCGACCGGGTGGTCGACGTATTCCCGGCCGAGGAGAAGTCCATGGTCCGCTCCATGCTCTCCGAGTCGCTGCAGGCGGTGATCTCGCAGACCCTGCTGAAGAAGATCGGCGGCGGCCGGGTGGCGGCCCACGAGATCATGATCGGTACTCCGGCCATTCGTAACCTGATCCGCGAGGACAAGGTGGCGCAGATGTACTCGGCGATCCAGACCGGCGGCTCGCTGGGCATGCAGACCCTCGACGCCTGCCTGAAGAACCTGCTGAGCAAGGGCCTGATCAGCCGCGAGGCGGCGCGCGAGAAGGCCAAGTCGCCGGAAAATTTCTAACCACGCGATCGCCCTCGCGGCGATCGGACAAGAGAGACACGGGCGGGCAAGATGGAATTCGAGAAACTGTTGCGCTTGATGGTGGAGAAGGGTGGTTCCGACCTGTTCATCACCGCCGGCGTGCCACCGTCGATGAAGGTCAACGGCAAGATCATGCCGGTGACCAAGAACCCCATGTCGCCGGAGCAGACCCGCGAGACGGTGCATTCGGTGATGAACGAGCAGCAGCGCCGCGAGTTCGCCGAGAACCACGAGTGCAACTTCGCCATCAGCGCCCGCGGCGTCGGCCGTTTCCGCGTCAGCGCCTTCTACCAGCGCAACCTGGCCGGCATGGTGCTGCGCCGGATCGAGACCAACATCCCGACCCTCGACGACCTCAAGCTGCCCGAGGTGCTGAAGAAGCTGGCGCTGACCAAGCGCGGCCTGGTGCTGTTCGTCGGCGCCACCGGCACCGGCAAGTCCACCTCGCTGGCGGCGATGATCGGCTACCGCAACAAGAACACCAGCGGCCACATCATCTCCATCGAAGACCCGATCGAGTACATCCACCAGCACCAGAACTGCATCGTCACCCAGCGCGAGGTCGGCATCGACACCGAGTCCTTCGAGGTGGCGCTGAAGAACACCCTGCGCCAGGCGCCGGACGTGATCCTGATCGGCGAGATCCGCACCCGCGAGACCATGGACTACGCCGTGGCCTTCGCCGAGACCGGCCACCTGTGCCTGGCCACCCTGCACGCCAACAACGCCAACCAGGCGCTGGATCGCATCATCAACTTCTTCCCGCCGGACCGGCACAACCAGGTGTGGATGGACCTGTCGCTCAACCTCAAGGCCATCGTCGCCCAGCAGCTGGTGCCGACCCCCGACGGCAAGGGCCGCCGCGCGGTGATCGAGGTGCTGATC
>JAJLLC010000047.1:0-5003 GCA_033838285.1 Pseudomonadaceae bacterium
GGTTTGGTTTTTCTTGGGGGGATTGTTTTCCTGGGTATTAAAAATTCCCCCCGCCGTTTTGGTTTGGGGCCGGGGGGGGGGGCCGCTTCGGCCAATGCGGGCTTTCCCTCACCCCAGCCCTCTCCCGGAGGGAGAGGGGGCCATGGCTTCAGAGCGTGCCTTGCGCGGCCATTTCCATATAGGTCGGGTCGAAGCGCAGCTTGACGTTGCCGGCGTCGCCGGTGGTCACGCCCTTGGCGAAGGCCATGCCGACCGCCTCGGCGCTCTGCGCGCCCTCGCCGAGCAGGCCGTGGCTGAAGGAGAACTCGGCGACCTTGGTCATGGTCGCCGGCAGTTTCGGGCTGTTGACGAAGGCCACGGCGTCCCTGGCCGAGTAGAACATCTTGGTCGCGGCCAGCTGTGCCTCGTAGCCGGCCAGGTCGGTACCGGAAGCCTTGGCCATGTGTTCGCGGGCGGCCTTGCCCTCGGCCGAGTCGGCGCTCATGGTGGCCATGATCTCGTACCAGGCACCGGTCAGCGCCTTGCCCAGTTCCGGGTTGTCCTCGAGGGTGTCGCTGTTGACCACCATCAGGTCGATGATTTCACCGGGGATCTGGCTGGAGTCGAATACCTTGGTCACCCCCGGGGTCGCCTCGACTTCGGCCAGCAGCGGGTTCCAGGTGGCCACGGCCTTGACGTCGTCGGTGGCGAAGGCGGCGACCAGGTCGGCGTCGGAGGTGTTGACCACCTTGAGGTCCTTCTCGCTCAGGCCGGCGCGTTCCAGGCCGCGTGCCAGCAGGTAGTGGGAGACCGACAGCTCGACCAGGTTGACGTCCATGCCCTTGAGGTCGCCGAGTGTCTTCTTCTCGCCCTTGAGCACAATGCCGTCGTTGCCGTTGGAGAAGTCGCCGACGATCAGCGCGGTGCTGTCCACGCCGCCGGCGGCGGGAATGGTCAGGGCGTCCATGTTGGTCATGGTGCAGCCGTCGAATTGGCCGGCGGTGTACTGGTTGATCGATTCGACGTAGTCGTTGAGCTGGGTGACCTTGATCTCGATGTCGTACTTCTGCGCCCACTTGTCGACGATGCCCTGGGCTGCACCGTACTCCCACGGCATCCATCCGGCGTAGATGGTCCAGCAGACGTCGAACTGCTCTTTCTTTTCGGCGTGGGCGGGGAAGGCGAGGGCGGCGGCGAGGCCGGCGGAAAGCAGGGCGAACAGCGGGGACTTGCGCATGGGTAGACCTCCAGTTCCAGGGATACGGGCAGGAGCGGCGCGGCACTGGCCTGTGCGCGTTCTCCCGGGCTTTTGTCCCGCCGTGTAACCCCTGTCGAGGTCGCCCACTCTCGGACCAGTCGCTCGCCGGGCTTGGCGAGCCGGAACCCTAGTCGGCCATTGCAAGTTGTAGTGCCACGCCCCTTGCGGGGTGCTTCTGCATGAATCGAACAAAGCGAACATCGTGCCAGCTGTGTGCGAGGCCCATGGTCAGGGCCTCGGGCTGCAGTGGTGGGCCTTTCGTCGGGACTGCTGTGCGCGATGCTGGTGCGTGATGTTCGCTATTGGTGCTCAGAGCTGGTTGTCGGCCGCCAGCTGCATGTAGCTGGGGTCGAAGCGCAGCATGACGCGCGCCGGGTTGCCCAGCACCCGGCCGTCGCCGAAGGCGATGCCCAGGCGCTGCAGGCCCTGGCCTTCGCCGAGCAGCTGCTGGGTGTCGGCGAAGTTGGCGACGCGCTGCATCAGGTCGGGCATCTTCTCGCCGCGGGCGAAGGCGGCCGCCGAGCGCGGCGCGTAGAAGGAGCGGATGGTGCGCAGCTGCTCGTCGAAGTCGGCCGGCGTGGTCTCCGCGGCGGCAGCCATGCGTGCGCGTGCGGCGGCGCCGGCGGCATTCGGCAGGCCCATCAGGCGCATGCCTTCGAACCAGGCCCCGGTCAGCGCGCGGCCCAGCTGTGGGTGCTGTTTCAGGGTCTGGCTGTTGATCACCAGCAGGTCGAGGATCTCGCCGGGAATGTGGTGCGAGCTGAACACCTGGATGCTGTCGCCATCCTGGCGCAGGTCGGAGAGGATCGGGTTCCAGGTCACCACCGCATCGCCCCGGCCGCTGCGCCAGACCTGGGCCAGGTCCTTGTCCGAGACGTTCTCGATGGTCACGTCGGAAGGCTGCAGGTGGGCCCACTCCAGGGCGCGGCTGAGCAGGTAGTGGGACACCGAGTTCTCCACCAGCAGGATGGTCTTGCCCTTGAGGTCCTTCAGGTCCTTGCTGCCGCCGCGTACCAGGATGCCGTCGGCGCCGGCGGAGAAGTCGCCGACGATCAGCGCGGTGGAGTCCACGCCGGCAGCGGCGGGAATGGTCAGGGCGTCCATGTTGGTCATGGCGCAGGCGTCGTACTGTTTGGCGGTGTACTGCTCGATGGAGGCGACGTAGTCCGGCGCCTGCTCGACCTGGATCTGGATGCCGTACTTCTGCGCCCACTTGTCGACGATGCCTTGCTCGGCCATGTAGCCCCACAGCATCCAGCCGGCGTAGATCGACCAGCAGACCTTGAACGGGCGGGATTCGGCGGCCTGGGCCGGCTGCAGGAGCAGCAGGGCGAGCAGGGAAGAACAGAGCAGGCGGGTGAGCATGATGACCTCGGGGCAGTGGACGGGAGACAGGATGCGGCCGTGCAGGCACGCACTTCTCCCGGGCTTTTGTCCCGCCGTGTAACCCCTGTCGAGGTCGCCCACTCTCGGACCAGTCGCTCGTCTTGGTGGACGAGCCGGAACCCTAGTCGGCCATTGCGATGATGTGTTGGCACCCGGCCGGCACATCCTGTGCGGGCATTGCTTAGCGAATGGCGTGCCAGGTATCGGGGCCGGGTTTCGGCGTTATTCCGGGTTGACGGGCCGCTCTGGCGCGAGGCCTGGCGCTTTTTGGTGCAGAGTCGCCCAGAGAAGGGGCGAAATGGCAATGCGCAATATCATCTTGACATCAAGTTTTTATCTCGCTGTAGAATTGACGCAATTTCAAAAAATAATAAGTAGTCGATGTTTTTTTGACGTCATTTGTGCGTCTCCCTCCCTTGCATACCTGCCCTAATCCGGCCAGCGGTGTTTCGATATGAGTGCCTCGAGCGATATCTCACGTTTGTTCAAGCAGTTTGGTGGTCGCGCGGATCAGTATCAGGAGATCTCCCGAGGCGATGAGGCGCGGGCCAGCGTCGAGCGCTGGCCCATTGTCGGGCGCAGCGAACCTGTGGACGCCGCCAGGCCGCTTGCCGCACCCGAAGTAGCGCCTGCAGCTGTCGCTGCAGCCGAGGCCGCTCCTGCCGAGCAGCCTGACGCCGCGCCAACCCAGGCCTCGGCCTGGTCCGCTGCCGGCCTGCAGAGCCTGCTGGCCAAGCTGGCCGAGGCGCCCCGCGAGCCGGCCGAGCCGGACCCGCTCGCCGCTGCGGCGCCGTCCGCGCGCCCCGATCTGTCGCACATCCGTGTGATCGCGGTGGTTTCCGCCAAGGGTGGCGTTGGCAAGAGCACCCTGGCGGCCAACCTGGCGGCCGCGCTGCAGAAGACCGGGCGCGCCGTGCTGGCCATCGATCTCGATCCGCAGAATGCCCTGCACCATCACTTCCAGGCGGCCGAAGAAGCACAGGCTGCAGTGCCGGCGCAGGGGCTATGCCATAGCGAGCGCGACTGGCACGAGCTCTGCGTGCCGACCCGCGACGGCCTGTTCGTCCTGCCCCACGGCCTGACCGATGAGCCCGCCCGGCGCACCTTCGAGCGTCAGCTGGAGAGTGATCCCCTGTGGTTGGCGCGGCGCCTGGCCGATCTGCAGCTGGCCGATGGCGCGCTGGTGCTGCTCGACACGCCGCCGGGCCCGTCGCTGTACCTGCAGCAGGCGCTGAGCGTGGCCAATCTCGCCCTGGTGGTGAGCCTGGCCGATGCCGCCTCCTACACCGCGCTGCCGCTGATCGACGGGCTGATCGCCAGTCATACCGAGGGTCGCGCCGACTTCGCCGGTGCCGCCTACCTGATCAACCAGGTGGACAACTCGCGGCAGCTGAGCAAGGACATCACCCAGATCATGCAGGGCCTGCTCGGCAAGCGTCTGCTGGGCCTGGTGCACCGCGACCAGTCGATCGGCGAGGCGCTGGCCTATAACCGCAACGTGCTGGACTATGACCCGCACGGCCGCGGCTGCCACGACATCCTGGCCTGCGCCCAGGGCCTGCTGGTACGCCTGGCGAGCGAGCATCGAGTCGAGCAGCCGGCATGAATCGCTGGCGTAGCTGGTTCGGCGTCCTGGCGCCGGACTCCGGCCCCGCGCGGCTGTGCGCCAGTAGCCTGGGGCAGCGGCTGACGCTGCTGCTCGCCCTGCTCATGCTCGGGGTGGTGGTGGCCGCACCGCTCGACCTCGAAGCCCAGATGCTGTTCACCGCCGCCTGCATGGCGGCGGCGCTCGTTTTACGCCGGCACGCACATCGCCTGGCGATCCTGGCGATGATCACGCTGTCGGTGATCGCCTCGCTGCGTTACATGTACTGGCGCCTGACGTCCTCGCTGGGCTTCGAGAATCCGCTCGACATGCTGTTCGGCTACGGCCTGGTGCTGGCCGAACTCTATGCCCTGCTGGTGCTGCTGCTCGGCTACCTGCAGACGGCCTGGCCACTGCAGCGCAAGCCCTACCCGCTGCCGCGCGACACCGCCCTGTGGCCCACGGTGGATGTGTACATCCCCACCTACAACGAGCCGCTGGAGATCATCAAGCTCACCGCCTTCGCCGCCCAAGCCATCGACTGGCCGAAGGACAAACTCAACGTCTATGTGCTCGATGATGGCCGCCGCGAGGAGTTCCGCGCTTTCTGCGCCGAGGCCGGGATCGGCTACATCATTCGCCCGGACAACTTCCACGCCAAGGCCGGCAACCTCAATCACGCCCTCGCGCTGATGGAGGCGGAGGCGGCTGCCGGTGCCCCTCCGATCGACATCGTGGCGGTGCTCGACTGCGACCACGTCCCGCTCCCGACGTTCCTGACGGCGACCCTCGGAT
>JAJLLC010000048.1:0-129311 GCA_033838285.1 Pseudomonadaceae bacterium
ATCTTGTCGCCAGCCACGGTGGACAGCAGGCGCGCGTCATCCGGATCGTTCGGTGCGCACAGGATCGGCTCGTTGACTTCCGCCAGATCGATCTCGATGACGGCGGCATACTCGGCGTCCTTGTCGGCTTCCAGCAGCTGGGGATTGGCCAGCCAGGCTTCCATGGCCTGGGCGCGACGCTCCAGGGTGCGTGCATCGCCGTAGCCTTCGCTGATCATCCAGCGCAGCATGGTGATGTTGGAACGCAGATACTCGGCGATGGCGTCTTCCGGCAGCTTGATGGTGCAGCCCGCCGCAGAACGCTCGGCAGAGGCATCGGACAGCTCGAACGCCTGCTCGACAGTCAGGCCATTGAGACCTTCGATCTCCAGGATGCGACCGGAGAAGATGTTCTTCTTGCCCTTCTTCTCGACGGTCAGCAGGCCGGCCTTGATGGCGGAGTAGGGGATGGCATGAACCAGGTCACGCAGGGTGATGCCCGGCTGCATTTCGCCCTTGAAGCGCACCAGAACGGATTCCGGCATGTCCAGCGGCATGACGCCGGTAGCCGCTGCAAACGCGACCAGACCGGAACCGGCCGGGAAGGAGATCCCGATCGGGAAACGGGTGTGGGAGTCACCACCGGTACCTACGGTATCCGGCAGCAGCATGCGGTTCAGCCAGCTGTGGATGATGCCGTCGCCCGGACGCAGGGACACGCCACCGCGGGTCATGATGAAGTCCGGCAGGGTGTGGTGGGTCTTCACGTCGATCGGCTTCGGATAGGCGGCGGTGTGGCAGAAGGACTGCATCACCAGATCGGCAGAGAAGCCCAGGCAGGCCAGGTCCTTCAGCTCGTCGCGGGTCATCGGGCCGGTGGTGTCCTGGGAACCGACGGTGGTCATCTTCGGCTCGCAGTAGGTGCCCGGGCGCACGCCCTTGCCTTCCGGCAGACCGCAGGCGCGGCCGACCATCTTCTGCGCCAGGGTGTAGCCCTTGCCGCTGTCGACGGGGGATTCCGGCTTCTTGAACAGGGTGGACGGAGCCAGGCCCAGCTCGGCGCGGGCCTTCTCGGTCAGGCCACGGCCGACGATCAGCGGGATACGGCCGCCGGCGCGGACTTCGTCGAGCAGCACGTCGGTCTTCAGCTGGAAGCTGGTGACCAGCTCGTCGCTGCCATGACGGCGCACTTCGCCCTTGATCGGGTACACGTCGATGACGTCGCCCATGGCCAGGTTGGTGCAGTCGAATTCGATCGGCAGGGCGCCGGCGTCTTCCATGGTGTTGTAGAAGATCGGGGCGATCTTGGTGCCGAAGCAGAAACCACCGGCGCGCTTGTTCGGCACGTAGGGGATGTCGTCGCCGAAGAACCACAGCACCGAGTTGGTGGCGGACTTACGCGAGGAGCCGGTACCGACCACGTCACCGACGTAGGCGACCGGGAAGCCTTTGGCTTTCAGGGCTTCCATCTGCTTGATCGGGCCGACGGAGCCGGGCTGATCCGGCTCGATGCCGTCGCGGGCCATCTTCAGCATGGCCAGGGCGTGCAGCGGGATGTCCGGGCGGGACCAGGCGTCCGGCGCCGGCGACAGGTCGTCGGTGTTGGTTTCGCCGGTGACCTTGAACACGGTCAGGGTGACTTTTTCCGGAACGGCCGGACGCTTGGTGAACCACTCGCCATCGGCCCAGGACTGCATTACGGCCTTGGCGGCGGCGTTGCCCTTCTTGGCGCGCTCGGCGACGTCGTGGAAGGCGTCGAACATCAGCAGGGTGTGCTTGAGTTGCTCGGCGGCCACTTCGGCCAGCTCGGCGCTGTCCAGCAGCTCGACCATGGTGGCGATGTTGTAGCCGCCCTGCATGGTGCCCAGCAGTTCGACGGCACGCTTCTTGTCGATCAGCGGGGAGCTGGCTTCGCCCTTGGCCAGAGCGGAGAGGAAACCGGCCTTGACGTAGGCGGCTTCGTCCACGCCCGGCGGAACACGGTTGGTGATCAGGTCAACGAGGAAGGCTTCTTCGCCTGCCGGCGGGTTCTTCAGCAGCTCGACCAGGCCTGCAGTTTGCTCGGCGTTCAGCGGCTGAGGAACGATCCCCAGAGCGGCGCGCTCTTCTACGTGTTTGCGATAGGCTTCAAGCACAGTTATTACCCTCATCAGTGGTCGCGGCGGCCCGCAACGCTCATCCATAAAACCGTCGCCCGTCGCGCCGCTGCGCTTTGTGAGCGCACTGGCCGGCGGGTCGACAGCCTCATACTAGAAGCTGCTTTCAAAGTTTTACGCCGCAGGAAGCGAGAGGGATGAGGGCTGGCGCGGGTTGCGTTGAACCCGGCGCCAACATCGTTCCTGGCGGATAACTGTGCTCGTGACGCTTTGAAAACAGCTTCTGACGGACATCGATGCCTAAAAAGGCGGGCCGATTCTACTGGAATGGGACGCCAAAGTTAAGCGCAAACCCCGATCCAGTCGGGCTCTAAGGCTACTGCCTGTCGTTTGTCTATCAAGTCGACAAAGGTCTGGTTGGTCATGGTGACCCTCCGGGGTGGACTCGCTATCATGGACTGCCCGTTTCATGGCGTATCTACCTGCAACACATGTCCAGTCAGCGCATCAAGACGCCTTGCGTCGGCCTCTGTTCCACCGTCTACGGCGACCAGGTGTGTCGCGGCTGCAAGCGTTTCCACCACGAGGTGGTGAACTGGAATGCCTACGGCGAGGAGGAGAAGCGCGCCGTGTGGCGGCGCCTGGAGGCGTTGCTGGTGCAGGTGATGCAGGGCAAGGTCGAAGTGTTCGACCCGCGGCGCCTGCGTGCCCAGCTGGAACAGCATCAGGTGCGTTTCGTGCCGGAGCAGTCCGAGTATTGCTGGGCCTACCAGTTGATTGCCCGTGCCTCGCGCCTGATCAGTCGGCTGGATGCCTACGGTTTGGCCCTGCTGCCCGAGTTTCGCGATTGGCCGCTGCCGGAGCTGCGCGAAGCCATCGATCGCGAGTTCTTCCTGTTGTCCGAGGCTCACTACGAGCGCTACATCGCGCCGCGCTTCCTGCGCGAGGGCGTGGAAAGCCGAGTCTGATGCGCGGGCATGAAAAAAGCCGCCTCAGGGCGGCTTTTTTCATATGAGGTGTTCAGCGCTGGGCGACCAGCTCCTCCAGGTGGGCGATGATCTCGTCCGGCTTGAGTACCAGCACGTCGCTTTCCAGGGCATCCAGCACCACTTCGGCGGTGTTGCCGATCAGCGCGCCGGACAGCCCGGTGCGTGCCACCGTGCCGAGTACGGTCACCGCCGCGCCGAGCTTGTGCGCGGTGTGCGGGATGAGGACGTCGGCCGGTCCTTCCTCGATGTGCAGGCGCTCGTCGCTGACGTCGTACTCGGCCTGGAAGGCCTTGCACTGTTCGCGGTAGCGCGCCTCGATGGTTTCCTTGAGCTGGAAGGTCGGGTCGGCCGCCGAGAGCATGGGCGAGGGGTGTGCACTGATCACGTGCAGGGTGCCCTTGGCCAGATTGGCGATGTCGTAGCCATGGCTGACGATGCCGGCATGCAGGGTGCGGTGCTCGGCATCGCTGTTGCCGACGTCCACCGCGGCGAGGATGATGCCGCCGCTCCAGGGCTTGTCGGTCTTGACCATCAGCACCGGGCCGGGGCAGTAGCGCAGCAGCTTCCAGTCCTCGGGGGTGAGGATGGCCTTCTTCAGCGGGTTGTCCGGTACGTGCTGCTTGACCACCAGGCCGCAGCCTTCGGCCTGCTGCACGGCGATGATGGTCTGGTACAGACCCTCGTGCCAGGCCTGCTGGATGGTGGCATCGAAACCTTCCTGCTGCAGGGCGGCCTGTTGCTCGGTGAGGAAGGCGTTGTGCTCGGCCTTCTTGTCGCAGACCAGCAGGTGCAGGCGCGATTGGGTGACTCCGGCGATCAGCTTGGCGCGCTTGAGCGCCAGGTTCTCGGGATGTTGCGGGTCCATCACCACCAGAATGCTGCGTATGGCTTGCATGAGCGTCTCCCTGTGCTTGAAGTGCTGTTATGCAGCCCACTATAGAGGCGGCCGCTGGCGGCGGTCTTGACCTGCATCACGGCATGGCTGGCCCCGCGCGCCTTCATCCGTATAATGGCCCGCCCCGTTCCTGCCTGCCAGCATTCGCGCCGTGAATACCGAACTCAGCATCCATGACTTTCTCGCCTGCCCGACGCCTGCCGCCTGGGTCGAGGCGGCGCTGGCCGATCAGGAAACCCTGCTGATCGACCACAAGAACAACGAGTTCAAGGCGGCCTCCACGGCCATGGCGCTGATCGCCAAATACAACCAGCAGCTCGATCTGGTGAATTTCATGTCGCGTCTGGCTCGCGAGGAGCTGGTGCACCATGAGCAGG
This sequence comes from Pseudomonadaceae bacterium, assembly GCA_033838285.1. Lineage (GTDB taxonomy): Bacteria > Pseudomonadota > Gammaproteobacteria > Pseudomonadales > Pseudomonadaceae > Aquipseudomonas. The sequence continues at coordinate 4,337 of JAJLLC010000048.1, forward strand.
TGCTGCGCATCATGAAGAAGCGCCGCATCGGGCCGCGCCCGGTGTCCGCCTCGCGCTATGCTTCGGGGCTGCGCAAGCAGGTGCGCAGCAGCGAGCCGCACAAGCTGATCGACACCCTGGTGGTGGGGGCCTTCATCGAGGCGCGTAGCTGCGAGCGCTTCGAGGCCCTGGTGCCGCACCTGGACGAGGAGCTGGGCAAGTTCTATGGCGGCCTGCTCAAGTCCGAGGCGCGACACTTCCAGGGTTATCTGAAGCTTGCCTTTCAGTATGGCGAGGCCGCGGATGTGCAGCGCACGGTCGAACGAGTGCGCGAGGCCGAGCGCGAGCTGATCGAGTCGGCAGACGAGGAGTTCCGTTTCCACAGCGGCGTGCCGCAGCCGCGATAAAGACTGTGCGGGCATAAAAAGCCGGACTCGAGGTCTAGCTTTTTCGTATGTGGGGCAATCAGGCGGCGACGAAGCTGGCCTGGCAGGCGAGGGCGGCCTGGCTGCTCTGCACTTCGCCGAGGGTGTCGCGTACTACCTGCTTGGCCAGGCAGGCGCACTTGCCGCACTGGGTGCCGACACCGAGGCTGTCGCGCACGTCGCGATAGCTGCAGCAGCCTTCGTAGATGGCTTCGCGAATTTGACCGTCTGTCACACCGTGGCACAGGCAAACGTACATGCTGCAGGCTCTAGTCGAGAAGTGGATGTCTGTTGCGGATGGATACTAATGTTAATGAGAATGCTTGTCAAAGATTGAGGAGAAAATCTCCCGCCTGTGTCGCTCTCGCTGTCGTGGCCGATTCGCGGGCACAAAAAAACCGGCCTGGGCCGGTTCTTTTGTTAAGGGGGGGAGATCACTGGTCGAAATCGTCCCAGCCGCCCATTTCCTTCCAGCGATTGACGATGCCGCAGAACAGTTCGGCGGTCTTTTCGGTATCGTAGCGCGCCGAGTGCGCCTCCTTGCCGTCGAAGTCGATGCCGGCGGCCTGGCAGGCCTTGGCCAGCACCGTCTGGCCGTAGGCGAGGCCGGCCAGGGTGGCGGTGTCGAAGCTGGAGAAGGGGTGGAAGGGGTTGCGTTTGATGTCGCAGCGCGCCACCGCGGCAATCAGGAAGCCGAGGTCGAAGCTGCTGTTGTGGCCGACCAGGATCGCGCGCTTGCAGCCATTGGCCTTGATCGACTTGCGCAGGCCGCGAAAGATCTCGGTCAGCGCGTGCTCCTCGCTCACCGCCATGCGCAGCGGGTGATCCAGTTTGATGCCGGTGAACTCCAGCGCCGCCGGCTCGATATTGGCGCCGGCGAAGGGCTCGATGCGGAAGAAGTGGGTGTGGTCCGGGTAGAGGAAACCGTCCACGTCCATGGCGATGGTGGTGGCGGCGATTTCCAGCAGGGCGTCGGTGGCGCAGTTGAAGCCGCCGGTCTCCACGTCCACCACCACCGGCAGGTAGCCACGGAAGCGCGCGGCCATCGGGTGGCGTAGGCCGGACGGCAGGCTGCCGTCGAGTTCGTCGTCGAAATGCTCTTCGCTCACGCTTGCGCCTCCAGCAGGCGCCAGCGCAGCTTCTCGCCGGCGCGCAGGGGAATCACGACCTGCTCGCCCAGCGGCAGCTCGGTCGGGCCGACCCAGTCTTCGCGCACCAGGGTGATGCGGTCGGTGTTGCGTGGCAGGCCGTAGAAGTCCGGGCCGTGGCAGCTGGCGAAACCTTCCAGCTTGTCCAGTGCGTTGCGCTGCTCGAAGGCCTCGGCATACAGCTCGATGGCGGCATGCGCGGTGTAGCAGCCGGCGCAGCCGCAGGCGGCTTCCTTGGCGTGCTTGGCGTGCGGTGCCGAGTCGGTGCCGAGGAAGAACTTCGGGTTGCCGCTGGTGGCGGCATCCAGCAGGGCATCCTGGTGGGTGTTGCGCTTGAGGATCGGCAGGCAATAGAAGTGCGGGCGGATGCCGCCGACCAGCATGTGGTTGCGGTTGTACAGCAGGTGGTGGGCTGTGATGGTGGCGCCGACGTTGGCCGGTGCCTCGCGCACGAACTGGGCGGCGTCGCCGGTGGTGATGTGCTCGAACACCACCTTCAGGGTCGGGAAGCGCGCGACCACGCGGGTCAGGTGCTCGTCGATGAAGCGCTTCTCGCGGTCGAACACGTCGACTTCGGCGCGGGTCACCTCGCCGTGCACCAGCAGCGGCAGGCCGACCTCGGCCATGGCTTCCAGTACCGGGAAGATGTTGTCGATGCTGGTCACGCCGGAGTCGGAGTTGGTGGTGGCGCCGGCCGGGTAGAGCTTGGCGGCATGCACGAAGCCGCTGGCCTTGGCGGCGCGCACGTCTTCCGCGCTGGTCTTGTCGGTGAGGTAGAGCACCATCAGCGGCTCGAAGCGGCTGCCGGCCGGGCGAGCCGCCAGGATGCGCGCGCGATAGGCATCGGCCTCGATGGCTGTACGCACCGGCGGCACCAGGTTGGGCATGATGATGGCGCGGGCGAAGGTCCGCGCGACGTCGCGGACGGTGTGCTGCAGGACGGCGCCATCGCGCAGGTGGATGTGCCAGTCGTCTGGGCGCAGCAGGATAAGGCGGTCGGACATGGGAGTTCCCGGCAGGTGAAACGTGGGGCGAATGCTACCAGTTTTGCCCGGGGCTGTTCCCGTTTCATGCGCAGCATCTTCTGCCTATCAAGTTTCCATGCAGGCCGCCGATATGGGCTGTGATAGCCGCATCTCCCGACGGAGCCGACCTTGCGCCAGCCCAGCTTTCTCCTGCTCAGCCTGCTCGCCTGCCTGCCCTGGTGCATGCCGGCTGCGGCCATCACCTTCCAGACGCGCATGGAGAAGGTGGAGTGGAAGGTCGAGGGCGACAAGTTCGAGTGCCGCCTGAGCCAGCCGATCGCTGACTTCGGCAGCGGCGAGTTCGTGCGCCGTGCCGGCGAGCAGGCGACCTTCCGGCTCAAGGTGCACGAGCGCTGGATGGGCGCCGGCTCGGCTACCCTGCTGGCGGCGGCGGCGCCCTGGCAGCCCGGGCGTGGCGACATCAACCTGGGCGCGCTCAGCGTCGGCAGCGGCCAGGTGCCGTTCAACAGCAGCCAGGAGCAGGCCGGGCGGCTGCTCACCGGGTTGATGGAAGGGCGCAGCCCGCTGGTGCGCCACCGCACCCTGCAAGGCGGCGACAGCCTGGAAGTGCGCCTGCTGCCGGTGAAGTTCAACCAGGCCTACAACGATTACCTCAAGTGCACCGCCGGCCTGCTGCCAGTCAACTTCGATCAGGTGCGCCAGACCCAGCTCGGCTTTCCCGGCGGTGGAACCGCACTGGAGCCGCTGGCTCAGGCCAAGCTGGACATCATCCTCGACTTCGTCGAGGCCGACCCCAGCGTCAATCGCTTCCAGATCGACGGGCACTCCGACAACAGCGGCAATCGCCTGAGCAACCGTGACCTGTCGCGCCGGCGCGCCCTGGCGGTGGAGGAATTCCTCAAGGCCAGGGGCATTCCGGCCGAGCAGATCATCGTGCGCTTCCATGGCGAGCGTTACCCCCTGGTGCCGAACAGCAACGCGGCCAACCGGGCGAAGAATCGCCGGGCGACCCTCACCCTGTCCCGCGAGCCGGTGCTCGAGCCGGCCGCCGAACCGGTGCCTGGCACCCCGCCAGCGGCCGCCGAGCCGGCGCCGACACCGGCTTCTCCCGCCGCCGCTTCCTGAGCCTGGTCGGCGATCGAGTCTGTCGCTTTGTCGCTCGTGTCTGTCGCGCCCCTGTAAATCGACCGCCTCGGCCGGTAGAATCCCCGGTTTTCCTTACAACCCCGTGGAGTTGATTGGCATGGCGGACGTCAAAAAGGTAGTTCTGGCCTATTCCGGTGGCCTGGACACCTCGGTGATCCTCAAGTGGCTGCAAGACACCTATAACTGCGAAGTGGTGACCTTCACCGCCGACCTCGGCCAGGGCGAGGAGGTCGAGCCGGCCCGCGCCAAGGCCCAGGCCCTGGGCGTCAAGGAAATCTACATCGACGACCTGCGCGAAGAATTCGTCCGCGACTTCGTCTACCCGATGTTCCGCGCCAACACCATCTACGAAGGCGAGTACCTGCTGGGTACCTCCATCGCCCGCCCGCTGATCGCCAAGCGCCTGATCGAGATCGCCAACGAGACCGGCGCCGACGCCATCTCCCACGGCGCCACCGGCAAGGGCAACGACCAGGTCCGTTTCGAGCTGGGCGCCTATGCGCTGAAGCCGGGCGTCAAGGTGATCGCCCCCTGGCGCGAGTGGGACCTGCTGTCCCGTGAGAAACTGATGGACTACGCCGAGAAGCACGCCATTCCGATCGAGCGCCACGGCAAGAAGAAGTCGCCGTACTCCATGGACGCCAACCTGCTGCACATCTCCTACGAGGGCGGCGTGCTGGAAGACACCTGGACCGAGCACGAAGAAGACATGTGGAAGTGGACCGTCTCCCCGGAGAAGGCCCCGGATGCCCCGACCTACATCGAGCTGACCTACCGTAAGGGCGACATCGTCGCCATCGACGGCAAGGACATGACCCCGGCCCAGGTACTCACCGAGCTGAACCGCATCGGCGGCGCCAACGGTATCGGCCGCCTCGACATCGTCGAGAACCGCTACGTTGGCATGAAGTCGCGCGGCTGCTACGAGACTCCCGGCGGTACCATCATGCTCAAGGCCCACCGCGCCATCGAGTCGATCACCCTGGACCGCGAAGTGGCCCATCTGAAAGACGAGCTGATGCCCAAGTACGCCAGCCTGATCTACACCGGCTACTGGTGGAGCCCGGAGCGTCTGATGCTGCAGCAGATGATCGACGCCTCGCAGGCCAACGTGAACGGCGTGGTGCGCCTGAAGCTGTACAAGGGCAACGTCATCGTGGTCGGCCGCAAGTCCGACGACTCGCTGTTCGATGCCAACATCGCGACCTTCGAGGAAGACGGCGGCGCCTACAACCAGGCGGATGCGGCGGGCTTCATCAAGCTCAACGCGCTGCGCATGCGCATCGCCGCCGGCAAGGGCCGCAAGCTGTTCTGATAAGCTGAACGCCCGTGCCAGACGAACCCCGGCCACGAGCCGGGGTTCTGTTTTTACGAAGAGGAAAAACCTCATGAGACTGCTGCATACCATGCTGCGCGTCGGCGACATGGACCGTTCCATCGCCTTCTACACCGAAGTGCTGGGCATGACCCTGCTGCGTCGCAAGGACTATCCGGACGGCCAGTTCACCCTGGCCTTCGTCGGCTATGGCAACGAGGCCGAGAACAGCGTGATCGAGCTGACCTACAACTGGGGCGTGGACAGCTACGAGCTGGGTACCGGCTACGGCCATATCGCCCTGGAAGTGGAGGATGTCTACAAAGCCTGCGAGGACATCCGTTCCCGCGGCGGCAAGATCACCCGCGAACCGGGGCCGATGAAGCACGGCACCAGCATCCTGGCCTTCGTCGAGGACCCGGACGGCTACAAGATCGAGCTGCTGTCGCCCAAGCGCAGTGATTGAAAACTGCTAGGCTTGTGTAGTTGATGGCTTACGAAGTGAGTGGACTTTCGGGAGTTTCCCATGGCTACTGACAAGCATGCCTACCGCCTGATCCGGGCGGTGCAGGAGCTGTCGATGGCGAGGGATGCGGACCGCGTGGCGGAGATCGTCCGCCAGGCGGCCCGCGGGCTGACCGGCGCCGACGGCGCCACTTTCGTCCTGCGCGATGGCGATTGCTGTCACTACCGCGACGAGGACGCCATCTCGCCCCTGTGGAAGGGGCAGCGCTTTCCTATAGACCTGTGCATCAGCGGCTGGGTGATGCAGCACCGCCAGGCCACGGTCATTCCGGACATCTACCGGGATCCGCGCATTCCCCACGAGGCCTACCGGCCGACCTTCGTCAAGAGCTTGGTCATGGTGCCGATCCGCACGCTGGACCCGATAGGGGCCATCGGTACCTACTGGGCCAGCTGGCACCAGGCCAGTGACGCCCAGGTGGAGCTGCTGCAGGCGCTGGCCGATTCCACCTCCATCGCCCTGGAGAACATCCAGGTCTATGCCGAGCTGGAGCGGCGGGTGGCGGAGCGCACCGCGCAGCTGACCGAGACCAATCGCCGCCTGCACCGCGAGATCCGCGAGCGCGAGCTGGCCGAGCAGGCGGTGCGCCAGCTGTCGCTGATCGACGAACTGACCGGTTTGTACAACCGGCGTGGCTTCCTCCTGCTGGCCGAGCGCGAGCTGGAGGCGGCGCGGCGGCGCCAGGGGCGCTGCCTGCTGCTGTATGTCGATCTGGACTACCTCAAGCAGACCAACGATCATTTCGGTCACGCCGCCGGCGATGCCATGCTGATCGATGCCGCGCAACTGCTGCGCTCGCTGTTCCGCAGCACCGACGTGGTGGCGCGCCTGGGCGGCGACGAGTTCGTCGTGCTGGCCAGCGACTACAACAGTGGCGAGCAGGTGCTGCGGCGCCTGCAGGCGGCCGTGGAGGGCTTCCGGCGCAGGAGTGGGCGGCCGCTGTCGCTGAGTGTCGGCCTCGCCGAGTCTTCACTGCGTTCCGAGGAGGGGCTGGAGGAACTGCTGAGTCAGGCCGATGCGGCCATGTACGCCGACAAGTGCTCGCGGCGACGCCTGGTGCAGGCGAGCTGAAAGCAAAAAGCCCCGCAGTCCAGGCGGGGCTTTTCGTTGGCGCCGACTTCAGAGATCGAAGTCGTAGTCGTTCAGCTGTTTCTGCAGCCGGCGCTCTTCCAGCAGGTTGTCGATGATACGACGCTTGGTCAGGTTGGTCTTGGCGACTTCCACCACGCGCTCAGGGCTGTCGTCGGCATCTTCCACGACCAGGTCATCGTCGAGTTCGAGTTCTTCTTTGACTGTGCTCATCGGGTCCACTCCAGATTTCGGAATGCTGATGGCGCACCTTATAGCGACAAAGCCAGAGCCGGTAAAAAAGATTTTTTCAATCGGATTATTGGCCGGATCAATGGCCAATCAATCGTCGGAAGTCTTGGCCTTGTACTCGCACAGGTCTTCGATGCGGCAACTGCCACAGCGCGGCTTGCGCGCCTGGCAGACGTAGCGGCCGTGCAGGATCAGCCAGTGGTGGGCGTCCAGCAGGAACTCCCTGGGCACGAACTTGAGCAGCTTCTTCTCCACCTCCAGCACGTTCTTGCCGGGGGCGATGCCGGTGCGGTTGCTGACCCGGAAGATGTGCGTGTCCACCGCCATGGCCGGCTGGCGGAAGGCGGTGTTGAGCACCACGTTGGCGGTCTTGCGGCCGACGCCGGGCAGCGCTTCCAGATCCTCGCGGTTGTCCGGTACCACGCTGCCATGCTTCTCGATCAGGATGCGGCAGGCCTCGATGACGTTCTTCGCCTTGCTGTTGTACAGGCCGATGGTCTTGATGTACTCGGACAGCCCTTCGACGCCCAGGGCGTAGATGGCCTCCGGCGTGTTGGCCACCGGGAACAGCTTGGCGGTGGCCTTGTTGACGCTGACGTCGGTGGCCTGGGCGGACAGGGTCACCGCGACCAGCAGCTCGAAGGGCGTGCTGTAGGCCAGCTCGGTCTTCGGCTCGGGGTTGTCTTCGCGCAGGCGGCTGAAGATCTCGAAGCGCTTGGCGGCGTTCATTCGATCACTCCGGTGACCCGCACGCGGCGGCTGGCGGCTGGTGTGACCGGCTCGACGGCCTTGGCGCGTTCGGCCAACTGCTCGTCGATGCGGTTCTTCAGGGCAATCAGCAGGCCGAGGACGAGGAAGGCGCCCGGCGGCAGGATCGCCAGCAGGAAGCCCTGGTAGCCGGGCAGCAGGGTCAGCTGCCAGTCGGCGGCGACGGGGCCGAACAGCAGCTGCATGTTGGCGAACAGCACGCCGGTGCCGAGCAGCTCGCGCGCCGCGCCTATGGCCAGCAGCACGCCGCCGAAGCCGAGGCCCATCATCAGGCCGTCGAAGCTGGCGTGGGCCACGCTGTTTTTCGCCGCGAAGGCCTCGGCGCGGCCGAGGATGACGCAGTTGGTGGTGATCAGCGGGATGAAGATGCCGAGGATCTGGTACAGCTCGTAGGTGAAGGCCTGCATCAGCAGCTCGATACAGGTGGTCAGCGCGGCGATGATCATGACGAAAGCCGGCAGGCGCACGGCGTCGGTGACCTGGCGGCGGATCAGCGCCACCGCGGCGTTCGAGCAGGCCAGCACCAGGGCTGTGGCGATGGCCATGCCGAGGGCGTTGACCACCGAGTTGCTCACCCCCAGCAGCGGGCACAGGCCGAGCAGCTGGACCAGGCCCGGGTTGTTCTTCCACAGGCCATTGATGGCGATTTCGCGATAACTAGCCATTCGGGTTCTCCACGGGGGCCAGCAGTTCGGTCCGATGCGCGTCGAAATACTGCAGAGCCTTGTGCACGGCCTTGACCACCGCGCGCGGGGTGATGGTGGCGCCGGCGAACTGGTCGAACTGCCCGCCATCCTTCTTCACCGCCCAGTCCGCTTCGTCCGGCTGGCTCAGCGACTTGCCGGCGAAGCTGAGAATCCAGGGGCTCTTGGCCAGCTCAATCTTGTCGCCCAGGCCGGGTGTCTCGCGGTGCTGCAGGGTGCGTACACCGGCCAGGCGACCGTCGGCCAGCACCCCGACCAGCAGACGGATGGAGCCGCTGTAGCCGTCCGGTGCGGTGACCTGGAGGATCACCGCGCTGGGCCGGCCGTCGAGGGTGGCCAGGTAGGCGGGGGTGGGATTCCTGTTGCCGAGCAGTTCGTCCTGCACCAGGCGGCTGTGGTCGAGCAGGTGATTGTCGTAGCTGCTGGCCGGCAGGATCTGCGCCAGCGCCTGCACCTGGGCTTCGCGCTCGGCGGCGGCGATGCGCGGCGCGGTGCCTTGCTGGATGGCGGCGACCAGGCCCACCGTGGCGATGGCGAACAGGCCCAGCACGGTGGCGTTCTTCAGCATGGAACGGGAGATTTCCGGCAGCATTGGCGTCATTCCCCCAGCTTGAAGCCGCGCCCGGCCTTGCGATGGCCATAGGTGCGCGGGCGGCTGTAGTAGTCGATGGTCGGAGCGGCCAGGTTCATCAGCAGCACGGCGAAGGCCACGCCATCCGGGTAGCCGCCCCAGGTGCGGATGATGTAGACCAGGATGCCGACCCCGGCGCCGAAGATGATCCGCCCCAGGTTGCTGGTGGCGCCGCTGACCGGGTCGGTGACGATGAAGAAGGCGCCGAGCATGGTGGCGCCGGTCAGCAGGTGGAATAGCGGCGAGCCGTTGGAGTCAGAGCCCGAGCCGTTCCAGAACAGCAGACTCATGACGAACAGGGCACCGAGCATGCCGACCGGGGCGTGCCAGCCGATGACCTTCTTCCAGATCAGGAACAGGCCGCCGAGCAGGAAGGCCAGGTTGACCCATTCCACCGCCTTGCCGCCGAAACTGCCGAAGGCCGGATTCTGCGTCCACAGCTCGTCGATGGTCAGGCTCTTGTTGACCTTGAGCGCATCCAGGGCGGTGGCCTGGCTCCAGCCGTCGGGCAGGGCAGCCAGGCCGAGGATCTGTTGCACGCCCTCCCAGGCGCCGACGCTGTGCGGCGCCGGCCAACTGGTCATGGGGATGGGGAAGGAGATCAGCACCACCACGTAGCCGAGCATGGCCGGGTTGAAGGGGTTCTGCCCGAGGCCGCCATACAGCTGCTTGCCGAACACGATAGCGAAGCCCACCGCCACTGCGGTCAGCCACCAGGGCGCGTAGGGCGGCAGGGCCAGGGCCAGCAGGACGGCGGTGACCAGGGCGCTGCCGTCCTTGAGGAAGAACGCTAGCGGGCGCTTGCGGATGGTCAGGATGGCTGCCTCGCAGGCCAGGGCGACCAGGCTGGCCCAGAGCAGGTTGACCAGGGTGCCGATGCCGAACAGCCAGGTCAGCGCCAGGGCGCCGGGCGCACAGGCGGCAGCGACCAGCAGCATGACGCGCTGGGTCTTGTTGCTGCCCCTGGCGTGGGGCGAGGTGATGCGGGGCAGGGCCATTGATGCTCCGTTGTTCTGTGGTTCGGCCATAAGGCCGCGCCGCGATGTTCTGTAGCCCGGATGCAATCCGGGTTGGTGCGATTGGGCGCCTGAGGCGCACGGGCCGGCAGCTCTGTCGGCCCGCCCCGGATTGCATCCGGGCTACGGGTTCTGGTGTTCCACCAGTTTTCGTTCGGCTTCGCCGAGGCGCGTGCGTGCCGCGTCGAGGGCCTCTGGGTTGGCGCTTTCGTCGCGCTCCAGCTTGCGCAGGTCGGCACGGGCGAAGGCGACTTCGGTCTTCAGTGCCTTGAGCTTGGCGTCGACGCCGGGTCGCTCGGTGCGCACCAGCTCCGGGGCCGGCTTGCCGGAGGTGTCCTCGGCCGCATGCAGGACCTGCTCGGCGGCGCTCAGGGCCTGGCGCAGGTGCTCCAGTTCGGCCTCGTCGGCACCGGCTTTCTCGGCCTTCTTCAGCTCGGCGCGTTTTAGCGCCAGTTCGACCTTGGCCTTTTTCAGCGCGCCATCGTCGACGGCTTTGGGGGCCGGGGCGGGAGTTGCCAGCTGCAGTTGCTGCAGCGCCTGCTCGGCCTCGGCCAGCTTGGCGCGGGTCTGCTCCAGTTCGGCCTGCTGCTCGGCGCTGGGTGCCTCGAGCTTCTCCAGCTTGCGCAGCTGGGCCTTGAGCATGGCGGCTTCGATCTTGGCTTTCTTCAGCGCATCGTCGCTGGCGAGTGCGGCGGCGGAGGGTTCAGGCGCCGCGGATTGCAGCTGCTCTAGCGCCTTCTCGGCCTCGGCCAGCTTGGCGCGGGTCTGCTCCAGCTCGGCCTGCTGCTCGGCGCTGGGCGCCTTGAGCTTCTCCAGCTTGCGCAGCTGGGCCTTGAGCATGGCGGCTTCGATCTTGGCCTTCTTCAGGGCGTCGTCGTTGGCCGGTGCAGCGGGTGCCGGTGCTGCGGATTGCAGCTGCTGCAGCGCCTTCTCGGCCTCGGCCAGCTTGGCGCGAGTCTGCTCCAGCTCGGCCTGCTGTTCGGCGCTGGGCGCTTCGAGCTTTTCCAGCTTGCGCAGCTGGGCCTTGAGCATGGCGGCTTCGATCTTGGCTTTCTTCAGCGCGTCGTCGTTGGCTGGCGCTGCTGCGGTCGGCGCTGGTGCGCTGGCCTGGGCGGCTTCCAGGGCCTTCTGCGCGGCCTCGGCGGCACTGCGCAGTTCGGCGACCTGGGCCTTGAGTTCGTCGGTGTCGTGCTGGGCCAGCTGTTTCTCGGCCTTCTTCAGCGCCACCTGGGCCATGCTGGCCTCGATCTTCAGGCGCTTGAGCTGCTCGTCGGCAGCACTCGGCGCGCTGCTTGCAGGCGCCGCTGCGGCGGCTTCGGCCTGGGCCGCCTTGGCCTTGGCGGCGCGCTCGGCGCGGGCGAGGCGCTCGGCCTCCTTGCGTTCTTCCTCGCGGCGCAGGCGCTCCTGGCGCAGCTCGAAGCGCTGCTTGGAGTGCTCGGCCTTCTGCTGCTTCTGCTCCAGCTCACGGATTTCCGCCTTGGCCGCGCGGTAGTACTGCACCAGCGGGATGCTGGAGGGGCAGACATAGGCGCAGGCGCCGCATTCGATGCAGTCGAACAGGTTGTGCGCCTTGAGCTGCTCGTGCTGCTGGCCGAGGGCGAAGAAATGCAGCTGCTGCGGCAGCAGGCTGGCCGGGCAGGCGTCGGCGCATTCGCCGCAGCGGATGCAGGGCATGGCCGGCGGCGGTGCCGGCAGCTCGCTGGCGCTGCCGGCCAGCAGGCAGTTGCTGGTCTTGACCAGCGGCACATCCAGCGAGGGCAGGGTGAAGCCCATCATCGGCCCGCCCATGATCAGACGATTCAGCCTGGCCCGGTCCAGGCCGGCGAATTCGAGCAGCTCGCCAACCGGGGTGCCGAGCAGTGCCTCGACATTGCCCGGGCGTGCCAGGGTCGTGCCGGTCAGGGTGGTGATGCGAGTGATCAGCGGCTTGCCGAGCACCACGGCGTCATGGATGGCGACGCAGGTGCCGACGTTCTGGCAGAGCATGCCGATATCGGCCGGCAGGCCGCCGCTGGGCACCTCCACGCCGGTGAGGATCTGGATCAGCTGCTTCTCGCCACCGGAGGGGTACTTGGTGGGGAATACCTTGAGCCGGTAGCTGCGTTCGGCCAGGGCCGCGCGCACGGCGGCGATGGCCTCGGGCTTGTTGTCCTCGATGCCGATCAGCACCTCGTCCGGCTGGATCAGCTGCACCAGGATGTCGATGCCGGACACCAGTTCGGCGGCGCGCTCGCGCATCAGCACATCGTCGGCGGTGATGTAGGGCTCGCACTCGGTGCCGTTGATGATCAGGGTGTGGATCTTCTGCGTCGGCCGCGCAGTGAGCTTGGCCGCCGTGGGGAAGCCGGCGCCGCCCAGGCCACTGATGCCGGCCTCGCGGATCAGCGCCAGCAGCTCTGCGGACTCCAGGTGCCGGTAGTCGGCATGGGGCGTCAGTGCAATCCACTGATCCTGGCCGTCGCTGTCGATGACGATGGCTGGCGCCTGCAGGCCCGATACATGCGGGTAGGGTTGCGGGCCGATGAAGCTCACCGTGCCTGAGGTGGGAGCATGCAGCGGCGCGCTGACGAAGGCGCTCGCCTCGGCGATCTTCTGGCCCTTGAGCACCCGTTCGCCGACCGCCACGCAGGGTTCGGCGGCGGCGCCGATGTGCTGGCCCAGCGGCAGAACCAGGCGCCTGGGCAGCGGCGCCTGGGTGATGGGCGTGCGGTTGGACAGCGCCTTGTGCTCGGCCGGGTGGATGCCACCGGGGATGTCCCAGATGCGTTCGTGCGCACTCATGCGGCCTGCTCCCGGTCACTGGCGATCAGCTGGCCGGGGGCCAGCGGCAGCTGCCACTTCCAGCTCTGCACGTTGCTGCCCACCGGCAGCATGTCGATGCAGTCCACCGGGCAGGGCTCGACGCACAGGTCGCAGCCGGTGCACTCACTGGCGATCACCGTGTGCATCTGCTTGGCCGCACCGACGATGGCGTCCACCGGGCAGGCCTGGATGCACTTGGTGCAGCCGATGCACTCGGCCTCGCGGATCACCGCCACCATCTGCGGCTTCTCGCCTTCGACGGCGTCCAGTGGCTCGGGCTCGACGTCCAGCAGGTCGGCCAGGGCGGCAATGGTGGCCTCGCCGCCGGGTGGGCACTTGTTGATCTTGTCGCCGCCGGCGATGGCCTCGGCGTAGGGCTTGCAGCCCGGGTAGCCGCACTGGCCGCACTGGGTCTGCGGCAGCAGGGCGTTGATCTGTTCGGCGATGGGGTCGCCCTCGACCCTGAAGCGCACGGCGGCGTAGCCGAGGATGGCGCCGGCCAGCAGACACAGACCGAGCAGGGCGAGGACGGCGATCAATACCAGGCTCATAGCTTGATCAGCCCGGCGAAGCCCATGAACGCCAGGGACATCAGCCCGGCGGTGATCATGCCGATGGAGGCACCCTGGAACGGCTTGGGCACGTCGGCGATGGCGATGCGCTCGCGCATGGCGGCGAACAGCACCAGCACCAGTGAGAAGCCGAGGCCGGCAGCGAAACCGTTGGCGGTGGCGCTGATGAAGGTGAATTCGGCCTTGTTGGCGTTGACCAGGGCCACGCCCAGTACGATGCAGTTGGTGGTGATCAGCGGCAGGAAGATGCCCAGCACGCGGTAGAGCAGGGGGCTGGTCTTGTGCACCACCATCTCGGTGAACTGCACGGTGACGGCGATCACCAGGATGAAGCTGATGGTGCGCAGGAACTCCAGGCCCAGCGGCTCCAGCACGTACTCCTGCACCAGATAGCTGCACATGGCGGCCAGGGTGAGGACGAAGGTGGTGGCCAGGGACAGGCCGATGGCCGTCTCGATCTTCTTCGACACGCCCATGAACGGGCACAGGCCGAGGAACTGCACCAGCACGAAGTTGTTGACCAGGATGGCGCTGACCATGATCAAGGCGAGTTCGGTCATCGAGACGTCCGTCTTGGGGCAAAGGCCGTAGGAAAAGGGCGCCTATTATCGGGAAGGGGTGGGGGGCAGACAAGTATCATGCTTTTACGTGGCGGGGCTGCATGGGGAGTGCGGAGTGTCCTGGCTGCATCTCTTGTGCGGCCTCTTTATCTCCCCGGGTGCTGGGATATTGGCTGCCTATGGAAAGGCTTTACAAACTGTCGTGCGGTTATCGTTTGCTGGTTACAGTGTTTGCAGAGTTGATGGTTGTGCCATTAAAGTGACGGCAGATAATTGGAATCATCTCTGATGAGAACACATATCAATACTCAGGTGCGGCCGTTCGGAGGCTTAAAAAGGCCTCTGAGGTCATGAGGTGGCCATTCATCGCATTTCACCGAATCCATTTCGAAAAACTAATCTAGGATCATTTTGAAGGAACGACCTTAAGCGTGCAGGGACCGCCGCGATTGCCCGCCCATGCGGGTTTGCTGTTAGCAAAGGAGTTCTTGCGTGTCTCGAAAGTTGCGCGGTTTTACTCTGATAGAGCTGATGATCGTCATAGTGATCATCGGGATTCTCGCGTCTATCGCCATTCCCAGTTACCAGCAGTACCTGCAGCGTAGCCATCGCGCCGCCGCCCAGGCGCAGATGATGGACATCGCCAACCGGCAGAAACAGTTCCTTGCCGCCAATCGAGCCTATGTGGACAAGGCCACTCTAGAAGGATCCGGTTACTCTCTCCCGGCCGATTTGGCCCTGCGTTACGACTATGCCATCACTCTCGGCGCCGGCAGTTTGCCGACCTATACCATCACCTTCACTGCCAAAGGCGCGCAGCTTTCCGATGGCAATCTGAGTTTGAACAGTGAGGGGGACAAGACTCCCCCGGATAAGTGGTGATCGCCATGGCCAGACTTTGTGCACGAGAGGCCGGCATCAGCTTGATAGAAGTGCTAGTCACGCTGATCATTTTGGCCGTCGGTATGCTTGGTGTGATGGGGTTGCAGGCGCGTTTGCAGCAATCGGACATGGAGGTTTATCAGCGCACCCAAGCCTTGGTCCTGCTCGAGGATATGGCCAGTCGTCTGGCAGCGAACCGTAACCAGGCGGCCAGTTATGTGACCGGCGTCGCAAGCCCTCTGGGAGTCGGCATGACATGTCCGACGGCTAGCTCGACGCAGTTGGAGCGTGACCGCGCCGACTGGTGCAATGCCTTGCAGGGGGCGGCCGAGACCGAAGGTGGTAACCAGGTTGGTGCCATGCTGGGAGGGCGCGGCTGTATCGAGTCCCTGGGCAGTGGACAGTACCTGATTACTGTTGCCTGGCAGGGGCTTGCTCCGTTGAGCGCACCTCCCGCTGGTTCCGCCTGTGGTGTAAACAGCTATGACACCGCCGGCACCGCTTGTACTGGCGACAGGTGTCGGCGCGTGGTGACCACTGTGGTGAGGGTGGCGGCGCTATGAGCAACTCGACAGTGTATAGAGCGTGCTCGGGTGGTTTCGGTCTGATCGAACTATTGGTCGCGATGGCGATTGGTCTTCTGCTGATGGGAGCCACTCTGACGCTTTATCTGGATCTGAGCCGCAGCAATCAGGAGATGGCTCGGCTGAATCAGCAGATCGAGGCTGGTGCGATTGCGATGCAGCTCCTGCGTGAGGATGTCCAGCATGCGGGCTTCTGGAACGGATACGTGCCGGAGTTCGATGATTTCACCTACACCGCCGCGCCTTCCGACTACCCTAGTGCTGCCCCCGATCCCTGCTTGCCGTTTGCGAGCTGGAACGCAACCGAGAAGGCTAACCGGCTGGGGATGGCTCTTCAGGTGTTCGCCAATGTGCCGACGGGGTGTTCCAGCCAATTGCCCGACAAGGTTGTGGGGAGTGATGTGCTGGTGGTGCGTTATGCTCAGGGTTGCGTAGCCGGTACGGCCAATTGCGACCCGCTCACGGCCGGAGAGGTCTATTTCCAGGCATCCCAGTGCGAAGGCGAGGCGCGTTATGCGCTGGAGAGCTACGTCAGCGCGGCTAACCCCGTCCCCTTGACCCAGAGGGACTGCACAACCGTTGCCGAGCGGCGCAAATGGGTCAACAACATCTATTACCTGCGCAACTATGCCAATACGGCGGGCGATGGCATCCCCACTCTGATGCGTTCGGAGTTCTCAGCAGGCGTGCAGCAGGTAGCCGTACCCCTGATCGAGGGCGTCGAGGCGATGCGTTTCGAGCTGGGTAGCGATCAGGTGAGTGACGCAGGGCTGGCGGTGAACTTCACTCAGGCAGTGAGCTGGGCTGACGAGAACAATCGCACCTCTCCCACCAACAGGGGCGACGGCGCCGCCGATGTGCTCTGCCTGACCAGTACGCCCTGTGATCTCGATGATCAGGTCAACGCTGTTCTGCTAAAGCCCTACCTGTTGGTCAGGACCCTGCAGGAAACCACTGGCTATTCGTCGGACAAGACCTACTACGTTGGCGATCCTGACGATAGCGATGCCGACTACGGCCCCTTCAGTGACTCCTTCAAGCGCCATGTCTACAGCACGAGCATACGTCTCACCAATGTCTCGGCCAGGAGGGAAACCCCATGAAATCTATGCCTCAAGGTCAGCGCGGTGTAGTTCTGGTCGTGGGTCTGGTGATGTTGCTGCTGGTGACCCTGCTGGTGGTCAATGCTTTCTCCCTGAGCAGCAGCAGCCTTGACTCCGTGAGCAACCAGCAGTGGCGTAGCGAGGCCGTGTACGCTGCCGATGCCGCACTGGAGCAGGTGATAGGTTCGGCCTTCGTCACTGCGCCGCAAGCTCAGGTGATTCCAGTCGATATCAATCAGGACAGTACCGCTGAATACCAGGTGGCGGTGACTGAGCCGGTCTGTGAGCGGGCCAGCCTGGCCAGTGCGACTGCGCCCAGTAGTGTCACTTTGGCGGGTATTTCGAATTCCACCTGGAATACCGTGTTCGGCATGCAGGCTACCGTCGATGACGATGTGACCGGTGCTGCTGTGACCGTGCGTTCCGGTGTGCGAGTGCTGCTCAGCGAAGCACAGAAAAATCTGTTGTGTCCCTAGCCGGTGCTAGAGAGGTATCGATTATGAAGTTCCCTATCGGCTTGGCCTTGCTGCTCGGTGTCGCAGGCTGGATATCGTCGGCTGCGGCAGAAGATATTGACCTGTTCGTGTCGACCCCGCCTTCCAGTGCGGAGGCGCCCAATGTCTTAATCGTTCTTGACAATACGGCCAACTGGAATCTGCCCTACGCCAATGAGAAGTCTGCATTGGTCTCGGTGTTGGGCGGTTTGCCGGAGAATGCTTTTCGCATGGGGCTGATGTTGTTCACCGAAACAGGCGGGGGCAACACGGGTAACGATGGTGCCTATGTGCGTGCAGCCATTCGCGGCATGGATGCACCTACCAAGTTGGCCTATCAGGGCTTAGTTAATAGTCTCGACAAACTCGACGACAAAGGTAATGGTGCCAAGCTGGCCAAGGCCATGGAGGAGGCTTACCTATACTTCTCTGCGGGTACGCCGCATGCCGGCAATAACAAGGTCAAGAGTGACTACACCGGTAATGACGACGGTACGGCCCAGTCCAATGCGGTTTATGCGCTTGCCGGCAATGCTCTGAGTGCCAAGGGCGCTAATCAGTACAACAACCCGATAGTTACCGGTTGCGCCAAGAACTTCATCATCTACATCAGTAACGGTCCGGCGACCGATAACAATAGCGACAGAACTCAAGCCAACAATGCGTTGGCGGCAGCAGGCGGCTCAACCACGCCAATCGCGATCTCTCCGAGTGGCCTGCAGGACAATCCCGCGGACGAGTGGTCACGCTTCATGAAGAAGAGCGCCCTCGGTATCACTACCTACACGGTGGAAATCGATCGCACCACCAGCGGTCAGGGGCCGAGCATGACGGCATTGCTGCAGAGCGTGGCGCGCGTCAGTAGCGGCAAGTACTTCTCGGTATCCAGCGATGCGAGTGAAATCACCAAGGCGTTGAATTCGATTCTGTCCGAAATCCAGTCGGTCAACAGCGTATTTGCTTCGGTCAGCTTGCCGGTCAGCGTGAACACACAGGGCACCTATCTCAATCAGGTATTCGTCGGTATGTTTCGTCCGGATGCGGATGGTCTGCCGCGCTGGATGGGTAACCTCAAGCAGTACAAGCTTGGCCTGGTGAATAATGGCGATACCAGCGATCTGCGCCTGCTCGATGCGGACGACAATGGCGCCATTAATGCCAGCTCGGGCTTTATTGCCGAGTGCGCACGCAGTTTCTGGACACCCACCACGGCGGATACCTACTGGAGCTTTGCCCCGCGAGGCGAGTGCCTGGCGGTGCCCGATTCGGGCAACTCCAACTATCCGGATGGCAATATCGTCGAAAAGGGCGCCCAAGCTTATCGGCTGCGTAACGATGGCTCGCGTACGGTGAAAACCTGTTCGCCGACTTTCGCTTCCTGTACCTCGATGACCAATTTCGAAGATGGCAATGCGGCCATCACACAGGGATTGCTTGGGGCTGCTAATGCCACGGAGCGGACCAGTATCATCAATTGGGCGCGTGGCCAGGAGATTCTGGCGAGCAGTGGTGGCAATGGGGATGAGAATGGCAACGGTAGTGCCGACCTGCGTCGAGCCTCGATACACGCGGATATCGTCCACTCGCGCCCTGTAGCCATTAATTATGGCACCGATGCCGATCCGGATGTCGTAGTTTTCTATGGCGGCAACGACGGTCTGCTGCGCGCGGTCAATGGCGACCGTTCCGGCAGCTTCAGCGGCTTCTCTGCCGGCAGCGAGTTGTGGTCGTTTATGGCGCCGGAGTTCTACGGCAGCCTGAAGCGACTCTATGACAACACCACCACCATCAGTTACCCCGGCAATACGGCCACCAGTCCGGCGCCACAACCCAAGCCCTATGGTTTCGACGGGCCGGTGGCTGCGATCAAGGAGGGCGCCGATGCCTGGATCTACGCCACCATGCGTCGCGGCGGGCGGGTACTCTACGCCTTTGATGTGAGCAACCCGACCTCACCGAGCCTGAAGTGGAAGAAGGGCTGCCCCAATAACTTCACGGCCCCCGGCGTTGTCGACGATACGGGCTGCAGCGCTGGTTTCAGTGGTATCGGCCAGACCTGGTCGGCCCCCAAGGTATTTAAGGCCGCAGGTTATGGCTCAGGTGCCAGCAACATGCTGATCTTCGGTGGTGGTTACGACACCTGCGAGGACTCCGATCCCAATGTCTGCACGTCGAGCAACAAGGGGAACAAGGTTTATGTGCTGGACGCCGATAGCGGGGCTCTATTGAAGACCTTCGATACCGATAGAGGGGTAATCGGCGACGTGACCCTGGTGCCCGACAGCAGTGGCAAGGTGATCTATGCCTATGCTGCCGACTTGGGCGGCAATCTCTACCGCATCGGTATGGGAGCGCTGGCCCCGGCATCCTGGACCATCACCAAGGTAGCTTCGCTGGGGTGCGACACCACTGCGAGCTGCACCAACAACCGCAAGTTCATGTTCGCTCCGGATGTGGTCTTCGATGACGGCGGCTACATGATTCTGCTCGGCAGTGGTGACCGCGAGAAGCCCCTGCTGAGTTATACCGGTGCGGCCAGCGTGAGCAATCACTTCTTCATGATCAAGGACAAGCCGGAAACTGCCGGCTGGCTTAGCTCGGAAAGCGCGACCTGCGGCAGTGCGGTCATCTGTCGTGACTCCCTGCAGCCGATTCTGGACGATACGACTCCCTCGGAGTCTGACCTGGCAGCCAAGAAGGGGTGGTACCTGGGCATGTCTTCTACCGAGCAGGTAGTGACCTCGGCCATCACCGTCTTTGGCTTGGTGACCTTTAGTACCCACCAACCTGCAGTGGCTACGCCGGGTATCTGTTCGAGCCTGGGGGAGTCGAGGGTGTACAACATCGGCTTCGAGAATGCTGAAGGCCAGGACGGGCTGCGCTTTGAGGATCTGGCAGGCGATGGCCTGCCCCCTTCCCCTGTGGCTGGTATGGTGACCTTGGATGATGGCACCACCGTCCCCTTCGTTATTGGCGCCAACCCCGATTCGCCGCTGGAGGGTAGTCCTCCGGTTACACCTCCTTCGCTGACCCAGCCTACCTCTAGGGTCTACTGGAACATCGAGAGGTAATCTAGGGATGAAGCGAGTTGTATTCAGGGGTTTTACGCTGGTCGAGCTGATGATCGCTTTGGCCTTGCTCAGCATACTGGCCGCCATTGCCTTGCCTGCCTTCGACAGCTTTACCCTGAGCAATCGTCTGCGCAATTACGCCAATGATTTCGCAGCGGCGGCGAGGCTGGCGCGCAGTGAAGCGCTCAAGCGCAATGCGCCTGTACGCTTGTGCATGTCTGCCGATGGTGCAACTTGTACCAATTCGGGGAGTTGGGAGCAGGGTTGGCTGGTGGTAACGGCAGCAGACGAGGTAGTGCGGGCTTGGCCTGCTGCGATATCCGGTTATCGCGTTACTTCGGCGACCACCCTGCTGACCTTCCAGGCCAATGGCATGGGGGCGGGGATGAATATCGTCATCTGCAGGCAGACGCCTAGCGTGGGCGGGCAGGAGCGTGTGGTTACGGTTTCCACTCTGGGTCGCACCGAGGTGAACAAAACGGTGACCGGAACCTGCAGTTGAATCGGGCGGCCCCCGGCAAGGGGCCGCCGAGAGGCCTTACTTGACTCTCTGCCCCGGCTTGGCGCCGTTGTCCGGGCTGAGCAGGTAGATTTCCTCGCCGCCGGGGCCGGCGGCCAGGACCATGCCTTCGCTGACGCCGAACTTCATCTTGCGCGGGGCCAGGTTGG
This sequence comes from Pseudomonadaceae bacterium, assembly GCA_033838285.1. Taxonomy (GTDB): domain Bacteria; phylum Pseudomonadota; class Gammaproteobacteria; order Pseudomonadales; family Pseudomonadaceae; genus Aquipseudomonas. The sequence goes on from JAJLLC010000048.1 coordinate 25,038, forward strand.
CCACGTACAGGGTCAGGCGGCCTTCCAGCTTGCTCGGGTCCGGGTAGGCGGACTTGATGCCGGAGAACACGTTGCGCTTGGCGTCGCCGATATCCAGAGTCAGGCGCAGCAGCTTGTCGGCACCCTCGACGAACTCGCACTTCTCGATCAGGGCGATGCGCAGGTCCACGGCGGCGAAGGCGTCGAAGTTGATCTCGACGGCCAGCGGGTCCTTGGTCAGTTCGCCATTGCCCTGCGGCTGGCTGGCTTCGGCGTCGAGGTCTTCCTTGGAGGCTTCGGTCATGGCGTCGATCTTCGTGGGTTCGATACGGGTCAGCAGCGGGTTGAACGGGTTCAGCTGATGGTTGGCCAGCGGCGTGGCCAGGTCGCTCCAGGTCAGCGGGGCGACGTTGAGGAAGGCCTCGGCGTCGGCAGCCAGTTTCGGCAGCACGGGTTTGAGCAGGATCACCAGCTGGCGGAACAGGTTGACGCCCAGGGCGCAGATTGCCTGCACCTCGGCCTGCTTGCCTTCAACCTTGTTCAGTGCCCAGGGCGCCTTGTCGGCGATCCAGGCGTTGGCGCGGTCGGCCAGGGCCATGATCTCACGCATGGCGCGGGCGAAGTCGCGCGCCTCGTAGGCGTCGGCGATGCTCGGGGTGGCGGCCTGGAAGGCGGCCCACAGCTCCGGCTCGGGGTTGGCAGCAACCAGCACGCCGTTGTTGCCCTTATGGATGAAGCCGGCGCAGCGGCTGGCGATGTTGACCACCTTGCCGACCAGGTCGGAGTTGACCTTCTGCACGAAGTCTTCGAGGTTGAGGTCGAGGTCGTCGACACCACGGCCCAGCTTGGACGCGTAGTAGTAGCGCAGGTATTCCGGGTTCAGGTGGTCCAGGTAGGTGCGCGCCTTGATGAAGGTGCCACGCGACTTGGACATTTTCTGGCCGTTGACCGTCAGGTAGCCGTGCACGTTTACCGCGGTGGGCTTGCGGTAGCCGGCGCCTTCGAGCATGGCTGGCCAGAACAGGGCGTGGAAGTTGACGATGTCCTTGCCGATGAAGTGGTACAGCTCGGCGGTGGAGTCCTTGCCCCAGAAGGCGTCGAAGTCCAGCTCCGGGCGCTTGGAGCACAGATTTTTAAAGCTGGCCATGTAGCCGATCGGCGCATCCAGCCAGACGTAGAAGTATTTGCCCGGCTCGTCGGGGATCTCGAAGCCGAAGTAGGGCGCGTCGCGGGAGATGTCCCACTCCTGCAGGCCGCCATCGAGCCATTCGGCGATCTTGTTGGCCACTGCGTCCTGCAGGGCGCCGGAGCGGGTCCACTGCTTGAGCATGGCCTCGAAGTCCGGCAGCTTGAAGAAGAAGTGCTTGGACTCCCTCAGCACCGGCACGGCGCCGGAGATGGCCGAGCGCGGGTTCTTCAGCTCGGTGGGCTCGTAGGTGGCGCCGCACTTCTCGCAGTTGTCGCCGTACTGGTCCTCGGCCGCGCACTTGGGGCAGGTGCCCTTGATGAAGCGGTCGGCGAGGAACATGCCCTTCTCGGGGTCGAAGTACTGGGTCACCGCGCGGGTGGCGATATGGCCTTTGTCGCGCAGCGCCAGGTAGATCGACGCGGACAGCTCGCGGTTCTCGTCCGAGTGGGTCGAGTGGTAGTTGTCGAAGGCCACGCCGAAGTCGGCGAAGTCGGCCATGTGCTCGGCGCGCACGTTGTCGATCAGCTGCTCGGGCGTGATGCCTTCCTTCTCGGCGCGCAGCATGATGGCCGAGCCGTGGGCGTCGTCGGCGCAGACGTAGATGGCCTGGTTGCCGCGCAGCTTCTGGAAGCGCACCCACATGTCGGTCTGGATGTACTCGAGCATGTGGCCCAGATGAATGGAACCATTGGCGTAGGGCAGGGCGCTGGTGACGAGAATCTTGCGGGCTTCGGACATGGTGATCGGGCCATCGGGTGTTACGAGGGAAGTCGGCCACTATATAGGCGCGGCGGTTTTTTTTCATCCGTGCAGGGCGCCGCCCTGGGGTAATATGCCCGCCTGTTTTGCCCTGCCTTTCGGAGTTGCCCCATGAGCGCCGTCACCCGCGAAGCGGTCGAAGCCCGCCTGCGCCAGTTCACCGACCCCCACCTGAACCAGGACCCGGTCTCCGCCGGCTGCCTGCGCGAAGTCGAGATCCAGGGCGGCAAGGTCGCCGTGCGCCTGGAGCTGGGCTACGCCGCCGGGCTGTTCAAGAACGGCTGGGCGCAGATGCTGCAGATGGCCCTGGAAGGCCTGGATGGCGTGGAGTCGGCACGGGTTCAGGTGGACGTGGCCATCGCCCCACACAAGGCCCAGGAGCAGGTGCCGGCGCTGGCCGGGGTGAAGAACATCATCGCCGTGGCCTCCGGCAAGGGCGGCGTGGGCAAGTCCACCACCGCCGCCAACCTGGCCCTGGCGCTGGCCCGCGAAGGCGCGCGGGTCGGCATCCTCGACGCGGATATCTACGGCCCCAGCCAGGGCATCATGTTCGGCATCGCCGAGGGTACCCGGCCCAAGGTGCGTGACCAGAAGTACTTCGTGCCGCTGGAGGCCCACGGTGTGCAGGTGATGTCCATGGCCTTCCTCACCGATGACAACACCCCGGTGGTCTGGCGCGGGCCGATGGTCTCCGGCGCGCTGATCCAGCTGGTGACCCAGACTGCCTGGGACGACCTGGACTACCTGATCGTCGACATGCCGCCGGGCACCGGTGACATCCAGCTGACCCTGGCGCAGAAGGTGCCGGTGGCCGGCGCGGTGATCGTCACCACCCCGCAGGACCTGGCCCTGCTGGACGCCAAAAAGGGCGTGGAGATGTTCCGCAAGGTCAACATCCCGGTGCTGGGCGTGGTGGAGAACATGGCCGTGCACATCTGCAGCAACTGTGGCCACGCCGAGCACCTGTTCGGCGAGGGCGGCGGCGAGAAGCTGGCGGCCCAGTACGGCGTCGACCTGCTGGCCTCGCTGCCGCTGTCCATGGCCATCCGCATGCAGGCCGACGGCGGCAAGCCGACCGTGGTGGCCGATACCGAGAGCCAGATCGCCATGATCTACCAGGAAATGGCGCGCAGCGTCGGAGCGCGCATTGCCCAGGCGGGCCTGGGCGCGGCGGCCATGCCGACCATCGAGGTCAGCGACGACTGACGTTGCCCTGCGGGATGAGGGGCCTTTGAACCGCGCCCCGCCTCCCGGTAAGATGCGCGATCATTTTTCAACCACTGCTTTCAGGACGCCCGCCATGAGCATCAAATCGGACAAGTGGATTCGCCGCATGGCCCAGGAACACGGGATGATCGAGCCCTTCGTCGAGCGCCAGGTGCGCACCGAGGGCAACGAGCGCCTGATCTCCTACGGCGTTTCCAGCTACGGCTACGACGTGCGCTGTGCCGACGAGTTCAAGGTGTTCACCAACATCCACTCGGCCACCGTCGACCCGAAGAACTTCGACGAGAAGAGCTTCGTGGACGTGAAAGGGCCGGTGTGCATCATCCCGCCGAACTCCTTCGCCCTGGCCCGCACCGTCGAGTACTTCCGCATCCCGCGCGACGTGCTGACCATCTGCCTGGGCAAGAGTACCTACGCGCGCTGCGGCATCATCGTCAACGTCACCCCGCTGGAGCCGGAGTGGGAGGGCCACGTGACCCTGGAGTTCTCCAATACCACCACTTTGCCGGCGAAGATCTACGCCAACGAGGGCGTGGCGCAGATGCTGTTCCTGCAGTCCGACGAGGCCTGCGAAGTGTCCTACGCCGACCGTGGCGGCAAGTACCAGGGCCAGACCGGCGTGACCCTGCCGAAGGCCTGATTCGCGTCGCTCAGCACAGTAAAAAGCCCCTGGCAGCTCGCGCTCCAGGGGCTTTTTCGTTGCGGCGGGCGGCCGTTCAGTCGCCGCGGTATTCGCAGCCGCTGGTGCAGGTCTCGTGCACGCGAATGCGCGACAGCTCGGGCAGTAGCGGCTTGAGCTCCTGCCAGATCCATTTGGCCAGGTTCTCGCTGGTGGGGTTCTCCAGGCCGGGAATATCGTTCAGGTAGTTATGGTCGAGGCGCTCGTAGATCGGCTTGAAGATCGCCTTGATCTCGGCGAAGTCGCGAATCCAGCCGGTGTGCGGGTCGACCTCGCCCTCGATGTAGATGGCGGCGCGGAAGGAGTGCCCGTGCAGGCGTCCGCACTTGTGGCCAGCCGGCACATGCGGCAGCAGGTGGGCGGATTCGAAGGTGAATTCTTTGAACAGTTCCAAGGTAAACGCTCTGCTGGTGGTGCGCGCGGCGGCGTGAGAATCGCCGCGCAGTTTACCAGTGTTCCGTCAGAGCGGGCGCAGGTGTTCGGCCAGGCGGCCGCCGTCGGCCAGTTCGAGGAACTCGTCGCCCAGACGCTGGCTCTCGGCCATTGCCTGGCGCCAGTAGCGTTCGCGGCCCGCATCGTCGCCCAGGTAGCGCTTGAAGTCGCTGCGATCCGGCAGCTTGCCGTGGGGCAGGCGCGCCAGATATTCGCGCGACGGCGCAACCAGCAGCACGTCCTGCAGGCACTCGGCGTCGCCGCGCCGCCAGGGTAGGCCCTTGTCGAACCAGCCGGGGACCACCTTGTCGGTGAAGTGCGGATAGAGCACCACATCCTCGCTCAGGTAGGGCAGGTCGAGGTGGTAGTCGAGCAGGCCGCCATCGCGATAGCTGCCGGGCTCGAGGCCGGGAATGTCGCGGATCGCCTCCATCACCATGGGAATGGAGCCCGAGGCCAGCAGGGCCTGGCGCAGGTTGCTCTCGGCCAGGGTGTGGAAGTGCGAGCGGAAGTCGTTCAGCGCGGCCAGCGGCGGCGCCTGGCGGGCGTCGTGCAGGATCACCCGGTCGAAGTGGCGGCCCAGGCGTTTGCGGCTCAGCAGGTTGTTGCCGATCACCGATGAAAGGCCCAGGCCGAGCTTGCCGCGATGGTCGTGGCGGAGCAGGCCATGGCTGCGCACCACCACTATGTTGAGGTGGTACAGCGGGTTGTTCAGCACGGCCGCATCCTGGCCTTCCAGCAACTCGTCCAGCAGCTGCACGCAGCTGCGCGAGACCTCGGCCATGCTCACGCCCTTGGCGTAGCGCTGGCTGGTGTAGAGCTCGCCGAGGCGGCGGATACCGGCGCTGGCATCCGGCAGGCAGGCGCTGGCGAAGCGCCAGGAGCCGATCGAGGCGCCGATCAGGCTGCGCTGGCGCGGCGCGCGCGGCAGCCAGTCGCCGAACAGCGCCAGATCCAGCCCCTGGATGCCGAGGCCCTTGGGCCCGCCGGCGGCGCCGGGCAGGATGCCGACGTCGGCCGGCTGCAGGCCGCGCGCGCGGATGCGCGCGAGTGCGCGCTTGCCGGCACGCAGGCTGAGGGCGGGGGACTTGATGTGGATGGCGGTCATGCGCGGCTCCCTGTGGCGAGCCAGCGATTATAGTGGCGTGTTCCGGCAGGCCAAGCGGCTTCAGGCGGTGAATATGCCGTCAGTTGTGAGGCGCGGCCGGATTCAGCTTGAATTAAGTCGACCTGCGTATCTTGGGCCTCGTAGACAACAGTTACCCCCGAGGAGAATCACATGAACAAGCTGACTAGCCTTTTCGCCATTGCCGCCCTGGCTGCCACCGCCGGTATCGCCCAGGCCCGCGACCTGGGCCCGGATGAGGCGCTGAAACTGCGCGACGCCGGTACCATCCAGGATTTCGACAAGCTCAACGCGGCCGCGCTGGCCAAGTACCCGGGCGGCAAGATCGAGGGCACCGAGCTGGAGCAGGAGCACGGCCGCTATGTCTATCAGGTCGAAGTGCGCGATGCTCAGGGCGTGCAGTGGGACGTGGAGCTGGACGCCAGCAATGGCCAGATCCTGCAAGAGCACCGGGATGACTAATGAAGTTCGTGTTTCGCTATAGCGGCATCCTCGCCCTGATCCTCGCGGTGCTGGCCTTCGACAGCCAGGCCCGCGACCTGGATCAGGACGAGGCCCTGCGCCTGCGCCAGGAGGGTGTGATCCGCCCCCTGGAAGAGCTGATGGCGGCGGCCCTGGGGCGCTACCCCGGTGCCGAGCTGCTGGAGGCGGAGCTGGAAGAGGAGGACGACGTGCTGGTCTACGAGGTGGAGTTGTTGACCGCCGACGGCAGCGTCCGCGAACTGGAGCTGGATGCCCGCGACGGCCGCATCCTCAAGGACGAACTGGAGGACTGATGCGCCTGCTGCTGGTGGAAGACCATGTGCCCCTGGCGGACGAGCTGCTGGCGGGCCTCAAAGGGCAGGGCTATGCCGTGGACTGGCTGGCCGATGGTCGCGATGCCGCCTACCAGGGCGCGACCGAACCCTACGACCTGATCATCCTCGACCTCGGCCTGCCCGGCAAACCCGGGCTCGAGGTGCTGCGCGAGTGGCGTGCCGGCGGCCTGGCCACGCCGGTGCTGATCCTCACCGCGCGCGGCTCCTGGGCCGAGCGCATCGATGGCCTCAAGGCCGGCGCCGACGACTACCTGACCAAGCCCTTCCACCCGGAAGAGCTGGCCCTGCGCATCCAGGCCCTGCTGCGCCGCGCCCATGGCCTGGCCAACCAGCCGCAGCTGGAGGCGGCCGGCCTGCAGCTGGACGAGAGCCGCCAGTGCGTGACCCGGGGAGGCGAGCAGATCGAGCTGACCTCCGCCGAGTTCCGCCTGCTGCGCTACTTCATGCTGCATCCCGGGCAGATCCTGTCCAAGAGCCAGCTGGCCGAACACCTCTACGACGGCGAGAGCGAGCGCGACTCCAATGTGCTGGAGGTTCACGTCAACCGCCTGCGCGGCAAGCTCGGCCGTGAGGTGATAGAGACCCGCCGCGGCCAGGGTTACCGCTACGCCGGGGTTGGCGCTTGAAGTCGATCCAGCGGCGCCTCAGCCTGGGCCTGGCCGCCGTGCTGGTGGCGGTCGGCCTTATCCTGGCGCAGAGCAGCCTGCTGCTGTTCGACCACAGCCTGCGGCGCTACCTGCAGGAAGACCTGAAGGACGAGACACAGACCCTGCTGGCCGCCCTGGTGCGCGGGCAGAGCGGCGTGCAGCTGGACGAGCGGCGCCTGGACCCGAGCTTTCAGCGGCCGTTTTCCGGGCACTATTTCCGCATCGACTTCGCCGGCGAAGCCTGGCGCTCGCGCTCGCTGTGGGACCGCGAGCTGCAGCGCCCGCCCGCCAAGGGCCTGCAGGACGGCCTCGGCGACGGCCCGCACGGTCAGCGCCTGCTGGTCTATCGGGCCGACTACCAGCGCTTCGGTCAGTCGTTTTCCATCAGCGTGGCGCAGGACTACACGCCGATCCTGCAGAGTTTCCGCCGCCTGCAATGGCTCGGCCTGGGCCTGGGCGGCGGCGCGCTGCTGCTGATCCTGCTGGCCCAGCGCTACACGGTACGCTCGGCGCTGCGCCCGCTGGAGCGGGTGCGCGAGCAGATCGCCCAGCTGCAGCAGGGCCGCCGCAGCGAGCTGGACAGCCAGGTGCCACAGGAGCTGGAGCCGCTGGTGGGGCAGATCAACCACCTGCTGGCCCATACCGAGGACACCCTCAAGCGTTCGCGCAACGCCCTGGGCAACCTCGGCCACGCGCTGAAGACGCCGCTGGCCGTGCTGGTCAGCCTCAGCGAGCGCGAGGAGCTGCGCGAGCGCCCCGAGCTGCAGGCCAGCCTGCGCGAGCAGCTGGCGCAGATACGCCAGCGCCTGGAACGCGAGCTGGGCAGGGCGCGTCTGGCCGGCGAGGCGCTGCCGGGCGCGCACTTCGACTGCGCGGCGGAACTGCCCGGGCTGTTCGCCACCCTGGGCATGATCCATGGCCACGGCCTCCAGCTGGACTGGCAGGCCGAGCCCGGTCTGTGCCTGCCCTGGGACCGCGAGGACCTGCTGGAGCTGCTCGGCAACCTGCTGGACAACGCCTGCAAGTGGGCCGATGCACGGGTGCATCTGGACCTGGCGCGGGAGGGCGAGGACTACCGCCTGTGGGTCGACGACGATGGCCCGGGCATCGACCCGGAACGCCGCGAGGCGGTGCTGGGGCGTGGCACCCGCCTGGACGAACAGGTGGCCGGCCATGGCCTGGGGCTGGGCATAGTGCGCGACATGGTCGACGCCTGGGGCGGCAGCCTGAGCCTGGAGGACAGCCCGCTGGGCGGGCTGCGGGTGCAGATCAGGCTGCCCGGGCGGCGCTGATCACATGCCGTTGGTGAAGGACGGGCTGCTCAGGTCGATGGCCGCGCGCACCGGCTGCAGCGCTGCGGCGTACTTGCCGAGGATGTCCAGGGCATAGTCGGCGCGTTTGCGGATGCGCAGATCGTCTTCGCCGCTCGCCGGCCCTTCATTCATCACCGCCTCCACCTGGCGCACGATCAGGTGCTCCGGCAGGTAGGCGATGCGGCAGTTCTTGTAGCTGGAGGCGCGCAGCTCGCTGATCGGATAGGCGCCGCCGATACCGGAAGAGACGCCGACCAGCAGGGCCGGCTTGTGCGCCAGCTCGGCCTTGCTTGCGTAGAGGAAGAAGTTCTTCACCGCCGGGCAGGCCATGCCGTTCCACTCCGGAGCGATCACCACCAGGGCGTCGGCGGCGGCCAACTGCTGCTGGTACTCGCTCCAGGGGCCCTTGTCGTCGGCCGGCCACAGCGGCAGGCCGCGCTCGCCCAGGTCGATCAGGCTGCTCTGCTCGGTGGCGGTCAGGCCCAGGTCGATCAGGCGCTGGCGCAGATAGCGGGCGACCTTGGCGGACTGGCTGGCGCTGCGGCTGGAGCCGGCGATCAGGGCGATATTGAGCATGGCGGGTGTCTCCTGCGAAAAGTTGCGCGCAGGCTAGCGAGCGCTCTGGCTCGAGGCAAGGGGCGAAGTGACAGGCCTGCGGACGGATGACGCCAGCGCCGCGGGTAAGACATGAAGCCTGTTCAGGGTCTTCTGAATCAGAGCCAGACAAGGCCTTGGTGGCGCCACGGAAACGGCCGAGGAAGCGGAATGTACGAGTGGTACATGCGCATTCCAAGGCCGTTTTAATGCCGTATGGCCGAGAGTCAGGAGATCCTGGGCAGGTTCTCAGACGCGGAACTGGTCCATCAGCCCCTGCTGATGGTTGGCCAGGTCGTTCAGGCTTTGGCTGACCCGCGCCGACTCCTCGGCCTGGCCGGAGAGTGCCTCGGTGACGTCGCGGATGCTGGCCACGTTGCGGTTGACCTCTTCGGCCACCGCGCTCTGCTCCTCGGCGGCCGAGGCGATCTGCAGGTTCATGTCGTTGATCACGGTGACCGCGTCGCCGATGCGGCGCAGCGCCGCCACGGCCTGCTCGACCAGTTCGACGCTGCCCTGGGCCTGCTTGTGGCTGCTGTGCATCGAGCCGACCACGTCGCGGGTGCCGCTCTGCAGGTTCTCGATCACCTGGCGGATCTCCTCCACCGAGTCCTGGGTGCGCTTGGCCAGGTTGCGCACCTCGTCGGCCACCACGGCGAAGCCGCGGCCGGCCTCGCCGGCACGGGCCGCCTCGATGGCCGCGTTGAGCGCCAGCAGGTTGGTCTGCTCGGCGATGGCGCGGATCACTTCCAGCACCGAGCCGATCTGCTCGCTGCTGCTGGCCAGGGCCTCCACTTCGCCCATCGCCGAGCTCAGTTCGCTGGCCAGCTGCTCGATCGACAGGGTGGTGCGATCGATTACCGTCAGGCCCTCGCGGGCCGCGGTGTCGGCGCCGCGCGCGGCATCGGCGGCCTGGGCGGCGTTGTTGGCCACGTCATGGGCGGTGGCACTCATCTCCTGGGAGGCGGTGGCCACCTGGTCCACTTCGCGGAACTGCTGCTGCATGCCGGCGCTGGTCTGGGTGGCGATGGCGGCGGACTGGTCGGCGGTGCTGCGGGCGTCCTGCACCGAGCGCTTCACGTCGGCGATGATCGGCTGCAGCTTGTCGAGGAAGCGGTTGAACCAGCCGGCCAGTTCGCCCAGCTCGTCCTGCTTGGCGTATTCCAGGCGACGGGTCAGGTCGCCTTCGCCGCTGGCGATGTTCTTCAGCATACTGGCTACGCCGAGGATCGGGCGGGTGACGCCGAGGGCCGTTAGCCACATCAGGGCAATGCCGAGCAGGATGGCAATCAGCGCCAGCACGACCGAGAAGGAGGTGTCACTGGTGCGGCGCTCGTCCAGCTCCTTCTCCAGTTGCAGGGCCGGGCCGAGCAGGGTGGCGGTGGGCACTTCCAGCAGCACGCCCCAGGATTTGGCTTCGGGAATCGGCAGCAGCGGCTCTATCACCTGCAGCTTGCCTTCCTGCTCGAGGAACTGTGCCTGGCCACCGGCAAGCAGGCCGATGATTTCCTGCTCCTGGTTGGGGAAAGCGCCTGCCAGGGGCTTGCCCAGCTGGCTGGCATCGCGGCTGTGACCGGCGAGGAGGCCTGCAGGGCTGATGATGCTGACATGGGCCTGGCCGTCGTAGAGCTCGCTGCTGGCCTTCTGGGCGATCTGCTGCAGGCTCTCCAGGCTGATATCGACGCCCATCACGCCGATCACCTTGCCATCCTGCTCCAGTGGGAAGGCGATGCTGGTCATCAGTACCTGCTGGCCGTTGACGTCATCGAAGTAGGGGGCGAGCACACAGGCGCGGCGTGTGTCACGCGGGCAGGTATACCAGGCATTGTAGGGCGTGCCGCTGGGGCCGGCAGTGGTATCGGCAAGCTGTGCCTCGTCCATCGCTTCTGCCTCCAGTTCGCCTGGCGTGCTCTGCGACCAATAGAGGGAGAAGCGGCCCTTGTCGTTGCTGCCAATCTCGCTCTGGCCGGCGAACAGTTCGTCCTTGCCATCCAGGGTATTGGCCTCGAAAACCAGATAGAGGCCGAGCAGATTGGGGTTGGCTTCCAGCGACGAGCGCACCTGGCGGGTCATGTCCTCACGCAGGTCGAAGGCATCGAGGAAACGCTTCTCGGCCTGCTCCTTGAGGAACAGCACCTGGCGCGAGAAGCCCTTGCCGTATTGGTAGGCATCCATGAAGTAGCGCTGGATGCGGATCGCCTGCAGCTCGCCGCGGGCGGCCATGCGCAACCGCGCGGACTCTTCCAGCATGCCCGAACTGGCCGTGCGTACCAGATGCGCGCTGCGCGTGGCCTGGTACAACGAGGCGCCTACCAGCAAGGTCACTATGGCCAGCAGACAGAGGCCGGCGAGCAGGGTGATTTTCCACTGGATAGAGAGGCGGGACAGCATGGGCAGGTCCTTGTGAGTTCAGACTACTGAGTCATGTATCGGTAAAGACGACGGAAGCTTGACCGATTTCATGACCGACTTGAGCTACGGCGGAAAACCGCTTGGTGAGCGGACAGGAATTATGCACGCATTGCCCAGAATTTCGCACGCCGGATTCTTTGACAGAAACTGACCGATCAGGCAGAGTCTTGCGCTTTTTTCCCGCCTCTGGCGGGTTGTGCAAGTCGGCAATTGGAGTCTCGCAATGAACGCAGTGTTAGCCGCGGTCGGCATCATGCTGGTCCTCAGTCTGTGTCGGGTGCACGTGGTGGTGGCGCTGATCGTCGGCGCGCTGGCCGGCGGCCTGCTCGGCGGTCTGGGGCTGGAGGGCTCGCTGGCCGCCTTCAATAAAGGCCTGGGCGGCGGCGCCACGGTGGCCCTGTCCTATGCGCTGCTCGGCGCCTTCGCCGTGGCCATCGCCAAGTCGGGCCTGGCCCACGCCCTGGCCGATCGCGCCCTGGCGCTGGTGGGGCGCCAGCAGGAGCAGAGCGGTGGCGCGCTGAAGTGGCTGCTGGTCGGCCTGCTGCTGGCGGTATCGGTGGCCTCGCAGAACATCCTGCCGATCCACATCGCCTTCATCCCGCTGCTGGTGCCGCCGCTGCTCTATGTGCTGAGCAAGCTGCAGATCGATCGCCGGCTGATCGCCTGTGTGATCACCTTCGGCCTGATCACCCCCTACATGTTCCTGCCGGTGGGCTTCGGCAACATCTTCCTCAACGAGATCCTGCTGGCCAACGTGGCCAAGGCCGGGGTGGACGTGAGCGGCGTGAGCGTCACCGAGGCCATGCTGATCCCGGCCATCGGCATGCTCTTCGGCCTGCTGCTGGCGGTGTTCTTCAGCTACCGCGGCAAGCGCGCCTATGCGTTGCAGCCGATCGTGCAGGCCGAGCGCGTCGAGACGCGCTACAGCCCGCTGAGCCTGCTGGCGGCCGGCGTGGCGGTGGCCGTGGCGTTTGTCGTGCAGCTGTGGCTGGACTCGATGATAGTCGGCGCGCTGGCGGGCTTCGTGGTGTTCTCGGTGTCCGGCGTGGTGCGCTGGAAGGAGGCTGACGGCCTGTTCACCGAAGGCATGAAGATGATGGCCATGATCGGCTTCATCATGATCGCCGCTGCCGGCTTCGCCGAAGTGATGAAGGCCAGCGGCCAGGTACAGGCCCTGGTCGACTCGGCGGCGGCCTGGATCGGCAACAGCAAGGCGGTGGGGGCCCTGCTGATGCTGCTGGTGGGGCTGCTGGTGACCATGGGCATAGGTTCGTCCTTTTCCACCGTGCCGATCATCGCGGCCATCTTCGTGCCGCTGGGGCTGCAGCTGGGCTTCAGTCCGCTGGCCATCGTCTGCCTGGTCGGCACCGCCGGGGCACTGGGCGACGCCGGCTCGCCGGCCTCTGATTCGACGCTCGGGCCGACCGCGGGGCTGAACGTCGACGGCCAGCACAATCACATCTGGGATACCGTGGTACCGACCTTCCTGCACTACAACCTGCCGCTGCTGGCCTTCGGCTGGGCCGCGGCCATGCTGCTCTAGGGCGTATTCCGCGGTCCTGAGCTAAACCTGAATGACCGTCTGGTCGCTCATGCAATAGACGGGGCTGCCGATAATCCGGCAGCCCCGTTTCTCATTCGAAGACGCCCTGTAGAGGAAAGGACAATGCGCCTCACACTGAAAAGCAAGATGCTCCTGCTGGCTCTGTTGCCGGTGATCCTGTTCGCCATCGTGCTCAGCGGCGCGGCGGCGAAGATCCTGCTCGACCTGGCCGAAGACGAGGTCAAGGAGACGCGCGAGCGCCTGGTGCAGGAGAGCCGCCGGGAGCTGCAGCACTACATGCAGATCGCCATGGGCTCGGTGCAGGCGCTGTATGACGGTGCTAGCCAGGGTGACAGCGCCAGCCGCGAGCAGGCCATCGCCATCCTCTCGAAGATCAAGTACGGCAAGGACGGCTATTTCTTCGGCTACGACTCCCAGGTGATCCGCCTGTTCCGCGGCGACAGCCCGGTGGATGTGGGCAAGAGCTTCACCGGCCGCCAGGACCCCAACGGCGTGCGGGTCAACGACGAGCTCGTGCGCGTGGCCAAGGACGGCAGCAACTATGTGCAGTACAGCTCGCCGCTGCCGAGCGACGAGAGCGTGCTGGTGCCCAAGCTGGCCTACAGCTACTACCTGCCCAAGTGGGACCTGGCCCTGGGCACGGCGGTCAACCTGGACGGCGTCGAGGCCCAGGTCGCCGAGGTCGAGGCCGCCATCGAGGAGCGTGTCAGCACCATCCTCACCAGCATCCTGGTGATCGCCGTGATCATGCTGGTGGTGTTCGGCATCCTCGGCCTGGCACTGAGCAACGCCTTCCTGCGCCCGCTGCAGCAGATCAAGGCCAACCTGGACGATATCGCCGCCGGCGAGGGCGACCTGACCTGTCGCCTGCCGGTGACCAGCCAGGACGAACTCGGCGAGCTGGCCGGCTCGTTCAACCGCTTCGTCGAGAAGATCCACGGCCTGGTGCGGCAGATCGCCGAGATGACCACCCAGCTGACCGGCCTGGTCGGCGAGGTGGCGGCGCAGGCGCAGCGTTCCGAGCAGGCCATGGAGCGCCAGCGCCACGAGACCGACCAGGTGGCCACGGCGATCAACGAGATGTCCGCCGCCGCCCACGAGGTGGCGCGCAGCGCCCAGGGCGCGGCCGAGGCGGCGCAGCAGACCGACACCGAGGGCCAGGCGGCGAAGAAGGTGGTCGATGGCAGCATCGAGCGCATTCACGCGCTGGTCGAGGACATCCGCGAGAGCGGCGTGTCGCTGGACAACCTGCAGCAGGACGTGCAGTCCATCGTCAGCGTGCTCGACGTGATCCGCTCCATTGCCGAGCAGACCAACCTGCTGGCGCTCAATGCCGCGATCGAGGCGGCACGCGCCGGCGAGGCCGGGCGCGGTTTCGCGGTGGTTGCCGACGAGGTACGCGCGCTGGCCAGCCGTACCCAGCAGAGCACCCAGGAAATCCAGGGCATGATCGACCGCCTGCAGGGCGGCACCCGCGACGCCGTCACCGCCATGCGACGCTCCAGCGACGCCGGCGAGATCACCAGCGAGCAGGCCAACCAGGCCGGCGCCTCGCTGGATGCCATCGCCCGGCTGATCGGCACCATCAACGCGATGAACGCGCAGATCGCCAGCGCCGCCGAGGAGCAGACCGCGGTGGCCGAGGAGATCAACCGCAGCGTGCACCAGATCGCCGTGGCGGTGGAAAGCGTGGCGGACGAAACCCGCCACGGCGCCGAGACCTCGCGCAGCCTGGCCGGGCTGGGCGAGCGCCTGGGTGCGCTGGTGTGGCAGTTCCGTATCTGAGCCTCTACGCAATGAACAAGGGCGCCCATGGGCGCCCTTGTTCATTTTCGTCATCCGGGCTACGCCTGGTTCCGTGCCAACAGTTCGCTGGGCAGAAAAAACCCGGCCTGGGCCGGGTTCTTCGTTTGCATTCGGCACTTAGTGAGCGACCGCCACCAGTCCGGCCTGCTGCACCAGTTCCAGCAGCGGCTGCGGGTAGACGCCGAGCAAGAAGGCGAGCAGACCGACAACCAGCAGCATGATGCCGCCGGCGCGCTGGCCCCAGTTGAACGGCGCATCGTGGCGCTTGAGGTTCGGTTCGGCGAGGAACATGGTGACCATCACGCGTAGGTAGTAGTACACGCCAATGGCGCTGCCCAGAATCATGACGCCCAGCAGCCACCACTGTTGTGCCTGCACGCCGGCCGCGACCACGTAGAACTTGCCGATGAAACCGGCAGTCAGCGGAATACCGGCCAGCGACAGCATCATCACGGTCAGTACGGCGGTGAGGTACGGACGGCGCCAGAACAGGCCGCGGTACTCGTACAAGGCATCGGCATCGCGGCCGCTGTAGGGCGTGGACATCAGGGTGATCACACCGAACGCGCCCAGGCTGGTCAGCACATAAGTGGCCAGGTAAACGCCGATGGCTTCCACGGCCAGGCCCTTGCTGGCGATCAAGGCGATCAGCAGGTAGCCGAAGTGGGCGATCGAGGAGTAGCCGAGCAGGCGCTTGAGATTGCTCTGCAGCAGTGCCAGCAGATTGCCGAACAGGATTGAGGCGATGGCCAGGGCACTCAGCATGCCCTCCAGCCAGCCGCCGGCGGTGACCGGGGAGATCTGATACAGGCGCAGCAGCACGGCAAACACGGCGACCTTGCTGGCGGTGGCCAGGAAGGCGGCGACCGGTGCCGGGGCACCCTCGTAGACGTCCGGGGTCCACAGGTGGAAAGGCACCAGCGACAGCTTGAAGGCCAGGCCGATCAGCATCATGCCGACGCCGACCTGAGCGATCATACTCGGCAGGCCATCGGCGGCCAGTTTGGCGCCGATGCCGGCGAAACTCAGGCTGCCGGACTCGGCGTAGAGCAGGGCCATGCCGAACAGCAGGAAGGCCGAACCCGCAGCAGACAGCACCATGTACTTGATGCCGGCTTCCAGTGAGCGCCTGTTGAAGAAGGCGTAGGCGATCATGCCGTAGGTGGGGACCGACAGCAGTTCCAGACCAATGAACAGGCCGGCCAGGTGTTGCGTGCTGACCAGGACCAGGCCACCCAGGGCGGACAGCAGGATCAGCAGGTACAGCTCTTCGCGGTTGCCCGGGTAGCCCTGCCTGCCGGATTCTCCGCCCAGGTAGGCATGGACCAGCGTGGTGCAGGCCAGCGTGGCGGCAAGCACCAGCGCCATGTAGTAGCAGGCGAACTTGTCCACCAGCAGCAGCGGGGTGACTTCTATGGGTGTCACGCCCAGAGCCGGGATGATCGACAGCAATGCCAGGTTCAATCCCAGCACCGAGAGGATGAAGGTCATCGCGTGGTTGCGTTTCCACGCGATGGCGAGCATCACCACGATGATGGTGGCGCTGGTGACCAGCAGCGGCAGCAGCGCGATGAAGTGTTGAGTCGTCAGTTCCATAGCGCGTGATTACCGGACCGAAGCGAGTTGAGTGAGGGCACCGCTGAACCACTGCTGCACGCCGTGCATGCTGGCGGCGGAGGTGTCGAGCACCGGTTGCGGGTAGACGCCGAGCAGGATCAGCAGCACGGCCAGGCCCAGCACCATGTACAGCTCGCGAGCCTTCATGGCCTGCAGCGGTGCCTCGGACTTGGCCGGGCCGAAGTAGGCGCGGTGGATCATCGCCAGCGAGTAGACCGAGCCCAGCACCAGGCCGCAGGCGGCCAGGACCACGACCCAGGGCGCGGCCGGGAAGCTGCCGATCAGGATCAGGAATTCGCCGACGAAGTTGCCGGTGCCCGGCAGGCCCAGCGCGGCGGCAGCGAAGAACAGGCTCACCGCCGGCAGCCAGGGCAGACGAGCCCAGATACCGCCCATCTCGCGCATGTCACGGGTATGCAGGCGCTCGTAGAGCTGGCCGCAGAGGATGAACAGCGCGGCGGCGGACAGGCCATGCGCCATCATCTGCACCACGGCGCCCTGCAGGGCGATGTGGCTGCCGGAGTAGATGGCGATCAGCACGAAGCCCATGTGCGACACGCTGGAGTAGGCCACCAGGCGCTTGATATCGGTCTGCGCGAACGACAGGAAGGCGCCGTAGGCGATGGCGAACACACCGAGCCACATGGCAATCGGCGCGAATTCGGCCGAAGCGTTGGGGAACAGCGGCAGGGCGAAGCGCATAAGGCCGTAGGCGGCGGTTTTCAGCAGGATGCCGGCGAGGTCCACGGAGCCGGCAGTCGGCGCCTGGGCGTGAGCATCAGGCAGCCAGGAGTGCACCGGAACCACCGGGAACTTCACGGCGAAGGCGGCGAAGAAACCGAGCATCAGCAGGTACTCGGTACCGGCCGGCAGCTGGGTCTTGAGCAGGTCTTCGTAGTTGAAGGTCATTACGCCGGTGACGTTGTAGTTGATCAGCACCAGGGCGAGGATCGCCACCAGCATGATCAGGCCGCTGGCCTGGGTGAAGATGAAGAACTTGGTGGCGGCGTTGATCCGCGAGTGACCCTTGCTGCCGCTATGACCCCAGAGCGCGATGAGGAAGTACATCGGCACCAGCATCATTTCCCAGAAGAAGAAGAACAGGAACAGGTCAATGGCGAGGAACACGCCGACCACGCCGCCGAGGATCCACATCAGGTTGAGGTGGAAGAAGCCGACGCGGTTCTGGATTTCGTTCCACGAGCACAGCACCGACAGCACGCCGAGCAGGCCGGTGAGGACGATCATCAGCACCGACAGGCCGTCGAGGCCGAGGTGGATGCTGATGCCGAGGCGCTCGATCCACTGCACCTGGAACTCGGCGGCCCAGGCCAGCTCGGCACCGGGGGCCGGGGCCAGGCTGAAGTCGGCGCTGGCCCACAGCCACAGGCCGAGGCCGAACAGCAGACCCATGGTCAGCAGGGCGATCCAGCGCGGCAGCGTGTTGCCGAAGCGCTCGGTCTGCCAGCACAGCAGGCCACCGATGAAGGGAATCAGGATTAGCCAGGGGAGAATCATCAGGCTGTTTTCCTTAACTCAGAAAGAGGAGGGCGGCGAGTACCAGCACGGCACCCCCGGCGATCGAAGTGGCGTACCAGCGCACCTGGCCGGTCTGGCTGCGGGCCAGCAGGGCGTTGCCGCCACGGGCCAGGCGCGGCACCAGGCCGATGCTCAGGTCGATCGGATCGCGACCGAGCAGACGGCAGATCAGCAGGTAGGGCTGGACGAACAGCTTGTCGTAGAGCCAGTCGAAGCCCCAGGCGGCGAACCACCAGGCCGACAGGAAGCGGCCCGGGGCGCTCTGTGCAACGGTCGTGGCGAAGGTGCGCTTGCCGAGGAACAGCAGCGCGGCCAGGAGGATACCGGCCAGGGCAATGGCGCCCGAGGCGATCTCCAGGCCGTGCTTGGCCTCGCCGCCGGCGTGACCGATGCTCTGCGGCAGCACACCGGCCAGCGGCGGGGTGATCAGCGCGCCGACGAAGGTCGAGAGCACGATCAGGGTGGCCAGCGGCAGGTTGTGGGCCAGGCCGTGGCCGGCATGGGCCTCGGTCTTCTGCTCGCCATGGAAGGCGATGAAGATCAGGCGGAAGGTGTAGATCGAGGTCAGGAAGGCACCGGCCAGACCCGCGTAGAGCAGCTCGCTGTGACCACTGGCGAAGGCTTCCCAGAGGATCTCGTCCTTCGAGTAGAAGCCGGCGGTGACCAGCGGCAGCGCGGCCAGGGCGGCGCCACCGACGACGAAGCTGGCGTAGGCCAGCGGCAGCTTCTTCCACAGGCCGCCCATCTTGAAGATGTTCTGCTCGTGGTGGCAGGCATGGATCACCGCACCGGAGGCGAGGAACAGCAAGGCCTTGAAGAAAGCGTGGGTCATCAGGTGGAAGATCGCCGCATCCCAGGCCTGCACGCCGAGGGCGAGGAACATGTAGCCGATCTGGCTCATGGTCGAGTAGGCGAGGATGCGCTTGATGTCGGTCTGTACCAGGGCGGCGAAACCGGCCAGCACCAGGGTCACGGCGCCGACTATGCCGACCAGCTCGAGAATCTCGGGGGTCAGCAGGAACAGGCCGTGGGTACGGGCGATCAGGTACACGCCCGCGGTCACCATGGTGGCGGCGTGAATGAGTGCGGAGACCGGGGTCGGACCGGCCATCGCGTCGGCCAGCCAGGTCTGCAGCGGCAGCTGGGCGGATTTGCCCACCGCACCGCCGAGCAGCATCAGGGTGGCGACCCACAGCCAGGTATCACCGGCCACGTACTTCTGCGGCGCCAGCACCATCAGCTCCTGGATGTTCAGGGTGCCGAGGTTGAGGAACAGCAGGAACAGGCCAATCATCAGGAACACGTCGCCGATGCGGGTGACGATGAACGCCTTGAGCGCCGCGTTACCGTTGGGCACGTGCTTGTAATAGAAGCCGATCAGCAGGTACGAGCACAGGCCCACGCCTTCCCAGCCGAAGAACAGCACCAGCAGGTTGTCGCCGAGTACCAGCAGCAACATGCTGAAGATGAACAGGTTGGTGTAGGCGAAGAAGCGCGAGTAGCCCTCTTCACCGCGCATGTACCAGCTGGCGAACAGGTGGATCAGGAAGCCGACGCCGGTGACCACGCCGAGCATGGTGGCCGACAGGCCGTCCAGGTGCAGAGTGAAGCTCGGCGCCAGGTTGCCGACGTTCATCCACTGCCACAGCGTCTGGGTGTAGACGCCACCCGCCGGCAGGCTGAGGAATTGCAGGATGACCCAGGCGGCACTCAGGGCGGCCAGGCCGACCGAGCCGACGCCGATCAGGGCGGCGGTGTTTTCCGAGAGTCGCCCGCGGGAGAAGGCCAGCAGGAACCAGCCGAGCAGCGGGAAGAGCAGGGTAAGGAATAGAAGGTTCATCCGCGCATCTCGCTGGCAGCGTCGACATCGAGGGTGTGGAAGCGGCGATACAGCTGCAGCAGGATCGCCAGGCCAATGCTGGCCTCGGCGGCTGCCAGGGTAATCACCAGAATGAACATCACCTGGCCGTCAGGCTGCACCCAGCGGCTGCCGGCGACGACGAAGGCGAGGGCGGTGGCGTTCATCATCACTTCCAGGCTCATCAGCACGAAGAGGATGTTGCGCCGTACCATCAGGCCGATCAGGCCCAGGCTGAACAGCACGGCGGCCAGCGCCAGGCCGTGTTCCAGGGGAATGGCATTCATGCGGTGGGCTCCTTGGCTTCGTGGCGGCCCAGGTGGTAGGCGGCGACCAGGGCGGCGAGCAGCAGCATGGAGGCCAGCTCGACCACCAGCAGGTAGGGGCCGAACAGGCTGATGCCGACGGCCTTGGCATCGACGGTTTCAAGGCCGATGGCGGCACCGCTCGGGGTGGCGAACAGGGCGTACAGCAGCTGCGCCAGCAACAGGGCGGAGAGGATGGCCGGACCGGTCCAGATGCCGGGCTTGAGCCACTTCTTCTCCTGCTCTACGGCTTCCTGGCCGAGGTTGAGCATCATCACCACGAAGACGAACAGCACCATGATGGCGCCGGCGTAGACGATGATTTCCAGGGCGCCGGCAAACGGCGCACCCAGGGCGAAGAACGTGCAGGCCACGGCCAGCAGGGAAACGATCAGGTTGAGCAGGGCATGTACCGGGTTGGTCCCGGTAATGACCATCACAGTAGAGGCCACGGCGACACCCGCGGCGAGGTAGAAAGCAAACTCCATCATCCTCTCCTCAGGGCAGCAGGCCTTTGACGTTGATCGGTTCGGCTTCGCTCTGCGCGGCGCCTTTCGGCTTGCCGGCGATGGCCATGCCGGACACCCGGTAGAAGTTGTAGTCCGGGTTCTTGCCCGGCCCGCTGATCAGCAGGTCTTCCTTCTCGTAGACCAGGTCCTGGCGCTTGAACTCGCCCATCTCGAAGTCCGGGGTGAGCTGGATCGCGGTGGTCGGGCAGGCTTCCTCGCACAGGCCGCAGAAGATGCAGCGCGAGAAGTTGATGCGGAAGAACTCCGGGTACCAGCGACCGTCCTCGGTCTCGGCCTTCTGCAGCGAGATGCAGCCGACCGGGCAGGCCACGGCGCACAGGTTGCACGCCACGCAGCGCTCTTCGCCGTCGGGGTCGCGGGTCAGCACGATGCGGCCGCGGTAGCGCGGCGGCAGGTACACCGGCTCTTCCGGGTATTGCAGGGTGTCGCGCTTGCGGAAGCCGTGGCCGAAGATCATCACCAGGCTGCGCAGTTGGGTCCAGGTGCCGTGCACCACGTCCCAGATGTACTTGAACATGTGTGTTTCTCCTTACTGGGCCGCGGCCAGCACGAGCGCGCCGGTCACCAGCAGGTTGATCAGGGTCAGCGGCAGGCAGAACTTCCAGCTGAACGCCATGACCTGGTCATACCGCGGGCGCGGGATCGAGGCGCGCAGCAGGATGAAGATCATGATGAAGAAGCAGGTTTTCAGGGCGAACCAGAAGAACGGGATCTGCGGCAGGATGCCGAACGGGCCGTGCCAGCCACCGAAGAACAGGGTCACCAGCAGCGCCGAGATGGTCACGATGCCGATGTACTCGCCGACGAAGAACATGCCCCATTTCATGCCGGCATATTCGATGTGGTAACCGTCGGCCAGCTCCTGCTCCGCTTCCGGCTGGTCGAACGGGTGACGGTGAGTCACGGCCACGCCGGCGATGAAGAAGGTACAGAAGCCGAAGAACTGCGGAATGATGAACCACAGGTTCTCGGCCTGGTAATCGACGATGTCGCGCAGGTTGAACGAGCCGACCTGCGCCACCACGCCCATCAGCGCCAGGGCCAGGAACACCTCGTAGGAGATGGTCTGGGCCGAGGCTCGCAGGCTGCCGAGCAGGGCGTACTTGTTGGCGCTGGACCAGCCGGCGAACAGCACGGCATAGACCGACAGGCCGGCCATGGCGAAGAAGAACAGGATGCCGATGTTCAGGTCCGCCACGCCCCAGGTCGGGGTGACCGGTATGATGGCGAAGGCCATCAGCATGGCGGCGAAGGCGATCATCGGCGCGATCATGAAGATGAACTTGTCGGCGAACGGCGGCGTCCAGTCCTCCTTGAAGAACATCTTGATCATGTCGGCGGCGATCTGGAACATGCCGAACGGGCCCACGCGGTTGGGGCCGTAGCGGTCCTGCCACCAGCCGAGCAGGCGACGTTCGACGAAGCTCAGCAGGGCGCCGCAGACCACCACCACCAGCAGGATGACGATGGCCTTGAGGACGGCGACCAGCACGTCGATCAGTTCGGGCGTCAGCCAGCTCATTGGGCGGCCTCCTGGGTTCCTACAAGACCGAGAGCGGTAACTGTCGCGCCGGCGATGGCCGCCGGGATGCCGGCGAAGCCGACCGGCAGGCCGACCAGGCCCAGGGCCAGGTCTTCGCTGACTTTCACCGGAAGGCGCAGGGCTTGGCCGGCAACGGTCAGGCTGATCAGCGCGCCGTCATTGGCACCCAGGCGCTCGGCCTCGGCCTTGGCCAGGGCGACGTAGGCCGGCTGAATGCGCTCCTGCACCGGCGCGGCGCGCGAAGAGTTCTCCTCGCTACCGAACAGGTGGTACATCGGTACGACCTGCCAGGTGCCCTGGGCCGGGGCAAAGGCGCCCGGCACGGCAAACCAGGCCAGGGTCTTGCCCTGGGACTCGATCAGACGCACACCCGGATCACCGGCGCGCAGATGACCACCGACTTCGTCCTGGAACTTGTTCCAGGCCTGCGGTGAGTTCCAGCCCGGCGACCAGGCGAACGGCACCTGCTGACGAGGCTCGGCGCTGCCGGCGTAGCCTTCCATGGAGAAGGCGAAGGCGCTGTCCTGATCCTGCGGCTGGCGCGGCTCGTGCACGCTGATGTTGGCGCGCATGGCGGTACGGCCGCTATAGCGGTGCGGTTCGCGAGCCAGTTTCAGGCCTTTGATGCGGAACGAGGCGCTCGGCGCGGCGTCCTTGATCGCAGCCAGCACGGAGCTGCTGGCGGCAACAGCCTCGGTGACCTGGTCCAGCTGGGTCCAGTCCACGGCCTTGCCCTGCAGGGTGCTGTGCAGCGCGTGCATCCAGCGCCAGCCTTCGCGCACGAGGATGTTGCTGTCGTAGTAGCTCGGTTCGAACACCTGGAAGAAGCGCTGGGCGCGGCCTTCCTGGCTGACCAGGGTGCCGTCGCCTTCGGCGAAGCTGGCGGCGGACAGCACCAGGTGGGCGCGGGCCACGGTCGCGGTCTGCTGGTGGTCCGCGACGATCACTGCCTTGGCGGCGGCGAGTGCGGCATCGACCTTGGCGGCGTCGGCGCGGCGGTACAGGTCATTTTCCAGCACCACCACGGCGTCGGCCTGACCGGAGGTCAGAGCTTCGAGCGCAGCGTCTACCGATTCGCCGCCGAACAGGGCCAGGCCCATGCTGTTGGCTTCCGGTACCACCAGGCTGATGGAGGCGTTTTTCTCGCGGTTCTTCAGGGCCTGGGCGATGTTCGCGGCGGCTTCGATGATGCTCTTCTCGCCCAGCGAGGCGCCGCTGACGATCAGCGGGCGCTTGCCGGCCAGCAGGGCCTCGGCGATCAGCTGAACGAGCTCGGCGGCCTCGGCGTCCAGGCCGGTCACGGCCGGGGCGCTCGGGTCGATGGCGTGGGCCACGGCGAAGCCGATGCGCGCCAGGTCGGCCGGGGCGGCGTGCACACAGGCTTCGGCCACGTCGTCGAGACGGGTGGCGTCGACGCTGGCGATAAACAGCGGATTGAGAGCATCTTGCGCGACGTTCTGCACCGCAGCCATGTGCCAGTCCTGGATCTTCATCGAGGCGGCGATTTCGGTGGCCTTGCCCTTGACCGACTGGCGCAGGGCCAGGGCGATACGCGCGGCGGTCTGGGTCAGGTCTTCGCCGAGAACGAACACGGCGTCATGGTCTTCGATCTCGCGGATCGACGGCACTGGCAGCGGGCCGTTCTGCAGCACGTCGCGGATCAGGCGCAGGTTGTCCAGCTCGACGGCGCCGATGCCGCTGTAGAAGTTGGCCTCGCCGACCAGCTCGCGCAGGGCGTGGTTGCTTTCCAGGCTGGCGCGCGGCGAGCCGATGCCGATCACGCGCTTGCCCTTGAGCAGCTCGGCGGCCTTGTCCAGTGCGGCGTCGATGCCAAGCTTCTGGCTGCCCAGCAGCGGCTGGCGCGGACGGTCGTCACGGTTGGTGTAGCCGTAGCCGAAGCGGCCGCGGTCACACAGGAAGTAGTGGTTCACCGAGCCGTTGAAGCGGTTCTCGATGCGGCGGATCTCGCCGTAGCGCTCGCCGGGGCTGATGTTGCAGCCACTGGAGCAGCCATGGCAGATGCTCGGGGCGAACTGCATGTCCCACTTGCGGTTGTAGCGCTCGGAGTGGGTCTTGTCGGTGAACACGCCAGTCGGGCAAACCTCGGTGAGGTTGCCGGAGAATTCGCTCTCCAGCACGCCGTCTTCGACACGGCCGAAGTACACGTTGTCGTGCGCGCCGTAGACGCCGAGGTCGGTGCCGCCAGCGTAGTCCTTGTAGTAGCGCACGCAGCGGTAGCAGGCGATGCAGCGGTTCATCTCATGGGAGATGAACGGGCCGAGCTGCTGGTTCTGGTGGGTACGCTTGGTGAAGCGGTACCGGCGCTGGTTGTGGCCGGTCATCACCGTCATGTCCTGCAGGTGGCAGTGACCACCTTCCTCGCACACCGGGCAGTCGTGCGGGTGGTTGGTCATCAGCCATTCGACGACGCTGGCGCGGAACGCCTTGGACTCTTCGTCGTCGATGCTGATCCAGGTGTTGTCGGTCGCCGGTGTCATGCAGGACATGACGATGCGGCCGCGCTTGTCGTTCTCGTCGGTGTACTGCTTCACCGCGCACTGGCGGCAGGCGCCGACGCTGCCGAGCGCCGGATGCCAGCAGAAGTAGGGGATGTCGAGCCCGAGCGACAGACAGGCCTGCAGCAGGTTGTCCGCACCATCGACTTCGAAATCTTTGCCGTCTACGTGGATAGTGGCCATGGTTTCAGGTTTCTTCTTACCCGTCGAAACGGGCTTGGCTAATGGAATCACGGTTGCATCGCGGCCGTGGCCGCGACGCCAATGCTTCAGGCCGGGGCGAATTGCGCCGCAGCAGCCGGTGCGCCCGAGCTGGCCACGCCAGCCTCGAACTCCGGACGGAAATACTTGATCGCACTACCCAGCGGTTCGACGGCACCCGGTGCGTGGGCGCAGAAGGTCTTGCCGGGGCCGAGGAAGTTGACCAGGCCGAGCAGGGTATCGATGTCCTGCTGGGTGCCCTGTTTGCGTTCCAGGGCGCGGAGAATCTTCACGCTCCACGGCAGGCCGTCGCGGCACGGGGTGCACCAGCCGCACGACTCGCGGGCGAAGAACTCTTCCATGTTGCGCAGCAGCGAGACCATGTTGACCGAGTCGTCCACGGCGAGGGCCAGGCCGGTGCCCATACGGGTGCCGACCTTGGCGATACCGCCGGCGAACATGGCCGCATCGAGGTGTTCGGGCAGCAGGAAGCCGGTACCGGCGCCGCCGGGCTGCCAGCATTTCAGCTTATAGCCGTCACGCATGCCGCCGGCGTAGTCCTCGAACAGCTCACGGGCCGGGATGCCGAACGGCAGCTCCCACAGGCCGGGGTTCTTCACCTTGCCGGAGAAGCCCATCAGCTTGGTGCCCATGTCTTCGCTGCCTGGGCGGGCCAGGGTCTTGTACCAGTCCACACCGTTGGCGACGATCGCCGGGACGTTGCACAGGGTTTCGACGTTGTTCACGCAGGTCGGCTTGCCCCACACGCCGACGGCGGCGGGGAAGGGCGGCTTGGAGCGCGGGTTGGCGCGGCGACCTTCGAGGGAGTTGATCAGCGCGGTTTCTTCACCGCAGATGTAGCGACCGGCGCCAGTGTGGACGAACAGCTCGAAGTCGAAGCCGCTGCCGAGGATGTTCTTGCCCAGCAGGCCGGCGGCCTTGGCTTCGTCGATGGCGCGATTGAGGTTGGCGGCCGCGTCGACGTACTCGCCGCGCAGGAAGATGTAGCCGCGGTAGGCCTTCAGTGCGCGTGCGGAAATCAGCATGCCTTCCACCAGCAGGTGCGGCAGCTGCTCCATGAGCAGGCGGTCCTTCCAGGTGTTCGGCTCCATTTCGTCCGCATTGCACAGCAGGTAGCGGATGTTCATGGATTCGTCGGCCGGCATCAGGCCCCACTTCACGCCGGTGGGGAAGCCCGCACCGCCACGGCCCTTGAGGCCGGAGTCCTTGACCGTCTGCACGATGTCGGCCTGAGCCATTTCGGAGAGGGCCTTGCGCGCGGCGGCGTAGCCGTTCTTTGCCTGGTATTCCTCCAGCCACACCGGCTGGGCGTCGTCGCGCAGGCGCCAGGTCAGCGGATGGGTCTCTTCGCTGCGGGCGATGCGGTTGATCGGGCCCACGGAGGTCAGCGTCTTCATGCGTAGGACTCCAGCAGCTGGGCGATGCCTGCGGCATCGAGGTTGCCGTAGGTGTCGTCGTCGATCATCACCGCCGGGGCCTTGTCGCAGTTGCCCAGGCAGCACACCGGCAGCAGGGTGAAGCGGCCGTCGGCGGTGGTCTGGCCGGGGACGATGCCGAGCTTGTCCTTGAGGCTGCCGAGCAGGTTCTCGTGACCGCCGATGAAGCAGGTCATGCTGTCGCACACGCGGATGATGTGGCGGCCCACCGGGACGCGGAAGATCTGGCTGTAGAAGGTGGCCACGCCCTCGACATCGCTGGCAGGGATGCCGAGGATGTCGGCAATGGCGTAGATGGCGCCGTCCGGCACCCAGCCACGCTGCTTCTGCACGATCTTCAGGGCTTCGATGGACGCCGCGCGCGGGTCCTCGTAGTGGTGCATTTCGTGTTCGATGGCGTCGTACTCGGCCTGGCTGAGTTCGAAGCGGTCGGTCTGGATCAGGTTGGTCTGGCTCATGTGATTAGCGGTCCACGTCGGCCATAACGAAATCGATGCTACCCAGGTAGGCGATCAGGTCCGCGATCATGCTGCCGCGGATCACCGAGGGGATCTGCTGCAGGTGGGCGAAGCTGGGCGTCCGGATGCGCGTACGGTAGCTCATGGTGCTGCCGTCGCTGGTCAGGTAGTAGCTGTTGATGCCCTTGGTCGCCTCGATCATCTGGAAGCTCTCGTTGGCCGGCATGACCGGGCCCCAGGAGACTTGCAGGAAGTGGGTGATCAGGGTCTCGATGTGCTGCAGGGTGCGCTCTTTCGGCGGCGGCGTGGTCAGCGGGTGGTCCGCCTTGTACGGGCCTTCCGGCATGTTGCGCAGGCACTGGTCGATGATGCGGATGCTCTGGCGCATCTCCTCGACGCGGACCATGCAGCGGTCATAGGCGTCGCCGTTGTGGGCCAGCGGTACTTCGAACTCGAAGTTCTGGTAGCCAGAGTAGGGGCGTGCCTTGCGCAGGTCGAAGTCCAGGCCGGTGGAGCGCAGGCCGGCGCCGGTGACGCCCCATTCCAGCGCATCCTTGGTGTTGTACTGGGCCACGCCCTTGGTGCGGCCGATGAGGATGCTGTTCTTCAGCGCGGCCTTGGTGTACTCGTCGAGGCGCTTGGGCAGCCAGTCGACGAATTCCTTGACCAGCTTGTCCCAGCCGCGCGGCAGGTCGTGGGCGACACCGCCGATGCGGTACCAGGCCGGGTGCAGGCGGAAGCCGGTGATGGCCTCGATCACCTTGTAGGCGCGCTGGCGGTCGGTGAAGGTGAAGAACACCGGAGTCATGGCGCCGACGTCCTGGATATAGGTACCCAGGAACAGCAGGTGGCTGGTGATGCGGAAGAACTCGGCGAGCATCACGCGGATGAAGTCGACGCGGTCCGGCACCTTGATGCCGGCCAGTTTCTCCACGGCCAGCACGTAGGGCAGGTTGTTCATCACCCCGCCGAGGTAGTCGATGCGGTCGGTGTAGGGGATGAAACTGTGCCAGGACTGGCGCTCGGCCATCTTCTCGGCGCCACGGTGGTGGTAGCCGATGTCCGGCACGCAGTCGATGATCTCTTCGCCGTCCAGCTGCAGGATGATGCGGAAGGCGCCGTGGGCGGACGGGTGGTTCGGGCCGAGGTTGAGGAACATGTAGTCCTCGTGCTCGCCGTGGCGGCGCATGCCCCAGTCTTCCGGCTTGAAGCGCGCGGCTTCCTCTTCCAGCTGCTGCTTGGCCAGGGTCAGGCTGAACGGATCGAATTCGGTGGCGCGCGCCGGGTAGTCCTTGCGCAGCGGGTGACCTTCCCAGGTCGGCGGCATCATGATGCGCGACAGGTGCGGGTGGCCCTGGAAGGTGATGCCGTAGAGGTCCCAGACCTCGCGTTCGTACCAGTTGGCGTTGGGCCAGATGCCGGTGACGGTCGGCACGTTGAGATCGCCTTCCTTGAGCGCCACCTTGATCATGATGTCGCTGTTACGCTCGATCGACATCAGGTGGTAGAACACGCTGAAGTCAGCGCCGGGCAGGCCGCGGCGCTGGGTGCGCAGGCGTTCGTCGACGCCGTGCAGGTCATACAGCATGACGTAGGGGCGCGGCAGGTTGCGCAGGAAGGTCAGCACGTTGATCAGGCGATCACGGGCGACCCACAGCACCGGCATGCCGGTGCGGGTGCTCTGGACGGTGAAGGTCTCGGCACCGAAACGGGAGTTCAGTTCGACGACCACGTCCTGGTCATCGGCCTTGTAGGGTGGAACGGACAGAATGCTGTCTGCAGTCATGGTCTCGATCGCTATCGGCGGTATACGGCATCAGTGAGCGGGCTCGGGGAGCCGGCTCACACTTCGTCGGGGCTGCGCAGATTGGTCACAGCGATGCGCTCGGCGCGACGCTGTTCTTTCTGCGACGGCATTTCGGCACGGTAGATACCTTGGTCGCCGACGACCCAGGACAGCGGCCGGCGCTCCTGGCCGATGGACTCCTGCAGCAGCATCAGGCCTTGCAGGAATGCTTCCGGACGGGGCGGGCAGCCGGGAATATAGACGTCCACCGGGAGGAACTTGTCGACCCCCTGGACCACAGAATAGATGTCGTACATGCCGCCGGAGTTGGCGCACGAGCCCATGGAGATGACCCACTTGGGTTCCAGCATCTGCTCGTAGAGGCGCTGGATGATCGGCGCCATCTTGATGAAGCAGGTGCCGGCGATGACCATGAAGTCGGCCTGGCGCGGTGACGCACGAATGACTTCGGCGCCGAAGCGCGCGATGTCATGCGGTGCGGTGAAGGCCGTGGTCATTTCCACGTAGCAGCAGGACAGGCCGAAGTTGTACGGCCACAGGGAGTTCTTGCGCCCCCAGTTCACCGCACCGTTGAGCACATCTTCGAGCTTGCCCATGAAGATGTTCTTGTGGACCTGATCTTCCAGCAGCGGGTCGGCTACGGTCTCCCGTTCGCCGATCGGATACTGCTCGTTAGGCGCATCCGGATCGATCCGAGTGAGTTTGTATTGCATCGCCAAAGCCTCATTGTTTTAGCTTCGCCTGCCGATTGCGACGGCCTTCGGGAGCCCAGTCGAGCGCACCGATACGCCAAAGATAGACAAGACCAGCCAACAGAATTGCTATGAAAACTGTAGCTTCGATCAGGCCGGCCCAGCCGCTTTCGCGCACCGAGACCGCCCAAGCGAAGAGAAAGAGGGCTTCAACGTCGAAGATCACGAAGAGCATCGCGACCAGATAGAACTTTGCCGAGAGGCGCAGGCGCGCGCTGCCGACCGGGAGCATGCCGGACTCGAACGGGTCGTTCTTGCTGCGCCCCCAGGCCTTGCTGCCGAGCAGGCTGGACAGGCCGAGCATGAAGGCGATGAGCCCGAAGACCCCGAGCAGGAATACAGCGAAGGCCCAGTTGTGGGACATGGTCGATACCGCATCAGGCATGCCGGATCTCCTTGGAGTAAGGGGCGGCTTTTTAATAATGGTAGAGCAACCTGATGGGGCTGCCCTGCAGAGTAGTGCGGCAATTTTATGCGTGCGGGCAGAGGTAAGTAAATTTTTCCGATTAAAAAAATGAACGGACAAGCTTCTTTATTTGCTCGTTCTCCTCGACGGCTCGCGTCTGCGCGGCTTTGCGTCAGGTGTTATGGGCTGGCGCGGTGTCGCTGTTGACGCATTTCTGCAAGAGTCTGTCGATAATTGTTTACGCCAATGGTCTGATTGATCTTTTAGTGCAGCAGACTGTTTCCGATATTGCTGCGGAAGTATTGCTTCCGCCTTTCGGAGCAACTTCCGTTACGGTGATTTCGGGGCGAAAACGAAGAGGCCCCGGCATCGCTGCCGGGGCCTCCCCTGATAACACCTGCGGCGAGCCGCAGAGCCGGTTCCTATTAGTGGAACTGGTTCATGGTGTTGTCTTTACCGCTGGCCTTCAGAGCAGCTTCGCCAGCGAAGTACTCCTTATGGTTGTCGCCGATGTCGGAGCCAGCCATGTTCTGGTGCTTGACGCAGGCGATGCCCTGGCGC
Organism: Pseudomonadaceae bacterium; assembly: GCA_033838285.1. Taxonomy (GTDB): domain Bacteria; phylum Pseudomonadota; class Gammaproteobacteria; order Pseudomonadales; family Pseudomonadaceae; genus Aquipseudomonas. The sequence continues at coordinate 55,133 of JAJLLC010000048.1, forward strand.
AGTTCCTGACGCTGAACGCCTTTCACGTAGGCCAGCATGCCCTGGTCGGCGAAGTAGCCCTTGGCCAGGTTGTCGGTCGACAGAGCGGCGGTGTGGTAGGTCGGCAGGGTGATCAGGTGGTGGAAGATACCGGCCTGAGCGGAACCGTCGCGCTGGAAGGTGCGGATCTTCTCGTCGGCAACCTGAGCCAGTTCGGTTTCGTCGTACTCGACGCTCATCAGCTTGTTGCGGTCGTAGGCGGAAACGTCCTTGCCTTCGGCAGTCCAGGCGTCGAACACCTGCTGACGGAAGTTCAGGGTCCAGTTGAAGGACGGGCTGTTGTTGTAGACCAGCTTGGCGTTCGGGATGACTTCGCGGATGCGGTCAACCATGCCCTTGATCTGGCCAACGTGCGGCTTCTCGGTTTCGATCCACAGCAGGTCGGCGCCGTTCTGCAGGCTGGTGATGCAGTCCAGGACGCAGCGGTCTTCGCCGGTGCCCGGCTTGAAGCAGAACAGGCCGGAAGCCAGACGCTTCGGCTTGAGCAGCTTGCCCTGGGCCTTGATCACGACGTCGCCGTTGGCGATATCGGCGGCGGAGTCGATGTACTCGCCATCCAGGAAACTGTTGTACAGGTCGCCCAGGTCGCCCGGCTCGTTGGTCACGGCGATCTGCTTGGTCAGGCCGGCGCCCAGGGAGTCGGTACGAGCGACGATCACGCCGTCGTCGATGCCCAGTTCCAGGAAGGCGTAGCGAACGGCGTTGATCTTGGCGAGGAAGTCGGCGTGCGGAACGGTGACTTTGCCGTCCTGGTGGCCGCACTGCTTCTCGTCGGAAACCTGGTTCTCGATCTGAATGCAGCAGGCACCGGCTTCGATCATCTTCTTGGCCAGCAGGTAGGTGGCCTCGGCGTTACCGAAACCGGCGTCGATGTCGGCGATGATCGGTACGACGTGAGTTTCGAAGTTGTCGATCTGAGCCTGGATTTCGGCGGCCTTGGCATTGTCGCCAGCAGCGCGAGCGGCATCCAGGGCGGTGAACAGCAGGTCCAGTTCACGGGCGTCGGCCTGGCGCAGGAAGGTGTACAGCTCTTCGATCAGCGCGGCAACGGAAGTCTTCTCGTGCATGGACTGGTCCGGCAGCGGGCCGAAGTCGGAACGCAGGGCGGCGACCATCCAGCCGGACAGGTACAGGTAGCGCTTGTCGGTGGTCTTCAGGTGCTTCTTGATGGAGATCAGCTTCTGCTGACCGATGAAGCCGTGCCAGCAACCCAGGGACTGGGTGTACTTGGAGGAGTCGGCGTCGTACTCGGCCATGTCTTTGCGCATGATGGCCGCGGTGTACTTGGCGATGTCCAGGCCGGTCTTGAAGCGGTTCTGAACGCGCATGCGAGCGGCGTACTCGGGGTTGATGGCGCCCCAGCTGCTGCCGTACTTCTCTTTCAGGGCGGCAACGGCCTTGATCTCGGTCTGGTAAACGGACATGGTCAATCCTTCAAAAAGTGTGTGTTGAGCACCGACTTCCCACTAGGAACCTGTAATGAGGCCGCTGGGTGGGAGGCTGCCGCTGGGACGTCGAGGAATCGACCGAGGCGAGGATGTACCGCGAGGAGGGGTGACGAGACGAACAGTGGACTGGCCGAGCAGGGATGTCACCGGTGGCTCGTGGATGCCGTCGGGTGACGCTGCTTGGACTATCGATCCGGCTGATACGGCTAAACGCTTCCCCGTCCCTCAGGACAACTTCGTTCCAGTCGCAACCTCGTCGAACTGCCTTTTGGGCTGGTAGGACACTGATCGTCCCGACGGTGGGTCGGTGCGATCCGGAGGCCCTGAATCAGGACCCCAGGCTAGCGGGAGCGGCGCCATCATGCGCTTTCAAACGGGCGTTCGTCAATCGTTTTGTAGTGCTTTTTTTATGCGACTACATGATGGCGGGGCAGACTTTAGTCGAGTGCCTCGACCTTGATGCGCATGCTCATGTCGTTGCTGCCCCGGGTGGAGTGGCGGCGAGCGAAGTCCGAGTCACTGTATTGGCTCTGTTCGCTGACGCCGCCCAGGGGGATCCACTCGCCCAGACGGCCGCTGACTCGGGTGTCGGTGCTCTGGGTGTCGATGACTCCGGGCTGATAGCGGTTCACCCGGTCGTTGCTGGTGCTGATGCTCAGGTTGACCCGGTCTCCGGCCAGGGTGGCGGTGACGTAGAAGCCCTGGTTGACGTTGCGATATTCGGTGTTCTGGTACACCTGGCCGTAGGGGCCGACGTTGGTGCTGGTCAGGGGCACGCTCTGGCCGACCTGGATCAGCGCCGGGTAGCCTTCGGTGGCCTGTACCTGCTGGGTGCCGCCGCTGCGGCTGTCGGTGGAGCGGCGAATGATGCGCACCTGATCGCGGCCCTGGATCTCGCCGCGCCCGGCGATGACCTCGACATCGCCGGCGCTGGCGCTGCCGTCCACTCGATAGCCGCTGCCATGCTCCAGGCTGCTTTCGCTGGTGTCGACGCTGATCAGCAGGCGTCGCGGTGCCTGGTCCAGCTGGCCGAGCAGGTCGCGGATCTCGGCGATCTTGTCGGGCGAGGCGTTGATCAGCAGCTGATTGCCGTAGGCGCTGGCCTTGCCTTGGCCGTCCAGGGCAGTTTGCACCAGTGGCAGCACGTCGTCGGCCATGCGGTAGTTGAGCTGGATCAGCTCGGTGGCGGCCTGCAGGGGTAGGCTCAGGCCTAGCGTCAGGGCAAGCAGGCAGGCACGCAGGGTCATAGCAGGAAGCTCCGCAGGTCGGGGTCGGTCACGCTGAGGTCCCAGGCCTCGTCGAACAGTGCCTGGCGCTGGCGCACTCGGCCTGGGTCGTTGTACAGGGCGTAGCCGGCATATTGTTCGGGTGTCTCGCGCAGCAGTAGACCACGGTCGTCGACCAGCAGGTAGGCGCTCTCCTCGCTGGGGTGATCCGGGTTGATCTTGCGCACCTGCAGGTTGCTGGTGATGCGCTTGGCCAGGTTGAGCAGGCGATGGCCATGGCGTACCGGCTTGCCGACGTCGCGCAGCAGGATGCGCAGGCGATTCTTCGGGCTGGCCAGGAGGAAGCGGGTGCAGGCCTCCTGTACGCTGCTGTGGTTGTACAGCCAGGCTTCCAGATCGGGGCTGTACAGACACAGGCTGGTGCGTGCCTGCAGCAGCAGGGCCAGTGCATGTGCCTGGGCCTGTTCCGGACGGGCGAAGCGCTCCAGATGCGGGTGCGCGCCGAGCAGGAAGGGGGCCGGCTCGCGCGGTTCGGCACTCAGGGCCGGCTGGATGTCCGGGTTGTGCACGGCAAAACGCCCCGGCGACTGGAAATCGATGGCCGGCAGATCCGGTTCGTTCTCGTCGTGCGGGGCGTTTTCGTCGCTCATGCCGTTCACCTAGTCGCTATGGCGCACCATCATTACATGGGGAATGCCGGCCTCGAGGTATTCGTCGCCCTCGATGCGGAAGCCCAGGCGCTCGTAGAAGGCGGCGGCATGCACCTGGGCGCTGAGCTTCTGCACCCGCTGGCCGCGTTGCTCGGCGGCGGCGATGGCGGCCTGCATCAGCGCGTCGCCGACCTTCAGGCCGCGCCAGTCCTTGAGCACCGAGACCCGGCCGATCTGGCCGTCGGCCAGCAGGCGGGCGGTGCCGATCGGGTAGTCGCCTTCGAGGGCGAGGAAGTGCACGGCCTCGATGTCTTCGTCGTCCCACTCGAGTTCCGCCGGTACGGCCTGCTCGGCGATGAACACCGCTTCGCGGATGCGTCGCAGGTCGGCGTTGTCCTTCTGCCAGTGGGCGAGGCGGACGTGGATCTCACTCATCAGCAAACTCCAAACTTCCTTGCTGGACCAGTTCGCGCACCAGTGTACGCCCGTCCTCGTCTGCCAACCAAGGTGCAAGGTTGTCGGCGTGCAGGGCGTCGGCGGCGCAGATCAGGCGCAGCAGCTCCTTGAGGTGCGCCGGCAGCAGACGGCTCTGGCCGCTGGCGAACAGCACCAGGCCGACGTCCACTTCGCTCCAGGCCAGGCGCGCGCTGGGGTTGCGCACCAGCACGGCGCCGTCCTGCAGGGCGGCGAGGAAGTCCTCTTCCTCGATCTCCGGGCCGTTGACCAACTCCGGGTAGCGCGGCTCGGTCATGAACTGGCCGAACCAGGTCAGCAGCAGACGCTCGTCGCTCATGTGCTCGGTCAGCAACGCCTTGAGGCGGTCGAGGGCGTCCTGCTGGATCTGGTGCGGGTCGCTGCTCGGCACCATGCCGGCGTCGCTGTAGCGTTCCTCGTCGGGCAGGAACTGGGCGAGGAAGTCGGTGAAGTGGGTCAGCACTTCGGCGGCGCTCGGCGCGCGGAAGCCCACCGAGTAGGTCATGCAGTCGTCCTCGGCGATGCCGTAGTGGGCCAGGCGCGGCGGCAGGTAGAGCATGTCGCCGGGCTCCAGGACCCACTCGTCGGTCTGCTCGAAGTCGGCCAGGATGCGCAGATCGGCGTGTTGCAGCAGCGGGCTTTCGGCATCGCACATCTGGCCGATCTTCCAGCGGCGCTGGCCTTCGGCCTGCAGGAGGAACACGTCGTAGTTGTCGAAATGCGGGCCGACGCTGCCGCCCGGAGCGGCGAAGCTGATCATCAGGTCGTCGATACGCCAGCTGGGCAGGAAGCCGAAGTCCTTGAGCACTTCGGCCACTTCCGGCACGAACTGGTCGACGGCCTGCACCAGCAGGGTCCAGTCGCGCTCCGGCAGCTGGCTGAAGGTGTCTTCGGCGAAGGGGCCGCGACGCAGTTCCCAGGGGTGGGCGCCGTGCTCCAGCACCAGGCGCGACTCGACTTCCTCCTCCAGAGCCAGGCCGGCCAGCTCGTCGGCCGTGATCGGGCTCTCGAAGCCGGGGATGGCCTGGCGCACCAGCAGGGGCTTCTGTTGCCAGTAGTCGCGCAGGAACTCGCGAGGGGTGAGGCCGCCCAGCAGCTGCAGGGGAGTATCAGGATTCATGGCTAAGCCCTTGAAAGAGATGAAATGGCTAAAACAAAATCGCCCGGCTCAGCCGGGCGTTGGAGAGGCTGGTGGCGCTCAGATGCGCTGGGCCTGGGCGACGGCGTTGCCGATGTAGCGCGCCGGGGTGAGCTCTTTGAGCTCCTCCTTGGCGGCGGGCGGCATGTCGAGGCCATCGATGAAGGCGAGCAGGGCGTCGGGGCTGATGCCCTTGCCGCGGGTCAGCTCCTTGAGCTTCTCGTAGGGGTTCTCGATGGCGTAGCGGCGCATCACGGTCTGGATCGGCTCGGCGAGGACTTCCCAGCAGGCGTCCAGGTCTTCGGCGATGCGTGCCTCGTTCAGCTCCAGCTTGCCGATGCCCTTGAGGCTGGCCTCGTAGGCAATGACGCTGTGGGCGAAGCCGACGCCGAGGTTGCGCAGCACGGTGGAGTCGGTCAGGTCGCGCTGCCAGCGGGAGATCGGCAGCTTGCTGGCCAGGTGCTGGAAGATCGCGTTGGCGATACCCAGGTTGCCTTCGGAGTTCTCGAAGTCGATCGGGTTGACCTTGTGCGGCATGGTCGAGGAGCCGATCTCGCCGGCCACGGTCTTCTGCTTGAAGTAGCCGAGGGAGATGTAGCCCCAGACGTCGCGGTCGAAGTCGATCAGGATGGTGTTGAAGCGGGCGATGGCGTCGAACAGCTCGGCGATGTAGTCGTGCGGCTCGATCTGGGTGGTGTAGGGGTTCCACTGCAGGCCCAGGTCGCCTTCGATGAACTGCTTGGCGTTGGCCTCCCAGTCGATCTGCGGGTAGGCGGACAGGTGGGCGTTGTAGTTGCCCACGGCGCCGTTGATCTTGCCCAGCAGCGGCACGGCGGCCACCTGGGCGATCTGCCGCTCCAGGCGGTAGACGACGTTGGCCAGTTCCTTGCCCAGGGTGGTCGGCGAGGCGGGCTGGCCGTGGGTGCGCGACAGCATCGGCACGCCGGCGAACTTCACCGCCAGCTCGCGGATGGCGCCGGCGATCTGCTTCATCAGCGGTAGCAGCACGCTGTCACGGCCCTCGCGCAGCATCAGGGCGTGGGATAGGTTGTTGATATCTTCGGAAGTACAAGCGAAGTGGATGAATTCGCTGACCGCAGCTAGTTCCGGCAGCTTGGCGGCCTGCTCCTTGAGCAGGTACTCCACGGCCTTGACGTCGTGGTTGGTGGTGCGCTCGATCTCTTTCACGCGTTCGGCGTGTTCGATGGCGAAGTTCTCGGCCAGCTGGTTGAGCAGGGCGTTGGCTTCGGCGGAGAAGGGCGCCACTTCGGCGATGCCCTCATGGGCGGCCAGGCGCTGCAGCCAGCGGACCTCGACCATCACGCGGAAACGGATCAGGCCGTATTCGCTGAAGATCGGGCGCAGGGCGCTGGTTTTGCCGGCGTAGCGGCCATCGACGGGGGAAACCGCGGTGAGCGAGGAGAGCTGCATGGAGGCGTTCTCGGACAGGTCGGTCAACGAAAAGGGCGCACATCATACATGAAGTCGCCCGGGCTCGCCTGTTTCAGCGACGGGCGATGGACAGCAGGCTGGCGCTGAAGATCAGCGCGGCACCGATGAGTGAAGTGATGTCCGGCATTTCGCCCCAGCGCAGCCAGGCGATGACGCCGGCGAAGACGATGGCCAGGTAGGCGAAGGGGCCGATCAGGCCGGGCGGGGCCAGGCCGTAGGCCTTGGACATGACGATCTGGCTGACCGTGGCGAGCAGGCCGATCATCAGCAGCAGGCCAAGCTGGTGCGAATCCAGCGGCTGCCAGGCCCAGGTCAGCGGCACGGCGGAGATCAGCGCGCTGAACAGCGAGAAGTAGAAGACGATGCGGAAGGCTGGTTCGCTGTCGCTCATCTCGCGAATGGAGACGAAGGCGAAGGCGGCCAGGATGCTGGCCGCCAGGCCGACCAGCGCCTGGCTGTCTAGCAATGCCTGGCTGGGCTTGGCCACCAGCAGCACGCCGACCAGACCGATGGCGGTGGTGACTAGCATGCGCTTGGTCAGCGGCTCCTTGAGCAGCCACCAGGCCAGCACGGGGGTGAACACCGGCGCCGAATAGGTGAACAGCATGGCGTCGGCCAGCGGCAGGTGGGCGATGGCGTAGAAGAAGCAGTACATCGCCGCCAGGCCGTAGCCGGTGCGCCACAGGTGCGACTTGAGGCGGCCGGTCTTCAGCGGCGCGGCGCCCTTGATCAGCACCAGCGGCAGGAAGAACAGCACGCCGACCAGGTTGCGGAAGAACACCACCGATTCGTTGTTGACCCCGCTGGACACCTCGCGGATGCCCACGCCCATCAGCGAGAACAGCAGGGCGGAGAGCGCCAGGAGCAGGGCGCCCTGCACCGGTTTGACGCTACGGCTGGGCAGGCTCACCTCAGCCCCGCAGCAGCGGGTAGAGTTCCTTGAGCAGCTTGCCGCGGCTGAACACCAGCTGCCAGCGATGGCCGCCGAGCTGGCGCCACAGGCGCGCCGAGCGGATGCCGGTGAGCAGCAGGGCGCGAACCTTGGCCGCTACGGCCGGCTGTTGCAGGAAGCGCATGTCGCCATGCACCTGGATGCGCTGGCGGAAGGTGCTGATGGTGTCCTGATACAGTGCGCCGCAGGCCGCCACCACGTTGTCGTGGGTCGGGCCGAAGTGTTCGACCTGGTTCTGGATCTGGTCCAGGCGGTTGCCGATCACCTGCAGCAGGTCGTCGCGCTTGGCCAGCTGGCGCTCCAGGCCAAGCAGGGCGAGGGCATAGCGCAGCGGTTCGCGTTGCAGGCTGGCCGGATTGCGCTCCAGGGCGCCGACCAGGGCCTTGTAGCCTTCGCGCAGGTTGAGGTCGTCGCCGCCGTAGACTTCCAAGGTGCTCTTCGGGTCGCGCACCAGCAGGCTGCCGAGCAGGCAGCCGAGCTGTGCGTCGGCGATCTGACCGGTGCGGGCCAGCTTGTCCACCAGGCTGGCGGCCTGGAATACGGCGGAGAGGGCCAGCAGCTGTTCCTGGGTCGGGCTCATGTGCGCGGCGCTCCCTCGGCACAGGGCTCGGCGACTTCGATCACGCCACCGCCGAGGCATACCTCGCCGTCGTAGAACACCACGGACTGGCCCGGGGTGACGGCGCGCTGCGGCTCGTCGAAGATTGCGCGGTAGCCGTGCTCGGTCTTCTCCAGGGTGCAAGCCTGGTCGGCCTGGCGGTAGCGCACCTTGGCGCTCAGGCGGCGCGGGCTGGACAGGTCGACGGGGTTGACCCAGTAGATGTCCGAGGCGAGCAGGGCGTGGGAGAACAGCCAGGGGTGGTCGTTGCCCTGGCCGACGATCAGCACGTTGCGGCTCAGGTCCTTGTGCAACACATACCAGGGCTCGTCGCCGGCGTTCTTCATGCCGCCGATGCCCAGGCCCTGGCGCTGACCGATGGTGTGGTACATCAGGCCGACATGGCGGCCGATCACCTCGCCCTCGGTGGTCTCGATGTCGCCCGGCTGGGCCGGCAGGTACTGCTTGAGGAAGTCGCTGAAGCGGCGCTCGCCGATGAAGCAGATGCCGGTGGAGTCCTTCTTCTTGGCCGTCGCCAGGTCGTATTTCTCGGCGATGGCGCGCACCTGCGGTTTCTCCAGTTCGCCTACCGGGAACAGGGTGCGGCCGATCTGCTCGCCGCCGACGGCGTGCAGGAAATAGCTCTGGTCCTTGTTCGGATCGAGGCCCTTGAGCAGTTCGCTACGGCCGTCGACATCGCGGCGGCGCACGTAGTGGCCGGTGGCGATCAGGTCGGCGCCCAGGGAGAGGGCGTACTCGAGGAAGGCTTTGAACTTGATCTCGCGGTTGCACAGGATGTCCGGGTTCGGCGTGCGCCCGGCCTTGTACTCGGCGAGGAAGTGTTCGAACACGTTGTCCCAGTATTCCGCCGCGAAGTTGGCGGTGTGCAGCTTGATGCCGATGCGGTCGCACACGGCCTGGGCGTCGGCCAGGTCGGCCATGGCGGTGCAGTATTCGGTGCCGTCGTCCTCTTCCCAGTTCTTCATGAATAGGCCCTCGACCTGGTAGCCCTGTTCGAGCAGCAGGAGGGCGGAAACGGAGGAGTCGACGCCGCCGGACATGCCGACGATGACACGGGTATTGGCTGGTTCGCGCATGGGGATCGGGACAGGGTGACTGCGGAAAGCCGGCGATTCTATCAGGAGCGGGCGGCGCGCGGCGAATCAGACCGGGCCGCGATCGGCCGGGTCGCGGATCAGGCTCAGGGCATGGCGCTCGCCGGCCAGGTAGTCGTCGATGCAGCGCAGCACCAGTTCGCTGCGCCAGCGCTCGGGCTGGGCGGCCAGTTCCTCGCGGGTCAGCCAGCGCGGACCGAGGATGCCTTCGTCCAGCGGTGCCTCCGGCAGGTAGCGTAGCGGCCTGGCGGCGAAGCACACGCGCTGGTAGGTCACGCCGTTGCTCGGCGCGGTATAGAGGTAGATGCCGGTGACGGCAGTCAGCTCGACCTCCCAGCCGGTCTCCTCTAGTGTCTCGCGCAGAGCGGCGGCGATGAGACTTTCGTCGGCTTCCAGATGGCCGGCAGGCTGGTTTAATACCGCCTGGCCGCCGGCCAGCTCTTCGACCAGCAGGAAACGACCCTGGTCCTCGACCACGGTGGCAACCGTGACGTGTGGAGTGAAGCGCATTGCGATGAACCTCCGCGGCTCTGCGGCAGCTATTGGGTAAGGCCTGGATCGAAGCAATCTGGAGCCAAGCTGCTAGGATTGAAAGCGCCTCTGAGAGGCATTTTGTAGCGTCTGTGTAGTTTGACTACATGTTTGGCGCGAAACCAGTATTCAAGCAGTCTAGGCTGTCGCTGGGCTGTCAGTAAATGGCGAAAAGTGCGTGACTTTCTGTAGAAAAACTACAAGAATGCAGCACCTTTCCGAGACCCAGAAGTATCGTCCGCCGCATTACCCGTGCGGTGGATTGTCAGACCACGAAAACAAACGGAGTCCAGCATGGGATACCAGAAGATCCAGGTGCCTGCGAACGGCGAAAAGATCACCGTCAACGCCGACATGTCCTTGAATGTACCGAACAACCCCATCATTCCGTTCATCGAGGGTGACGGCATCGGTGTCGACATCAGCCCGGTGATGATCAAGGTCGTCGACGCCGCCGTCGAGAAGGCCTACGCCGGCCAGCGCAAGATCGCCTGGATGGAAGTCTACGCTGGCGAGAAAGCCACCCAAGTCTACGACCAGGATACCTGGCTGCCGAAGGAAACCCTGGAGGCCGTGCGTGACTACGTCGTGTCCATCAAGGGCCCGCTGACCACTCCGGTCGGTGGCGGCATCCGCTCGCTGAACGTGGCCCTGCGCCAGGAACTTGACCTGTACGTCTGCCAACGTCCGGTGCGCTGGTTCGAAGGCGTGCCGAGCCCGGTGAAGAAGCCGGGTGACGTCGACATGTGCATCTTCCGCGAGAACTCCGAAGACATCTACGCCGGTGTCGAGTGGAAGGCCGGCAGCCCCGAGGCCGAGAAGGTCATCAAATTCCTCACCGAGGAAATGGGCGTCAAGAAGATCCGTTTCACCGAAAACTGTGGCATCGGTATCAAGCCGGTTTCCCTGGAAGGTACCAAGCGCCTGGTGCGCAAGGCCCTGCAGTACGCCGTGGACAACGATCGCAGCTCCGTGACCATCGTCCACAAGGGCAACATCATGAAGTTCACCGAAGGTGCCTTCAAGGACTGGGGTTACGAAGTCGCGCGTGACGAGTTCGGCGCCGAGCTGCTGGATGGCGGCCCGTGGATGCAGTTCAAGAACCCGAACACCGGCAAGACCATCGTGGTCAAGGACGCCATCGCCGACGCCATGCTGCAGCAGATTCTGCTGCGCCCGGCCGAGTACGACGTGATCGCCACCCTGAACCTGAACGGTGACTACCTGTCCGACGCCCTGGCGGCGGAAGTCGGTGGCATTGGTATCGCTCCGGGTGCCAACCTGTCCGACACGGTCGCCATGTTCGAGGCTACCCATGGCACCGCGCCGAAGTACGCCGGCCAGGACAAGGTCAACCCGGGCTCGGTCATCCTCTCCGCCGAGATGATGCTGCGTCACATGGGCTGGACCGAGGCTGCCGATCTGATCATCAAGGGCACCAACGGCGCCATCGCCGCGAAGACCGTGACCTACGACTTCGAGCGCCTGATGGACGATGCCAAGCTGCTGTCCTGCTCGCAGTTCGGTGATGCCATCATCGCCCACATGTAAGGCGACAAGCGGCAAACAAAAAGGCCGGTCAGATGACCGGCCTTTTTCATTAGTGCTCTTTTCAGGCTTCTGCTGGAGTGCTTTGCGGCGCGCTGGCGATCGCCGGAGATTCACTGCTTGCCAGAATCGGGCTGATATTCACCGCGTGCAGGCCTTTCGGACCCTGCAGAATATCGAACTTGACCGCTTGGCCGGCCTTGAGAGTCTTGTAGCCGTCCATCTGGATAGCCGAGTAGTGGGCGAACAGGTCCTCATCTCGGCCATCGGCCACGATGAAGCCGTAGCCCTTGGCGTTGTTGAACCACTTGACCTTACCGCTAAGCATGCTGACATCCCTCTGCAAAGGACTCCATCACTGGAGTATCATCCACTTCAGCTCCACGTCCGACTTCGGCCGTTTGGGCGCTAGCCGCGGAACCCCGATACCCAAGTAGGGTATTCACTGTTTGTAACACCGTTTCGCCTTTAGTCAAGGTGTGCAGACGGGAGGCTGAGAAGCCTGTCAAAATCCCTCTGGCATCAATCTTCGACCGGTCATTACGACGCCTGTACAGCATGCATTCACCCAGCCAGATTCGACTAACATTCAATCAGGATCGCCCGCACGAACACGAGGACGATTCCACCGGCCTGGCCGTGCAGGAAGCGAAGCCGAAGTTGCAGGCACCGCCGATGTACAAGGTGCTGATGTTCAACGACGACTACACGCCGATGGATTTCGTGGTCGAAGTGCTGGAGGTGTTCTTCGGCATGAATCGGGAGATGGCCACCAAGGTCATGCTCACGGTCCATACGGAAGGCAAGGCGGTCTGCGGGGTGTTTACCCGCGATATCGCGGAGACCAAGGCGATGCAGGTCAACCAGTACGCTCGGGAGAGCCAGCATCCGCTACTCTGTGAGATAGAGAAGGACGGATGACGTCGTCCCGCTTGGGCAAGAGGTGAAGCTATGTTGAATCGAGAGCTGGAAGTCACCCTCAATCTGGCCTTCAAGGAGGCACGTGCCAAGCGCCATGAGTTCATGACGGTCGAGCACCTGCTCCTCGCGCTGCTGGACAACGAGGCGGCGGCGACCGTGCTGCGCGCCTGTGGCGCCAATCTGGACAAGCTCCGGCATGATCTGCAGGAGTTCATCGACTCCACGACCCCCCTGATTCCGCAGCATGACGAGGAGCGCGAGACCCAGCCGACCCTCGGCTTCCAGCGCGTGCTGCAACGCGCCGTGTTTCACGTGCAGAGCTCCGGCAAGCGCGAAGTGACCGGCGCCAACGTGCTGGTAGCGATCTTCAGCGAGCAGGAGAGCCAGGCCGTGTTCCTGCTCAAGCAGCAGAGCGTGGCGCGCATCGACGTGGTCAACTACATCGCTCACGGCATTTCCAAGGTGCCTGGCCATACCGATCACCATGAAAGTGAGCAGGAGATGCAGGACGACGAGGGTGGCGAGTCCTCGACCTCGGGCAATCCGCTGGACGCCTATGCCAGCAACCTCAACGAGCTGGCGCGCCTGGGGCGCATCGATCCGTTGGTCGGGCGTGAGCATGAGGTCGAGCGCGTGGCGCAGATCCTCGCTCGGCGGCGCAAGAACAACCCGCTGCTGGTGGGCGAGGCCGGTGTCGGCAAGACCGCCATCGCCGAGGGCCTGGCCAAGCGCATCGTCGACGAGCAGGTGCCGGAGCTGTTGTCGGAGAGCGTGGTCTACTCCCTCGACCTCGGTGCGCTGCTGGCTGGCACCAAGTACCGCGGCGACTTCGAGAAGCGCTTCAAGGCGCTGCTCAATGAGCTGCGCAAGCGTCCGCATGCCATCCTGTTCATCGACGAGATTCACACCATTATCGGGGCTGGTGCGGCCTCGGGTGGGGTGATGGATGCTTCCAACCTGCTCAAGCCATTGCTGTCCTCCGGCGAGATTCGCTGCATCGGCTCCACCACCTTCCAGGAATTTCGCGGCATTTTCGAGAAGGATCGCGCCCTGGCGCGGCGCTTCCAGAAGGTCGACGTCAGCGAGCCGTCGGTCGAGGATACCGTGGGCATCCTCAAGGGGCTCAAGGCTCGTTTCGAGCAACACCATCATATCGAGTACAGCGATGAGGCCCTGCGTGCGGCGGCCGAGCTGGCGGCTCGCTACATCAACGACCGTCACATGCCGGACAAGGCCATCGACGTGATCGATGAGGCGGGTGCCTACCAGCGCCTGCAGCCGGAAGAAAAACGTGCCAAGCGCATCGAGGTGGCTCAGGTCGAGGACATAGTGGCGAAGATCGCGCGGATTCCACCGAAGCACGTCAGTAGTTCGGACAAGGAGCTGCTGCGCAATCTGGAGCGCGACCTCAAGCTCACCGTGTTCGGCCAGGATGCGGCGATCGACTCGCTGTCCACCGCCATCAAGCTCTCCCGTGCCGGTCTCAAGGCGCCGGACAAGCCGGTCGGCTCCTTCCTCTTCGCCGGCCCTACCGGGGTTGGCAAGACCGAAGTGGCGCGCCAGCTGGCCAAGGCCATGGGTATCGAGCTGGTGCGCTTCGATATGTCCGAGTACATGGAGCGCCACACCGTGTCGCGCCTGATCGGTGCGCCGCCCGGCTATGTCGGTTTCGACCAAGGCGGGCTGCTGACCGAGGCCATTACCAAGCAGCCGCACTGCGTGCTGCTGCTGGACGAGATCGAGAAGGCCCACCCGGAAGTGTTCAACCTGCTGTTGCAGGTGATGGATCACGGCACCCTGACCGACAACAACGGGCGCAAGGCGGACTTCCGCAACGTGATACTGGTCATGACCACCAATGCCGGGGCGGAAACCGCGGCGCGGGCGTCGATCGGCTTCACCCAGCAGGATCACTCCTCCGACGCCATGGAGGTGATCAAGAAGAGCTTCACGCCGGAGTTCCGCAACCGCCTGGATACCATCATCCAGTTCGGTCGCCTGAGTCACGAGACGATCAAGAGCATCGTCGACAAGTTCCTCACCGAGCTGCAGGCGCAGCTGGAGGACAAGCGCGTGCAGCTCGAGGTCAGCGATGCGGCGCGTGGCTGGCTGGCGGAGCGTGGCTATGACGTGCAGATGGGCGCGCGGCCGATGGCACGGCTGATCCAGGACAAGATCAAGCGGCCGCTGGCTGAGGAGATCCTGTTCGGCGAGCTGGCCGAGCACGGCGGCCTGGTGCATGTCGATCTCGAAAATGGCGAGTTGCATTTCGAGTTCGAGACCACGGCCGAGCCGGCCTGATCGCAGGCAAACGAAAACGCCCGGCATTGCCGGGCGTTCTTGCATTCGGATTCCTCGAAGCGGGAATCAGCGGGCGCGGTAGGTGATGCGGCCCTTGCTCAGGTCGTAGGGCGTCAGTTCGACGCGGACCTTGTCGCCAGTCAGAATGCGGATGTAGTTCTTGCGCATCTTGCCGGAGATGTGCGCGGTAACGACGTGCCCGTTTTCCAACTCCACACGGAACATGGTGTTGGGCAGGGTGTCGACGACAGTACCTTCCATTTCGAAGCTGTCTTCTTTCGACATGCAGTAAAGCCCTCGGTATCCAAAGATTGGCCCGGCGCAAGGGTGCCCGGGTAAAAGCGGCGTGCATTGTGCCCGAAAAGGGTAAGGGACGCCAAGTGGCTGCAGGGTCGGGAAATGGTCGGCTCAGGTCAGAACGACCCAGCGCTGGTTGACGAACAGCTCGATGGGGCGGTATTGCGTCTTGTAGCTCATCTTCCGGCAGTTCTTGATCCAGTAGCCCAGGTAGACGGCCTGCAGGCCCAGGCGCGCGGTCTCGCCGATCTGCCAGAGAATGGCGAAGCGGCCCAGGCTGCGACGCTCCTCGGCCGGGTCATAGAAGGTGTAGACCGCCGACAGGCCGTTGGGCAGCACGTCGGTGACCGCCACCGCGACCAGACGGCCGTTCAGGCGAAATTCGTAGAAGCGGGCGAAGGGCAGGTCGCGGACCAGGAAAGTGCTGAACTGGTCGCGGCTCGGTGGGTACATGTCGCCGTCGGCATGGCGCTGCTCGATGTAGCGCACGTAGAGGGCGTAGTACTCCTCGTTGAACGCCGGACGCACGGCCCTGACCTGGATGTCGGCGTTGCGCTTGAGGATGCGCTTCTGCTGGCGGGTGGGAATGAACTGGTCGGCGGGGATGCGTGCCGGCACGCAGGCGGTGCAGCGCTGGCAGTGCGGGCGGTAGAGGTGGTCGCCGCTGCGGCGAAAGCCCATTTCCGACAGTTCGGCATAGACCTGCACGTCCATGGGCTGGCTGGGATCGAGGAACAGGGTGGTGGCCTGTTCCTCGGGCAGATAGCTGCATGGATGTGGCTGAGTGGCATAGAACTTGAGGCGAGCCAGCTCGGTCATGGTCGATCCTCGGGGAACCCCTGGGGCAAGTGTATGCCAGCCTACTGGCGCCTACCACATGCCGCAGTCACGGCCGCCAGTCGGCGGCGCTGGGTTGGTCCAGGTAGCGTTGCAGATAGGTCGCGAACTCCTGGCGGGCGATGGGGCGGGCGCCGAAGCTGTGCAGATGCTGGGTCGGCATCTGGCAGTCGATCAGGGCGAAGCCCCACTCGCGCAGCTTGCCCACCAGGGTGGCGAAGCCGACCTTGGAGGCGTTGTCGGTGCGGCTGAACATGGATTCGCCGAAGAACAGGCGGCCCATGGCGAGGCCGTAGAGGCCGCCGACCAGTTGCTCGCCATCCCAGACTTCCACCGAGTGGGCGAAGCCGCGACGGTGAAGTTCCAGATAGGCGGCGCGCATCGAATCGGTGATCCAGGTGCCGTCGGCATAGTCGCGTGGCCCGGCGCAGCCATCGATGACGGCGGCGAAGTCCTGGTCGAAGGTCACCCGGAAGCGCTGCTGGCGGAGCAGCTTGGCCAGGCTGCGCGACAGGTGGAACTCCTCGGGTAGCAGCACGGTGCGCGGGTCGGGCGACCACCAGAGCAGCGGCTGGCCTTCGCTGAACCAGGGGAAGCAGCCATGGCGGTAGGCGGCGATCAGGCGTTCGGCGGACAGATCGCCGCCGGCTGCCAGCAGGCCATTGGGCTCGCGCAGGGCGCGCTCCAGGGGCGGGAATTCCAGCGAGTCGCGCTGCAGCCAGGTCAGCATGGAGGAGGGCAGGCGGGCGATTGGCCCGCCCCTGGGCTCAGGCGTCGAGGTACTTCTCGGCGTCCAGTGCGGCCATGCAGCCGGCACCGGCCGAGGTGATGGCCTGGCGGTAGACGTGGTCGGCCACGTCGCCGGCGGCAAACACGCCCTCGATGCTGGTAGCGGTGGCATTGCCTTCGCTGCCGCCCTGGATGAGTAGGTAGCCGTCGCGCATTTCCAGCTGGCCCTGGAACAGCTCGGTGTTCGGCTTGTGGCCGATGGCGATGAATACGCCGGCCAACTGCAGCTCCTTGGTGCTGCCGTCGGCGGTGCTCTTCAGGCGCACGCCGGTCACCCCGGTGTTGTCGCCCAGCACCTCGTCCAGGGTGTGGTTCCAGTGCAGGCGCACGTTGCCGTTGGCGGCCTTGTCGAACAGCTTGTCCTGCAGGATCTTCTCCGAGCGCAGCTTGTCGCGGCGGTGGATCAGGTGCACTTCCTTGGCAATGTTGGACAGGTACAGGGCTTCCTCGACGGCGGTGTTGCCGCCGCCGACCACGCAGACCACCTGGTTGCGGTAGAAGAAGCCGTCGCAGGTGGCGCAGGCGGACACGCCCTTGCCGGCGAAGGCCTCCTCGGACGGCAGGCCGAGGTACTGGGCGCTGGCGCCGGTGGCGATGATCAGGGCGTCACAGGTGTAGGTGCCGCTGTCGCCCTTGAGGGTGAAGGGCTTGCTCTGCAACTCGGCGGTATGGATGTGGTCGTAGACGATCTCGGTGTCGAAGCGCTCGGCATGCTCCTGCATGCGCTGCATCAGCGCCGGGCCGGTGAGGCCGTGGACATCACCCGGCCAGTTGTCGACTTCGGTGGTGGTGGTCAGCTGGCCGCCGGGCTGGATGCCGGTGATGACGACAGGCTTGAGGTTGGCGCGGGCGGCATAGACGGCGGCGGTATAGCCGGCCGGGCCGGAGCCCAGGATGATCAGGCGTGAATGCTTGACTTCGCTCATAAAAAGACCCCATAAGCCTTTGTCACAAAAGAGAATGCGTGCTCCAATTGGGCGGCACGCATGGGATAGCCGGGTATGCTACACCGAAGCGGGAGAGGGCGGCAAAGCGGCTCTCGGCCTGGCACGATACCTGTAAATTTGTACAATGGTCCGGTCCCAGGATCGCCAGTCGCGCTCCGCGCGCAGGAATGACAGCGTTTTGAAGAATCCCAGTACAGCAGCCCAGGCACCGGTCTGGCGTCAGCAATTGCAGCATCGTCTCAAGGAAGGTGCCCTGATCGCGCTCGGCGCGCTCTGCCTGATCCTGTGGATGGCGCTGCTGACCTACGATCAGAACGATCCGGGCTGGACCCACACCAGCAGCACCCAGCAGGTGCAGAATGCCGCCGGTCGCGCCGGCGCCTGGTTCGCCGACGTTCTATTCATGGCCCTCGGCTATTTCGCTTATCTGTTTCCGCTACTGCTCGCGGTACGCATCTGGCAGATGTTCCGGGCCCGTAACGAGCCCTGGCAGTGGAACGGCTGGATGTTCTCCTGGCGCCTGATCGGCCTGATATTCCTGGTTCTGGCCGGTTCCGGCCTGGCCTATATCCACTTCCACTCTGCGGCCGGTATGCCGGCCTCGGCTGGCGGGGCCTTGGGCGAGAGCCTGGGGCAGCTGGCCATCGAGGCGCTGAACGTGCAGGGCAGCACGCTGCTGTTCCTGGCGCTGTTCCTGTTCGGCCTGACCGTGTTCACCGATCTGTCCTGGTTCAAGCTGATGGACCTGACCGGCAAGATCACCCTCGACCTGATCGAGCTGGTGCACAGCCTGATCACCCGCTGGTGGGAAGCCCGCCTGCAACGCAAGCAGCTGGTGGCCCAGCTGCGCGAGGTGGATGAACGGGTTGCCGAGGTGGCCGCCCCCGTAGTGCCGGATCGCCGTGAGCAGGCCAAGGTCAAGGAACGCCTGATCGAGCGCGAGGAAACCCTGGCCAAGCACATGGTCGAGCGCGAGACCCGTGCCGCGCCGGTCATCGCGCCGCCGCCGCCGGCCAAGGCCGCCGAGCCGAGCAAGCGCGTGCTCAAGGAAAAGCAGGTGCCGCTGTTCGAGGATGCCGCCGTTGCCGGCACCCTGCCGCCGATTTCCATCCTCGACGTGGCCGAGAAGAAGCAGAAGAGCTTCTCGCCCGAGTCGCTGGAGGCCATGTCGCGCCTGCTGGAAATCAAGCTCAAGGAGTTTGGCGTCGAGGTGGTGGTGGAGTCCGTGCACCCGGGGCCGGTTATCACCCGTTTCGAGATCCAGCCGGGCGTGGGCGTCAAGGTCAGCCGCATCTCCAACCTCGCCAAGGACCTGGCACGTTCGCTGGCGGTGATCAGCGTGCGGGTGGTCGAGGTCATCCCGGGCAAGACCACTGTCGGCATCGAGATTCCCAACGAGGACCGGCAGATCGTGCGCTTCTCCGAGGTGCTGTCGTCCAGCGAGTATGACGACGCCAAGTCGCCGGTGACCCTGGCCCTGGGCCACGACATCGGTGGCAAGCCGATCATCACCGACCTGGCGAAGATGCCGCACCTGCTGGTCGCCGGTACCACCGGTTCCGGTAAGTCGGTGGGGGTCAACGCCATGATCCTGTCGATCCTGTTCAAGTCCACGCCGGAAGAGGCGCGGATGATCATGATCGACCCGAAGATGCTCGAACTGTCCATCTACGAAGGCATCCCGCACCTGCTGTGCCCGGTGGTGACCGACATGAAGGAAGCCGCCAACGCCCTGCGCTGGTCGGTGGCCGAGATGGAGCGCCGCTACAAGCTGATGGCGGCCATGGGCGTGCGCAACCTGGCCGGCTTCAACCGCAAGGTGAAGGATGCCGAGGAAGCCGGTACGCCGCTGCACGACCCGCTGTACAAGCGCGAGTCGATGGACGACGAGCCGCCGTACCTGAAGACCCTGCCGACCATCGTGGTGATCGTCGACGAATTCGCCGACATGATGATGATCGTCGGCAAGAAGGTCGAAGAGCTGATCGCCCGTATCGCGCAGAAGGCGCGTGCCGCCGGCATCCACCTGATCCTCGCCACCCAGCGCCCGTCGGTGGACGTGATCACCGGCCTGATCAAGGCCAACATCCCGACCCGCATGGCCTTCCAGGTCTCCAGCAAGATCGACTCGCGCACCATCCTCGACCAGGGTGGCGCCGAGCAGCTGCTGGGCCACGGTGACATGCTCTACCTGCCGCCCGGCACCGGCCTGCCGATCCGCGTGCATGGCGCCTTCGTCTCCGACGACGAGGTGCATCGCGTGGTCGAGGCCTGGAAGCAGCGCGGCGCGCCGGACTACATCGAGGACATCCTGGCCGGCGTCGAAGAGGCCGGCAGCGGCTTCGAGGGCGGCGGCGGTGGCGAAGGCGGCGAGGGCAGCGAGGAAGACCCGCTGTATGACGAGGCCGTGGCCTTCGTCCTGGAGAGCCGTCGCGCCTCCATCTCCGCCGTGCAGCGCAAGCTGAAGATTGGCTACAACCGCGCCGCGCGCATGATCGAGGCCATGGAAATGGCCGGCGTGGTGACCCCGATGAACACCAACGGCTCGCGCGAGGTCATAGCGCCGGGGCCGTCCCGCGACTGAATTGAGAGGATTTCCATGCGCCTGATCCGCATGCTGCTGCTGGCCGCACTGGCCTGCAGCCCCGTATTTGCCCATGCCGACGACGAGGCCGCGGTCAAGCGCCTGACCGGTCTGCTCGATCAGGCCCAGACCCTGAGCGGGCGCTTCTCCCAGCTGACCCTGGACGGTTCCGGTACCCAGTTGCAGGAGACTTCCGGCCAGCTGGCGCTGCAGCGCCCGGGCCTGTTCCGCTGGCACACCGACGCACCGCAGGAGCAGCTGCTGGTATCCAACGGGCAGAAGGTCTGGCTGTACGATCCGGACCTGATGCAGGTCACCGTGCAGACCCTCGATCAGCGCCTGACCCACACCCCGGCGCTGCTGCTGTCCGGCGATGTGTCGAAGATCCGCGAGAACTTCGACATCACCTTCAAGGAAGGTGGCGATGTGGTCGATTTCATCCTCAAGCCCAAGGCCAAGGACAGCCTGTTCGACAACCTGCGCCTGTCCTTCCGCAAGGGCATGATCAACGACATGCAGCTGATCGACAGCATCGGCCAGCGCACCAACATCCTGTTCCTCGGCGTGAAGATGAACGAGAAACTGGATGCCGGTCTGTTCGACTTCCAGGTGCCCGAGGGCGCCGACGTCATCCAGGAATAACGAGGCCGCTCACCGCCGTGGACCTGTTCCGCTCCACCCCCGTCGCCCAGCCCCTGGCCGCGCGCCTGCGCGCCACCAGCCTGGACGAGTATGTCGGGCAGGAACACGTGCTGGGCCAGGGCAAGCCGCTGCGCGAGGCACTGGAGCAGGGCGCCCTGCACTCGATGATCTTCTGGGGGCCGCCCGGGGTCGGCAAGACCACCCTGGCCAGGCTGCTGGCGCAGGTGTCCGACGCGCACTTCGAGACCATTTCGGCGGTACTGTCCGGGGTCAAGGAAATCCGCCAGGCAGTCGAGGTGGCCAAGCAACAGGCCGCCCAGTACGGTCGGCGCACCATCCTCTTCGTCGACGAGGTGCATCGCTTCAACAAGAGCCAGCAGGACGCCTTCCTGCCCTATGTCGAAGACGGCACCCTGATCTTTATTGGCGCTACCACCGAGAATCCCTCCTTCGAGCTGAACAATGCGCTGCTGTCCCGCGCCCGCGTGTATGTGCTGAAGAGCCTGGACGAGGCGGCCATGCGCAAACTGGTCGCTCGCGCGCTGGGCGAGGACAAGGGCCTGGGCAAGCGCAACCTGTCGCTGCCCGAGGAGAGTTTCCAGATCCTCCTGGCCGCCGCCGACGGCGACGGCCGGCGCCTGCTCAACCTGCTGGAGAACGCCGCCGACCTGGCCGAGGACGGCGGCGAGATGGGCCCGAAGCTGCTGCACAACCTGCTGGGCGACAGCCGCCGGCGTTTCGACAAGGGTGGCGAGGCCTTCTACGACCAGATTTCCGCGCTGCACAAGTCGGTGCGCGGCTCCAATCCGGATGCCGCCCTGTACTGGTATGCGCGCATGCTCGATGGTGGCTGCGATCCGCTGTACCTGGCCCGGCGCGTGGTGCGCATGGCCAGCGAGGACATCGGCAACGCCGACCCGCGCGCCCTGACCCTGTGCCTCAATGCCTGGGACGTGCAGGAGCGCCTGGGCAGCCCCGAGGGTGAGCTGGCGGTGGCCCAGGCCATCGTATATCTGGCCTGCGCGCCGAAGAGCAACGCGGTGTACATGGGCTTCAAGGCGGCCATGCGCGATGCGGCCGAGCACGGCTCGCTGGAAGTGCCGCTGCACCTGCGCAACGCGCCGACCAAACTGATGAAGGAGCTGGGCTACGGCGAGGAGTACCGCTACGCCCACGACGAGCCGGACGCCTACGCCGCCGGCGAGGACTACTTCCCAGAGGAGCTGCAGCCGCGCCGCTACTACGAACCGGTGCCGCGCGGGCTGGAGCTGAAGATTCGCGACAAGCTGGAGCGCCTGGCCGAGCTGGACCGGCAGAGCCCGCGGAGGCGCCGCTCGTGATGCAGGTCGTGTTGGCCGTGGCCGCCGGCGGTGCCGCCGGTTCCGTACTGCGTTTTCTCACCAGTGCCTGGGTGGTCGCGCACTGGCCGCGGCATTACTACCTGGCGACCCTGGCAGTGAACCTGGTCGGCTGCTTTCTGATTGGCGTTCTCTCGGCGCTGTTCCTGGCCCGGACCGATCTGCCCCTGGCTCTGCGTACCGGGCTGATCACGGGCGTACTCGGCGGTTTGACGACCTTTTCCAGCTTCAGCCTGGAAATGGTGCGGCTGTTCGAGAACGGCCAGCCGGGCGTGGCCATCGCCTATCTGCTGAGCAGCCTGCTCGGTGGCTTGCTGGCGGCCTGGGTCGGGATGCTGCTCGTGCGCTGAGCCACTTTGCACGCAGGCTTGGCTCTGGCGCGTGAGTTCCTGAGCCGCTTGCGGGCAAAAGGACTCGGCTTGGCGCGCCGAAGTCCGTAAACTGCGCCACATTCAAGACCGACCGCTTGTCGGCGTTCATCTGCTTGTTGGGACCTACACCATGCTCGATTCCAAACTCGTTCGCAGCCAGCTCGAAGAAGTCGCGGCGCGCCTCGCCACTCGTGGCTTCCAGCTGGACGTCGCGCGCTTCGAAGCCCTCGAAGCCCAGCGCAAGGCGGTGCAGATGCGCACCGAACAGCTGCAGGCCGAGCGCAATAGTCGCTCCAAGGCCATCGGTCAGGCCAAGGCGCGTGGCGAGGACATCGCTCCGCTGCTGGCAGAAGTCGACCAGATGGGCAGCGACCTGGATGCCGGCAAGCGAGAGCTGGACGCCATCCAGACCGAGCTGGACAACCTGCTGCTGAACATCCCCAACCTGCCGCACGAGTCGGTGCCGGTGGGCGAGGATGAAGACGGTAACGTCGAAGTCTCGCGCTGGGGCACCCCTCGCAGCTTCGATTTCGAGATCAAGGATCACGTCGCCCTCGGCGAGCAGCACGGCTGGCTGGACTTCGAGACCGCCGCCAAGCTCTCCGGCGCCCGTTTCGCCCTGTTGCGCGGCCCCATCGCCCGCCTGCACCGCGCCCTGGCCCAGTTCATGATCAACCTGCACACCGGCGAGCATGGCTACGAGGAGGCCTACACCCCCTACCTGGTGCAGGCCCCGGCCCTGCAGGGCACCGGCCAGCTGCCGAAGTTCGAGGAAGACCTGTTCAAGATCAGCCGCGAAGGCGAGGCGGACTTCTACCTGATCCCGACCGCCGAGGTGTCGCTGACCAATATCGTCTCCGGCGAAATCCTCGACGCCAAGCAGCTGCCGCTGAAGTTCGTCGCCCACACCCCGTGCTTCCGCAGCGAGGCCGGCGCCTCCGGGCGCGACACCCGCGGCATGATCCGTCAGCACCAGTTCGACAAGGTCGAGATGGTGCAGATCGTCGAGCCGAGCAAGTCCTTCGAGGCGCTGGAAGGCATGACCGCCAACGCCGAGCGCGTGCTGCAGCTGCTCGAGCTGCCTTACCGCAAGCTGGCTCTGTGCACCGGCGACATGGGCTTCTCCGCGGTGAAGACCTACGACCTGGAAGTCTGGGTGCCGAGCCAGGACAAGTACCGCGAGATTTCCTCCTGCTCCAACTGCGGCGACTTCCAGGCACGCCGCATGCAGGCGCGCTACCGCAACCCGGAAACCGGCAAGCCGGAGCTGGTGCACACCCTCAACGGCTCCGGTCTGGCGGTGGGCCGCACTCTGGTGGCGGTGCTGGAGAACTACCAGCAGGCCGACGGCAGCATCCGCGTGCCGGAGGTGCTCAAGCCCTACATGGGCGGCATCGAAGTTATCGGCTGAGTCGATAGCGCGCACACAATAGCGGGGTGGCGATGGCCACCCCGTTTTTTTACCTCCGGTGAGGCTGAGTCATGGATTTCCTTCCGTTGTTCCACAAACTGCAGGGTCGTGTCGTACTGGTCGTCGGCGGCGGCGAGGTCGCGCTGCGCAAGGCGCGCCTGCTGAGTGACGCCGGCGGCCAGTTGCGTGTGGTGGCGCCGGAAGTACGCGGCGAACTCACCGCGCTGGCCGGCGAGGGTCGTGTGCATCTGCGCGGCTATGACAGCGCCGACCTGCAGGGCGTGGCGCTGGTGATCGCCGCCACCGATGACGAGCCGCTCAACGCGCGCATCTCGGCCGAGGCACAGGCGCTGGGCATTCCGGTCAACGTGGTGGACGCGCCAGCACTGTGCAGCGTGATCTTCCCGGCCATCGTCGACCGCTCGCCGCTGATAGTCGCCGTCACCAGCGGCGGCGACGCGCCGGTGCTGGCGCGACTGATCCGCGCCAAGATCGAGACCTGGATCCCGTCCACCTATGGCCAGCTGGCCAGCCTGGCGAAGAAATTCCGCGAGCGGGTCAAGCAGCTGTTCCCCGACGTACAGCAGCGCCGGGTGTTCTGGGAGGAGGTGTTCCAGGGGCAGATCGCCGAGAGCGTGTTCGCCGGCAAACTGGGCGAGGGCGAGCGCCTGCTCGAGGCCAAGATCGCCGGCGCCGCGCCGCGTGCGCTGGGTGAGGTGTACCTGGTCGGCGCCGGCCCGGGCGATCCGGACCTGCTGACCTTCCGCGCCCTGCGCCTGATGCAGCAGGCCGACGTGGTGCTCTACGACCGCCTGGTGGCGCCGGCCATCATCGAGCTGTGCCGCCGCGATGCCGAACGCATCTATGTCGGCAAGCGTCGTTCCGAGCATGCGGTGCCGCAGGAGGAGATCAACCAGCTGCTGGTCGACCTGGCCAAACAGGGCAAGCGCGTGCTGCGCCTGAAGGGCGGCGACCCCTTCATCTTCGGTCGTGGCGGCGAGGAGATCGAGCAGCTGGCCGCCGAGGGCATCCCGTTCCAGGTGGTGCCGGGCATCACCGCCGCGTCCGGTTGCGCCGCCTACGCCGGCATCCCGCTGACTCACCGCGACCATGCCCAGTCGGTGCGTTTCGTCACCGGCCACCTGAAGGACGGCAGCACCAATCTGCCCTGGACCGACCTGGTCGCGCCTGGGCAGACCCTGGTGTTCTACATGGGCCTGGTCGGCCTGCCGCAGATCTGCCAGGCCCTGATCGACCACGGGCGCGCCTCCGACACCCCGGCGGCGCTGGTGCAGCAGGGCACCACGCAGAATCAGCGGGTGTTCACCGGCACCCTGGCCAACCTGCCGCAGCTGGTGGCCGAGCACGAGGTACACGCGCCGACCCTGGTCATCGTTGGCGAGGTGGTGAGCCTGCGCGACAAGCTGGCCTGGTTCGACAAGGGCTAGAGCTAGCGGCGCGCCTGCCAGATCGCTTCGGCGCGGGCGAACGCCGCTTCGCGCGGCTCGCCCAGGCCACGCAGGGCCAGGGCCAGGGTGCTGAGCACGGCCAGGCGACCGTAGCTGTCCTCCACCTCGCCGCGCCAGAAGGCGAGCAGGTGCTGCGGGTCCAGGTTGTCCGGCTTGACGTGGCGCTGCGCCGACAGCGCCGGCCATTCCTCGTCCCAGTTCGCGCCGTTCTCGGTGCCGTACAGGTGGCAGGTGCCATCCGGGTTGACCTCGATCTCGCCGCCTTCGCCCTTGATCACGATGGCATGGTCGCCGAGCAGCCGGCTGGCCTCGCGGTGCACCGCCTGGTAGCCAGGATGGAAGATACTCTGCAGGCCGACCCGCGCGTCCAGCGGGTTGAGGATGCGCGCCAGCGAGTGGATCGGCGAGCGCAGGCCCAGGGTGTTGCGCAGGTCGATCATCCGTTGCAGCTGCGGCGCCCAGGCGCCCAGCGGGATAAAGGCCAGGCGGTGCTCATCCAGAGCCTCGCCGACCTCGCTCCAGTCGCCGCATAGCGGAATCTCCAGCGTCTGCAGCAGCTGTTCGCTATACAGGCGGCCGGCGGTATGGGCGCCACCGCCGTGGATCAGGATGCGCACGCCGCTGGCCGCCAGGGCCTTGATCGCCAACAGGTACCAGGGCAGGTGGCGCTTCTTGCCGGCATAGGTGGGCCAGTCGATATCCACGGCGATCCGCGGCGCCCCCAGGCGCGCGCGGACGGCCTCGGTGAAGCCGGCCAGTTCCTCGGCGCTTTCCTCCTTGTGCCGCAGCAGCATGAGGAAGGCGCCCAGCTGGGTGTCCTCGACCTGGCCGTCGAGCAGCATGCCCATGGCCTCGCGGGCTTCTTCGCGGGTCATGCTGCGCGCGCCGCGCTTGCCCTTGCCGAGGATGCGCACGAACTGGGCGAAGGGGTGTTCCGGCGGGGTGACGAGGTTCATAGGCAGTTCGTGGGTTTCGGCAGGCCGGCCAGTTTGGCGGCGAGTTTTGCGGGAGTGCCCTTGAACAGGCGGTTGAGGTGCAGGCTGTTGCCCTTGTCCGGGCCCAGCTTGAGGGCCACGTACTTGATCAGCGGGCGGGTGGCCGGCGACAGCTGGAACTCGGCGTAGAAGCCACGCAGCAGTTCGAGGATTTCCCAGTGCTCGGCGGTCAGCTGCAGCTCCTCTCGCCGGGCCAGGGCCTCGGCGGTGGCAGGTGACCAGTCGGCCAGCTCCACCAGGTAGCCGTCCTGGTCCAGGGCGATCTCGCGTCCGTCCAGTTGCAGCATGCTCATAGCCAGCTGTTGACCCGGGCGTAGCGCCCGCAGAGTTCGACGAAGGCCGGGTAGTCGATGGCCTGGGCGCGCGCAGGGGCGCTCAGGGCGCGGGCCTGCAGGTCTTCTTCCAGGGCGTACAGGGCGATGCCGGCGGGCATCAGCTCCAGCGCCTGCAGCTGGGCGGTACCGGGCTGCAGGGCGTAGACCGCATCGCCGCTCAGCAGCAGGCCATCGTTCGGGCCGAGCAGGCGCAGGCAGCTGCTCAGGCGGCTGTCGCCGAAGGGGGAATGGGAGAGCACATGCAGGGTCGCCATCAGATCGTCACCACCTGGTCGAAACGGTCGAGCAGCAGGCTCAGGGCGGCATCGTCCAGCGCCTGTACCGGCAGTGCCAGCTGTGCTTCAGCCAGGCCGCGCTCGCTGAGGCTGCGGTCGGAGGCATACAGCTCCTCCACGCCGAACAGCGGCAGGGCTTGCAGGTTGGCGCCCAGGTCCTTCTGCTGCAGCGCGCCGGGTTGCTGGCCGGCGACCAGCTGGAACACGCCGTCGTCGAGAAACAGCATGGCCAACGGCAGGTCGAAGGCGCCGCCGGCCAGGGCGATGTCCAGTGCCTCGCGGGCGGCGGGGCCGGCCCAGGGCGCCTGGCGGCTGATGATCAGCATCGACTTGCCCATCAGTGACCTCCGAAGCTGACCAGACGATCGGCCAGTTGCGCCGCTTCGTGCAGCTGGCCGAGCCCGGACAGTTCCCAGGGCGCCCCGAGGTTGGCGGCCAGCTTGCCGTAGCGCTGCGCCTCTTCGGCATTCAGCACGCCACGGCGCAGGGCGGCGGCGATGCAGACCACGGCGTCAAGCTGGTGCAGTTGCACGAACTCGCGCCATTCGCCCGGCAGGTCGAGTTCGTCCTGCGGGATCACCACGTTGCCGGAGGCGCTGTGCACGCCGTCCTGATAGAAGAACAGGCGAACGATCTCGTGGCCGCCGTCCAGCGCCGCCTGGGCGAAGCGCAGGGCACGGCGCGAGGAGGGCGCATGGCCGGGGGCGAACAGGGCGATGGCGAATTTCATGGTGAATCTGCGGCTGTTGCGATGGCGCCATGATAAACGCCAGGGCATGAAAAAGCCCGCCGAAGCGGGCTCGTTCGAGGCTATGGCGAATCAGTCGTCGCTGCCCATGATGCCGAAGATCTGCAGCAGGCTGACGAACAGGTTGTAGATCGACACGTACAGGCCGATGGTGGCCATCACGTAGTTGCGTTCGCCGCCGTGGATGATGGCGCTGGTCTCGTAGAGGATGCAGGCCGAGGCGAACAGCACGAAGCCGGCGCTGATCGCCAGGTGCAGGCCGCTGATGTCGAACAGCCAGGCCACCAGCATGGCGCCGAGCAGGACGAAGCAGCCGGCGGTGATGAAGCCGCCGAGGAAGCTCATGTCCTTGCGGGTGGTCAGCACGTAGGCGGACAGGCCGAAGAACACCAGGGCAGTCATGCCCAGGGCGCTGGTGATCACCTCGCTACCATTGGCCATGCCCAGGTAGCGGTTGAGGATCGGGCCCAGCACGTAGCCCATGAAGCCGGTCAGGGCGAAGGTGCTGAGCAGGCCCCAGCCACTGTTGCGCAGCTTGGCGGTGAGGAAGAACAGGCCGTAGAAGCCGATCAGGGTGACGATGAAGCCTGGATGCGGCAGATTCAGCTGGGCGCTGAAGAAGGCACAGAGCGCGCTGAACACCAGGGTCATGGCCAGCAGGCCGTAGGTGTTGCGCAGGACCTTGCTGGTTTCCAGCTGATCCGCCTGCGCATGGGCGAGTGCGTAGTCTTGTTCGTGCATGGCATCCCTCCTGAAGGGGTGAAAATCCGTGGTCAGGCCGATCATAGCAGAGCGACCCCGGCTGCCAATGGCCAGAGTTTGACAGTGTGTTGCGTTCCGGTAGTATGGCGGCCCGCGAATGTGGAGGTGTGGCCGAGTGGTTGAAGGCAGCGGTCTTGAAAACCGCCGATGGGCAACTATCCGTGAGTTCGAATCTCACCGCCTCCGCCAATTTCCTTCTCGACCCTGATTCGCCAAGCACGATTTTCTGGCGTTTGCTTTTTGGCGTAGTTGCGCCAAGCTAGGTTCGAAGCGTGGCGTTTTGGGGTAGCGAGGTGTCGCTTGATTAAGGTGCTGGTGGTCGACGACCACGATCTGGTGCGGACGGGCATTACCCGCATGCTGGCCGATATCGACGGCCTGCAGGTGATAGGCCAGGCGGACTCCGGTGAGGAAGCGCTGAAGCAGGTGCGCGAGCTGCGCCCGGACGTGGTCCTGATGGACGTCAAGATGCCCGGTATCGGCGGCCTGGAAGCCACCCGCAAGCTGCTGCGCAGTCACCCCGACCTGAAGGTCGTGGCGGTCACCGCCTGCGATGATGACCTGTTCCCCACCCGCCTGCTGCAGGCCGGTGCCGCCGGTTACCTGACCAAGGGCGCGGCGCTGGAGGAAATGGTCCAGGCCATTCGCATGGCGTTTTCCGGCCAGCGCTACCTCAGCCCGCAGATCGCCCAACAGCTGGCGCTCAAGTCCTTCCAGCCGAACAGCGGCGGCTCGCCCTTCGATCTGTTGTCCGAACGTGAGATCCAGATCGCCCTGATGATCGCCAACTGCCAGAAGGTGCAGACCATCTCCGATAAGCTGTGCCTGTCGCCGAAGACGGTGAATACCTACCGCTACCGCATCTACGAGAAGCTCTCGATCACCAGCGACGTGGAATTGGCCCTGCTGGCCGTGCGCCATGGCATGGTGGATACCGTCGGCTGAGCATCGGTTCTTAGGCAAGCCCATGAAGAGGACGTAAACTGCGTCCTCTTCGTCTATTCGGCCTCTCGCTTTCAATGACTGCCAGCGCTTTCGATTCCACGGCCTTTCTCGCGACCTGTAGCGGCCGCCCGGGCGTGTACCGGATGTTCGACGAGATCGGCAAGCTGCTCTACGTGGGCAAGGCGTCGAACCTGAAGAAGCGTCTGGCCAGCTACTTTCGTCAGAGCGGGCTGGCGCCCAAGACGGCCGCCCTGGTGGCGCGCATCGCGCAGATCGAGACCACCATAGTCGCCAACGAGACCGAGGCGCTGCTGTTGGAGCAGACGCTGATCAAGCAGTGGCGGCCGCCCTACAACATCCTGCTGCGCGACGACAAATCCTATCCCTGTGTGCTGCTGTCCGGCGGCGATTACCCGCGCCTGGGCATTCATCGTGGCGCGAAGAAGGAGAGGGGCCGCTACTTCGGTCCCTATCCCAGTGCCGGGGCCATCCGTGAGAGCCTCAACCTGTTGCAGAAGACCTTCCTGGTGCGCCAGTGCGAGGACAGCTACTTCAAGAACCGTTCCCGGCCCTGCCTGCAGTACCAGATCAAGCGCTGCAAGGCACCTTGCGTCGGCCTGGTTTCCGCCGAGGAATACGCCGAGGACGTGCGTCACTCGGTGATGTTTCTCGAGGGGCGTAGCAATGCCCTGGCCGAGGAGCTGTCCGTGTCCATGGAGCAGGCGGCGGCGAGCCTGGAGTTCGAACGGGCCGCCGAGCTGCGCGACCAGATCGCCCTGCTGCGCCGGGTGCAGGATCAGCAGAGCATGGAAGGCGGCAGCGGCGATGTGGATGTGGTGGCCGCCATCGCCAATCCGGGCGGCGCCTGCGTGCACCTGATCAGCGTGCGCGGCGGACGGGTGCTGGGCAGCAAGAACTTCTTCCCGCAGGTGGGGATCGAGGAGGAGGGTGGCGCCGTGCTGGCGGCTTTCCTTGCCCAGTACTACCTGTCCAGCCAGGAGCGCGATCTACCCGGCGAGCTGATCGTCAACGTCATGCACGAGGATTTCCCGGTCCTGGTGGCCGCCATCGCCGAGCAGCGTGGGCGCGAGATCGCCATCAGCCACAGGGTGCGCGGCACCCGTGCGCGCTGGCAGCAGCTGGCGCTGACCAACGCCGAGCAGGCCCTGGGCGCGCGCCTGGCCGATCGACAGCATGTGGCCGCGCGTTTCGAGGCGCTGGCCGAGGCACTGGATCTGGACGAGCCGCCGCAGCGCCTGGAGTGCTATGACATCAGCCATTCCAGTGGCGAGGCCACGGTCGCCTCCTGTGTGGTATTCGGCCCCGAGGGGCCGCTGAAGTCCGACTATCGTCGCTACAACATCGAGGGCATTACCGCTGGCGACGACTACGCGGCGATGCGTCAGGCCCTGACCCGGCGCTTCGGCAAGCTCAAGGACGGCGAAGGCAAGCTGCCGGACGTGCTGCTGGTGGATGGCGGCAAGGGGCAGCTGGCCATGGCGCGCGAGGTGCTCGAGGAGCTGGCGGTGCCGGAGCTGATCCTGCTGGGCGTGGCTAAGGGGGTGACCCGTAAGCCGGGCCTGGAGACCCTCTATCTCAACGATGCCGAGCACGAATTCACCCTGCCGGGAGACTCGCCGGCCCTGCACCTGATCCAGCAGATTCGCGACGAGGCGCACCGCTTCGCCATCACCGGGCACCGCGAGAGGCGTGGCAAGGCGCGGCGCACTTCCAGCCTGGAGGACGTGGCCGGCGTCGGGCCCAAGCGTCGGCGCGAATTGCTCAAGCACTTCGGTGGCCTGCAGGAGCTCAATCGCGCCAGTGTCGAGGAAATTGCCAAGGCCCCGGGCATCAGCAAAAAGCTCGCAGAGTCGATTTATGCCGCCCTGCACAGCGAGTAGAATGCGCGCTCAACTCGCTGGTCAGTGGTCCCGATGAACATCCCCAACCTGCTCACCGTATTGCGCGTCGCCCTGATTCCGGTCTTCATCCTGTTCTTCTACCTGCCGTTTGCCTGGAGCTACTGGGCCGCCAGCGCCGTATTCGCCCTGGCGGCGGTGACCGACTGGTTCGACGGCTATCTGGCGCGGCGCTGGGAGCAGAGCACGCCCTTCGGTGCCTTCCTCGATCCGGTGGCGGACAAACTGATGGTGGCCGTGGCCCTGGTCCTGCTGGTGGAGGAGCACGCCAACCTGTGGCTGAGCCTGCCGGCGGTGATCATCATCGGTCGCGAGATCGTGGTGTCCGCGTTGCGCGAGTGGATGGCCGAGCTTGGCGCCAGGGCACAGGTGGCGGTGTCGCAACTGGGCAAGTGGAAGACCGCCGCGCAGATGGTGGCGCTGGTCATCCTGCTGGCCAACCCGCCGCAGCTGACCGTCTGGGTCGGCCTGGGCTACCTGCTGCTGATCATCGCTGCCGGGCTAACCCTGTGGTCCATGCTGCAGTACCTCCTGGCCGCCTGGCCGCACCTCAGCAGCGACCATGGAAAGAAATAAAGTATTTTTGAATCAAGGGGTTGACGAGGCGTTGCGAATCTATAGAATGGCGCCCGTCACCAAGACGCGGGAATAGCTCAGTTGGTAGAGCACGACCTTGCCAAGGTCGGGGTCGCGAGTTCGAGTCTCGTTTCCCGCTCCAGTTTGTTGACGTTGACGCCGCGGTAAGCGGCGTCTTCGTTTGAGGCCGGGTGGCAGAGTGGTCATGCAGCGGATTGCAAATCCGTGTACGCCGGTTCGATTCCGACCTCGGCCTCCACTACAAGGAAAGCCCCGTAGATCCTTGATCTACGGGGCTTTTTCTTTGCTCTCAGAGTCACTCCGGCAACCTTGCCGGGCTGGCGTGGGCTGTATATAGTCCAGCCCTCGCTTCACAGCGCTACCGCCCGAATGGCGAAATCGGTAGACGCAGGAGACTTAAAATCTCTCGGCCGCAAGGTCATCCCGGTTCGAGTCCGGGTTCGGGCACCATCTCGCAGCACTTCCGGTCGCGCTTCGCTTGCGGCCACCAGACACCT
Organism: Pseudomonadaceae bacterium; assembly: GCA_033838285.1. Taxonomy (GTDB): domain Bacteria; phylum Pseudomonadota; class Gammaproteobacteria; order Pseudomonadales; family Pseudomonadaceae; genus Aquipseudomonas. The sequence goes on from JAJLLC010000048.1 coordinate 87,304, forward strand.
TGAATGATGACCTGCAGCTCTTCATGCTGCTCGTCAGCGACACCGCTCGGTGTTGTCGTCCAAGGAGAAATGTCCATGACTTTACCCCTGTGGTGCCTCTTCATCAGCGCCGTGCTGATCTTTCTGGCCAAGGCTCCGGTTGCCAAGGCGATGGCGGCGGAGGGCGGCGGGCGTTACGACAACCATCATCCGCGGGCCCAGCAGGCACGTCTGACGGGGTTCGGTGCGCGCGCATTGGCGGCGCATCAGAACAGTTTCGAGGCCTTTCCTCTGTTCGTCGCCGGGGTGCTGGTGGCCCATGTGACCCAGAGTCAGGGTTTACTGGTGGATGTGGCGGCCGTGCTGTTCGTGATCGCGCGGGTGCTCTACCTGGTGCTGTACTGGCTCGACCTGGCCTGGCAGCGCAGCCTGGTGTGGGTGGTGGGGCTGCTCTGCAGCCTGCTGCTGATGCTCAGCCCGGCCCTGGCCTGAACCAGAAAGCGAGAGGCCCGCATCTGCGGGCCTCTTTTTCATTGCTGGTCGACAGCGTCCTTGGCTTCGTCGCCGGCTTCCTGGATGGCGTCTGCCGCATCCTCGGCGGCTTCCTCGATCTTCTCTCCGGTGGTGGGTTCCTTGCCCAGCGCCTCGTTGGCCTTCTGCTCGATGGCATCCCCCGCGTCCTGGGCGGCTTCGCCGAGGGACTCCATGGCTTCGGAGGCATTCTCCTTGGCCGATTCCACCTTGTCCTCCGCGGATTGTTCACAGGCGCTAAGGCCCAGCATGGCGGCCAGCAGCAAGGCATAGGTGAAGGGTTTGCTCATGTCGTCTCTCCTTTGGTGACGGGACTATCCTCAATCACGGCTTTGGAGGGCGACGGACCGGCCAAAGTTCCGCCGCATCCGGCCAAGTGTGCGTGGCATCACGTTCCGCGCGCTGTGTCGGAGATCGATCGAGGGGGTATCATGCGCGCCTTTTGCAACCTCGCCCGGAAACAGCAGTCATGAGCGAAAACCCTGTTCTAGAGCGCGCCGAGCGCTTTCTCTCGGCGCTGCGCCATTGCCAGGTGCTGGGCCTCGGCGTACATGAGGCCAATTCCCAGGGGCTGACCCTGCGCCTGCCGTACAGCACGCAGATCATCGGCAACCCGGAGACCGGGGTGATCCATGGCGGCGCCATCACCACCCTGATGGACACCACCTGCGGCATTTCCACCGTCTGCGTGCTGCCGGAGTTCGAGATCTGCCCGACCCTCGACCTGCGTATCGACTACATGCGCCCGGCTGAGCCGCACAAGGACGTGTTCGGTTTCGCCGAGTGCTACCGGGTGACCGAGAACATCATCTTCACCCGCGGCTATGCCTACCAGGACGACCCGAGCGAGCCAATCGCCCATGTGGTCGGCGCCTTCATGCGCATGGGCAAGGGCGCCCAGGGCGACAAGGAGCTCAAGCGCAATATCCAGGGAGGTGCCTGATGGCCGCGCTCAACCTCAATACCCTGGTGCGCCAGGCCCACGAGAAGAACGACTACGATGCGCTGATCAGCCTGATTCCCTATGCCAAGCTGATCGGCATCGAGTGTCTGCGCCTGGGCGACGACATGGTATTTCGCCTGCCGGCGAACAAGGACAATATCGGCAACCCGATACTGCCGGCACTGCACGGCGGGGTGATCGCCGGTTTCATGGAACATGCCGCCATGCTTCACCTGCTGATGTTCATGGGCATCCCGCATCTGCCGAAAATCATCGACTTCTCGATAGATTACCTGCGCGCCGGTCATTATCGTGACACCTACGTCCAATGCCAGGTCTGGCGCCAGGGCCGCCGGGTGGCCAACGTCGCCATCACGGCCTGGCAGACCAGCCAGAGCGAACCCATCGCCACCGCCCGCGCCCATTTCAAGGTCGACGAACCCTGATCGGGCGCTGGGCCGCGGCGCAAGAACAAGGAAAACTCGATGGATGCCCTGCTGATTCTCGGCGGCCTGCTGCTGATTCTCGCCGGCCTGGTGTGGCTGGTGATGCTGGCCTTTTCCACCAGCCTGCTGTGGGGGTGGGCCAGCCTGCTGCCGCCGGTCGCCCTGGCCTATGTGCTGCGTCATTGGCGTACCGCGCGCAGGGCGGTGGTGCTCATGGGGCTGGGCTGCATCCCCCTGGTGGTCGGCATGGTGCTGCTGGCCAGTCGGGATGCGGCGCGCCTTGAGGCCATTCTCAGCCTGCGCTGGCTGCACGAACCGGCCGGTGCGCCTGCCATGCTGAACATCGACCTGCGCGGCGAACTCAATGGCCAGGCGTTCTCTCCGCAATATGCCGAGCTCATCGACGGCGTGCTCACGCTGCGCGAGGGCGAGGACTTCTTCGCCAGGCGCGAAGTGAAGATCCGTCTGCCCGAGGCGCAGAAGGCGCCGATCCGCCTGGACGTGCTGCCGGACGATAGCGGGCGCCTGCCGGAGGTGGAGATCAGCTGGCTGCTGCCCGAGCAGGACCTGCCCGAAGCGCGCCGCATCGACAAGGGCTACACCCTGCATCTGGACCTGCAGGCCCTGCCGCCGAATCGCTTGCAGGGCGAATTCCATCTGGTCCTGCCGCCGGCCTTTCGCACCAGCCTGAGCGGTAGCCTGGAACTGTTCAGCGACCGCCTGCGCTACAAGGACGGCCGCCTGGATACCCACTTCGACTCGGTCGAGACCCTGGCCAAGGTGATCGAGGACCACCTGCAGCGGCGCTTCGCCACACGCCTGGTGCAAGTGGGCGAGCTGCCCGAGCCGAGCTTCCCGGCCAGGCGCCTGCCGCTGCAGCTGGAGGTGCGCATCGATGGCCAGCCGCGGCAGCTCGAGCTGGTGCTTGAGAAGGGCGCCGCCGGCTGGCAGGTCAGCGGCGACCGCTACCCGGCGCTGACCGAGGCGCGCCCCGTGCAGCCCCCGCAGGCCGCCGAGCAAACCCAGGCGGCGCCGACGCCCAGGCCCTCGCTGGACCGGCGCAAGCGCTTCTCCCTGGCCCGCCTGCAGCGTAATCCGGAGATCTATCGCAACCTGACGATGCGTGTCGACAAGGCCAGCGGCGGCAGCGTCGAAGGGCGCTTCGCCGGCCTGGACAGCGATGGCAGCGTTCGCCTCAATCAGCAGCTCGGCAGCGGCGGTGGCCAGGCCAGCTTCAGCTTCCGCCCCGAGGAGATCGGCAGGATCGAACTGCTCGAGCCCTGATTCGATCAAGGCCTTGAAATCCCTCGCGAAGTCCCCATCTGCAGGACATCCGCCGCGTTCGCGGCCTTCTGTCCTGCATGTGGAGTTCGACGACCATGAGTGTGGAAACTCAAAAAGAAACCCTGGGCTTCCAGACCGAGGTGAAGCAGCTGCTGCACCTGATGATCCATTCCTTGTACTCGAACAAGGAAATCTTCCTTCGCGAGCTGATCTCCAACGCCTCGGACGCCGCCGACAAGCTGCGTTTCGAGGCGCTGGCCAAGCCCGAGCTGCTGGAAGGCGGCGCCGAATTGAAGATCCGCCTGAGTTTCGACAAGGACGCCAAGACCGTCACCCTCGAAGACAACGGCATCGGCATGAGCCGCGAGGAAGTCATCGCCCACCTGGGCACCATCGCCAAGTCCGGCACCGCCGACTTCCTCAAGAACCTCTCCGGCGACCAGAAGAAGGATTCGCACCTGATCGGCCAGTTCGGCGTGGGCTTCTACTCGGCCTTCATCGTCGCCGACCAGGTCGAGGTGTTCACCCGCCGCGCCGGCGCGGCCGCCAGCGAGGGCGTGCACTGGTCGAGCAAGGGCGAGGGTGAGTTCGAAGTCGCCACGATCGACAAGGCCGAGCGCGGCACCCGCATCGTCCTGCACCTGAAGAGCGGCGAGGAAGAGTTCGCCGACGGCTGGCGTCTGCGCAACATCGTCAAGAAGTACTCCGACCACATCGCCCTGCCCATCGAGCTGCCGAAGGAGCACTACGGCGAGGAGAAGGACAAGCCGGCAGAAACCGAGTGGGAAACCGTCAACCGCGCCAGCGCGCTGTGGACCCGCCCGCGCACCGAGGTCAAGGACGAGGAATACCAGGAGTTCTACAAGCACGTCGCCCACGACTTCGAGAACCCGCTGAGCTGGAGCCACAACAAGGTCGAGGGCAAGCTGGAATACACCTCGTTGCTCTACGTGCCGGGCCGCGCTCCGTTCGACCTGTACCACCGCGAGGCGCCCAAGGGCCTCAAGCTCTACGTGCAGCGCGTGTTCATCATGGACCAGGCCGACCAGTTCCTGCCGCTGTACCTGCGCTTCATCAAGGGCGTGGTCGACTCCAACGACCTGTCGCTCAACGTCTCCCGCGAGATCCTGCAGTCCGGCCCGGTGATCGACTCGATGAAGTCGGCTCTGACCAAGCGCGTGCTGGACATGCTGGAGAAGCTGGCCAAGGACAAGCCCGAGGACTACAAGACCTTCTGGAAGGCCTTCGGCCAGGTGCTCAAGGAAGGCCCGGCGGAAGACTTCGCCAACAAGGAGAAGATCGCCGGCCTGCTGCGCTTCGCCTCCACCGCCGACGAGAGCGGCGAGCAGAGCGTGGCCCTGGCCGATTACGTCGGCCGCATGAAGGAAGGCCAGGACAAGATCTACTTCCTCACCGGCGAATCCTATGCGCAGATCAAGAACAGCCCGCACCTGGAAGTCTTCCGCAAGAAGGGTATCGAGGTGCTGCTGCTGACCGACCGCATCGACGAGTGGCTGATGAGCTACCTGACCGAGTTCGACGGCAAGCACTTTGTCGACGTCGCCCGCGGCGACCTGGACCTGGGCAAGCTGGACTCGGAAGAGGACAAGAAGGCCCAGGAGGAAGTCGCCAAGGCCAAGGAGGGGCTGCTGGAGCGTCTCAAGGGCACTCTGGGCGAGCAGGTCGCCGAGGTGCGTGTATCGCACCGCCTGACCGACTCGCCGGCGATCCTCGCCATCGGCGAGCAGGACCTCGGCCTGCAGATGCGCCAGATCCTCGAGGCCAGCGGGCAGAAGGTGCCGGAATCCAAGCCGATCTTCGAGATCAACCCGGGCCACCCGCTGATCGAGAAGCTGGATGCCGAGCCGGACGAGGACCGCTTCGCCGACCTCTCGCACATCCTCTTCGACCAGGCCGCCCTGGCCGCCGGCGACAGTCTGAAGGACCCGGCCAGCTATGTACGGCGCCTGAACAAGCTGCTGGTCGAGCTCTCCGCCTGATCTGCAGTGCCTTGAGAAAGCCCGCTTCGGCGGGCTTTTTCGTATTCGTCGGAGGAGAAAAATACTGCTGGAGCTTGGTCTCTGATGGTTATTTAATGGCCAATCCGTTCTCGATGCACTCTCGATGATGTCCTACCTGAGCAGTCTGTTCCTCCTCGACGCCGACCCCAGCCTGCTGCTGTTCGGCAGCTACGACCCCTGGCTGGTGCTGCTCTCGGTGCTGATCGCCGCCTTCACCTCGGCCATGGCTTTGCAGGTGGCCGGTATGGCGCGCGCCAGCCAGAGCGCGGCGACCCGCCAGGTGGCCATCCTCACCGGTTCTCTAACCCTGGGCGGCGGCGTCTGGGCCATGCACTTCATCGGCATGCTGGCCTTCGAGCTGTGCGCGGCGGTGAGTTATGCGCCGGGGCTGACCCTGCTGTCCATGCTGCCCAGCCTGGGCGCCTCCTGGGTCGCCCTGCAGCTGCTGGCACGGCACCAGGTTACGGCCGCGCAGCTGGTCGGCAGCGGCGTGCTGGTGGGGGCCGGCATCGGTGCCATGCACTACAGCGGCATGGCAGCCATGCAGATGGCGCCGCTGCTGCGCTACGACCCCTGGTGGTTCGCCCTGTCGATCGGGGTGGCGGTGGGGCTGGCGATCCTCGCCCTGTGGGTACGCTTCGGCCTGCGCGGGCGCGGCCTGGGCATCTGGGCCGTGGTGCTCGGCGGTGGAGTGATGGGCCTGGCGATCAGCGGCATGCACTACACCGGCATGGCCGCCGCGCGCTTCGTCGGCGTGGCCGAGGACAGCCCCGGCAACGAGCAGAGCCTGTTCCTGGCCCTGGCGGTGGCGTTGATCACCGTCTCGCTGGCCATCTTCGTCGCCGCCGCCAACGGCCTGCTGCGCTATCGCCAGCTGGTCGGCCAGCTGCGCGGCAACGAGATGCGCCTGCGCGCCACCCTGAACACGGCGGTGGACGGCATCATCACCATCGACGAGCGCGGCCTGATCCGCGACATCAACCCCTCGGTCGAGCAGCTGTTCGGCTGGCGCGCCGACGAGCTGATCGGTCGTAACATCAACATGCTGATGCCAGAGCCGCACCACTCGGCCCACGACGGCTACCTGGAGCATTACCGGCGCACCGGCGAGGCGCGCATCATCGGCGTCGGCCGCGAGGTGGACGGGCGGCGCAAGGATGGCAGCCTGCTGCCGATGCGCCTGGCCATCGGCAAGGCCAGCCTGCTGGGGCAGACCCTGTACGTCGGCTTCATCAGCGACATCAGCGAGCGCAAGGCGATGGAGCAGGTTCTGCGCGAGCGCGAACAGCAGTACCGCTCGCTGATCGGCAATATTCCGGGCGTGGCCTTTCGCTGCCTGCTGGATCGGGACTGGAGCATGCTGTTCATCAGCGATGCGGTGGAGAAACTGACGGGCTGGTCGGCGGACGATTTCATCGCCCGGCGCAAGTCGATCAGCGAGCTGTATCACCCCGACGACCTCCAGCGCGTGACCGCAGAGGTACAGGCGGAGATCGCCCGGGGGCACAACTACACCGTCGAATACCGTCTCTATGACCGCCAGGGCGAGGAACACTGGATCTGGGAAAGCGGCAGTGCGGTGCTCGACGAGCAGGGCGAGGCGAAGTGGATCGACGGCGTGCTGCTGGACATCACCGAGAGCAAGCTGCGCAACGCCGAGTTCGAGAGCACGGTCACCGCCATCCGCCGCGCCCTGGCGGTGGTCGAGTTCGACCTGCAGGGTAAGGTGCTCACCGCCAACCAGAACTATCTCGACCTGATGGGCTATCGCCTGGACGAGGTGCAGGGTCGCGACCACCGCATCTTCTGCACGCAGGACTATGGCGCCAGCGACGCCTACGCGGCGTTCTGGGCCGGCCTGGCGCGCGGCGAGCTGCACAGCGGCGAGTACCTGCGCCTGGCCAAGGACGGCCGCGAGGTGTGGATCCAGGCCTCCTACAACCCGATCTTCGATGCCGACGGCAGGCCGTTCAAGGTGGTCAAGTTCGCCACCGACCTCAGCCAGCGCCGCGAGATGGAGGAGGCCCTGCGCGACGCCAAGGAGCGTGCCGAGCAGGCCGCGGCGGCCAAGACCACCTTCCTCGCCAACATGAGCCACGAGATCCGCACGCCGATGAATGCCATCATCGGTTTCACCGAACTGCTGCTCGGCACTTCGCTCGACGATGCCCAGCGCCGCCACCTGGGCACCGTGCGCCAGGCCGCACGCTCGCTGCTCGGCCTGCTCAACGATATCCTCGACACCGCCAAGCTGGAGCGCGGCGCGCTGGAGCTGGAACGGGTGGACTTCTCCCTGCGCGAGCTGTGCGAGCAGGTCTGTGCCTCCCTGCGCCTGAGTGCCGAGGCCAAGGGGCTGAGCCTCAGCCTGGACTACCGTGCCGACCTGCCCGAGCACTTCAAGGGCGACCCGCTGCGCATCCAGCAGGTGCTGATCAACCTGCTGGGAAATGCGGTCAAGTTCACCGAGCGCGGCTGTGTGCGCCTGGAGGTGGGTGGTGTGCCGGGGCGGGTGGAGCTGGCCGTGCGCGACAGCGGCATCGGCATCGCCGAGGACCGCCTGGCGCACATCTTCGACCCCTTCGCCCAGGCCGATGCCTCCATGAGTCGGCGCTTCGGCGGTACCGGCCTGGGCACCACCATCGCCCGCCAGCTGACCGAGCTGATGGGCGGGCACATCGCGGTGCAGAGCCGCCTGGGCGAGGGCAGCCTGTTTCGTGTCGAGCTGCCGCTGCAGGCCGGCGTGGCCGTTCGCGCCAGCGCGCCGAGCGGCGGCCCGCGGCTGCCGGCGCTGCGCATCCTGGTGGCCGACGATGTGCCGCAGAACCTCGAGCTGCTGAAGCTGACCCTGGGCCAGCAGGGCCATGCGGTGACTCTGGCCCACGACGGCGAGGAGGCCCTGGCGGCCTTCCTCGGCGAACGCTTCGACCTGCTGCTGATGGACGTGCAGATGCCGCGCCTGGACGGCCTGGAGGCTACCCGGCGGATTCGCCGGCACGAGGCGACCCATGGACTGTTGCCGACGCCGATCATCGCCCTGACCGCCAGTGTGCTGGAGCAGGATCGTCGTGCGGCGCGCGAGGCCGGCATGGACGGTTTCGCCTCCAAGCCGCTGGAGATGGACAAGCTGCTGCTGGAAATGGCCGCCGTGCTCGGCCTCGCGCCGCGTGCGGCGCGCGCGGCGGCGGATGCCGAGCCGGCAGCGCTCGACCTGCCCGTGGACTGGCCGCGCGGCATCCAGCTGTGGGGCGGTCAGGCGGTCCTGGCCGCCGCCATTCGCCGCTTCCTTGCCGAGCACGAGGCCAGCTGCGCCGAGGTCGCGCACCTGCTGCAGGGCGGCGAGCAGGGGGGCGCCATCGAGCGGGTGCACCGCCTGCGCGGCGCAGCGGCCAATCTGGCGCTGCTGCGCGTCAGCCGCCTGGCCGGGCAGCTGGAGCATGCGCTCAAGGGCAAGGTGGCAGCCTCGACCGAGGCGCTGCTGGCGGAGCTGCGGGAGGCCCTGGCCGAGCTGCCGGCCGAACTGCCGGGGGCGCCGGCGGCGCTGGACGCCAGTGCCGGCACGGCGGTAGAACTGACCGAGTTGCCGGTGCTGATCGAGCAGGCGCGCACCGCCCTGCAACGCGGTGAGCTGCTCGAGCAGCCGCTGCAGCGCTTGCTCGCGCGGCTGCCCGCTCTGGCCCGGCAGGCCGAAGCCAGGGCGCTGCAGGAAGCCCTCGACGACTTCGACTTCGAGCGCGCCGCCGCGCTGCTGGCCGAACTGCAGGACTGGCTGCAATCGCAATCGGGAGACACGCCGCGATGATCGACAACCGCCCCAAGCTGCTGCTGGTGGACGACGAGCCGACCAACCTGCAGGTGCTGCGCCAGATCCTCCAGGACGACTATCGCCTGCTGTTCGCCAAGGACGGCGACAAGGCCCTGGAGCTGGCCGCGCGCGAGGCGCCGGCGCTGATCCTGCTGGATGTGATGATGCCCGGCATGACCGGCCACGAGGTTTGCGCCCGGCTCAAGACCGATCCGGCCACGGCGGCCATCCCGGTGATCTTCGTCACCGCCCTGGTCGATGTCGAGGACGAGGCGAAAGGCTTCGAGGTGGGCGCGGTGGACTACATCACCAAGCCGGTCAGCCCGGCCATAGTGCGTGCACGGGTGCGCACCCACCTGTCGCTGGTGCGGGTCGACGAGCTGCGCCAGACCCGCCTGCAGATCGTCCAGCGCCTGGGCCTGGCCTCGGAATACAAGGACAACGAGACCGGCCTGCACGTGATCCGCATGAGCCACTACACCCATATCCTGGCCAGGGCCGCGGGCTATAGCGAGCAGGACGCGGACGACCTGCTCAACGCCGCGCCCATGCACGACGTGGGCAAGATCGGTATTCCCGACGCCATCCTGCAGAAGAACGGCAAGCTCGACGAGGCCGAGTGGCAGGTGATGCGCCAGCATGCGCAGATCGGTGCCGAGATCATCGGCGAGCACCCGTCCGGCCTGCTCAGGATGGCCCGCAGCATCGCCCTGACCCATCACGAGAAGTGGGACGGCAGTGGCTACCCCAACGGCCTGAAAGGCGAGGAAATTCCCCTGGAGGGGCGCATAGTGGCGATCGCCGACGTGTTCGACGCCCTCACCAGCGTGCGCCCCTACAAGCCGGCCTGGCCGCTGGAGGAGGCGCTGGAGTTCCTCCGCCGCGAGAGCGGCCGCCATTTCGATCCGGCCCTGGTGGAGCTGTTCCTCGGCCAGCTGCCGGCGATCCTCGAAGTCAAGGAGCGCTGGGCCGAGACGGAGTAGGGCGGCGCCGCCTGGTCGAAGAGGAGGCCGCGACTGCCCGGGCCGACTAGTCTTGCTCGGGTTCTTCGCCAGTGGAGCTGCGGGCATGAACAAGACCCTGCTGCCCCTGCTGTTCGCCAGCCTGGCCGGCCTCGCCGAAGCCGGCGTGGTGATCGAGACGGTGCCCTACGAGATCGATGGCCAGCCCTACGAGGGCCTGCTGGTCTACGACGACGCAGTCAGCGAGCCGCGCCCGGGCCTGCTGATGGTGCCCAACTGGCTGGGCGTCAGCCAGGCCTCGGCACAGAAGGCGGCGCGCGCCGCCGGCGACAAGTACGTGATCTTCATGGCCGACCTGTATGGCAAGGCCATCCGCCCGAGCAACCCGGACCAGGCCAGGGCGGCGGCCAGCGCCTTGCGCGCCGACCGCCCGCTGATGCGCAAGCGCACCCAGGCCGCGCTGGAGGTGCTCAAGCGCCAGCCGGGCGTGGATACGGCCCGCCTCGGCGCCATCGGCTTCTGCTTCGGCGGCGGCGCCATCCTCGAACTGGCTCGCGACGGCGCGCCACTCAGGGGCTTCGTGTCCTTCCACGGCAACCTGGATACGCCCAATCCCGCCGATGCCCGGCAGATCAGGGCACCGGTGCTGGTGCTGCACGGTGCCGACGACCCGGCCGTACCCCAGGAGCAGGTCGATGCCTTCGTCGCCGAGATGAGGGCGGCCAGGGTCGACTGGCAGCTGGTCAGCTATGGCGGTGCGCTGCATTCCTTCACCAATCCGCAGGCCAATGTGCCGGGGCGCAACGAATACCACCCGCTGGCGGCGGCGCGGGCGTTCGAGGCGATGAACGATCTGTTCGACGAGGTATTCGCCCCCTGAGGCTCCAATAGTGGCCCAGGCAGGCCGGAACCAGGGGAGGAGGAGATGCGTCGCAAGCCAAACTGGGAGTTGTTCGTGCCCGCGATTCCCTTTACCTGCTTTGCGCTCTACATGAGCTATGGCTTCTATCAGAGTTTTCAGGAGCAGCGCGGCGCAGCGGCCTTCTTCGAGCCGGTGGCGGCCACCGTGCTGGCCAGCCAGGTGGAAACCACCCTGCATCGGCAGCCTGGCACAGCCAGCAGCACCCGGGTGCACCTGCCGCGCATCGAGTACCAGTACGAGGTCGACGGGCGCCGCTACCGGTCACGCCAGTTCAGCTATTTCGGGGCCGCCTACGGCAGCGATGCCGAAGCCCGGCAGGTGATCGCGCGCTACCCGGTCGGCTCCGTGCAGACCGCCTACTTCGACCCGCGGGATCCGGCTCAGGCGGTGCTCAACAAGGCGAGCCCGTCGGCCTGGTGGAAGCACTTGTGGTTTCCCGCGCTCTTCGTCCTCGTCGGCGTTCTCGGACTGTTCGGCGGCTGGCGGGGCTGGCTGCGCCGACACCGCTAGTCGCCGTCGCTCAGAGTTCGATGCGCGCGCTCTCGCCCGGCACCCGCGGCCAGTCCCAGGCGGCCCACTTCTGCTTGGCCTGCTCCAGCCTCTGCGCGTCGCTGGCGACGAAGTTCCAGTACATGCGTCGCGGCCCCAGGGGTTCGCCGCCGAACAGCGCCAGGTGGCATTCGCCGCAGGCGGACAGCAGCAGTTCCTCGCCTTCCGGCAGCACGGCCAGGCCGCGCAGGGGCAGATCCTCGTCCTCCAGTCTGGCTTCGCCGTCGATCAGGTAGAGCGCGCGTTCGCGCTGCTCGGCGGGAATCCTCAGGCTGGCGCCGGCGGCCAGCCTGAGTTCGGCGTAGAGGGTGGGCGAGTGCATGGGCACTGGCGACTGCAGGCAGAAGCCACTGCCGGCGATCAGGGTGATGGCGACGCCCAGCGCCTCGCTACGCGGCAGGCTGGCGGCCGGGTGATGGCTGTAGCTCGGCTCGCATTCTTCCAGCTCCTGCGGCAGGGCCAGCCATACCTGCAGGCCGTGCAGGCGCGAACCCCTCTGCCATAGCTGTTCAGGCGTGCGCTCGATATGGGCGACGCCGCGGCCGGCGGTCATCCAGCTGACATCGCCGGGCCGCACCAGTTGGTCCGAACCCAGACTGTCCTTGTGCTGCAGCTCGCCCTCGAACAGGTAGGTGAGGGTGGCCAGGCCGATGTGCGGGTGCTGGGCGATGTCCATGCCGCTGCCGGGGGCATAGGCCTTTTCCAGCATGTGGTCGAAGAACACGAAGGGCCCGACGCTGCGGCAGCGGGCCGAGGGCAGCGGGCGCAGGATCGGCTGGCCGGCGATGTCTTCGGCCTTGGGTTGGATCAGCAGCAGCTCGCTCATCTCAGGCCTCGCCCAGGCGGGTGTGCACCTGCACGTCGGCGCCGGTCATCAGCTTGTGCACCGGGCACTTGTCGGCGATGCGCAGCAGCTGCTGGCGCTGCTCGTCGTCCAGGGCGCCGTGCAGGTCCAGTTCCACGGCCAGGCGGTAGATGCCCTGGCGCTCCTGGCTGTCGTCGCGTACCACGCGCACGTCCAGGCTGTCCAGCGCCAGGCCCTTCTGCCTGGCGTAGAGCATCAGGGTCAGGGCCTTGCAGGCGCCGAGGGCGGCGTCGAACAGGTCGTGCGGCTCGGGGCCGGAGGCCGTGCCACCGAAGGACTCGGGCACATCGGTGTGCAGCAGGTGTTCGCCTATCTCGATGCTGTGGCGCAGGCCGGATTCGGTGCTGATGCGGATCATGGGGCGCTCCAGGGGTGGGTTGGTTGCAGCCTAGCCCAGGTGGCGAGCCTCGGGCCAGCTCGGAGCCTCGGCCATGCCGACGAGGGCGAGCTGCATTAGCGGGCCGGGTTCGGCCGATACCAGAGTTCCTCGCGCTGGAACGGCGTCTGTGCCGGCAGCTCGGGGTTGTTCAGTTCGATCCGCCTGCGCTGCTCCAGACGCGCCCGTTCCAGGGTGGCGCCATGGTGCTGGCGGAACAGTGCATCGAAGCTGCCGTCGGCGATCATCGCCTCCAGCCCCTGCTCGATGGCCTCGGCCAGGTCGGCGCGTGCGCGCGAAGTGAAGAAGTAGAAGGCGGTGGGGTAGTGGATGACGATGTGCTCGTCGACCTCCAGTGCCAGGCCGTCGCGCGTGGCCTGGGCCTGTTCGTGCCAGGCCACCACCACCTCGCGGGGGAACAGGTCGAAGCGGCCGGCGTCGAGCATGCGGAACAGGCTCTCGTAGCTCTGGCTGGTGATCACCTGCAGGCCGTTACCACGCAGGATGCGGGTGTCCGGCCAGTCGGCGCGCTGGCCGAAGCGCATCGGCTTGAGGTCGTCCAGGCCCTGCACGCGGCTCAGCCAGTGCTTGTCCTCGCGCCGAACCAGGGGCACGCGCCAACCGATCAGCCCTTTGTAGATCGGGATGCGCACCGGCAGCAGGCTCGCTTCGCGGGCTTTGCTGGTCATGCTCCACATCAGCTGCAGGCTGCCGTCGTTCTGCTCCAGAGCCTGTTCGGCGCGGCTCTGCGGCATGGGCCGGTGCGACGGCTGCAGCTGGTAGTCGCCAGCGCTCCTGGCCAGAGCAGTTCGACCACGTAGGCTTCGGGGTCGGCGCCGCTGGAATGCAGCGGATAGGTCAGGGTCTCGGCGGCCAGCGCGGGCGCGCAAAGGGCAAGCAGGGTGGCGAGGCGGAGCAGGGGCATGCGCAGGCACTGGCGAGGTGGTGTAAAGGCATGATGGCCCCTGAGTGGGCGGGCCGCCAGTGAACGGCGGAGCGAGCCGGCAGTCTACCCTTGCTCGAACGCCAGGGAGGATTGCCTTTGTTCGTTCATCGACTGCTGCTCGGCGGCCTGCTCGCGACCATGGCGCTGCAGGCCAGCGCCCGCGACTACCGTTTCAGCGACGCCCACCTGCATTACGTCGATTTCTTCCAGGAGAGCCAGGGCATGATCCCGCTGCTGCAGGCCATGGCCGCCGGCCGGGTCGAGCATGCGCTGATCACCGGCATCCCGGTGGCCAAGAAGTGGCACGAGGATGAGCCCAAACGGCCGCGCTACTATGCCGGCGACGACGCCGGCGCCTACTGGTACAGCGCCACCGACGTGCTGGTGGCGGCTGCGGTGAAGCGCCTGCCGGCCGAGCAGCAGCGACGCCTGCACCCCTTCCTCAGCGGCTTCAACCCCACCGACAAGAATGCCGACGCGCATATCCGCCGCATGCTGGAGCTGGACCCCGGCTTCTGGCAGGGCATCGGCGAGGTCTTCACCCGCCACGACGACCTCACCGCGCTGACCTACGGCGACACCCCTCGGGCCAACAACGAGGCCATGACACGGGTCTACCACTTGGCCGCCGAGTACGACCTGCCGGTGCTGCTGCACAGCAATATCACCTCCAAGCGCGAGCGCAACCCGCTGTATCTGGCGGAGCTCGAGGAACCGCTGCGCAACCATCCGCACGTGCGTTTCATCTGGGCGCATGCCGGCACCAGCATGGAGATCCATCGGCATCAGGAGCGGCTGGATTTCCTCCTGCCGACGCTGGAACGCCTGCTCGCCCAGTACCCCAATCTGTACATCGATCTGTCCTGGAGCGTGCTGCGCCCCTACCTGCTGGATGCCGAGGGGCGGGCGGACCCGGACTGGCTGCAGCTGGTGCGCAGTCATCCGGCGCGCTTCATGCTGGGCTCGGACGTGGTCGGTCGCTTCGACGGCCTGGGCGACTACTTCGCCGGGTTCCGCCCCTTCCTCGACGCCCTGCCGGAGGATGTGGCGCGGCGGGTGGCGCGCGACAACTTCCTCGCCGTGCTGCCACGCCGGCGCCAGGCGGAGTTGGCTGACTGACTGTCATCAGCCTGTAACCGCGGCGTCATAGCCTCGCGCCCGATCTTCCAACAAGGAGCGCGAGATGAAACTGTTCAGCCTGACCGTCCTGGCCCTGGGCCTTTCCGCCAACCTGGCCTTGGCCGACGTGCGCGTCGAGGGGCCGATCGAGTACGGCGTGTTCGCCACCCAGTTCAAGGATCCGCAGCCGGGCGAGCGCGTGCTGACCCGCGCCAACCAGCCGATCGAGCAGACCGACCAGATTCCGGCGCGCCTGGGTACCAAGTTCGGCGTGCGCTACCGCCTGGTCGGCAAGACCGCCAGCGATACCCCGCTGACCCTGATGTATTTCACTCCCGGTCTGGTCGGTCCGGACGGCAAGCGCCAGGACAAGATCGAGCTGACCCAGAAACTGGTGCCCGGCGCGCCGATGGACGTGATGGCCTTCGAGTTCACCGAACACCACGAGGTGGTGCCGGGCGAGTGGCAGTTCATGGTGTTCCAGGGCGACCGCAGGCTGGTCGAGCAGCGTTTCAGCGTGCGTTGACGGCCCTGCGCAAACGAAAACGGCGCCCGTGGGCGCCGTTTTCTATGGGGCCGGAAATCAGCCTTGGTAACGCTGCAGGATCAGCGTGGCGTTGGTGCCGCCGAAACCGAAGCTGTTGCTCATCACGGTGTTGAGCTGGGCGTCGCGGGTCTGGCGCAGGATCGGCAGGTCGGCCACTTCCGGGTCCAGTTCCTCGATATTGGCCGAGCCGGCGATGAAGCCGCCCTGCATCATCAGCAGGCAGTAGATCGCCTCGTGCACGCCGGCGGCGCCCAGCGAGTGGCCGGACAGGCTCTTGGTCGAGCTGATGGCCGGTGCCTTGGCGCCGAACACTTCGCGTACCGCGCGGGCCTCGGCCACGTCGCCGACCGGGGTCGAGGTGCCGTGGGTGTTGAGGTAGTCGATCGGCGCGTCGACCGTGGCCAGGGCCTGCTGCATGCAGCGCACGGCGCCTTCGCCGCTCGGGGCGACCATGTCGTAGCCGTCGCTGGTGGCGCCGTAGCCGACGATTTCGGCGTAGATCTTGGCGCCGCGCTTCTTCGCGTGTTCCAGCTCCTCGACCACCACCATGCCGCCGCCGCCGGCGATGACGAAGCCGTCACGCTTGGCGTCGTAGGCGCGCGAGGCCTTCTCCGGAGTCTCGTTGTACTGGGTGGAGAGGGCGCCCATGGCGTCGAACAGGCAGCTCTGGCTCCAGTGTTCCTCTTCGCCGCCGCCGGCGAACACCATGTCCTGCTTGCCCATCTGGATCTGCTCCATGGCGTGGCCGATGCAGTGGGCGCTGGTGGCGCAGGCGGAGGAGATGGAGTAGTTCACGCCCTTGATCTGGAACGGCGTGGCCAGGCAGGCCGACACGGTGCTGCCCATGGTGCGCGGCACGCGGTATGGGCCGATGCGCTTGACACCCTTCTCGCGCAGGATGTCGATGGCCTCCATCTGGTTCAGGGTGGAGGCGCCACCGGAGCCGGCGATCAGGCCGACGCGCGGGTGGGAGATCTCCTCCAGGCTGAGGCCGGCATCCTTGATCGCCTGCTCCATGGACAGATAGGCGTAGGCCGCGGCATCGCCCATGAAACGCAGGACCTTGCGGTCGATCAGCTCTTCCAGGTTCAGGTCGACGGAGCCGGACACCTGGCTGCGCAGGCCCATTTCGGCGTAGGACGGGTTGAAGCGGATGCCCGCCTTGCCGGCACGCAGGTTGGCGGAAACGGTGTCCTTGTCATTGCCCAGGCAGGAAACGATGCCCAGGCCGGTGATCACGACGCGACGCATGCGGAAATGTCCTTCAGAAGCTGTCGGTAGAGGTGAACAGGCCGACGCGGAGGCCTTCGGCGCTGTAGATTTCGCGGCCATCGACGCTGACGCTGCCGTCGGCGATGCCGAGGATCAGCGAGCGGTTGATGGTGCGCTTGATATGGATGTTGTAGGTGACCTTCTTGGCGGTCGGCAGGACCTGGCCGAAGAATTTCACCTCGCCCGACCCCAGGGCACGGCCGCGGCCGGGGTTGCCCTGCCAGCCGAGGTAGAAGCCGACCAGCTGCCACATGGCATCGAGGCCCAGGCAGCCCGGCATGACCGGATCGCCCTCGAAGTGGCAGGCGAAGAACCAGAGGTCCGGATTGATGTCGAGTTCGGCGACTATCTCGCCTTTGCCGTATTTGCCGCCGCTGTCGCTGATGTGCACGATGCGATCGATCATCAGCATGTTGGGGGCGGGCAATTGCGCATTACCTGGGCCAAACAGTTCGCCGCGGCTGCAGGCGAGCAATTCTTCCCGGGTATAGGCGTTTTGCTGGGTCATGCGAACTCCTCAATGGTCCCCTCGGCGGGGGCTAAGCTGCGCCGCGGGTCTTCTTGTGTAGCGGCAGACTAGTCATAGACTGTTGCGCTGTGGTGAAAGTCACAGCCGAGTGTGCACAGCTGTAAACCGGCGAGCCTTGTCGCAGGTCATTTTCGGCTGGATTCCAGCGTAGTCGGGTGCTGCGTGCCGTGCTGGCCGAGCCAGCGCAGCAGTATCCGTTCCAGGTCCGCGCGCTTGAAGGGTTTGGCCAGGTAGTCGTTCATGCCGGCCTGCAGGCAGGCCTCGCGGTCGCCCTGCAGGGCGTTGGCGGTGAGGGCGATGATCGGCGTGCCAGCGAGCGGGTGCAGGCGGCGGATCTGCCGGGTGGCCTCGTAGCCGTCCATCACCGGCAGGCGACAATCCATCAGCACCGCGGCGAAGCGCGTGGCGTCGAAGCTGTGCACGGCCTGGGCGCCGTCGGCCACCAGGGTGACCCGGTAGCCCAGGCTGCGCAACATGGCCTCGATCACCGTCTGGTTGACCGGGTTGTCCTCGACCAGCAGCACGTGCTGCCCCTCGCCCGATTGCCCGGCGCTGGGCTCGCTCTGTCGTTCGCCACTGCGGGTGCCGAAGGGCAGGGGGATCTCCAGGGTGAACACCGAGCCGGAGCCCTCCGCGCTGCGTGCATGCAGGGTGCCGCCCATGCGCTCGGCCAGGGTGCGGGCGATGGACAGGCCCAGGCCGGTGCCGCCATAGCGCCGGGAGATCGAGGTGTCGGCCTGCTGGAAGGCGTCGAACATGTGCTCCAGGCGCTCAGGGGAAATGCCGATGCCGCTGTCGTGCACCGCGCAGGTGAACCACAGCACCTCGTTGTCCAGCGGCTGCCAGTGGGTTTCGATGCGGATGCCGCCTTCCTCGGTGAACTTCAGGGCGTTGCCCAGCAGGTTGACCAGGATCTGGCGGATGCGGGTCGGATCGCCCTGCACCTCGAAGTCTTCCAGCCCCGCCTGATTGTCCAGACGCAGGTAGAGGCCGCGCTGCTGGGCACTGTGCTGGAATACCTGGATCGAGCCCTGCAGCAGCTCCAGCAGGTTGAAGGGAATGCGCTCCAGCTCCAGGGCGCCGCGTTCGATGCGGGAGAAGTCGAGGATGTCGTTGATCACCTTGAGCAGGTGCTCGGTGGACTCGGTGGCCAGCGCCGCGTATTCGGCCTGCTCGCCGGTCATCTCGGTGGTTTCCAGCAGCTGCAGCATGCCCAGCACGCCGTTCATCGGGGTGCGCAGCTCATGGCTCATCATGGCCAGGAAGTCGGACTTGGCGCGGCTGGCCTGCTCGGCCTGCTCGCGGGTCTGAATCAGCTGCTGCATGGCCTTGCGCTGCTCGTCGCTGGCCTTGCTCAGCGCTTCGGCGAGGGCATTGATGTGGCGGGCCAGATCGCCCAGTTCGCTGCTGTCGGTTTCCGGCAGGCGGGTCCGGTAGTCGCCGCCCTTGAGCGCCTGGAGTGCGCGGCCCATCTCGACTATCGGGCCGGCCAGGCGGCGTGCCAGCTGGCGGGCGAGGAGGAAGGTCAGCAGCAGGGCCACCAGCGCCAGCACGGTGGCCTTGAGCAGAATGGCCTGCTGGCGGCTGGTGAAGGCTTCGTCGGACATGCCGACCGTCACCTGGCCCAGCAGCGCGTCTTCGCGGTTGCCGCGCTGCAGGCGAATCGGCGCCTGGAACACCTCCACCCGCGCCGCTCCGTCTTCGCCATGCTGCTCGAGATAGACGAGGATTTCCTGGTTACGGTCGCGTACCTCCAGGAAGCGTACGTGTGGCGTCTGCAGGGTGTCCTGCAGCAGGTCTTCGAGGGCCTGGCGGTCGCCGCTGACGACCCCGTATTCGGCAGCGGGGGCGAGCTGGTCGGCGACGCGCTGGCCGGTCTGGTCGATCTCCTGGCGCAGGTCCTGCAAGCGTGCGTGGGTGAAGAAGCCGGTCAGCAGCAGCGTCAGCAGCAGGGCTGGGCCGACGCTGATCAGCTGGGTGCGGGTATGGATGTCCCACCTGCCGCCGAAGGTCATGGTCTGGTCTCCGGTGGGCGAGGCGAGGGCGGAGCGTGGTGGGAGAGTGTCTGGGGTGCGGTAGCGTAGCGCACGGAACGGCCTTGTTCTCTGGCGTGATGCCGGCATGTTAACCGAGAAGGATCGCTTTGCCAGCGGCGCTGGGTCGCAGTGAGTACTGGTCGGTCGCTGCAGGCTCCGTGATAATGCCGCCATTCGCACCCTGTGGAATTCCTATGACCGAGCAACAACCCGTTGCAGTACTGGGCGGCGGCAGCTTCGGCACCGCCATCGCCAACCTCCTGGCCGCCAACGGCCAGCGTGTCCTGCAGTGGATGCGCGACCCCGAACAGGCCGAGGCCATGCGCAGCCAGCGCGAGAATCCCCGCTACCTCAAGGGCATCAAGCTGCTGCCGGGGGTCGAGCCGGTGACCGATCTGGCAGGTACTCTGGCGGCCTGCGAACTGGTGTTCGTCGCCCTGCCTTCGTCGGCACTGCGCCAGGCCTTGCAGCCGGTGGCCGGACTGCTGGCTGGCAAGCTGCTGGTCAGCACCACCAAGGGCATCGAGGCCGAGAGCTTCAAGCTGATGAGCCAGATTCTCGCCGAAGTGGCGCCGCAGGCGCGCATCGGCGTGCTGTCAGGGCCCAATCTGGCGCGCGAGATCGCCGAGCACGCGCTGACCGCCACGGTGATCGCCAGTGAGGACGAGGAGCTCTGCCAGCGCGTGCAGGAGGCCCTGCATGGCCGCACCTTCCGCGTCTACGCCAGCCGCGACAGCTTCGGTGTGGAACTGGGCGGTGCGCTGAAGAATGTCTACGCCATCATCGCCGGCATGGCCGTGGCCCTCGGCATGGGCGAGAACACCAAGAGCATGCTGATCACCCGCGCCCTGGCCGAAATGACCCGCTTCGCCGTCAGGCTCGGCGCCAATCCCATGACCTTCCTCGGCCTGGCCGGAGTGGGCGACCTGATCGTCACCTGCTCCTCGCCCAAGAGCCGCAACTTCCAGGTCGGTCACGCCCTCGGCGAAGGCTTGTCGCTGGAAGAGGCGGTGGCGCGCCTGGGCGAGGTGGCCGAGGGAGTCAATACCCTCAAGGTGCTCAAGGGCAAGGCCGAGGAGCTGCAGGTCTACATGCCCCTGGTCGCGGGTTTGTATGCCATCCTGTTCGAGGGACGCACCCTGGAGCAGGTGATCCAGGCGCTTATGCGCGGCGAGCCGAAGACCGACGTGGACTTTATTTCCCCCAGCGGATTTTGATGAGGAGACTGTCATGAGCGACGAAACCAAGGAACTGGAGCGCGAATCCATCGGCCTGCGCATTCTGTGGATGCTGATCTTCGCCATCGTCTGGCAACTGGCCGAGATCGTCCTCGGCTGCGTGGTGCTGCTGCAGCTGGGCTACCGCCTGTTCTACGGCGCCCCCAACGGCAGCCTGCAGGGCTTCGGCGACAGCCTCAGCCAGTACCTGCAGCAGATCGGCCGTTTCGGCACCTTCAACAGCGAGGAGAAGCCCTGGCCCTTTGCCGACTGGCCGACTCCGCGCGCCCCCGAGGACAACGAGCCGCACAGCATTCCGCCGGCGCCGCACCCGGTGCGCGACGAAGAACCCAAGCTGTGAAGCTCTGGCTGTTGCGCCACGGCGAGGCCGAGCCGCGTGCGCGCAGCGATGCCGAGCGGGCGCTCACCGAGCATGGGCGCCAGGAGGTGCGCAAGAGCGCCAAGCGCCTGCGCGGTGAGCCGCTCGCGCACATTCTGGTCAGCCCCTACCGGCGCGCCCAGCAGACGGCCGAGCTGGTGCGCGAGATTCTCGGGCTCGAGCTGCCGCTGACCACGCTCGACTGGCTGACCCCGGACGACGATCCGCGTCTGGTCGCCGCCCGCCTGGAAAACTATCCCGGCGACTGTCTGCTGGTCAGCCACAATCCGCTGCTCGGCCATCTCGGCGGGTTCCTCCAGCACGGCCATCTGCAGGAGCCGCTCCAGCTGCATACGGCCAGCCTGGCACTGCTGGAAGGCGAGACGATTCCCGGGTTGATGCACCTGGTCGCGCTGCACCATCCGCACTAGCCTCTGATCCCCGCCATCTCTGGTCCTGGGCGAAGGCTGCCCTGTAACGGCCATTCTCTCCTGTAACATTTCTCTACTTGCCGCGCCTCCTTGTGCATGGAATATTCAACCAAGCAAGTGCTTGGTTGCTCCCTGTGACAAAAACAACAAACAAGGAGGCCCCGTGGCCAGTGCAGTTCGTTTGCCGCTCGAAGTGTTTTTCGAGCGCGAGTCGCGTCATCCGAACAAGACCTACCTGATTCAGCCGCTCGGCGGCGGCCAGGTGCAGCAGCTGAGTTGGGCCGAGGTCGGCGAGCAGGCCCGGCGCGCGGCCAGCTGGCTGCGCAGCCTGGAGCTGGAGCAGGGCAGCAAGGTCGCCATCATTTCCAAGAACTGCGCCCACTGGATGGTCGCCGACCTGGCCATCTGGATGGCCGGGCACGTGTCGGTGCCGCTCTATCCCAACCTCACCGCCGAGTCGGTGCGCCAGGTGCTGGAGCATGCCGAGGCTAAGGTGGCCTTCATCGGCAAGCTCGACGACTGGCCGGCCATGGCTCCCGGCGTGCCGGAGCAGGTCACCACCGTCGCCCTGCCGTTGCACTCGCACGGTCGCTACGACCGCACCTGGCAGGACCTGCAGGCCTGCGCGCCGATTCAGGACACCCCCAAGCCACGCGCCGAGCAGCTCGCCACCATCATCTACACCTCCGGCACCACCGGCATGCCCAAGGGCGTGATGCACAACTTCGGCAACTTCGGCTTCACCGCCAGCCACGCCACCGAGCTGTTTGGCGTGCGCGAGGACGACCGGGTGCTGTCCTACCTGCCGCTGTGCCACGTGGCCGAGCGCATGTTCGTCGAGCTCAATTCGCTGTACAGCGGGCTGACCGTGTACTTCGCCGAGAGCCTGGATACCTTCCTCGACGACCTGCGCCGCGCCCGCCCCACGGTGTTCTTCGGTGTGCCGCGGATCTGGACCAAGTTCCAGATGGGCGTCTATTCCAAGATGCCGGCCAGGAAACTGGACTTCCTGCTGTCCATCCCGTTGCTCGGTCGCCTGATCGGGCGCAAGGTGCTGCGTGGCCTGGGCCTGGACGCGGTGCGCTATGCGCTGTCCGGCGCCGCGCCGGTGCCCGAGGCACTGCTCAACTGGTATCGCCGCCTGGGCCTGGAGCTGCAGGAGGTCTACGGCATGACCGAGAACTGCGGCTATTCCCACGTGTGCCGCCCCGGCAAGTTCAAGCAGGGCTGGATCGGCCAGAACAACCCGGGCGTCGAGGTGCGCATCAGCGAGGTGGGCGAGGTGCTGGTGCGCAGCGGCTCGACCATGCAGGGCTACTACAAGGAGCCGGGCAAGACCGCCGAGGCGCTGACCGAGGACGGTTTCCTGCGTACCGGCGACAAGGGCGAGCAGGACGCCGAGGGCAACCTGCGGCTGACCGGGCGAATCAAGGAAATCTTCAAGACCAGCAAGGGCAAGTACGTGGCGCCGGCGCCGATCGAGAACCGCCTGGCGGTGCACAGCCACATCGAGCAGGTCTGCGTGGTCGGCGACGGCCTGCCGCAGCCGCTGGCCTTGTGCGTGCTGTCCGAGGCCGGGCGCAAGGAGCCGCGCGAGCAGCTGGAGGGCAGCCTCAAGCGCCTGCTGGAGGAGACCAACCGTGCCCTGGACAAGCATGAACAGCTCAACGGTCTGGTGCTGGTGCCCGAGGTGTGGGCGGTGGACAACGGCTTCCTGACGCCGACCCTGAAGATCAAGCGTGCCTCGGTGGAGGGTGCCTACGGCCCGCATTTCGATGCCTGGGGGCAGCGGCGCGGGGGCGTGGTCTGGCATCAGCAGGCCGGATGACCCGCAGGCCGGCTACCCCAAAACAAAACGCCCGATGCAGTGCATCGGGCGTTTGTTTTCTGCAAGTTGCCTCGAGTCGGCCTTGGCCTGTTTCGGGGGTTACTTGCGCTCTTCCAGCTTGACGTAGTCGCGCTTGTCGTAGCCAGTGTAGAGCTGACGCGGGCGACCGATCTTGTAGGGGCTGGAGAGCATTTCCTTCCAGTGCGAGATCCAGCCGACGGTACGCGACAGGGCGAAGATCACGGTGAACATGCTGGTCGGAATGCCGATGGCCTTGAGGATGATGCCCGAGTAGAAGTCCACGTTCGGGTACAGGTTGCGCTCCTTGAAGTAGGGATCGGTCAGGGCGATCTCTTCCAGCTTCATGGCCAGTTCCAGCTGCGGGTCGTTCTTGATGCCCAGCTCGCCCAGCACTTCGTCGCAGGTCTGCTTCATCACGGTGGCGCGCGGGTCACGGTTCTTGTACACGCGGTGGCCGAAGCCCATCAGCTTGAACGGATCGTTCTTGTCCTTGGCCTTGGCGATGAACTTGTCGATGTTCTCGACGCTGCCGATCTCGTCCAGCATGTTCAGCACGGCCTCGTTGGCACCGCCGTGGGCCGGGCCCCAGAGGGCGGCGATGCCGGCGGCGATGCAGGCGAACGGGTTGGCACCCGAGGAGCCGGCCAGGCGCACGGTGGAGGTCGAGGCGTTCTGCTCGTGATCGGCATGCAGGATGAAGATGCGATCCATGGCCTTGGCCAGTACCGGGCTGATCGGTTTGATCTCGCACGGGGTGTTGAACATCATGTGCAGGAAGTTTTCCGCGTAGTTCAGGTCGTTACGCGGGTACATCATAGGCTGGCCCATGGAGTACTTGTAGGCCATGGCGGCGATGGTCGGCATCTTGGCGACCAGGCGCATGGCGGAAATCTCGCGGTGCTGCGGGTTATTGATGTCCAGCGAGTCGTGGTAGAAGGCGGAGAGGGCGCCGACCACGCCGCACATGATGGCCATCGGGTGGGCATCGCGGCGGAAGCCGTTGAAGAAGGTCTTCAGCTGCTCGTGAACCATGGTGTGGTTCTTGATGGTGCTGACGAACTTGGCCTTCTGCTCGGCGGTTGGCAGTTCGCCGTTCAGCAGCAGGTAGCAGGTTTCCAGGTAGTCGGACTTCTCGGCCAGCTGCTCGATGGGGTAGCCGCGATGCAGCAGGACGCCGGCGTCGCCGTCGATGTAGGTGATCTTCGACTCGCAAGAGGCGGTCGACATAAAGCCAGGATCAAAGGTGAAGCGACCCGTGGCGGTCAGGCCCCTCACGTCGACAACATCGGGACCTACGGTGCCGGTCAGTACGGGCAGCTCTACGGGGGCATCGCCCTCGATGATCAACTGCGCTTTTTTGTCAGCCATGTGTGGCCTCCTGTTTATGCTTGGAATCATCAGACAGCCCCCCACGCAGGGCCCGGGACACTATAGAGACATAAATCTGAAAGTCAATTTGCGAAAACCCAGGCGGCAGAGGGGTTTCAGGCCTGTTTCGGGGCGCTAATACGTCATTTATAAAGGGCGCGCAATCCGCTTTTTAGGGTGGGTCATTACGTTGTCATTAGTTACCTAACTGTCTATACTCTGCGCCCGGCCGCCAATGGCTTGAAAGCCTGCAAGCAGGCGGCTGGCACTCCCTTGGTGAGGGGTACCTGACCAGTGCACTTCCCGACAACTTGCCCTGCTTGTTAGGGGCCTCTAGTGTGAAAAAAGCCGTGAATAGCCAACGACCTGTAAACCTAGATCTCAGGACCATAAAACTCCCAATCACAGCTTATACGTCCATTCTGCACCGCATTTCCGGTGTCATCCTCTTCCTGGGTATTGCCGTGCTGCTGTTTGCGCTCGACAAGTCCCTGGCTTCCGAGGAGGGCTTCGCAGAAGTCAAGGCGTGCCTGACCAGTCCGCTGGCCAAGCTGATTGTCTGGGGGCTGTTGTCCGCCCTGCTGTATCACCTGGTGGCTGGCGTGCGCCACCTGATCATGGATATGGGTGTCGGCGAGTCGCTGGAAGGCGGCAAGCTGGGCTCGAAGATCGTCATCGCCGTGTCGGCGGTGGTCATCGTTCTGGCGGGGGTCTGGATATGGTAACCAACGTAACCAACTTCTCGCGCTCGGGCCTCTACGACTGGATGGCTCAGCGCGTATCTGCGGTCGTTCTTGCGGCTTATTTCCTGTTCCTGATCGGCTATCTGGTAGTCAATCCGGGCATCGGCTACGACCAGTGGCACGCCCTGTTCGACTGCACCGCGATGCGCATCTTCAGCCTGCTGGCCCTGGTCGCCCTCGGCGTTCACGCCTGGGTCGGCATGTGGACCATTTCCACCGACTACCTGACGCCCATGGCGTTCGGCAAGTGGGCGACTGTCGTGCGTTTCCTCTTCCAGGCGGTCTGCGGCATTGCGATGTTCGCGTTCTTCGTCTGGGGCGTGCAGATTCTCTGGGGTGTCTGATCCATGGCTAGCATTCGTACTCTTTCCTATGACGCCATCATCGTCGGTGGCGGTGGCGCGGGCATGCGTGCCGCGCTGCAACTGGCCCAGGGTGGCCACAAGACCGCGGTAGTCACCAAGGTCTTCCCGACTCGTTCCCATACCGTTTCCGCCCAGGGCGGCATCACCTGCGCCATCGCCTCGGCCGATCCGAACGACGATTGGCGCTGGCACATGTACGACACCGTCAAGGGCTCCGACTACATCGGTGACCAGGACGCGATCGAATACATGTGCTCCGTCGGTCCGGAGGCCGTGTTCGAGCTGGAACACATGGGTCTGCCGTTCTCCCGTACCGAGCAGGGCCGCATCTACCAGCGTCCGTTCGGCGGCCAGTCCAAGGGGCCGGACAATCCGACCCAGGCGGCCCGTACCTGCGCCGCGGCCGACCGTACCGGTCACGCCCTGTTGCACACCCTGTATCAGGCCAACCTGAAGGCCGGCACCTCGTTCCTCAACGAGTGGTACGCCGTCGACCTGGTGAAGAACCAGGACGGTGCCGTGGTCGGCATCATCGCCATCTGCATCGAGACCGGCGAGACCGTCTACATCCGCTCCAAGGCCGTGGTCCTGGCCACCGGCGGTGCAGGCCGTATCTACGCCTCCACCACCAATGCCCTGATCAACACCGGCGACGGCGTGGGCATGGCCCTGCGTGCCGGCGTGCCGGTGCAGGACATCGAGATGTGGCAGTTCCACCCGACCGGCATCGCCGGCGCCGGCGTGCTGGTCACCGAGGGCTGCCGTGGTGAGGGTGGCTACCTGATCAACGCCCATGGCGAGCGCTTCATGGAGCGCTATGCGCCGAACGCCAAGGACCTGGCCGGTCGCGACGTGGTCGCCCGTTCCATGGTCAAGGAAGTGATCGCCGGCAATGGCTGTGGCCCGAACAAGGATCACGTGCTGCTCAAGCTCGACCACCTCGGCGAGGAAGTGCTGCACAGCCGCCTGCCGGGCATCTGCGAACTGTCCAAGACCTTCGCCCACGTCGACCCGGTCGTCGCGCCGGTTCCGGTCATCCCGACCTGCCACTACATGATGGGCGGCGTGGCCACCAACATCCATGGCCAGGCCATCACCCAGGACGCCAACGGCAACGACAAGATCGTCGAAGGCCTGTTCGCCGTGGGCGAAGTGGCTTGCGTGTCGGTGCACGGCGCCAACCGTCTGGGCGGCAACTCGCTGCTCGACCTGGTGGTGTTCGGTCGTGCCGCCGGTCTGCACCTGGAGAAGGCGCTCAAGGAAGGCGTGGAAGTCCGTGGCGCCAGCGAGACCGACATCGAGGCTTCGCTCAAGCGCCTGTCCGGCGTCAACGAGCGCAGCAGCGGCGAGGAAGTCGCCCCGCTCAAGCGCGAGCTGCAGCAGTGCATGCAGAACTACTTCGGCGTATTCCGCACCGGCGAATACATGAAGAAGGGCATCGCCCAGCTGGCCGACCTGCGCGAGCGCATCGCCAACGTCAAGATCTCCGACAAGAGCCAGGCCTTCAACACCGCGCGCATCGAAGCGCTGGAGCTGCAGAACCTGCTGGAAGTGGCCGAAGCCACTGCCATCGCCGCCGATACCCGCACCGAGTCCCGTGGCGCCCATGCCCGCGAAGACTACGAGGATCGCGACGACGAGAACTGGCTGTGCCACTCCCTGTACTTCCCGGGTGAGAAACGTGTCTCCAAGCGCGCCGTGAACTTCGCGCCCAAGACCGTTCCTGCTTTTGAACCGAAAGTACGTACTTATTAAGGGTGGCCGCCATGTCTCTTGGTAATACTTTGCAAGTCAGCGTTTATCGCTACAACCCGGAAAAAGACGCCGCGCCGTTCATGCAGGACTTCCAGGTCCAGATCGACGGCAAGGACCTGATGGTTCTCGACGTACTGGCCCTGATCAAGGAGCAGGACGAGGGCTTCTCCTACCGTCGCTCCTGCCGCGAAGGCGTGTGTGGTTCCGACGGCATGAACATCAGCGGCAAGAACGGCCTGGCCTGCATCACGCCGCTGTCCAGCGTGGTGAAGAACGACAAGCTGGTGATTCGCCCGCTGCCGGGTCTGCCGGTCATTCGTGACCTGGTCGTCGATATGAGCATCTTCTACAAGCAGTACGAGAAGGTGCAGCCGTTCCTGCAGAACGATACTCCGGCCCCGGCCATCGAGCGTCTGCAGAGCCCGGAAGAGCGCGAGAAGCTGGACGGTCTGTACGAGTGCATCCTGTGCGCTTGCTGCTCGACCAGCTGCCCGTCCTTCTGGTGGAACCCGGACAAGTTCCTCGGTCCCGCCGCGCTGCTGCAGGCCTATCGCTTCCTGGCCGACAGCCGCGACACCAAGACCGCCGAGCGCCTGGCGTCCCTGGACGACCCGTTCAGCGTGTTCCGCTGCCGCGGCATCATGAACTGCGTCAACGTCTGCCCGAAAGGCCTGAACCCGACCAAGGCCATCGGTCACGTGCGCAACATGCTGCTGCAGAGCGGTACCTGATCCACCGCTTCACGTAACACCTGCGTCGGCGGAGCGATCCGCCGGCGCAGTAAAGCCCAGAACCCCAGCCCACAAAGCCAGGGTTCTTATTTGAAAGAAAATGACGACCAGCAGGGGCATCCGGGCTGGTACCCGGACTATCTGCGGGATCCGTAGTGGCTTACCGAGTCGCTGCCTCAGGACTTCGAATGACCGCGCTACGGCTATCACGCCGGTGGTGTCCCCTTACCGAGGGTGACCAAGCATGCAAGAAAGCGTGATGCAGCGCATGTGGGACAGCGCCCACCTATCCGGTGGCAACGCGGCCTACGTGGAGGAGCTCTATGAGCTCTACCTGCACGATCCCAACGCTGTGCCAGAAGAGTGGCGCACTTACTTCCAGAAGTTGCCGGCCGACGGCAACCCCGCCACCGATGTCTCGCACTCCACTGTCCGCGATCAGTTCGTGCTGCTGGCGAAGAACCAGCGCCGCGCTCAACCGGTTTCCGCCGGGAGCGTCAGCAGCGAGCACGAGAAGAAGCAGGTGGAAGTCCTGCGCCTGATCCAGGCCTACCGCATGCGCGGCCACCAGGCTTCGACGCTCGACCCGCTGGGTCTGTGGCAGCGTCCTGCGCCGGCCGATCTGGCGGTCAACCACTATGGACTGACCGACGCCGACCTCGACACCACCTTCCGCACCGGTGAGCTTTACATCGGCAAAGAGGAGGCGACTCTACGAGAAATCCACGAGGCGCTGCAGCAGACATATTGTCGCACCATCGGTGCCGAGTTCACCCACATCGTCGATTCCGAGCAGCGCAAGTGGTTCCAGCAGCGTCTGGAAAGTGTGCGCGGCCGCCCGGCCTATTCGGCGGAAGTGCAGAGCCACCTGCTCGAGCGCCTGACCGCCGCCGAGGGCCTGGAAAAGTACCTGGGCACCAAGTACCCGGGCACCAAGCGCTTCGGCCTGGAAGGCGGCGAGAGCCTGATCCCGCTGCTGGACGAGATCATCCAGCGCTCCGGCTCCTACGGCACCCAGGAAATCGTCATCGGCATGGCCCACCGCGGCCGCCTCAACGTGCTGGTCAACACCTTCGGCAAGAACCCGCGCGACCTGTTCGACGAGTTCGAAGGCAAGCAGGTCGAGGGCCTGTCCTCCGGTGACGTGAAGTATCACCAGGGCTTCTCCTCCAACGTCATGACCCCGGGTGGCGAAGTGCACCTGGCGCTGGCGTTCAACCCCTCGCACCTGGAGATCGTCTCCCCGGTGGTCGAGGGCTCGGTACGCGCCCGCCAGGACCGTCGTCAGGACGGCAACGGCGACAAGGTGCTGCCGATCTCCATCCACGGCGACGCGGCCTTCGCCGGCCAGGGCGTGGTCATGGAAACCTTCCAGATGTCGCAGACCCGGGCCTACAAGACCGGCGGCACCATCCACATTGTGATCAACAACCAGGTCGGCTTCACCACCAGCCGTGCGGAAGACTCGCGCTCGACCGAGTACTGCACCGACGTGGCGAAGATGATCCAGGCGCCGATCTTCCATGTGAACGGCGACGATCCGGAAGCCGTGCTGTTCGTCACCCAGCTGGCCGTCGACTACCGCATGCAGTTCAAGCGCGATGTGGTCATCGACCTGGTCTGCTACCGCCGTCGCGGTCACAACGAGGCCGACGAGCCCTCCGGCACCCAGCCGCTGATGTACCAGCAGATCGCCAAGCAGCGCACCACCCGCGAGCTCTATGCCGACAGCCTGGTGCAGAGCGGGCGCATCGCCGAGGACGCGGTCAAGGCCAAGATCGAGGAGTACCGCAACGCGCTGGACAACGGCCAGCACGTGGTCAAGAGCCTGGTCAAGGAGCCGAACAAGGAACTGTTCGTCGACTGGAAGCCCTACCTGGGCCATGCCTGGACCGCGCGCCACGACACCCGCTTCGAGCTGAAGACCCTGCAGGATCTGGCCGGCAAGCTGCTGGAGATCCCGGAAGGCTTCGTGCTGCAGCGCCAGGTCGCCAAGGTGATGGAAGACCGCGCCAAGATGACCGCCGGTGCCATGCCGATCAACTGGGGCTATGCCGAGAACCTGGCCTACGCCACCCTGCTGTTCGAAGGCCACCCGGTGCGCATGACCGGCCAGGACGTCGGCCGCGGCACCTTCTCGCACCGCCATGCGGCGCTGCACAACCAGAAGGACGCCAGCACCTACCTGCCGCTGCAGAACCTGTTCGAGGGCCAGCCGAAGTTCCAGCTGTTCGACTCCTTCCTCTCGGAAGAGGCCGTGCTGGCCTTCGAATATGGCTACGCCACCACCATGCCGAACGCGCTGGTGATCTGGGAGGCGCAGTTCGGCGACTTCGCCAACGGTGCCCAGGTGGTGTTCGACCAGTTCATCTCCAGTGGCGAGCATAAGTGGGGCCGTCTGTGTGGTCTGACCATGCTGCTGCCGCACGGCTACGAAGGGCAGGGCCCGGAGCACAGCTCCGCGCGCCTGGAGCGCTTCCTGCAGCTGTGCGCCGAGCACAACATGCAGGTCTGCGTGCCGACCACCCCGGCGCAGATCTACCACCTGCTGCGTCGCCAGGTCATCCGCCCGCTGCGCAAGCCGCTGGTGGTGCTGTCGCCCAAGTCGCTGCTGCGTCACCCGCTGGCCATCTCGACCCTGGAGGAACTGGCCGAGGGTTCGTTCCAGACCGTCATCGGCGAGATCGACCCGCTCGAGCCGAAGAAGGTCGAGCGCGTGATCCTGTGCAGCGGCAAGGTGTACTACGACCTGCTGGCCAAGCGCCGTGCCGAGAACCGCGAGGACATCGCCATCGTGCGCATCGAGCAGCTTTATCCGTTCCCCGAGGACGACCTGGCCGAGGCTCTGGCGCCGTACAAGCACCTCAAGCACATCGTCTGGTGTCAGGAAGAGCCGATGAACCAGGGCGCTTGGTACTGCAGTCAGCACCACATGCGCCGTGTCGCCTCGGCGCACAAGAAGGAGCTGTTCTTGCAGTATGCCGGTCGCGACGCTTCGGCGGCCCCGGCCTGCGGTTACGCCTCGATGCACGCCGAACAGCAGGAAAAACTGCTGAACGACGCCTTTACTGTCTAACGCCCTCGCGCACCGGGGTTGCGGCACCTGCCGCGGCCCCCAGAAGAAACCGAATTTAAGGAAACACACACAATGGCTATCGAGATCAAAGCCCCAACCTTCCCGGAATCGGTTGCCGACGGCACCGTCGCCACCTGGCACAAGAAGCCGGGCGATGCGGTCAAGCGCGATGAGCTGATCGTCGACATCGAAACCGACAAGGTGGTGATGGAAGTACTCGCC
Organism: Pseudomonadaceae bacterium; assembly: GCA_033838285.1. GTDB lineage: Bacteria > Pseudomonadota > Gammaproteobacteria > Pseudomonadales > Pseudomonadaceae > Aquipseudomonas. The sequence goes on from JAJLLC010000048.1 coordinate 118,569, forward strand.
GAAGCCGACGGCGTACTCGCCGAGATCGTCAAGAACGAGGGCGAAACCGTGCTCTCCGGCGAGCTGCTGGGCCGCCTGGGCGCCGCCGGTGCCGCCGTCGCCGCTGCCCCGGCTGCGGCGGCTGCCGCTCCTGCCGCCGCTGCTCCGGCTGCCGCCGCCGGCAGCGACGACGCCATCCTGTCACCGGCAGCACGCAAGATCGCCGAAGAGGGCGGTATCGACCCGAACGCCATCGTCGGTACCGGCAAGGGTGGTCGCGTCACCAAGGAAGACGCCGTCGCCGCCGTCGCTGCCAAGAAGGCCGCGCCCGCTGCTGCCGCCGCCAAGCCGGCTGCCCCGGCCGCCGATGCGCCGCTGTTCGCTGCCGGCGATCGCGTCGAGAAGCGCGTGCCGATGACCCGTCTGCGTGCCAAGGTCGCCGAGCGCCTGGTCGAGGCGCAGTCCACCATGGCCATGCTGACCACCTTCAACGAAGTGGACATGCATGAAGTCATGGCCCTGCGTTCGAAGTACAAAGACCTGTTCGAGAAGACCCACAACGGCGTGCGCCTGGGCTTCATGTCCTTCTTCGTCAAGGCGGCGGTCGAGGCGCTCAAGCGCTTCCCGGCAGTCAACGCCTCGATCGACGGCAACGACATCGTCTACCACGGCTACCAGGACATCGGCGTGGCCGTGTCCAGCGACCGTGGCCTGGTGGTTCCGGTACTGCGCAACGCCGAGCTGATGAGCCTGGCCGAAGTCGAGAACGGCATCGCCACCTTCGGCAAGAAGGCGCGCGAGGGCAAGCTGTCCATCGAAGAGATGACCGGCGGCACCTTCACCATCACCAACGGCGGCACCTTCGGCTCGATGATGTCGACCCCGATCGTCAACCCGCCGCAGGCCGCCATCCTCGGCATGCACAACATCATCCAGCGCCCGGTGGCCATCAATGGCCAGGTGGTGATCCGCCCGATGATGTACCTGGCGCTGTCCTACGATCATCGCCTGATCGACGGCAAGGAAGCGGTGAGCTTCCTGGTGACCATCAAGAATCTGCTGGAAGACCCGGCTCGCCTGCTGCTGGACATCTGATTCACGGCTGCGCAACGCGGTGGCCCCCACAAGGGGTCACCCGGTTTTATTCGAGAAGGAATGAGTTATGACCCAGAAATTCGACGTGGTAGTGATTGGCGCGGGCCCGGGGGGCTACGTGGCCGCCATCAAGGCGGCGCAGCTCGGCCTGAAGACCGCCTGCATCGAGAAGTACCAGGACAAGGACGGCAAGGTCGCCCTGGGCGGCACCTGCCTGAACGTCGGCTGCATTCCGTCGAAGGCGCTGCTGGACAGCTCCTACAAGTACCATGAGGCCCACGAAGGCTTCAAAGTCCATGGCATCGAGGCCAAGGGCGTCACCATCGACGTGCCGCAGATGGTCGCGCGCAAGAACACCATCATCAAGAACCTGACCGGCGGCGTCGCCGGCCTGTTCAAGTCCAACGGCGTCACCCTGCTGGAAGGCCACGGCAAGCTGCTGGCCGGCAAGAAGGTTGAGGTCACCGGCCTGGACGGCAAGACCCAGATCGTCGAAGCCGAGAACGTGATCCTCGCCTCCGGCTCGCGCCCGGTGGACATCCCGCCGGCTCCGGTCGACCAGGACGTGATCGTCGACTCCACCGGCGCCCTGGAATTCCAGGCCGTGCCGAAGAAGCTGGGCGTGATCGGCGCCGGCGTGATCGGCCTGGAACTGGGCTCGGTCTGGGCCCGCCTGGGTGCCGAAGTGACCGTGCTGGAGGCCATGGACAAGTTCCTCGCCAGCGCCGACGAGCAGATCTCCAAGGAAGCCCTGAAGATCCTCAGCAAGCAGGGCCTGGACATCCGCCTGGGCGCCCGCGTCACCGGCAGCGAAGTGAAGAAGAAGCAGGTCACCGTGACCTTCAGCGACGCCACCGGCGAGCAGAAGATGACCTTCGACAAGCTGATCGTCGCCGTCGGTCGTCGCCCGGTCACCACCGACCTGTTGGCCGCCGACAGCGGCGTGACCCTGGACGAGCGCGGCTTCATCTTCGTCAACGACCAGTGCGAAACCAGCGTCCCGGGCGTGTACGCCATCGGTGACGTGGTGCGCGGCGCGATGCTGGCGCACAAGGCCTCGGAAGAGGGCGTGATGGTCGCCGAGCGCATCAAGGGCCACAAGGCGCAGATGAACTACGACCTGATCCCGTCGGTGATCTACACCCACCCGGAAATCGCCTGGGTCGGCAAGACCGAGCAGCAGCTCAAGGCCGAAGGCGTGGCGATCAACGTCGGCACCTTCCCGTTCGCTGCCAGCGGTCGCGCCATGGCCGCCAACGACACCGCCGGTCTGGTCAAGGTCATCGCCGATGCCAAGACCGACCGCGTGCTGGGCGTGCATGTGATCGGCCCGAGCGCCGCCGAGCTGGTTCAGCAGGGCGCCATCGGCATGGAGTTCGGCACCAGCGCCGAAGACCTGGGCATGATGGTGTTCTCGCACCCGACCCTGTCCGAGGCCCTGCACGAAGCGGCCCTGGCGGTGAATGGCCACGCCATCCACATCGCCAATCGCAAGAAGCGCTGAGGCCTGAGGTGCCGCCCCGGCGGCACCTCTAATCGATAAAACCACGGCGGGCGGCCCGTGGCGGCTCGCAAGGGCCGGTCGCAGGAATGCCCGTCGGACTGCTAACCAGAGCAGTCACAGGTGGCGCGGCGCCATGAGCGCAGCGTCGAAATGCGCAATACCTAAACGAAGAACGGTAGACAAGCATGAATCTTCACGAGTATCAGGGTAAGCAGCTGTTCGCTGAATACGGCCTGCCTGTATCCAAGGGCTTCGCCGTGGACACCCCGGAAGAAGCGGCCGAGGCCTGCGACAAGATCGGTGGCAGCGAGTGGGTTGTCAAAGCCCAGGTGCACGCCGGTGGCCGCGGCAAGGCCGGTGGCGTAAAGCTGGTCAAGAGCAAGGAAGACGCCAAGGCCTTCGCCGCCAACTGGCTGGGCAAGCGTCTGGTGACCTACCAGACTGACGCCAATGGCCAGCCGGTCAGCAAGATCCTGGTCGAGTCCTGCACCGACATCGACAAGGAGCTGTACCTCGGCGCCGTCGTCGACCGTTCCAGCCGTCGCATCGTGTTCATGGCCTCCACCGAAGGCGGCGTGGACATCGAGAAGGTCGCCCACGACACTCCCGAGAAGATTCTCAAGGCCACCATCGACCCGCTGGTCGGCGCTCAGCCGTTCCAGGGCCGCGAGCTGGCCTTCCAGCTGGGCCTGCAGGGCGACCAGATCAAGCAGTTCACCCACATCTTCGTCAACCTGGCGAAGCTGTTCCAGGATCACGACCTGGCCCTGCTGGAAGTGAACCCGCTGGTGATCAAGAAGGACGGCAACCTGCACTGCCTGGACGCCAAGATCAACATCGACTCCAACGCCATGTTCCGTCAGCCCAAGCTGCGCGCCATGCACGACCCGTCCCAGGACGACGCCCGTGAAGCCCATGCGCAGAAGTGGGAGCTGAACTACGTCGCGCTGGAAGGCAACATCGGCTGCATGGTCAACGGTGCCGGCCTGGCCATGGGCACCATGGACATCGTCAACCTGCACGGCGGCAAGCCGGCCAACTTCCTCGACGTGGGCGGCGGTGCGACCAAAGAGCGCGTCACCGAAGCGTTCAAGATCATCCTGTCCGACAGCAACGTGCAGGCCGTTCTGGTCAACATCTTCGGTGGCATCGTGCGCTGCGACATGATCGCCGAAGGCATCATCGGTGCGGTCAAGGAAGTCGGCGTGAAAGTGCCGGTCGTGGTCCGTCTGGAAGGTAACAATGCCGAGCTGGGGGCCAAGGTCCTGGCCGACAGCGGTCTGAACATCATCGCGGCTACCAGCCTCACCGACGCTGCCCAGCAGGTCGTCAAAGCCGCGGAGGGCAAGTAATGAGCGTCCTGATCAACAAAGACACCAAAGTCATCTGCCAAGGCTTCACCGGTAGCCAGGGCACTTTCCACTCCGAGCAGGCCATCGCCTACGGCACCAAGATGGTCGGCGGCGTGACCCCCGGCAAGGGCGGCACCACCCACCTCGGCCTGCCGGTGTTCAACACCGTCAAGGAAGCCGTGGAAGCCACCGGCGCCGATGCCTCGGTGATCTACGTTCCGGCTCCGTTCTGCAAGGATTCCATCCTCGAAGCGGCCTTCGGCGGCATCAAGCTGATCGTCTGCATCACCGAAGGCATCCCGACCATCGACATGCTGGAAGCCAAGGTCAAGTGCGACGAGCTGGGCGTGCGCCTGATCGGCCCGAACTGCCCGGGCGTGATCACTCCCGGCGAGTGCAAGATCGGCATCATGCCGGGTCACATCCACCTGCCGGGCAAGGTCGGCATCGTGTCGCGTTCCGGCACACTGACCTATGAAGCCGTGAAGCAGACCACCGACGCCGGCTTCGGCCAGTCCACCTGCGTGGGCATCGGCGGTGACCCGATCCCGGGCTCCAACTTCATCGACATCCTGAAGCTGTTCCAGGAAGACCCGAAGACCGAAGCCATCGTCATGATCGGCGAGATCGGCGGCAGCGCCGAGGAAGAAGCCGCGGCCTACATCAAGGCCAACGTGACCAAGCCGGTGGTGTCCTACATCGCCGGTGTCACCGCGCCGCCCGGCAAGCGCATGGGCCACGCCGGTGCCATCATCTCCGGTGGCAAGGGCACCGCGGACGAGAAGTTCGCCGCCCTGCAGGACGCCGGTGTGAAGACCGTGCGTTCCCTGGCCGACATCGGCAAGGCCCTGGCCGAGCTGACCGGCTGGGAAGTCAAGAACGCCTGAGGCGCTCGCGACTGAAGGAGGCCGCCCTCGGGCGGCCTTTTTCATTTCTGGCCGGCTCGTCAGAAGTTGTCTCGTCGCGACACTTTGTTGCGTCGCGTCGACAGCCCGACCACCACCGGGCGCGGTGTGCCGGAAAAATCGTTAGTCTCGCAACCATTTTCCCGCCAGGCCCCACAAGGGCAGGGCAGGAGCCAAGGTCGCTGCCCGCAAACCCGGGGAGCGACGTTTCCCAATCCAGCGGAAACCCTGCCGTTTTCCCATGAATTTCTGCCTGTGGTACTTCCTGCTATGAACCGTTTGAAAAGCCTCGACCTCCTGGCCCTTGGCTTCATGACCGTCGCCCTGTTCCTCGGCGCCGGCAACATCATCTTCCCGCCCAGCGCCGGCATGGCTGCGGGTGAGAACGTCTGGTCCGCCGCCTTCGGCTTCCTCATCACCGGTGTCGGCCTGCCGCTGCTCACCGTGGTCGCGCTGGCCCGGGTCGGCGGCGGCATGGACGAGCTGACCGCGCCGCTCGGCCGGCGCGCCGGTACTTTGCTGGCGGTGGCCGTGTACCTGGCCATCGGCCCGCTGTTCGCCACCCCGCGCACCGCCGTGGTGTCCTTCGAGATGGGCGTGGCGCCCTTTGCCGGCAACGAGCCGCTGCCGCTGGCCCTGTACAGCGTGGCCTACTTCGCCGCGGTGCTGTTCCTCGCCCTCAACCCGGGCAAGCTGGTCGACAGCATCGGCAAGCTGATCACGCCGCTGCTGCTCGCCGCCCTGCTGGTGCTCGGTGGCGCGGCCCTGCTGGCGCCGGCCGGCGAGATCGGTGCGGTCAGCGAAAGCTACCAGGCCATGCCGTTCGTGCAGGGCTTCCTGCAGGGCTACCTGACCATGGATACCCTCGGGGCCCTGGTATTCGGCATCGTCATCGCCACTGCGATCAAGGATCGTGGCGTCAGCGACGGCGCGCTGATCACCCGCTATTCGGTGATCGCCGGCATCATCGCCGCCATCGGCCTGTCGCTGGTCTACCTGGCGCTGTTCTACCTCGGCGCCACCAGCCAGGGCATCGCCGGTGATGCGCAGAACGGCGTGCAGATTCTCACCACCTATGTCGAGCACACCTTCGGCATCTACGGCAGCCTGCTGCTTGCGGTGGTCATCACCCTGGCCTGCCTGACCACCGCGGTGGGCCTGCTGACCGCCTGTGGCGAATACTTCAGCAAGCTGCTGCCGGTGTCCTACCGCGCCGTGGTGCTGACCTTCGGTGTGTTCAGCCTGCTGGTGGCCAACCAGGGCCTGACTCAACTGATCAGCGTGTCGGTGCCGGTGCTGGTCGGCCTCTATCCGCTGGCCATCGTGCTGGTCGCGCTGAGCCTGCTGGGCGGCTTCTGGTGTTCGGCGCGGCGGGTGTTCGTCCCGGTGATGGGCGTGACCCTGGTGTTCGGCCTGGTCGATGCCTTCAACGCGGCAGGGCTGAAGAGCCTGGTGCCGGCTGTCTTCACCCATCTGCCGCTGGCCGAGCAGGGCCTCGGCTGGCTGCTGCCGGTGGGGCTGACCCTGCTGGTCGCCGCGGTGCTCGACCGCCTGCTCGGCGAGCCGCTCCGCCAGGCCGCCTGATAACGCCCCGGGGCTGTGCAAGGCAGCCCCGGCCCCTCTGCGGCGCACCTTTTGGCGCGCTGCACCTGTTCTTTGGCGTATCTGGCACCTTTCTCCGATTGCCGCCCAACCTGACCTGCCGGACAATCGCCTGGTACTTTCCAGTAGTCCAGCCGCCATGTCGCAAACCATCTTCTTCGCCCACGCCAACGGTTTCCCCTCGGCCACCTACGCCAAGCTGTTCGACGCCCTGGCGCCGGACTACCGCGTGCGCCATCTCGGCCAGCATGGCCACGATCCGCGCTTTCCGGTGGACGACAACTGGAACAACCTGGTCGACGAGCTGATCCTGCATCTGGAGCGGGGCGACGAGCCGGTCTGGGGCGTCGGCCATTCCCTTGGCGGCGTGCTGCACTACCATGCCGCGCTGCGCCGACCGGAGCTGTACCGCGGCGTGGCGATGCTCGACTCGCCGCTGCTCACCGGTGTCGACCGTCTGGTGATCCGCGCCGCCAAGCGCTTCGGTTTCATCGACCGGATCACCCCGGCGGGCAGGACCATCGGCCGTCGCGAGTCTTTCGGCGACCTTGCCGAGGCGCGCGACTACTTCGCCGGCAAGAGCCTGTTCCGTCGCTTCGATCCGGACTGCCTGGATGCCTACGTGCGCCACGGTCTGCGCGAGGAGGGCAGCGGCCTGCGCCTGCGCTTCGACCCGGCCACCGAAATCAGCATCTACCGCAGCGTGCCGCACACCGTGCCGGGGCGCCCGCAGCAGCTGGCCGTGCCGCTGGCGGTGGTGCGCGGGCGGCACAGCCGGGTGGTGTTGCCGCACCACGCCCGCCAGGTCAATCGCGTGCCCAAGGGCGAGTATCACAACCTGCCCGGTGGCCACATGTTCCCCCTGGAGCGCCCGCAGGACACCGCGCGCCTGTTGCGCGAGCTGTTCGCCCGCTGGCAGGGACAGGACATGGAGCGTTCGGCATGAGCCTGAGAGTGGAGGAGACCCGCTTCGGCCTGCCGCACGTGGAGCTGGCCGCGCACCTGTTCGGTCCCGAGGACGGCCTCCCGGTGATCGCCCTGCATGGCTGGCTGGACAACGCCATGACCTTCGCCCGCCTGGCGCCGAAGCTAGAAGGGCTGCGCATCGTCGCCCTGGACTTCCCCGGTCACGGCCACTCCGGCCACTATGCCAGCAACTCCAGCTACAGCATGTGGGAGTACCTGGAGGACGTGCTGCTGGTGGCCGAGCAGCTCGGCTGGCAGCGCTTCTCGCTGCTCGGCCATTCGCTCGGCGGCATCATCTCCACCCTGCTGGCGGCGGCGGTACCGGAGCGCATCGAGCGCCTGGCGCTGATCGACGGCCTGGTGCCCTACACGGCCGAGGCTGACAGCGCGCCCAAGCGCCTGGGCGATGCGCTGCGCGCCCGCCTGGCGGTGCGCGACAAGCAGAAGCCGGTCTACCCCGACCTGGACAAGGCCGTGCAGGCGCGCATGAAGGGCGTGGTGGCGGTCAGCCGCGAAGCCGCCGAGCTGCTGGCCCAGCGTGGCCTGGAGCCAGTGCCGGGCGGCTACACCTGGCGCACCGACATCCGCCTGACCCTGCCCTCGGTGATGCGCCTGACCTTCGCCCATGTCGAGCACTTCGTTCGCGCCGTGCAGTGTCCGGTCAGCCTGATCCTCGCCGAGGGCGGGCAGATGAATGTCGAGCCACGCCTCAAGGGGCTGATCGAGCAGGCGAACTTCGAAACTCACATCCTGCCCGGCGGCCATCACCTGCATCTCAACGACGAGGCTGGCGCACAGCAGGTTGCAGACTGTTTCAATCCATTCTTCCGCCGCCCTTGACGCAGCCCCGGCAACTGCCGAGGCTGTGCGCATCGCTTCGGAGGTTGTCATGATCGAGCTGTACACCGCCGCCACGCCCAACGGGCACAAGATCTCCATCGCCCTGGAGGAGCTGGGCCTGCCCTACGAGGTGCACGCGCTGTCCTTCGACAGGCAGGAACAGAAGACCCCCGAGTTCCTGCGCATCAACCCCAACGGACGGATTCCCGCCATCGTCGACGACGGCTTCGCCGTGTTCGAGTCCGGCGCCATTCTCATCTACCTGGCCGAGAAGACCGGCAAGCTGCTGCCCGGCGATGCCAAGGGGCGCTCGCTGGCCATCCAGTGGCTGATGTTCCAGATGGGCGGGGTAGGGCCCATGCAGGGCCAGGCCAACGTGTTCTACCGTTACTTCCCGGAGAAGCTGCAGGGCGCCATCGACCGCTACCAGCACGAGACCTGCCGTCTCTACGAAGTGCTCGACCGGCGCCTGGGCGAGGCCGAGTACCTGGCCGGCGACTATGGCATCGCCGATATCGCCACCTTTCCCTGGGTGCGCATCCACGACTGGGCCGGTGTCTCGCTCGACGGCCTGGAGCATGTGCAGCGCTGGCTGGCCGCCATCGCCGCCCGCCCGGCGGTGCAGCGCGGCCTGCAGGTGCCGCCGCGCGCGCAGGAAGAGTCCGCCCTGGTCAAGACCGCCCAGGGCATGCTGACACGCTAAGGAGCCGCATGCGTCACCATATTCTGTCGTTCTGCCTGGGCCTGTGTTCGCCCGCTCTGATGGCGGCCGATGCCGCCGGCGGCCAGGATCTCGAGGTGCTGAGCCGCTTTCCCCGCGCCGAGCTGGTCGATTACAGCGACCAGGCCGACGCCGAGCGGCGTTACCCCCAGGATGGCCTGCGCCGCATCAGCGGTCAGCTGCGCCCGACCCGCGAGGTGCTGACCGAGGGCCGCCTGCGCGCGCTGACCTACCGGCTGCCCGACGGCCATGCGCCCGCCGAGGCGCTGGCCGCCGCACGCGGCCAGCTGGCGGCGGCGGGGGCCGAGCTGCTGTTCTGGTGCGAGGGCCGCGACTGCGGCTCCAGCAGCCTGTTCGCCAACGCCATCTTCGGCAACTCCAAGCTCTATGGCCCGGAGGAGCGTCAGAGCTACCTGCTGCTGCGCCTGGCCGAGCCCAGCCAGGACAGCCTGCTGGCGCTCTACGGCATCACCCGCGGCAACCGTCGCTCCTACCTGCACGTCGAGCAGCTGGACGCCAATGCGCCGCTGGGCGAGATCCTGCCGGCCGCCGGCACGCTGCTGCGCCAGCTGCGCGACAGCGGCCAGCTGCAGCTGCGCCTGGGCGAGCCGGATGGCGACTGGGCCGACCTGCTGGCACGCACCATCAGCCTGGACCGCACCCTGCGCGTCAGCCTCGCCGGTGCCCACGCCGAGCAGTGGCGCGCCGCCCTGGAGGCGCGCGGCGTGCGCGGCAATCGCCTGGAACTGGGCGAGGGCGACGACAACGGCCTGTTGCTGCGCCGCCTGCCGTGAAAGATGATGGCGCCTTGGGCCACTGACGGCCCAAGGCCGAGGATTGCCCGATCATGCTGAACAACGACCGTCTGCTGGTGCAGATACTCCTGCTGGCGCTGCTCGGGGCCTGTGCCTGGGTGCTGGCGCCATTCTTCTCCGCGCTGTTCTGGGCCGCCGTGCTGGCCTTCGCCAGCTGGCCGCTGATGCGCCTGCTGACCCATGCCCTGAATGGCCGGGAAAATTCCGCCGCAGCCATTCTCACCGCCTGCTGGATGGTGCTGGTGGCGGTGCCGCTGGTGTGGCTGGGCTTCAACCTGGCCGACCATATCCGCGACGCCACGGCGCTGTTCAAGGACTTCGAGGTCGACGGCCTGCCCGATCCGCCTGCCTGGCTGGGCGGCCTGCCGCTGGTGGGCGAGCGCCTGGTCGGGCTGTGGACGCGCATCGACAAGGAAGGCGGCGAGCTGCTGGAGACCGTGCGCCCCTACCTGGGGCAGGTCGGCAACTGGCTGCTGGCGCGTAGCGCGCAGCTCGGCGGCGGCATGCTGGAGCTGGCCCTGAGCCTGGTGCTGGTGTTCTTCTTCTACCGCGACGGCCCGCGCATGGCGGCCTTCGTGCAGAGCCTGCTGCAACGCCTGATCGGCGACCGCGCCGGGCATTACCTGGAGCTGGTGGCCGGTACCGTGCAGCGGGTGGTCAACGGCGTGATCGGCACCGCCGCGGCCCAGGCCGTGCTGGCGCTGATCGGTTTCTACATCGCCGGAGTGCCGGGGGCGCTGGTGCTGGCCATCGTCACCTTCGTCCTCAGCCTGATTCCGATGGGCCCGCCGCTGGTGTGGATACCCGCCACCGCCTGGCTGGTCAGCCAGGGCAGCTACGGCATGGCGGTGTTTCTCGGCATCTGGGGCATGTTCGTCATCAGCGGCGTGGACAACGTGCTCAAGCCCTACCTGATCAGCCGCGGCGGCAACCTGCCGCTGGTGGTGGTGCTGCTCGGCGTGTT